>CAJUMJ010000043.1 GCA_910587095.1 uncultured Lachnospiraceae bacterium
CTGCCATGAACCTGAAGAAACTGGCGATGTGGAAATGGAAGGCAGCTCACCGACAGTTTTTTGTCGCGATGAGTATTGCTGCTTTAAAAAAGAACCTCTGCTGTGCTGCTGCATAACAGGGGTTCTTTGACAGTCTGAACTTCGCTCAAAAAAATGAGCGAAGTTTTGGTGCAAAAAGATTATAATAAAGTGAGTGCAATTGTTAGTTTTATGGAAGAGCATGGAGAAATAACTCCTAAAGAAGCCGAAGCAGTTACGGGCAAGTCTGCCGCGACTGTGCGAAGATATTTTAAAATGCTCACAGGTACAAGATATATAGTGGCAGAGGGGAGTATCAGCAATATAGTTTATCATATTGCTGCGAATTTGCCAGAAGATGATTAAAAATAAAAAACGAATTGTCTAAACAGTGATTAGGCGATTCATATAAATGGACTTCAATGTGTTGTTAAAGAGATTTCACCGTGTTTTTTTGAATGGCAGCATATTGATGATGAAGAATACAATGGCGATCTTGTAAATCTTTTGCAGGACAGCATGAGTTTTGTTTCCAGAATTACGAAAAAGCATGGAGAAAGACAGGAAACGGAAGAATTAAGATGCCGGATTATCCGGATACGGCTGTGTCTGAAGGAATCGTAAACGCGCTGATTCATAGGGACTATCTGGAATTGGGGAGTGAAGGTCATATAGACATGTTTGATGACAGATTGGAGATTTATTCTCCGGGCGGTATGCCAGACGGTCACAAGGTACAGGACTTAGATTTGAGAAATGTATCGTCTAGGTGGCGGAATCCAATTATTGCCGACATATTTAACCGCTTGAAATATATGGATCGTCGCGGTAGCGGTTTTAAGAAAATCTTGGATTCCTACGAATTTCAGGAATATTATACGGAAAAAATGAAACTGGGGTTTAGGGCGAGTAATAGTGAGCTTTGGCTGATACTAAGAAATTTAAATTATAATCTTAATAATATTGGCAATGATTTTTCGGTACAAATTGTCGATAATAAAATGCCGATAAAGATGGGGCAGCAGTTAGAGAAGATACTTCAATGCCTATCGGAACAAGAGGAATGTCCTTGCAGAGATATTTGTGCTCTTTTAGATGTAAAAGAACGTAGAGCAAGGCAAGTGCTTCAAATATTGCAGGAGCAAGGAAAAATAGAGAGTATTGGTGCAAATAGGAAAAGTAGATATATTTAATTTCTAAACTCTAAATTTTGAATTATCGAATTGAGGATTCAATAAAATGATGCTATAATTTATTTTTAGTATATAAATGCAGATTAGTTAAAAATGAAAGGAAGAAGATTATGGCAATCAGCTATAACGGCCTATGGAAGGTATTGATTGACAAGGGTATGAAAAAGGGGGACTTATGTAAAAGTACGGGGATAAGTTCAAGCACTATGGCGAAAATGACGAATGGAGAGTCTGTGAATTTATCTGTTCTGGAACGCATTTGTGAAAAGCTCGATTGTGATTTTGCAGACTTGGTAAATTATAAAAATACGCAGGAGTAAATATAGATGAGTAGCAATAAAATCAGTGATGTTGGAATCAATATAGCGGAGAAAGCGACTGTGATTTGGAATGTGGCAGATATGCTTCGCGGACCATTCAAGCCGCATGAATATGGTCTTGTTATTTTACCTATGACGGTGGTTAAGCGATTTCACGATTGCTTACTGCCTACTCATGATAATGTGCTTGCGCAGTACGAAAAAGTGAAGCATTTAGCCGTCATAGACGGTTTTCTGACAAGGGCATCCGGCTATCAGTTTTATAATACAAGTAAATTTACATTTGAGACGCTACTGGCTGAGCCGGATAATATAGAGATGAACTTTAAAGACTATTTGGCCGGCTTCTCTGCAAATGCGCAGGATGTTCTTTCTAAGTTTGACTTTGATAATATCATCAAAAGAATGGTGGAGAGCAATACACTGTATCTGGTTATCAAGGAATTTAATTCTGAAAAAGGATATTTGGGCGCTGATAAAATCAGTGCTGTAGACTGTGGCTATATTTTTGAAGACTTAGTGCGCCGCTTTTCAGAGTCCTTCGGAGAGGAAGCTGGAGCGCATTTTACGAGCAGGGATATTATTTATCTTATGACAGATCTGCTTCTTGCGGATGCCAATTTAGACACAGGTGGAATGACAGTCTATGATATGACGATGGGAACATCGCAGATGCTTTCCTGCATGGAGGAGAGAATCCATGATTTGAATAGCGATATAGAGGTTACCTGTTTTGGACAGGAGTTTAATCCGTCTACTTATGCGATCGCGAAAGCAGATATGATGATTCGTGGAGGAGATCCCGATAATATGCGGTTCGGAGATACTTTGTCAGACGACCAGTTTACAGGATTTACTTTTGATTATTGTATTTCCAATCCACCTTTTGGCATTGACTGGAAACGCGAACAGAAAAAGGTGGAAGAAGAAGCCGCAAGAGGAGAGCAGGGAAGATTTGCTCCCGGACTTCCCAAAATCAGCGACGGACAACAGTTATTTGTGCTGAATGGGCTTTCTAAGCTTGCGCCGAATGGGAAAATGGCAATTATACAAAACGGTTCTCCGCTGTTTTCGGGAGATGCAGGGAGCGGTCCGTCAGAGATTAGAAGATATATTTTGGAAAATGACTGGCTGGATTGTATCGTGCAGCTTTCTACGGATATGTTCATGAATACGGGTATCAGTACATACATTTGGATTTGTTCCAAGAATAAACCGGCATATCGGGAAGGGAAAGTGCAGCTTATAGATGCGTCTCATTGTTATGAAGCAAGAAGAAAGAGCATTGGAACGAAAAGGAACGATATTACGGATCAATGTCGGGAACTGATTGTTAAGGCTTATGGTTCTTTTGAAAACTGTGCTGTGTATGGAGATAAGGATGGAATCTATTGTGAGAGTAAAATATTTGAGACGGTAGAGTTTGGGTATAACAAAATTGTGGTGGAAAGACCACAGCGGGATGAGAATGGGGTAATTGTCCTGAAAAAAGGGCAACCTGTCGTGGATGTAAGTCTGCGTGATACGGAGAACGTGCCCCTTATACAGGACATTGACAGGTATTTTGAGAGAGAAGTGCTCCCTTATGCGGAAGATGCATGGATTGATAAGAAAAAAACGAAGGTGGGGTATGAGATACCGATGACAAGATATTTCTATGAGTATCAGGCACCGGAAAAGGTGGAGGACATCGTGGCTCGGATTCAGGTACTGGAGGCTGATATTTCTGCTTCTTTGGAGAAGTTGTTTGCGGAGGAGAAATAGGTATGGCTAGAGAGATGAAGGATAGCGGGATTGAATGGATCGGGGAGATGCCGAAAGAGTGGGAACTTATAAGAATGAAAGCATGTATTCTTCGAAGAGATAGTGGAGCATGGGGGAATGAGGCTAATGGAACTGAAGGAGATGTAATATGTCTGAGAATTGCAGATTTTAATTATCCTATGTTTAAATTTAAGGATACTGATGAGGAGTTACTAACAAAACGAAATTATAATGCGCCAATTATAGAAAATTTACTTTTGCATAAAAACGATATATTAATAGAAAAATCGGGCGGTGGGGAAAAGACTCCTGTAGGAAGAAGTGTTATTTTTGATAAAAGCTATAGAGCGGTATACGCAAACTTTTGTGATAGACTTAGATGCAGAGAGATTATTTTACCGCAGTTTATGCAATATATATTTGCTACTTTTTATACAAATAGATATATATGGAATTATATAAAGCAGACAACGGGAATCCAGAATTTAGATTTAACGGCTATGCTGGCCTCAGAAAGAATTGCATTACCCTCCATAATAGAACAAGAAAAAATAGTAAATTTTTTAAATATGACTTGTGTAGAATTAGATAATGTGCTTGAAAAAACCCGTGCAAGTATAGAGGAATATAAAAAACTAAAGCAAGCGGTTATTACACAGGCTGTTACCAAGGGAATAAGGGGTGACAGAGAAATGAAAGATAGTGGTGTAGAGTGGATTGGGAGCATACCTATTGGGTGGAAACTTATTCCGTTTCGCCATGTACTTAAGGAACGCCAAGAAAAAAATAGTCCTATGAAATCAAAAGAGCGATTGTCTTTATCTATTGATTTGGGAGTGACTCTTTATGCAGAGAAAACAACAAATTTGGATAGATTTAAAGATGATTTTGAACAGTATAAATTAGCCTATGAGGGCGATTTGGTAATGAATAGTATGAATATGATTGTAGGTGCAACAGGGGTATCTGATTATTTTGGCTGTGTAAGCCCAGTATATTATACTTTTTATGATGAATTAGAAGATCATGTGACAGCAAAATATTGTGAGTATATTTTTAGAAGTAAAACTATGCTGAGGGTGTTATATAGCTTGGGAAAGGGCATATATGCGATTGCTCGGGGGGATGACCGGGTAAATACTTGCAGGCTAAAGGTGTCGAAAGAAGATTTAAAAAGTATTTTGATACCTGTCCCGCCAGTGGAGGAACAGAGGGAGATAGTGAATTATCTTAAGAAAAAATGTGCAGCAATAGATGAACTTATTACCAAGAAAGAACAATACCTCTCCGAGATAGAGAATTACAAAAAATCTTTAATTTACGAATATGTGACAGGGAAAAAGGAAGTGCCACAGAAGTATCAGGCATAAAATGAAAGATTACCGAAACAGTGTTTAGGCAATTGGATAATAAGGAGACCAGCTATGAATGATAAGAAATATCAGGTGTTTATCAGTTCAACATATACTGACCTAGCCGAAGAACGTAAAAAGATTCTTGATGTTCTTTTTATGGCAGATTGTATTCCGGCAGGAATGGAAGCATTTGTGGCGGCAGATACAGAGCAATTTGAAGTGATAAAGAAAGTCATAGATTTATGTGATTACTATGTGCTGATAATTGGAAAGCGTTATGGTTCAGTTCATCCGGATACTGGAAAGAGTTATACTGAAATGGAGTATGATTATGCAATAGAGCGGGGTATTCCAGTTTTGGTATTTGCTATTGATGATAATGTGAAGCTTGCGTCAGATAAAATAGAAACGGATGAGGATAGGAAAGATAAATTAAAGAAGTTTCGCACAAAAGCAATGACGAATAGATTAGCAAGTATATGGGCTTCAACAGAGGACCTAACTGGTAAATTGGCAATTTCAATTATGAAGGCAAAAACGGAAATAAAACGTCCGGGATGGCAGAGGGCAGTTGATTTTGATGAGGTGTCTCTCCGTCGGGAAATTATGGCATTGAAAAGTGAAAATGAAAAATTGTCAAATGATTTAAAGTCTGTACAAGAAGAGCTTTCTTCTTTGACAGAGCAAACAGATGTAGCATTTGAACATAAAGATATAACAATAAAATATCACTATTATGAAAAACATATAGAACAACATGGAAGCAAAAAGACAACTTTAGAGGAACTTTTCAAAGTAATTGCTACAGATATGATGGATGTATCAATTGATGAATCTAGTGTTGAAAAAACAATAAAAATAAATTTTTTGTTAGGGGATTATGGAAAATATTTTGATGATGATCAATTTGTAAAAAAATTATTAAATCAGTATCGTGCATTAGACTTGTTAAAATCTTCATGGAGTGCTAGTAATAAAGTTTTATATTGGGGATTAACAAAAAAGGGGCGAAAAGTAAGAGATGATATGATTTTGATTAGAAAATCTCAAAGTGCATTATAATAAAAAAGGGCTAGGATAATTTGGGGGAAAGGAGCAGTCTATGAAACGAGAAGATTATATTTCAGATGAAGCAGTAATTAAACGTGCAAATGAAGCAGTGCGAATTGAATTAGAAAAGAATAGAGCGTTGGGGATTCCGGTAGTTGTATACGACAGAGAAAGTCAGGTTATTTATCGAGAGAATGACGATGGAACCCGAACAGAGGTTGGAAAAAGGATCAGAAAGGAGCGGTACAGTGAGCGAATTTCAAAAAAAGCCTGAAATTGTTATTTTTGCCGGTCCAAACGGTTCCGGAAAAAGTACATTTACACAATTATTAAAACCGCCGATGGCCTATATTAACGCAGACGAAATAAAAAAATATTTAAAATGTTCTGACTTAGAGGCAGCGCAATTAGCAGAAAAACAGCGGGAAGAGCACTTGGAACAGATGCAAGAATTTTGTTTTGAAACAGTGTTGTCAACAGAACGGAATTTGAAGCTATTAAAACGAGCAAGGGAAAAGGGATATTTTATACGCTGCTATTATATTTTGACAGCGGATTCTATGATTAATGTATGGCGCGTAAAAGCGAGAGTGGAATCTGGGGGACATGATGTGCCGGAAGAAAAGATAATTGCAAGATATGATAAGGCGTTGGCTCTGGTTAAGGATGTAATCAAAGTTTGCGATATTTGCCATATATATGATAATTCTGCCAGTAGACCTTTTCGTATATTTAAGAAGCGAAAAGAACAGACATATTTTGATGAGTGTGATGATTGGCACTATGAAGATATATGTGCTTTGACGGATATTTCAAATATGGAAAGAAGAAATTTGAACCAGATCATAGAGTAGTTAATATTTACGAGAGAGGAAATGAGTAAAAGTCGCTACATGCAGCAATTTTTTTAAATCAATTTGTGGAGGAAACTCATGAGCATAACAGTTACCACAGAAAAGCAGTTCGAATCAGACATTGAGGCATTTCTTATATCAGACGTAGGCGGATATACAAAGGGAAACGGAACATATAATCCGAAACTGGGTTTATATCCAGATAAACTGATTTCTTTTGTGAAACGTACCCAGCCAAGAGAGTGGACGGCATTTGAACGACAGAACGACATAGATCCTGTGCGCAAATTCTGTGTTGCTTTTAATAATGCCTGTGATATGGACGGAGTGCTTCATGTTTTGCGAAACGGATTTAAGCACAGAGGCACTACCTTTAAAGTCTGCTATTTTAAGCCGGAGTCTGCATTGAACGACACAGCAGGGATTCGCTATGCGGAAAATGAAGCAGAGTGCTATCGGCAATGGTATTATTCTGCTGATACGAAAAAGTCGGTGGACATGGTGCTTGTGGTGAATGGTATTCCGGTGTTTGCTTTTGAACTGAAAAACCAGTACACAGGGCAGAATGTAGACAATGCCAAAACTCAATGGATGTATGACAGAGATCCACGAGAGTTATGTTTTCAGTTTAATAAAAGAATCTTGGCGTATTTTTGTGTAGACCACACAGAAGTCTGGATGACAACGAGACTGGCAGGAAAAGACACTTATTTTTTACCTTTTAATCAAGGCTCTAATGGAGCCGGTTCGGATGGCGGTGCGGGGAATCCCCCAAATCCAAACGGGTATCCAACGGCATATCTTTGGGAAAATGTATTCCAGAAAGACAGTATGCTGGATATGATCCAGAAGTTTATCAATTTGCAGAAAAAGAAGACATTGATATTCCCGCGTTACCATCAGTTAGATGTAGTTCGGAAGCTTATTGCGGATGTAAGGGAAAATGGGGCAGGAAAGAATTACCTTATTCAGCATAGCGCCGGTTCCGGTAAATCCAATTCTATCGCGTGGACAGCATACCGTCTTGCATCGCTTTTCAATGAAAATAATAAGCCAATATTTTCCAGTGTGATCGTTGTGACAGACCGAACGGTATTGGACGCGCAGCTTCAGGAGACAATTTCAGGCTTTGACCATAAATTAGGTGCAATAGCAACCATAGGAGAAGATAAAAACTCTCAGGATTTAAAAAACGCAATCAATGAAGGTGTGCGTATTATTGTTACGACTTTGCAAAAATTTCCGGTAATTTATACGGAAGTTAATAAGGCAAATGGAAGATGCTTTGCTGTGATTGTGGATGAGGCACATTCTTCTCAGACGGGCAGTTCTGCACTTAAATTGAAGACTGCGCTGGCAGATACGGAAGAAGCTTTGCGGGAGTATGCGGAGCGTGAAGGCTTGGCGGAGGAAGAAGTTGACCCGGAGGACAGGCTTGTAAAAGAAATGATTGCCCAAGGCAAGCATAAGAATTTGTCCTTTTTTGCGTTTACTGCTACGCCAAAGGCGACCACGCTGGAAATGTTTGGGCAGGAACAGGAGGACGGATCGTTTCATCCGTTCCATGTGTATAGCATGAGACAGGCGATTGAGGAGAAATTTATTCTGGATGTTCTTCAGAATTACATGACCTACAATACTTGTTTTAGAATTGCAAAAACCGTGGTAGATAATCCTGATGTTCCCTCCAGCAGGGCGGCAAAGGTCATCCGTAAATATCAGGAATTGCATCCGTATAATATCAGCCAGAAATCGCAGATTATTGTGGAGACATTTAAGAGTACCACGAGGCATAAGATTGACGGCAAGGGAAAGATGATGGTGATCACATCATCCAGACTGGCGGCTGTCCGCTATTACCATGAAATCAAACGCTACATTGAAGAAAAGAAATATGACGATGTGAATATTCTGGTGGCTTTTTCCGGTGCGATTGACGATAAGGGAGAGGAATATACGGAATCAAAACTGAATGTACGCAAAGACGGTTCTCATATCTCGGAGCATCAGACGAAAGCGGAGTTCCATGACAATTTTAATGTGCTTATTGTAGCGGAAAAGTATCAGACAGGGTTTGATGAGCCGCTCTTACATACGATGATTGTGGACAAGAGGTTAAAGAATGTGAAAGCAGTACAGACCTTATCCCGGCTGAATCGCACTTGCGAGGGCAAGACAGATACTTTTGTATTAGATTTTGTAAATAAGGCGGAGGATATCAAGGACGCGTTTCAGCCGTTCTATCAGGAAACATTTTTACAGGAAGAAGTAAATACGGATTTATTATACCAGACACAGAGAGATTTGCGGGCGTATGGCATTTACTCGGATGAGGATATCAAAGCTTTTACAGACGAGTATTACAAAAAAGGCAGGCAGGATGACAGGGCAATGGGGCGGATGAGTAGCATTTTGCTTCCCGTTTCCAGCCGCTACAATAAAAAGACGCAAAATGAAAGATACCAATTCCGCAGACAGGTACGGAATTTGATTAAATGGTATAGTTACATATCGCAGATTCTTCGGATGTTTGATAAAGAGCTGCAAAAGGAATATGTATTTTGTTCATACTTAATCGGCTTATTGCCGAAAGACCCTGTAGAGCTGATTGACTTGGAGGGTAAGCTGAAACTGGAATATTATAAGCTGCAAAAAACATTTCAGGGCGAAATTGCTTTAGATGAAGCGAAGACCGTATATGTTCCGGCGAAGCACAAAGGTGTGAGGGGGATGGATGAAAAAGCGCCTTTGGATGAGGTGATTGCGAAAATTAACGAAAAATTTAAGGGCAATTTCACAGAAGGAGATAAGGTTATTCTGTCAGCGCTCCGGGATAAACTGCTTTCTGATAAGAAACTGAAAAAGATGGCGCAGTCCTCTGATCCGCAGATTTTTGTCGAAAGTATTTTCCCTAAAGCATTTGGTACGGCAGCGCAGGATGGATATATGGAGGCGCAGGAATCATATCAGAGCTTGTTTGAGGATACGGCAAAATATAATGCGTTTATGAGTGCGTTGGCGGAAATTGTGTATAGGGAGATGAGAAAGAAGGACATAAAGGCTTTGGATGAACCCGGCGCTTATACATATGATATGCCGCAGAATTTGTCTATGGTGGCGGAGAGGCCGGCTGCGTATGGAAATCAGGAATGAACTCCAACATAAAAAACACACCGATTTTTCCTTCGGTGTGTTTTTTCATGTTGCAAATGTAAAATCTACAGAGCAATAACGTGGGAGCGGGATCACTTGCACAGCTCAAATTTTTGGACCATTTTATTTAATATTTCCGCCTGTGCGGCCAGCTCTTCCGAGGTTGCGGAGGTTTCCTCTGAGGCTGCGGAGTTATCCTGTATTCCATGGGTGATCTCTTCTATACCAACGCGGAGCTGTTTCATGTTTTCCGCTTGAACAGACGCGCCTTCGGCTGTATTTTGAATCATTTCGTTTACCTGGTTGACGGCGTCTACAGATTCCTTCAGGGAATTCATGGCTCCATTGGCAATCGCATTGCCTTTGATGATCTCTTCCATGGAGATTTCGATCAGCTCTCTGGTATTGTTTGCAGCCTTGGAGCTTTCCTGCGCCAGCTTTCCAATTTCATCGGCAACCACCGCAAAACCTTTTCCGGCCTCGCCTGCGCGGGCGGCTTCGATGGAAGCGTTCAATGAAAGGAGATTTGTCTGGGAGGCAATCTCTTCAATTGTCTGAATAATGCCGACCACTTGCTGGGATGTCTCTTGGATTTTGTTCATGGCATCCATCATCAGTTTCATCTTTTCCTGGTTTTCTTCGATCATCGAGGCTGCCTGTGCGGTTGCCTGTGCGGAAGCTTCCGCTTCCCTGCGGCTGTTCTCTACCTGATCCGCAACAGTGGCTGTGGTTGCGGCAATCTCTTCAATAGACGAAGCCTGTTCCTGCGCCCCCTCGGCCAGCATTTGAGAGGCGGAGGCCAGCTCGCTGGCTCCCACGGATACCTGGTCGGCACTTTCGTTGATCCCCACCATGACCTGATTCATGGAATCGGAGATATTCAAAAGCGCGGTCTTGATCTTCTGGAACTCACCCACGTAATCGTACTGCAGATCGACGCGAAGTTTCCCATCGGCAATTTGGGAAAGCACTTGCGAGGTTTCGTCAATATATGCGATATATTCTTTTAGTCGGTCAACGGTTTTCTGGAAGGAATCTCCCAATTCCCCAATTTCATCCTCGCTGGTGATATGGATGTCAACGTCCAGATTCCCGGCGGCAAGCTGCTGTGCCGTATGATTCAGTTCCAGAATCGGCTGTGTCAGCTTGTTTGCGCTCTTTTTGATGCTTAGGGCAATCAATACAATACCTGCAGCGAAAATAATGATCAGTGCCACAATCATCGCGATCAGTACAGAGTAGTACTCTGACAAGGGCATATTGCTCAGTACAACGTAACCGGTATCTCCGGCATATTGCAGGGAGCCGTACTTGGTGAGGCCGTCTACTTTGTACTTCAAAAACGCATTCGTCTTTGAAGCGATCGCGCTGCGGACATTCTCGGAGACATTCACATCGCTGATATTCTTTTGGATAATATCCTGATCAGGGTGGTAAAGGAAGGTGCCGTTCTCAGACAGCAACAGCATATATCCCTTGCGTCCGATCTTATATTCGCTCATAATCTCTGTCATATGATCCAGAGCGATATCCATACCAACGGCTCCAAGGACTTCGCCGGTAGCGTCGTCATAAACGGGCGAGGCGGCGCTTAAGATCAGCTTGCTGGTGGAGGAATCCACATAGGGCTCTGTCAGGACCGTTTTCTTTTCGGTAATGCAGCCGTACCATCCGCGTCCCGTGATATCCCAGCCTTCTTCGCTCACAAATCCGTCGGACTGTGCCAATGCGCTTGCATCCAGGTCGGAGATCCATACGGCCATGACATTTCCCTTGTCGGTATTTGCGATTTTTATGAGATTATCCATAACGGTATCCATTTTTTCCGCTTGGAGGATATTGTCTCCGGGCTTGGTTTGCAGCATGACGCTTTTAATTTCAGGATTGACGGACAACTGCTCGGTGCTTTTGGTATACTGTTCAAGAAATCCGGTCAACTGGTTGGCAGCAGCATTGGATTCCTGGGTCAATTCTTTTTCTTTTGACGTGATGATCAGCCATCCAACCATACAAATGGCGACCACTGCTATCAGAAAAAGCACAAAGATGACACTTCCTCCGATTTGCCGGAGAATTTCATCTGCTATTTTTTTCCTGGAATTGTTTTTTTTCTTTTGATGTTTCATAATGCTCCCCCATGTACATTTTATTTTTTCTTCTATTCTACTGCTAATTTTCTGTAAATACAATAAAAAATATATTTTTTTGACAGAATTTTTGGGCAAAATCAACAAATTATATTCGGGGTATGGGGGGACGAGCGGATCGTGTGGCGGGAAAAGGGAGAGCGATTCCTATCTTTGTCCCATTCTGTGAGTGGCCAGGGATGATTCGGAAAGTTTTCGGGAATAAAGAATTTTTACTAACGACTATCATTATAGCGGTCAAGTGTGGTAAAATGTTTATAATGTCATCTACTACGGGCAGGGAAATGGCGAGACAATCAGCATTTGGAGGGAGACGCCGAAATGGAGAAGCAAAAAGAAGAAACCAATCCATATCAGTCATTTAAGGAAAATTCCGAATATGATGGAGCAAATCAACAGGAGCTTCGTTTTCCCATGATGGAAAATGACGAGTACAGGAAAGCCCAGCGTCAGGAGATCAAGCGAGGCAAGGAGGAGGGGCTGGATGTGTCCCTTTATTCTAATCCGCAGTATAACTGGCTGCAAATGGAGGAGATTCGTATGGGACTTAGGGACAAGGTGGATGCCTCCGTCTATGCGGATCCTGCTTATAATTATGAGACGATGAGGCAGATCAGGCTTTCTCTCTATTCCGGGATAGATTTGATTCCTTATCTGAAAAGGGGATTTGTGGATGATGATCTGGAGGAGATTCGGTTTGCGCTGGCGAACAGGCTGCCGATTGACCGGTGGCTGAAGGACAATATGTGCGCGCCTCAGATTCACGAGATACGGGTCGGTCTTTGCGAGGATATAGATATTTCTCCTTATGCCGACATCGGATATAACTGGATGCAGATGCAGGAGATCCGATTGGGCATTGAGAAAAGGCTGGACGTGTCGATATATACGAATCACCTGTACAATCATGCGCAGATGCGGGAGATCCGTCTCGGACTGGAAGCGGGGCTTGATGTTTCGTCCTATTGCAGCCTGGTCTACTCGGCCACGGATATGAAGGAGAAACGAAACGCCGTTTTGCGGGCGAAGAAGGAAAAGAGCGCACGTGCCGACTCGTTGAGGAAAAAGGAGTTTTCCATTTCCATAGAAGAGAACGGAAATAAGGCATATGCTTATATTCCGTGGATCACCGGCAATGTGGTGACAAAAGAAGATATTTACGAGGATTTGGAAAGGCGTGAGATTGTTTTCGGAATCAAGCACGAGGCGATTTCCTACCTGATTGACAAAAGAAGGTATAATGAGAGGATACTGATTGCCGAGGGGATTCCGGCCGTGAAGGGCGATGACGGCTGGTTCGAGTGGTTTGTCAGACTGGATTTGCCGCGTATTCCGGCGCCTCTCCCGGACGGCGGCGTCGACTATGTCAATATAGAAGCTTTTGAGATGGTTGACGAGGGGGAAAAGATCGCTTTTTATCATCGTGCGAAAGAGGGAAGCAGCGGAAAAAACGTGTACGGGGAAACGATACATGCCGAAGGCGGAACGGAGAAGAAAGCCTTGCGTGGCGTGGGCTTTCAGATCGAACCGGACGGGGTTACTTATGTCTCCAAAATGAACGGGAAATTTGAGTTTACGGGCGGGCGCATACTGATTACGAATATGCTTGTTGTCCGGGAGGATGTGACTGCCGTGACGGGTAAGCTGGAGGTGGACGGCTCCGTATATGTGATTGGCAGCATTTATTCCGGCGGCTATATTAAGGCGACGGGGGACATTATTATTGAACACAATGTAGAGACGGGGCGGCTGATCGCGGGCGGGAACGTCATGATCAAAAAGGGAAGCTGTTCCAAGAACGACTGTTTTATCGATGCCGGCGGCGAGGTTTCGGGGAGCTATTTCGAGGCGGCTAATATCAATGCAGGAGGCAATGTCAAGGCCAACTATATTATGAACAGTGTGATTAACACGATGGGCCGGGTAACCGTGTCGGGCAGCAAGGGGATGCTTCTCGGCGGCAAGATCAGCGCGGTGCGGGGCGTGGATACTTACAATTTGGGTAATCGCCTGCATCTGAAAACGGTGCTGGACATCGGCAGAAACGATTTATATGCAAAAGAACACGCGGCATATGAGAAAAAGAGGGATAAGATTCTTGAGGATATGAAAGCCCTGGAGGAGGAGTGGGAAAAAATATTACAGATGGAGGAAGTCGGCAGAGCGGTGCCGGAGGAGATACAGCGCAGAATCCATGCGGCAATGGAGGTACAGGGCCAGAGGCTGGCGGAGCTGGACGGTGAGGACAGCAAATTAACCAATCTGACCGGGCAGGCGGCCAAAGAACCTGTAATTGTCAGGGGAAGAGCTTACGAGGGAAGCGTGGTTGTGCTCAATGGTATCAAATATACGCTGACTTCGGAAGTGCGCAGAGTGCTCTTTAAGCTTCGGAATAAGCAGGTAGTGATGGTGGCGTTATAATCAATAAAAGTGCTGTACAAAATATAAAGAAAGCATAGGAAAATCATGAAACGTGACACGATTTTAATTTTTGAAGACAATGAGATTGACCGGGAAATTCTTGCGGAGCTGTTTCGCTCGGATTACAAAATACTGGAGGCTGCCAACGGCAAGGAAGGGATTGCGCTTCTAAACGCTAATTTTGCGTCTATAGCGATTGCGCTTCTTGATAATCTGATGCCGGTCATGGACGGATTTGCGGTGCTTGAACATCTGAAAGACAAGAGTGTCCTAAACAAGATACCGTTTATCATGATAACGGGAGATACTTCGCCTGAATTGGAGAGGAAGGGCTACGAGTATGGGATCGTAAGCTATATCAAGAAGCCCTATCAGGTGGATGTGGTGAAACAGGTAGTCCACAATGCCGTCGGCTGGTTCCAATACAAGATGCAGCTTGAAATGATGGTGAAAAAACAGAATATCAATATCCAGAAGCAGAACAGCGTGCTGCGGCAGCAGACGAAAAAGCTGAATCATGTGAACGAAATTTTGATTGATTCCATGAGTAACATTGTGGAGTTTCGAAATATGGAATCCAAGCAGCATATCAAAAGAATACGGGAGTATTCCTTATGCCTTGGCAAGAGCGTTATGAAACTGTATCCGGAGTATGAACTGACGCCGGAGAAGCTGACGCAGATCGGCTGGGCGTCTTCCCTGCATGATATTGGGAAGATTGCCATTCCGGATACCATTATTTTAAAGCCGGCCAAACTGACCCCGGACGAATTTGAGCTGATTAAGTCGCATACGACGAAGGGCGCGGAGATCATTCAGCACAGAGTGCGCCTGAACGATCGTGCGATCTACGATTATGCTTACGATATTGCAAGGCACCATCATGAAAAATATGACGGGAAGGGTTATCCTGACGGTTTGAAGGGGGACGAGATCAGTATTGCGGCGCAGATTGTTTCCCTCGTGGATGTGTATGACGCGCTTACCTCGAAGAGGGTCTATAAAATGGCTTATGAGTCGGATAAAGCTTATCAGATGATCTTAAACGGTCACAGCGGCAACTTTTCGCCAAAGCTCCTCAAGGCGTTTGCGGAGGTGAAACCAAGTTTCGAGCATCTGCTCGCCATGTACCCGGACGAGGACTAACTGTTGCTTCTATAAAAAATAGAATGATATGAGCGGACGCGGAAAGATGGCTTGGCAGAAAATGGAGAAAAAAGCTGGTATTTGTTATGTCGTCGGGGCAGGGGAAACCGGCGGGAGTGATTTTTCACCCGGTGCGGAGGATTTTGTGATTGCCGCGGATGCGGGGTTTCAGGTTTTGGAGCAAAAAGGGATACGAATGGATCTGGTGATCGGCGACTTTGATTCGCTCGGCTTTGTCCCGGAACACGTGGGCGTCAGGGAGCTTGAAAAGGAGAAGGACGACACGGATATGCGGGCGGCTGTCCTGGAAGGGATAAAGGCCGGATATGAGACATTCCATATTTACGGAGGAACGGGCGGGCGCATTGATCATACAATCGCGAATATGCAGCTTTTGGCGGAGTTATCTCTGAGCGGGAAACGGGGGTTTTTGTTTGGCGGCGACTATATTATGACAGCCTTGACAGACGGAACGCTTCATTTTCCGCCGTATGATTCCGGATATGTATCTGTATTCGCCCATTCGGAAAGCGCGGAGGGCGTGTGGCTTAGCGGGCTGAAATATGAATTGCGGGACGCCGTGTTATCGAACAGTTATCCGCTTGGGGTAAGCAATGAATTTGCGGGTGAAAAGAGCAGCATTTCCGTGAGAAAGGGTACGCTGATTCTGGTCTTTCCGCAGAAAGCAAAAGAAGTCGCATATTTATGAGAGACAAGGCAGCAGCGCCTGACCGGGGAACCGGCCGGGGGCTGTTTTTTTTTGGGGGGGGGGGAACCGTTATCTGAGGCGTCGTTTTTTCCTGAAGGTGAATTTTAGAGATTATTTAGAGATAAGCCTGCTATGATTGTAAAGTAAATAGTATATAGGCTTCAATTTGTTTGGAGTAGCAGGCTTTGTGGAGCGCTTCGGAATGGGGGTAGAGATGAGAGGGATCGAATTGGGAAAGAAAATTCTGGCATGTCTGATGGCGATGGCTTTGGTGGCAGGGACGCTTGCGGGATGCGGCGGTAAAGACGAGGGCGGCAAAGAGCCGGGCGATGAGAACGTCGCCGGGAAAGCGGAGCAGGGGACTGCCATGGGGCGGTATGTGGAAAAGGATGTGGAGCTTGACGGCAACGCTCTCACGGACTGGAACAGCCGGCTGTTCAGGCAGGAGGACGGCAGTTTTCTCCTGGCGGATAACAGCGGGTTTGTGCTGCGTTCCACGGATAACGGCGCAAGCTGGAAAAAGGAGGATGTGTCCTGGCTGACCAAAATGAAGGAGGAGAACAAATATATTTTAACTATGGCGATCGGACTTGACGGGACGGCTGCAGTAGTGTGGACGGAGCCGGAAGAGGGAAGCGAGGACAGTGGAAACGGCGTGCAGCTTAAGATGGACATGCAGCTTTCGCTCATCAAGCGAGACGGCACGGAGACTCCGGTGGAAATAAAGCTGGAGGAGGACGATTGGTGGGTAAACGCGGTGTACATATCGGACGACGGGAGAATCTTTGCCACTGCGTCGGGAGCGAACCTGTATGAGGTGAAGGAGGATGGCAGCAGCGAGAAATATCTGACGATAGACGGCTACAGTATAGATTTGGTGCAGTTTCACGGCAATCTCATGCTTTTGGACGGGTATAACGTGGATGTACCTCTGATCTATGATATGGAAGCGCGGGAATATATCAAAGATACGGTGCTTGAAGAATTTGTGAAGGAAAATTTCCAGGACAGGAGCGGCTATGCGGGCAAAAGCCATGACTTGTTTCTGATTTCAGGTGGGGACGACGCCATTTATCTGGCAGGACAGCCCGGGGTGTACCGCCATGTGCTTGGCGGCAGCGTCATGGAGCAGGTGATTGACGGCAGTTTTAATATTCTCGGGAATCCGGCATGCAAAATTATGGATATGATGGTTGCGCAGAATGATGAATTTCTGATGGTGCTTACGGGGGAGAAGATGACAAGATTTGTCTATGACCCGAGTGTGCCGTCAAGGCCCGAAGAGAAGCTTGAGGTGTGGAGCCTGGAGGACGAGGCGGTGATTCGGCAGGCGATCAGTAAGTATCAGAAGGATAACCCGGCGGTCTATGTGGAGTATGAGATCGGTCTCGCGGGAAATTCCATGACCAGGGAGGACGCCATCAAGAATCTGAATACACGGGCAATGGCGGGAAAAGGGCCGGATGTCTTTGTGCTTGACAATATGCCGCTTGACTCCTATATAGAGAAGGGGATTCTCATGGATATTGCGCCGGTCTTGGACGGGATGAGCGGTGAGGAGGCGGTTTTTCCGAACATCGTGGACGCTCTCAGAAAAGAAGGACATGTCTACGCGGCGCCTTGCAGGCTGCAGCTTCCCTATGTCTGCGGGAAAAGCGGAGACACAGAAAAAATGACGGGATTGTCGGATATTGCGGACGAAATGGAAGTGATGCGGGAGAACGACCCGGACTCTTACCTCATGAGTGTTCCGTCGGCGAAGGGCATTATGCGCGTTTTTTCTCCGACCTGTGTTCCCGCCTGGCGGACGGAGGACGGCGCGCTCGACAAAGAGGCGGTTTCCGATTTCCTGACACAGACGAAGAGGATGTATGACGCGCAAGTGAACGGATTGCCGGAGGACGGGGTGCAAAGCTGGGAGGCAGACGCGAGCTATTATCAGGAATATGAGAGCCCGGACGGCGGAGCGCTTGAGGATGCGGACGAAATGAGGACGCGTCATGAAGCGACTCATCTGTTGGGGGGACGGCGGCAGTTTGTGGCGGGCGCCATAAAGGACGTATGGCAATATAACAGCCAGTTATCCGTCTCAAAGGTGGAAGGGTTTGGAGATTGTGTGAGCGTTCCCATGGAGGGGCAATGCGAAAACGTGTTCTGGGCAAGGACGCTTTTGGGAATCAATGCGACTTCGAAAAATACACAGCAGGCGCAGGACTTCTTAAAGACAGCACTTGGAAGTGAGATACAGGCGGAAATTCTTGACGGCTTTCCGGTGACGCAAAAAGCGATACTTGACATTTACGAGAATCAGTGGAGGGTTTACAAGGACAACGACTACGTTTCCGGTCAGGGCAGCACTTATAATCTGGACGATGAGGAGATCACTATGCTGATCCGTGTACCGAAAGAAGAGGAGGTAAACAAACTGATCGAGTGGATCCAGTCCATGGACACCGCCTATGTGGAAGACAAAACCTTTGAAAATGTTGTCTATGAGGAAGGAGAGCGGTATATCCGGGGGGATAGGAGTCTGGAGGAAGTGATGGATGGAATCGAGAAAAGACTTGGCATTTATCTGGCGGAGTAATTAGACCGTTGCATTTTTGGCATTATGATGTTAAGATAGTGGCGTAGTTTTTAGATACAAACAGAAAGATGTCAAAATGACAGGGAGGAGGAAAGGTGGAATAAATTGCTTGATAGCAATTTACTCAACCAAGAATTTGTGCCGAAGCGTCACAAATTCCATGATGGCAGAGCGAAATCTGACATTTCGCTCGCTTTCCTCAGCGTGAAACGCTTCGGAATGGAGGAAGTTATGAAAAAAAGAGTAGTGGCAGTAATGCTCTCGGCGGCAATGGTATTTTCGATGACGGCCTGCGGCGGCGGTAATGACGCAGCCGCGCCCGCGGAGGATACGGCGACGCAGGAGAGCGCGGAGGAAGCGGCGCCTGAGGCGGAGAGCGCAGAGACGCAGGAAAGCGCGGAAGCGGCGGAAGGAGAGACGGCGTCAGGGCTCAAGATTGCGATTGTATCAAGCCCTTCGGGTGTGGACGACGGTTCCTTTAACCAGGATAATTACAACGGTATCCTTACCTTTATCGAGAGCCATCCCGACAGCACCGTTACACCGGTACAGGAGACTACGGGCGATGTGGCCGCGGCGGTGCAGGCGGTTGCCGATATCGTTGCGGATTACGATGTGATCGTGTGCTGCGGTTTCCAGTTTGCGGGGATCACAACCATCGCGCAGGAAAACCCGGATGTGAAGTTTGTGCTGGTTGACTCTTTCCCGTCCGATGCGGAGGGAAACGAGGCGGAGGTGGACAACATCTACGCGATGCAGTTCGCGGAGCAGGAGTCCGGCTTCTTCGCAGGTATGGCTGCGGCGCTTGAGACAAAGTCGAACAAGGTATCCGTGGTGAACGGTATAGCGTATCCTTCTAACGTAAATTATCAGTACGGTTTTGAGTGCGGCGTGAAGTATATCAACGAGACGGAAGGAAAGTCGGTGGAGATAGTGGAGCTTCCCTCCTACGCAGGCACGGATGTGACGGGTGCCGATGTGGGCGGCAACTATGTCGGCTCCTTCGCGGACGAGGCGACCGGCAAGGTAGTTGGCAACGCGTTGATCGCTGAGGGTGTGGATATTATCTTTGTGGCGGCAGGCGCATCCGGCAATGGCGTTCTCACGGCGGTTAAGGAGGCTGACGGCGTATACTTTATCGGCTGTGACGTAGATCAGTATGACGACGGTGCAAACGGAGACGCGAACGTGGTTCTCACCTCCGCGGTGAAGGTGATGCACCTGAACGTGGAACGTGCGCTCGAGGCGGTTGTGGACGGCAGCTTCAAGGGCGGAAACGTGGTATTGCAGGCTGATACGGATTCCACCGGATATATCAATGCGGACGGCAGAAACCAGCTTTCCGCGGATTCCATCACGAAGATGGACGAGGCTTACGAGGCGATCAAGGGAGGTACGATTGTTCCGGCGGCGAACTTTAACGGTATTACACCGGAGGACTTCACCTGGTAGAGCAGGCAGCCTGCGGGCAAAATCTATAAGGCATGACTTTGGGCTGTGAGGAAATTTTCCTTGCAGCCCATTCTTATTTTGCCGTATACTGTAATCAGGTAACAGTAGGCAACCAAAGAGAGGGAAACCGTACATGTCTGATTATATTATTGAGATGAATCATATCACGAAGCGCTTCCCGGGCATCGTAGCCAACGACGACGTCTCCATCCGAATCAAAAAGGGAGAAATCTATGCGCTTCTCGGAGAAAACGGGGCTGGAAAGTCCACACTGATGAGTATGCTGTTCGGTATGTATGAGCCGGACGAGGGAGAGATCATCATCCGTGGGGAAAAGGTAAAGATCGAATCCCCAAACCACGCCACCAGATTAAACATCGGCATGGTGCACCAGCATTTTAAGCTGGTCAGCAACTATACCATAGCGGAGAACATCGTTATGGGAATGGAACCGGTCAAAAAGACGCTTGGCATTTTTAAAACCGTGGATATGAAGAAGGCGAACGAGGATATCAGGGCGTTGTCGGAGAAATTCGGGCTGGAGGTAGAGCCAACGAAGGTGATTGAAAACATAAACGTTTCCATGCAGCAGCGTGTGGAAATTTTAAAGATGCTCTACCGGGAAGCGGAGATACTGATCTTTGACGAGCCGACGGCGGTGCTGACGCCCCAGGAGATCGAGTTTCTTCTGGAGATAATAGAGAGTCTGCGGCGTGACGGCAAGACGGTCATTCTGATTACCCACAAGCTCGAGGAGATCAAAAAGATCGCGGATCGCTGCGCTATTTTGTGCAGAGGCAGGCTGATCGACGTGCTGGATGTGAAGAAGACGGACACAAAGACGATGGCCAACCTGATGGTGGGCAGAGAGGTGAACTTTTCCGTGGACAAGTCGGAGCCTGACTTCGGGAAAGAGATTTTGAAGGTCGAACATCTGACGGTAAAGAACGAAGACAAGTTCGAGGTGGTGAAAGACGTCAGCTTTTCCGTCCGGGGCGGGGAGATTTTCGCGGTGGCAGGCGTTTCCGGAAACGGGCAGGTGGAGCTTGCCGACGCGATCGCCGGGCTGTTAAAACCTTCCGGAGGCAGGATCAGCTTAAATGGCCGGGATATCACGCAAGTCTCCATCCGCGAGCGCAATTTGGAGGGGATTTCCTATATTCCCGAGGATCGGCACAACGTGGGCCTGGTGATGGATCTTTCGTTGTCGGACAATCTGGCCTTAAAGAATTATTTCGAGAGTCCTTTTTCCGGGAAGGGCGTTATGAACGGCGACGAGTTCGTCAAATACAGCGACAGGCTGATTGAGAAATACGACATACGAAGCGGACGTGGAAGCGAAACGATCGTGCGCTCCATGAGCGGGGGCAACCAGCAAAAAGCCATCATTGCCAGGGAGATCGAACTGGATTCGTCGCTTCTGATTTTTGTCCAGCCTACGAGAGGGCTTGATATCGGCGCGATAGAAAATATTCACAGGCAGATTGTCGCCGAGAGGGATAAGGGGAAAGCGGTTCTTCTGATCTCGCTGGAGCTTGATGAGGTGATGAATCTGGCGGACACCATCGGCGTTATTTACAACGGAAAAATAGAAAAGATTGCGGATGCGAAAACCCTGACCCCGGGAGAGGTGGGGGAATTTATGATGGGAGTAGGAGGGCGCCATGAAAAAGGATGAAAGGACTGTGTTACAGAAAGTTGTGCTGCAGACCATCGGACATGAGAAAAGGCAGCCTGTTATGATACCGCTTTTTACCATTCTCTTAAGTCTGCTCTTGGGGATTGTGGTGATTGCCCTTTTGGGGAAGAATCCCTTTCTTGCATATTATAATCTTCTGCAGGGATCGGGACTTGCGCCGAAAGCTTCCTATGCGGGGCACAAGGGGATGCTCACGGATTTTACCAGTTTTTTAAACGCGCTCACGCCGATGCTTTTGGCGGCGCTCGCGGTGCTGATTGCGCTGAAAGCGGGGATGTTTAATATCGGCGTGTCCGGCCAGATGTTGGCGGCGGCTTTTGTGTCGACCGTTCTGATCGGCTATTCCGGGCTTCCGGCCGTACTGGCAAAGCCGCTTGTCATACTGATCGGTTTTGTGGTGGGGGCGCTGACCGGGGGGCTGGTCGGTTTCCTCAGACACCGTTTTAACATCAACGAAGTGGTTTCCACGATTATGTGCAATTATATTGTCCAGTATATTGTCAGCTTTTTTATCAATGTATTTTTTGTGGATCCCGTGTCAAGGCAGTCCAAAAACGTGGGACAGGCGGCTAGACTGACGCTCGTCGACGTGGCTGTGGGCGATTACAAAATGGATATTCCGCTTGGCATTTTGCTGGCGGCTGTGGGCGTTGCGGCAACGGCGTTTCTGCTCGGAAAAACAACCCTTGGCTTCGAGATCAAGGCGGTGGGTTCGAGCAGCAAGGCGGCGGAGTACGCCGGCATCCGCGTTGGACGCACGAGAGTGCTTGCCATGATGCTTTCCGGCGGTGCGGCGGGTCTTGCGGGTGTGACCTACTATTTGGGATACTTTTCCTCGATCCAGCCGAGAGTGCTTGCCAGCACGGGATATGACGCAATCGCGGTGGCGCTTCTCGGAAACAGTTCACCCGTCGGCATTGTGTTCTCCTCCTTTCTGATCACCGTGATCTCCAAAGGAAGCACTTACATGAGCTCTACGGCGGGTGTGCAGGCGGAGATGGCGTCGGCCATCACCGGACTGATCCTGCTGATCAGCGCCTGCGGCGTCTATGTAAAGGAAAAAGTAAACAGATGGAAGGAGAACGAGTAGCATGAATACGATTATAATTGACGGTTTATCATTTGCGCTTCCTTTGTTTATTATGGCGATTGGGGGGATTTATTGTGAGCGCAGCGGCGTGACAAATCTGGCAATTGAGGGTCTGCAGGGATTCGGCGCTTTCTGCGGCGCCCTGTTTGCGGTCTGCATAGCGCCCAGTTTCGCGGGCAATTCGCCGATTCCGTTTTATCTGGCGATGGTGTTTGCTTTCCTGGGAGGCATGCTGTTTTCTCTGCTTCACGCCATGCTCTGCATCCGGTTTAAGGCGAATCAGGTCATCAGCGGTGTGGTGATCAATATTCTTGCGATGTCCCTGACGGAATTTATGACGAAACAGATCAACGCCAGCCTTTTTAAAGCGCCTTCCAACAAGTTTGTGCTGGGGGTATCGGCTCGCGTCACGGTGCCGGGCCTGTCGTCCGTTCCGGTTTTGGGGGCGGCATTTACCAATCTGTATCCCTTTGAGCCGGTGATTGTTCTCATTGCCGTTATCGCATGGTATGTTCTCTACAAGACGCCGTTTGGCCTGCATCTTCGGGCTTGCGGGGACAATCCTCACGCAGTGGACGCGGCAGGTATCGAGGTGAGCCGTGTACGTCTGATCGCGGTTATGATTTCCGGCGCGCTTTCGGGACTTGGGGGAATTTGTTTTGCCTACTCGATCTCCGCGAACTTTTCTTCGAATATCTACTCGGGTTACGGCTATCTTGCCATAGCGGCGCTTATCTTCGGCAACTGGAAGATACTGCCTACGCTCGGAGCCTGCCTGCTGTTTGGGCTGGCGAGGTCGGGAGGATATGAGCTTGTGAAGGTTCTCGAGATGCCAAGCAGCTATCAGGATCTTGTCATGGTGCTTCCCTATGTTCTGACCCTTCTGATGCTGGTATTTTTCGGGAAGACGAACCATTCGCCAAAGGCGCTCGGCGTGATTTACGACAAGGGAGCGCGTTAGGAGACGGCTCCAGGCGGAGTAGGCGAACGAGGCGAAAAGCCAATTTTTGGCCAATATGTCCCATGAAATCCGCACGCCCATGAACGCGATTATGGGACTTAGCGATATCATTATGGAGGAGAGCAGGGGCCGGAAGGTATTTCAGGCAGGTAGACGCAAGGAAAAACCGGTCGGCGAGGGGACAGGGCTTGGGCTGTCCATATGCACATTCCCTTTGTGGTATATGACGGATTTTTCAAAGCATGCCGGACGATCTGCAATCTGATCGCAGACAATTACGAAGGAGGCCGAATGGTGGGCGACTATCTTCGGCGCATGGGGCACAGGCGCGCGCTGCTTGTTTCCGATAACGACGAAAGTGTGGACAGGGAGCGTATGGCAGGCTTCCGGGAAGGATTTTCGGATGGACAGGCGGATTTTATGAAGGTTCCCATGAACAGGGCGGGGAGGAAACTTTACTACGCGCAAAATATGGAAAGGATTCGTTCATACACGGCGGCGTTCGCGGTTTCCGACGTCTATGCGGCGGAGTTTATGCACTTTTTGTTGGAACGGGGTATTTCGGTGCCAGGAGAAATTTCCGTGGTGGGATTTGACGACAACGCGCTATGTGAAAATTGCTTTCCGAGGCTTACTACGGTAGGGCAGGACGCGGAAAATCGGGCCCGCATGGCTATGCAGGCCCTAAAGAGACTGTGGGACGAGAGCGACGGGCCGACGGTGGAGGTGCTGCCGGTAAAACTGGTCATCCGCGACAGCGTGAGAAGATTATGAAGCTGGGGGGAGAAGGCCAGGCTTTTTATCTTTGCCTCCGCCTATCGGAAAAATAGATGGATGCGGCATCGGTAAACGTATAAACATTTATGTGTGACAGGCCGATATATATAATAACGGATTAGTGGCAAACGGATTTGCCATGACGGCGGCATCAGGGAGGATACGTGTATGGGCATTGAAATCGGAACGACTGCGGCGTCCGATCCGTACAGGCAGAGGACAAAGCAGGATATTAAGAATGAGTGCGCGGGTATTGCCGCGAGACAGACGGCGGACGCGATCAGGATTCAAAAATCGAAAGCAAAGCAGAAAAAGAAAAAGCTGAACTATAATTCCAGAAAAATTTCGAGGCAGATCACGATGAACGCTACCTCTACCGGAGTGCGCAGAGTGATCACGAAAGCCCGGGAGGAAGTCGTTTCGCTTCTCAGGAAGCAGATGAGCGGCAACTATGACGAGACAGAGCTTCGCCATGCGATTATCCATGCCAGAAAGATGGAGCGTGTCGCACGCAGGAAGAAGAAGCATCTGGAGGAGGAAGAGAAAGCGAAAGCCACAGGAAAAGGGCTTGTCGAGCAGGGTGCTTCCTCGGGTGACGACGAGCAGATGAAGAAGCTTGAGGAGTCGATGGAAAACCTGAAAGACGAGGAGCTGAAGCGGATGCAGGAGCTGATGGAGGAGTACGAGCGGCTTATGCAGGAGCTTGAGCAGACGGGCGGCGCCAACGATATTATGAAAGAGTATATGGGTGCTTCACAGCAGGAGATGACGCCCGAGGAGGTAGATCAGCTCCGCAAAAAACATCGCGCCGACGAGATGAAGGACATCGTGGAGGCGGATATGAAGTATCTGAAAGCGATGTTCAATAAGATGGCCAGAGAGCAGCAGGAAAATGTGCAGCAGGCGTTTTCCCAGGAGGCGAATCCGGCGGTGTCGCTGGAGCTGCAAGGCGTGGACATCCCTGTGCCGGCGGATGCAGGGCAGTCCGGGGCGGAGTTGGTGGAGGGCGCCAACGTGGATGCGATGGTGTGAAAAGAGTTTCTAAGGACGTCCCGCCATAGGACGGGACGCCAAGAAGCGTCTCACACGGGAGAATGCCCAAAATACAGGCATTCTCCAGGACGAACTTGTTCGTACGTGGATTTTGAGTCACAGGCAAGCTGTGACATGGCGGTTAGTGTGAGAGAGAAAAGAGCGGGTCTTTGCTATGGGAATAGCATGGACCCGTTTTAGCAGGAAGAGGTTTAAAAGAGGGGAAAATGACAGGGTTAGAAGACAACGGTAAGAGTATGGTGCTGACAGGGGCGGCATTAAAAAATGCCGCTTATATTACTATGTTCATAGATCATTTTTTTGCGGTTCTGTTTCTCGGCTACATGCGGCTGCACACGATAGACGGGAGGTGGGATGCACAGCTTGAAAAAGTCTACCGTATGGGAAGAGCTGTAGGGCGGGTTTCATTTGTGCTTTTCGCTTTTCTGATTGTGGAGGGATTCGTGTATACGAGGAGCAGAGGAAAGTATCTGATGCGGCTTTTCCTCTTTGCGCTGCTCTCGGAGATTCCGTTTGATCTGGCTTTCTCGGGAGAATTGATTGATTGGGGCGGTCAGAATATATATTGGAGTCTGTTTACCGGTGTGCTGGTATTGTGTCTGTGGGAATATCTCTCCCGTTATGGGAAAGTTTTTTGTACGCTTGGCGGTGTGGCAGTCCTGATTGTGGGATGTGTGACGGCTTTTTGGCTGAATATGGACTATCGAATGATGGGGATTCTCCTTATTTTCACGCTGTACCGGACGAGGGGGAGAGATATGAGATTGCAGCTTCCGGCGGTGGGCTGTGTCATGTTCTTTGGAACCTGGGCCGGGAACTGTATCCGATATGCGGGGCAGTATACGGCGGAATATCTTTTCCGGTTTTCTCTGCGCGAGATGTACGGACTGCTGGCTTTCCTGCCGATTCTCCTCTACAGCGGAGAAAAAGGGAAGCAGCTTCCGAAACCTTTTTACTACGCGTTTTACCCGGTGCATTTGCTCGTATTGTATGGGATTGCGCGGGCGACAGGGGTTATGTAAACCACCTGCCGGAAGCGCCGCAAGGAAGCACGAGGCCGTTTGAGGAGACGGGCAGGCCGATCTCGGAGGATTCCACCAGACCGCCCAGGCGGGGCACAAGGGCGGTGTGTATCATGTAGGTGAGCACAGCGGGCTGCAGGCCCGTGGTGTAGGAGTTGACAAGGAAAAACAGGGCGTTGTCGGACAGGAGCTTTGCGGCAAGCTCGATCAGGGGAAACACATTCTCCTCGATCTTCCAGATTTCACCTTTCGGGCCGCGACCGTAGGAGGGGGGATCCATAATGATCCCGTCGTATGTGTTGCCCCGCCGAAGCTCCCGCTCCACGAATTTCACGCAGTCATCCACCAGCCAGCGGATCGGCGCTTCGGATAGTCCCGAGGCCGCCGCATTTTCTTTCGCCCAGGTGACCATGCCTTTGGAGGCGTCCACATGGGTGACGGCTGCTCCCGCCAGGGCTGCGGCCAGGGTAGCGCCGCCGGTGTAGGCGAAAAGATTCAGCACTTTGAGCTGTCTTGCGGGTTCCTTGGCTTTTGCACTCTTTATTATAGAAGAAAACCAGTCCCAGTTTACGGCCTGCTCAGGGAAAAGCCCCGTATGCTTGAAGCTGAAAGGCTTCAGACGAAAGGTCAGCTCTCTGTAGCGGATGCTCCATTCCTGCGGCAGGTCGAAGAACTCCCACTCGCCGCCGCCTTTCTGGCTGCGGTGGTAGTGGCCGTTTTTCTTTTTCCACCGTCCGTCCGCTTTCTTTGTGTCCCAAATGACCTGGGGATCCGGGCGGACAAGAATATATCTCCCCCAACGTTCGAGTTTTTCTCCCTTTGAACAATCTATCACTTCATAGTCTTTCCAATTGTCTGCGATCCACATGCGATTCCCTTTCATATTTCATTTTTAGTCAAGCATATCATATCTTTTCGCCGAAATCTACAGGGACGTGATTTCCGGTTGTCAGGATGGGGATGCTGGGATATACTGAAAACAGATATGATTACATACATGGAATGAGGACGTGACCGGATATGTTATCGTTTTTGAAGGACGAAGGAGTCAGCGCTTCGCTGATTGACGAACTGAGAAGTTTTAGGGAGAAATATCCGACAAACCTGTCGGAGCGAGTGCCGGATCCCGGGTTTTGTTATTATGGGCGGGAGGTATGGGAGCAGGCTTTGGCGGCTTTGCTTTGCGGGAAAAATTTGCTGCTCACCGGCGGGAAAGCGACAGGCAAGAACGTCCTGGCCGAGAATCTGGCGAAGGTTTTCGGGCGGCCTGCCTGGAATGTGTCTTTTCATGTAAACATTGACGCCGCGGGACTTGTGGGAATGGACACCTTTGCGGATAACCGGGTGCAGTTTCGCCCGGGCCCCATCTATCAGTGCGCCGCAAACGGCGGCTTTGGCATTCTTGACGAGATCAATATGGCAAAAAACGAGGCGCTGGCCGTGCTGCACTCGGCCTTGGATTTCAGGCATGTGCTGGATGTGCCGGGATACGAGCGTGTTCCCATGGAGCCCGGTACCCGTTTTATCGCCACGATGAATTACGGCTACAACGGAACCAGGGAGTTAAACGAAGCGTTGCTCTCCCGTTTTGCGGTGATCCGTATGCCCTCCATCAGCCCGGAGAATCTGGAGCGGCTGCTGACGCGTCAATATCCTGCCCTGCGCAGAAAATACCGCCAGCAGTTTGGACAGTTGTTTTACGGCTTGCAAAAAAAATGCGAGGGCGGTGAGATCTCCACAAAGGCGCTTGATCTGCGGGGACTTCTGGACGCGCTTGACCTGATGGCTGAAGGCGTTTTGGCGGGGGCTGCTCTCGACATGGGTATTACGAATAAGACCTTTGACGAGTATGAGCAAAGCCTGATCCGCGACGTGATAGCAGCGCGTATTTCGGCAAAGCTTACCCGGAAGGAGTTGTTTGACCAATGAGCATGCATTACACGGGAGGTCAGCGCAGGGCGTTAAATCAGATTTGGAACGGGGCGGGAGCATATGGCTTTGAGCCCCTGTTTTTGTCCCTTGATTCCCGGGGAAATCCAAACTTTTATCTGAATATCATTGTGGGTTGTGTCCGTAAATGGTACGGAGAAGAGGAGCCGGCGAGGCTGTTCGACGCGTGGGCGGGCGACAGGAGACATGCGCTTTTGGACGATCTGGCCTGGCTTTTTCTGGAGAGCGCTGTATTTTCTCTGGAATTACCAGAGCGGCCGGTTTTGGAGGAGCTGCGCAGGGAGCACGCCCTGGATTTTTTTGACAGGGAGCAGACTTTGTCCCGTCAGGAATGGATGGCAAAAAACCAGTTAAGCTATACGATGCAGTCAGCGAGGTGGAAAGCCGTGTTAGGGAAAAAGCCGCCGCTTATGACACCTTATGAGAGAAGGTTATCCGACGCGCTCGATCCGGGGGGCCTGAAGCGGGAGGAAGTGTTCCTGGCGGCCATGGATGTCTTTGCCCGCTTCCGGCTCTTTAACGGCGGAGGCCGCGCTCCTCTTGCCCTGCGATTCCATCTCAAGGGCAGGTGGGCGGGGGTGATGCTTCGTCTGATGCCGAAAGAAGTCACCCACACGGACGTGGCATCGGCCGGACGTGGGACAGGCGCGGGTGAGGGAGAAGGAGAAAAGCTTTCTCTGCGCGCGGCAAAGATCCGGCTGAAAGAGAACGCCGCCTCTGACCGAAGCTATATCGAGAGTTGTTTCGGCCCGTCCCTGCTTCCCGCAAGGGAGCTGGCCATGGCGGAACAAAAGCTTTGTACGGGGGTTCATGAGGGGTGTCACCTCTGGTATACCGCCGGCGTCCCCACGCCGGAGAAAGCGACGGGAGGAGAGGCAAGGCAGTTAGCGCGGCAGGCGCTTTTACAGGAGGAACGAAACCGCCTGGCTTTTACCAGGGACAGTGCGCTTTATCGAAACGCGGTCAGGCGGCTTACGGAACGGATTCAAAACGAGCTTTTGGTCTACGCGCAGCCGGAGGAGGAGACGGCCAGGATCGGACGGCTTGACGGTTCCCGTGTCTGGCGGGCGGCAGTGCTGTCTGACTACCGGGTTTTTGAGAGAGAAGCGGACACCCCGAGGCCAGGTTTTTCGGTAGACTTGCTGCTGGACGCCTCGACCTCACGTATGCATTGCCAGGAGACGGTCGCCGCCCAGGGATACATCCTGGCGGAGAGCCTTTCAAGGTGTGGCGTTCCCGTGCGGGTATCTGGTTTTTGCAGTCTGAGAGGATATACGATTCTGCGGGTGCTCAAGAGCTTTCAGGGGAAAAGCAGGGATGTCTTCCGCTATTTTGCCTCCGGCTGGAACCGGGACGGCCTGGCACTTCGGGCGGCGGGGGAGCTGCTATTTTCCGTGCCGGGGGAAAAGCGGCTGCTTTTGCTCCTCACAGACGCGAACCCAAGCGACAGCCATCGCATTGCGCCGGGAGAAAAATATCCGTTCGGACATGATTATGCCGACGCCCCGGCCGTGGAGGACGCGGCGAGGGAGGTACGGAACCTGCAGAGGAAGGGGATACGGGTGGGAGCCGTCTTTATGGGGCCGACCATGTATGTGCCCGCCGCGGAGAAGATCTACGGAAAAAGTCTTGCGCGCATCCACACCATGGATCAGCTTGCCGTGGCTGCCGGGCGGCTGATTGCAGAAGAAATCCGTGCTTTGGAATAAATTGCAATTTTTTGCGGTAAAGGAGTTGTATTTTAGATAAAGTGGCGTATAATTAATTTGAAAAATGAATTTGGCTGTACAGAATAAACAAAAGCCAAGGAAAAAGAGGGGGTAGTATTATGATTAGCTTTTTAATTTGTCTGGTGATTTTGATAGCCGGCTACTTTATCTACGGCAAAGTAGTTGACAGTACATTCGGCCCGGACGACAGAGAGACGCCCGCCGTCCGTATCGACGACGGCGTCGATTATGTGGTGATGCCGCAGTGGAAGCTGTTTCTCGTTCAGCTTCTCAATATCGCGGGCCTGGGGCCGATCTTCGGCGCCCTGTCAGGCTCCCTTTGGGGACCCAGCGTGTTTTTGTGGATCACTTTCGGCACGATCTTTGCAGGCGGCGTCCACGACTACTTTGCAGGTATGCTGTCGGAGAGAAACGACGGCGCGTCCGTCTCCGAGATTACCGGTATTTATCTGGGAGGCGCCATGAAAAACGTGATGCGCGTGTTCAGCGTGGTGCTGCTGATTATGGTAGGTACGGTGTTTGCGGTGGGGCCGGCAGGTTTGCTTCAACTGCTGTGCACAGACATGGGTGGTATCCTGTCGAACAAAATGTTCTGGCTCATCGTGATTTTGATCTATTACTTTATCGCTACGTTTGTCTCGGTGGATAAGGTGATCGGCAAGGTTTATCCGATATTTGGCATTTGTCTGATCGTTATGGCTGTGGGTGTGGCTTTCGGCGTGATCACAAATTCAAACTATGTGATTCCCGAGCTGTGGAGCCATTTTTATAACATGCATCCTTCGGGGACGCCGGTCTGGAGCTTCATGTTTATCACTGTGGCATGCGGCGCGATCTCCGGTTTCCACGCAACCCAGTCTCCGCTTATGGCGCGCTGTATGAAGTCCGAGCGTCAGGGACATATGGTGTTTTACGGAGCGATGATCTCCGAGGGTATTATCGCCCTGATTTGGGCGGCTGCGGGATGCGCGATCTATGAAGGAGCGGAACTGCTTGCGATGGGCGCGGGCGGCCCTACCGCGGTTTATGATATCTGCCAGAAGACCATGGGCTCCGCCGGCATGATATTGGCAATGCTGGGCGTTATCGCGTGCCCTATCACTTCCGGGGATACGGCGTTCCGTTCGGCTCGTCTGACATTGGCTGACTGGCTGAAACTGGATCAGAAAACTTATATAAACAGATTGAAACTTTGCATTCCGGTACTCGGCGTCGGTGCGATCCTGGGCATCGGCAACGCGCTCGGCAAGATTGATTACAACGTGATCTGGCGCTATTTCAGTTGGAGTAACCAGACTCTTGCCATGATCGTTCTGTGGGCGGCGAGCATGTACCTGTTCCAGCAGAAGAAGAACTACTGGATCACCGCCGTACCTGCGACTTTCATGAGCGCGGTTTCCGTTACATACTTTATCTTAGGCGAGGAATGCCTGGGGCAGCTTCTCAATAAGCACGAGGTGGTGGACGGAGCGAGAACGCTGGTTGCTTATAACAAAGCGCTGGCTTATCCTTTTGGTATCGTATTTGCGGCAGTGCTGCTGTTTATCTTTATCCGGGCGACAAAGAAGCAGTCCGCATAGACGTAGGAGAAAATGCCATGATATTGAAACCTGTGAAATTGGGGAAAGAAGCCCTGGAACGGGAAGAAATGTTAAGGGACCGAAAGAGCTGTAAGCGTTTCGGTCCCTGTGGCGTGGGGGAAAAAGCGCTGTACCTTTCCAGCTTTTATTTTCAGTGCCGCTATTATCTGCCGTATAAGGGAATCCTGCGCGTTTACAAGCGGGTTGCCATGAGCAAGGGCGGCTTTTCCCGCAAAGGAGTTTTCGCATCCATTCCTTATCTGGTGGTTGTGTACGACAACGGAGTGGAGAAGCAATGTACCTACAAAATAGAGGAACAGGTAGACCAGCTTCTCTCTTATTTAAAAGAGATACGGCCGGAGATTAAGCAAATGAGTCCGCAGGGAGAAATGCGTGCGGCCGAGAGAGAGAGGAACCGGAAGAGAAAGCCGAAGCCTGAGCTGACGGCGGAGGCCGTGGCGCTTCTCCATACGCTCAGGGAGGCGGAGGCCGTTTTGGAGGAGCGTCCGGAGCTGTACCGCGAACTGAGCGAAGCCGCCAGGCAGAAACGGCAGGTATTACTCATTATAGGGGAAAGACGCGGCAGCAAGGTGAAAAAGAGGGAGGAGGCTGTATTTACCCGCGCCGATCGGGCGAAGGAGGAGATGGAGCGCTTTTTGTCCGGCCGCGAAGCGTTTCCGGTTCCGGCCCGCTATGCGCATCCTGTCGTGCTCAGACGGATGGAGCGGATCGTGAAAGAAGGCGGAGCCGCCGATGCCGCCCAGGCGTTACACCTGGTCAAGGAAGCGCTGAAGGCGCTCAATTCCGACGTTGAGGTGAGCCGGGAGGAGTACGATGAGGTAGTGGTCGTGAAAGCCATGTTCCAGAATGAAGAGTACCGGTGACGTGGGCTGAACTGTTATTATTTATGTGCATTGTTTAGAAAAAAGTACTTGCAATTCCCAAAAACTTCATATATACTTGTTTGTGCTGTGGCATGATAGCTATGAAGCGTGAGGTTGCTGCCTTCGTGGCAGGTTTTCCGTGGAGCGAATGTCAAGTTAGGAAACTGACGACAAGTCACTGTACAGACATAATGTCCGGTTAGCCGGAAACGACGTGTTAGTGTTCGGATGCGTGAGCGAACAGGACACACACGGGAGAGTGTACAGTCACCGCTTGTCGTACTTAAGCTTTAAAAAGTGCGAAAAGGAGGCGACTTTTTTTATGGCAAGTCAAGTAATGAGAATCACCCTGAAAGCCTATGATCACCAGTTGGTGGATGCATCGGCGAAGAAAATCATCGAAACTGTTAAGAAAAACGGGTCCCAGGTGAGCGGTCCCGTGCCCCTTCCTACTAAAAAGGAAGTGATCACGATCCTGCGTGCTGTTCACAAGTACAAGGATTCCAGAGAACAGTTCGAGCAGAGAACCCACAAGAGGCTCATCGACATCATCACTCCCACCCCCAAGACGGTGGATGCGCTCCAGAGACTGGAGATGCCTGCAGGTGTCTATATTGACATCAAGATGAAGAACAAATAAGACCCCTACTAGGACGATTCCCCGACGCAGATTCCGATGGAATCACCGGAAATAAATCCTTGCAGGATTAGCTGCGAAGAAGATTCGAAAAGATCGGAAGGGAATCCGCTGTAGAACGACAGGAGGTAAAAGGAAAATGAAAAAAGCGATTTTGGCAACAAAAGTCGGAATGACTCAAATCTTCAACGAAGACGGCACACTGACACCGGTTACCGTACTTCAGGCAGGCCCCTGCGCGGTAACGCAGATCAAGACCGTGGAGAACGACGGTTACAGTGCGGTGCAGGTAGGTTTTGTAGACAAGAAAGAAAGAATTGTCAATAAGGATAAGGGCGGCAAGAAGGAAGTGATTCACCGTCATGGCGTGAACAAGGCGCAGAAGGGTCACTTCGACAAGGCAGGCGTTTCCTGCAAGAGGTTTATCAGAGAGTTTAAGTTTGAGAACGCTGACGAGTACACACTTGGCAGCGAGATCAAGGCGGATATTTTTGCGGCCGGCGACAGAGTTGACGCGACGGCAATCTCCAAAGGTAAGGGATTCCAGGGCGCGATCAAGAGACACGGCCAGCACAGAGGACCTATGACACACGGTTCCAAATTCCATCGACATCAGGGTTCCAACGGTGCCTGCTCTTCACCCAGCAAGGTGTTTAAGGGCAAGGGTATGCCGGGACACATGGGCTGCGTTAAGGTTACGGTTCAGAATCTCACGGTCGTGAGAGTTGACGCGGACAAGAACCTCATTCTGGTGAAGGGCGCGGTGCCCGGTCCCAGAAAAGCCTTAGTCACCATCAGGGAGACAACTAAGGTTGATGCGAAATAGTGGCTTGGGTCACAGATGAAAGGAGGACCATTCAGATGGCAAACGTAACTGTTTATAATATGGAAGGTAAAGAAGTTGGCAATATGGACCTGAATGACGCAGTGTTTGGTGTCGAGATCAACGAACACCTGGTACACATGGCCGTTGTGCAGAATCTTGCCAACAAACGTCAGGGCACACAGAAAGCCAAGACCCGCTCGGAGGTTTCCGGCGGCGGCAGAAAACCCTGGAGACAGAAGGGCACGGGTCATGCGAGACAGGGCTCAACCAGATCACCCCAGTGGAAGGGCGGCGGCGTTGTGTTTGCACCCACTCCCAGGGATTATTCCTTCAAGCTGAACAAGAAGGAAAAGAGAGCGGCGCTTAAGTCGGTTCTGACAAGCAGAGTGCAGGACAACAAACTGATCGTACTCGACGAGCTCAAGTTTGACGCGATCAAGACAAAGGATTTCAAGAAGGTTATGGACAACTTAAAAGTTGACAAGGCGATGGTAGTGATCGGAGGGCAGGATGAGAACGTGATCCTCTCCGCGAGAAACCTTCCCACAGTCGACACGGCGGTTGCTGAGAATATCAATGTGTATGACATTCTGAAGGGTGACACACTGGTGCTCACCAAGGATGCCGTAGCCAAGATCGAGGAGGTGTTTGCATAATGGCAGCGATTCAATATTATGATGTGATCCTCAAACCCATTGTGACTGAGAAAAGTATGGCGGGCATGAGCGAGAAAAAGTACACCTTCCTGGTTCATCCGGAAGCGAATAAGACACAGATCAAAGAGGCTGTGGAGAAGATGTTCGAGGGCGCGAAGGTGGCAAAGGTCAACACCATGAATCAGGTTGGAAAGACCAAGAGACGCGGCATGGTTTACGGCAAAACCGCCAAGACCAAGAAAGCGGTCGTACAGCTTACCGAGGACAGTAAAGATATCGAGATTTTTGCAGGACTCTAACAAGACAAAGAGTTATTCTAAGGCGATAAAGTACATCGCCTAAGAACAACTACAGCTTTGTCTAAGAGAATCGCAAGCGATTCTCTGTAAACTCGGTTGAGAGAATCCCAAGAGGTTTTTGCAGATTCGAACAGGAAAATCCCAAATGGCACTTTGCAGATCCGGGTGGGAGAATCTCAAACGGTTCTTTCGGGTTGCGAAATAAATATTGAAATAAAGGAGATAAGAGATCATGGCAATCAAGACATATAACCCATATACACCGTCGAGACGTAACATGACCGGCTCTGATTTCAGCGAGATCACGAAGAAGACTCCCGAGAAGGCGCTTTGTTCTTCACTGAAGAAGAACGCAGGTCGTAACAATCAGGGTAAGATCACGGTGAGACATCATGGCGGCGGAAGCAGAAGATTATACAGGAACATTGATTTCAAGAGAAATAAAGACGGTATCAGCGCAAAGGTGATCGGCATCGAGTATGATCCCAACAGAACGGCAAACATCGCGTTGATCTGCTATGAGGATGGTGAGAAGGCATATATCCTTGCGCCGGAAGGTTTGAAAGACGGCATGAAGGTTATGAACGGTCCTACCGCGGAAGTAAGAATCGGTAACTGCTTACCTTTATCCGAGATTCCGGTAGGTACGCTGGTACACAACATTGAGTTATATCCGGGGAAGGGCGGCCAGATGGTTCGTTCCGCAGGCAACAGCGCGCAGCTCATGGCGAAGGAAGGCAAGTATGCGACTCTGAGACTTCCCTCCGGCGAGATGAGAATGGTTCCGATCGTGTGCAGAGCGACTGTCGGTACAGTCGGCAACACGGATCACAACCTGATCAAGATCGGTAAGGCGGGACGTAAGCGTCACATGGGTATCCGTCCTACAGTCCGCGGTTCTGTTATGAACCCGAACGACCACCCGCACGGCGGCGGTGAGGGCCGCGCTCCGATTGGACGTCCGGGCCCGTGTACACCTTGGGGCAAGCCTGCGCTCGGTCTTAAGACCCGTAAGCAGAAGAAAGCTTCCAATAAGCTGATTGTGAGAAGAAGAGACGGCAGAGCCATCAAATAACAAACCGAAAGGAATTTGTAAGGCGTCGGAAGACGCCGCCTAAGAAATTCTATAGTTTCGGTTGGAAGAATTGCACAAGACGGCAATTCTTCCGGTGCTGCCGGATTGTGATAAATGAAAATGATTCAGGAGGAGAGATCATGGCAAGATCATTGAAAAAAGGACCGTTTGCGGATGCGAGCTTACTGAAAAAAGTAGATGCTATGAATGCGTCGGGACAGAAGCAGGTTATCAAGACCTGGTCCCGCCGGTCTACAATTTTCCCTTCTTTCGTGGGACACACGTTTGCGGTTCATGACGGAAGAAAGCACGTACCGGTATATGTTACAGAGGACATGGTTGGACACAAGCTCGGTGAGTTCGTGGCGACCAGAACTTATAGAGGACATGATAAGGACGAGAGAAAGTCCAAGGTTCGCTAATTTGAAAGGAGGCTTCAATCTATGGCTAAAGGACATAGATCCCAGATAAAGAGAGAGAGAAACGCGAACAAGGATGTCAGACCTTCGGCAAAGCTGTCTTATGCACGCGTGTCTGTACAGAAAGCTTGTTTCGTGTTAGATGCGATCAGGGGGAAGGATGTCGAGACAGCGCTCGGAATCCTCGCATATAATCCCAGATATGCGTCCAGCATCATCAAAAAGCTGCTGGAGTCGGCAATCGCAAACGCCGAGTACAAATACAGTCAGGATCCCACAAAGTACCCGAATCCGGAAAACCTTTATGTGGCTGAGTGTTATGCCAATAAAGGGCCTACCATGAAGAGGATTCAGCCCAGAGCACAGGGCAGAGCTTACAGGATTGAGAAGAGAATGAGCCACATCACGATCGTTCTCGATGCAAGATAGGATCAGATTAGGAAGGAGAACAACATGGGACAGAAAGTTAATCCACACGGATTGAGAGTCGGTATCATCAAGGATTGGGATTCCAAATGGTATGCGGACGGGGAGTTTGCGGACTTTTTAGTAGAAGATTACAATATCAGAGAGTTTTTGAAGAAGAAGCTGTACAGCGCGGGTATCTCCAAGATTGAGATCGAGAGAGCTTCCGACAGAGTGAAAGTTATCATCTACACTGCGAAGCCCGGCGTTGTGATCGGCAAGGGCGGCGCTGAGATCGAGGTGACGAAGAAAGAACTTTCCAAGATGACGGGTAAGAAGGTTCTTGTGGACATCAAGGAGATCAAAAGGCCCGATAAGGATGCGCAGCTTGTGGCGGAGAATATTGCGCAGCAGCTTGAGAATCGTGTATCCTTCAGACGTGCTATGAAATCCTGCATGGGTCGTACCATGAAGGCGGGCGCGGAAGGTATCAAGGCAGCCGTATCCGGACGTCTTGGCGGCGCGGACATCGCGCGCAGCGAGTTCTACAGCGAGGGAACCATTCCGCTGCAGACTTTGAGAGCAGACATTGACTATGGTTTCGCAGAGGCGGACACCACCTACGGTAAGCTCGGTGTAAAGGTATGGATTTACAAAGGCGAGGTACTTCCGACTAAATCTAACAAGGAAGGGAGCGATAAATAATGTTAATGCCAAAAAGAGTAAAACGTCGTAAACAGTTCCGTGGTTCCATGGCGGGTAAAGCGACCCGCGGCAACACGATTACCTACGGTGAGTACGGTATTGTTGCTATGGAGCCCTGTTGGATCAAGTCCAATCAGATAGAGGCGGCCCGTGTCGCTATGACAAGATATATCAAGCGTGGCGGTAAAGTTTGGATCAAGATTTTCCCGGATAAGCCTGTGACTGCAAAGCCGGCAGAGACACGTATGGGTTCCGGTAAGGGAACTTTGGAATATTGGGTAGCTGTGGTTAAGCCCGGCCGCGTGATGTTTGAGATCGCCGGAGTGAGTGAGGATGTGGCAAAGGAGGCGCTGCGTCTGGCAACCCATAAACTTCCCTGCAAATGTAAAATTGTTTCAAAGGCGGATTTGGAAGGCGGTGTGGCAAATGAAAACTAATAAATATGTGGAAGATTTAAATAAAAAATCCGATGCTGAATTAGCACAGGAGCTTGTAGACGCTAAGAAAGAGCTTTTCAATTTGAGATTCCAGAACGCGACAAACCAGTTGGATAATACGGCGCGGATCAAAGAAGTGAGAAGGAATATCGCCAGAATCCAGACGGTGATAACACAGAAAGCAAAGACTGTATAATATGGCGAGAGCGTAAGAATTGCGAACGCATCTTGCAGATTTCGCGGAAGTGAAATCAGTTTCGCGATAGCGAAATCAGAGGAAAGGAGATATTAATCGTGGAAAGAAATCTGAGAAAAACTCGTACCGGCAAGGTTACAAGCAATAAGATGGATAAGACCATTGTGGTTGCGATCGAGGATCACGTAAAGCATCCGCTTTACAAGAAGATCGTTAAGAAGACCTACAAGTTAAAGGCGCACGACGAGAACAATGAGTGCAGCATCGGCGATACCGTTAAGGTGATGGAAACCAGACCCTTATCCAAGGATAAGAGATGGAGACTTGTGGAGATCGTTGAGAAAGTTAAATAACAAACTGAAGAGATTTTCTAAGGCGTCAGAGAACGCCGCCTAAGAAAAACTATAACTTCAGTTGCGAGATTTGCTTCGCAAACTCGGATCGGATTGACCAGACGAATCTATATCCGGTTTGGAAGATTTTTGACAAAATTCTTCCGGACTCGAATGAAATCAGTTAGTCAGATTGATGAGTTAAAAGATTAAGATAAGGAGAAGATAGCATGATTCAACAGGAAAGCAGATTGAAGGTTGCTGATAATACCGGTGCAAAAGAACTCCTGTGCATCAGAGTTATGGGCGGATCTACAAGAAGATATGCGCGTATAGGTGATACCATCGTCGCTACGGTCAAAGATGCAACACCAGGCGGCGTTGTAAAAAAAGGCGATGTCGTTAAGGCTGTAGTTGTGCGCACCGTGAAGGGCGCAAGACGTAAAGACGGATCTTATATCAGATTTGACGAAAATGCTGCTGTTATCATCAAGGATGATAAGACTCCCAGAGGAACCCGTATTTTTGGACCAGTAGCAAGAGAGCTTCGTGATAAACAGTTTATGAAAATTGTTTCACTGGCTCCGGAAGTATTATAGGAGGTGCCGGTATGTCAACGTTTAAGATTAAGAAGGGTGATACCGTTAAGGTGATCGCCGGCAAGGATAAGGACAAGGAAGGCAAAGTTATTTCCGTAGACAGGAAAAACAATAAGGTAATAGTGGAGGGCATCAACAAGATCACAAAGCATGAAAAGCCTTCCATGGCAAACCAGAATGGCGGCATCATTCAGAAGGAGGCTCCCATCGAGGCTTCTAATGTGATGTATGTGCATAAGGGCAAGGCGACCAGGATCGGTTTTAAGGTCGAGAACGGTAAAAAGGTACGTTACGCGAAGTCCACAGGCGATGTTGTAGACTAAATAACCCTGTGAACGAAAGAGCTGAAATAAAAAGTAAATTATCTGAGAAAGGAGATCCAGAGCGTTGAGTAGTAGACTTAAGGATATGTATAAAAACGAGATCGTAGATGCTATGGTCAAAAAGTTTGGATATAAAAATGTCATGCAAGTTCCGAAGCTCGAGAAGATTGTGATCAATATGGGCGTCGGTGAAGCGAAGGAGAACGCGAAGGTGCTGGAGTCTGCGGTGAGTGATATGGAAACCATCACAGGCCAGAAAGCGGTTATCACAAAGGCGAAGCATTCTATCGCTAACTTTAAGATCAGAGAGGGACAGTCGATCGGCTGCAAGACTACGCTTCGCGGCGACAAGATGTATGAGTTTCTGGACAGACTCGTGAATCTTGCGCTTCCCCGTGTGCGTGACTTCAGAGGCGTAAACGCTAATTCCTTTGATGGCAGAGGCAACTATGCGCTCGGTATCAAGGAGCAGATCATTTTCCCTGAGATCGAGTACGATAAGGTGGATAAGGTGAGAGGTATGGATGTTATTTTCGTAACCACTGCCAAGACAGACGAGGAAGCCCGTGAATTGTTGAGATTGTTTAATATGCCATTCGCCAAATAGAAGGAGGTAAGTTCATGGCTAAGACAGCAATGAAGATCAAACAGCAGCGCAAACCGAAGTTCTCCACCAGAGCATACAACCGCTGCAAAATCTGTGGTCGTCCACATGCTTATTTGAGAAAATACGGAATCTGCAGAATTTGTTTCCGCGAGTTAGCATATAAAGGACAGATTCCCGGCGTAAAGAAAGCGAGCTGGTAACAAAACCAAAAGATTTTCTATGGCGTCTGGAGGACGCCGCCCAAGAAAATCTAAGTTTGGTTTGCGAGTCTGCTTCGCAGACTCGGTGGCAAAAGAATTTCTAAGGCGTCAGAAAAACGCCGCCTAAGAAATACTATGTTTGGCTTGCGAGAAGAATTTCTAAGCCGGCAAAGAACGCTGCCTAAGAAATGTCAAGTAAAGTAAAATAGGAGGAAACCAAATCATGACAATGAGCGATCCGATTGCAGATATGCTTACAAGAATCCGTAACGCGAATACTGCAAAGCATGATACAGTAGATGTGCCCTCATCCAAGATGAAGCTGGCTATCGCGCAGATTCTCTTAGAGGAAGGGTATATCAGAAAATTCGACGTGATCGAGAACGGTAGTTTCAAGACCATCCATATCACTTTAAAGTATGGAGAGGACAAGAACGATAAGATCATTTCAGGAATCAAGAGAATTTCCAAACCCGGTCTTCGTGTGTATGCGGGTAAGGAAGAGCTGCCTAGAGTGCTCGGGGGTCTTGGTGTGGCGATTATTTCCACAAATCAGGGCGTTGTGACCGATAAGAAGGCGAGAGAGCTCCAGGTAGGCGGCGAAGTACTCGCATTTGTCTGGTAAAAAAGTGAGAAGAATTTCTAAGGCGTCAAAGAACGCCGCCTAAGAAATGCTAAGTCTCACTTGCGAGTTTGCTTCGCAACCTCGGTTGGTGAGAAGAATTTCTAGGGCGTCAAAAAACGCCGCCTAAGAAATGCTAAGTCTCACTTGCGAGTTTGCTTCGTGACCTCGGTTGGTGAGAAGAACTGCTAAACCAGCAGATGGATTTTTGAGTCTGACGTAAATCATTTATATTACAAATAAAACAGGAGGTACGGGCATGTCACGTATAGGAAGAATGCCAATCGCTATCCCCGCAGGTGTGACTGTGGAGGTTGCAGAAAATAATAAAGTGACTGTAAAAGGTCCCAAGGGAACTCTTGAGAGAGTGCTTCCCGCAGAGATGGAAATCAAGATAGAGGGCGAGCAGATTGTTGTAACAAGACCCAATGACTTGAAAAAGATGAAATCCTTCCATGGTCTGACCAGAACATTGCTTAACAATATGGTGGTTGGTGTTACGGATGGCTATGAGAAGAAGCTTGAGGTTAACGGTGTTGGTTACAGAGCGGCGAAATCCGGCAATAAGCTCACATTAAACTTAGGATACTCCCACCCCGTAGAGATGACAGACCCTGAGGGCATCGAGACAGTTGTGGAAGGTCAGAATCTGATCATCGTCAAGGGAATCGATAAAGAAAAAGTAGGTCAGTTTGCGGCTGAAATCAGAGACAAGAGACGGCCTGAGCCTTATAAGGGCAAGGGTATCAAGTATGCTGATGAGACGATCAGACGTAAAGTTGGTAAGACCGGTAAGAAATAACAGATAAGGAGAGTATGGAAATGGTTAAGAAGGAATCGAGACAAAAAGTTCGAGTTAAGAAACATAACAGAATGCGCAACCGTTTCAGCGGTACTGCTGAGAGGCCGCGTCTGGCTGTGTTCAGAAGCAATAATCATATGTATGCTCAAATTATTGACGACACGGTGGGAAATACCTTAGTCTCCGCATCGACTCTCGAGAAGAGCGTTGGAAGCGAGCTTAAGAAGACCAATGACGTTGAGGCGGCAGCATATGTGGGAACAGTGATCGCTAAGAGAGCAATTGAGAAAGGCATCAAGACCGTTGTCTTTGACAGAGGCGGTTTCATATACCAGGGCAAGATTGCGGCATTAGCGGACGCGGCCAGAGAAGCTGGCCTGGAATTCTAGGAAGGGAGAAAGAAGATCACATGAGACGTACAATTATTGACGTAAGTCAGTTAGAACTCACTGAGAAAGTTGTGACAATCAAGCGTGTAACCAAGGTTGTCAAGGGTGGTCGTAACATGCGTTTCACAGCGCTTGTGGTAGTTGGCGACAGCAACGGCCATGTCGGTGCAGGCCTTGGCAAAGCGACTGAAATCCCTGAAGCGATCCGCAAAGGAAAGGAAGACGCGATTAAGAATTTAGTTTGTGTTGCACTGGACGAGAAAAACAGTATCACACATGATTTTGTCGGAAAATTCGGCTCTGCTTCCGTTTTGCTGAAGAGAGCTCCGGAAGGTACAGGTATCATCGCAGGTGGTCCCGCCCGTGTGGTGTGCGAGCTTGCAGGAATCAAAAATATCCGTACCAAATCCTTGGGATCCAACAACAAACAGAACGTAGTGTTAGCTACGATCATGGGCTTAAGTCAGTTAAAGACTCCTGAGGAAGTGGCTAAAAACCGCGGCAAATCCGTAGAAGAGATCCGCGCTTAACCAGTACGAAAAGATATTCTAATGCTCGCAGCAAGGGCTGCTTCGCAAAGAATATCTAAGTTTCGTACGAGAGAATGCCCCAGAGCAGGCATTCTCTGTACAGATTTCAGATCAGGAGGAAATAAAATGGCAGATAAAAAGTTAAAGATCACTTTAGTCAGATCTACGATCGGCCAGGTGCCCAAGGCGCGCGCTACGGCAGCGGCTATGGGACTTCGGAAGCTTCAGCAGACAGTGGAGCTGCCTGACAATGCGGCGACCAGAGGCCAGATTCAGAAGATCAGACATATGGTTAAGGTTGAAGAGGCATAAGGAGGTGTGATAGATGGAATTATCTAATTTAAGACCTGCTGAGGGCTCTGTGCACAGCAATAATTTCAGAAGAGGCCGTGGACATGGCTCCGGGAACGGCAAGACGGCCGGCAAGGGTCACAAGGGACAGAAAGCGCGTTCCGGAGCACCAAGACCTGGCTTTGAGGGTGGCCAGATGCCCTTGTACAGACGTCTCCCCAAGAGAGGCTTTACCAACAGGAATACGAAAGAGATCGTGGCACTCAACTTAAGTGTGCTCGAGGTGTTCGATAATGGCGCGACGGTTGACGTGGAAGCATTGATCGAAAAAGGAATCGTAAAAAATCCCCGTGACGGTGTGAAGATCCTTGGAAACGGAGAACTTACTAAGAAACTCGACGTGAAGGTAAACGCCTTCAGCGCATCCGCGAAGGAGAAAATCGAGGCACTTGGTGGAACAGCAGAGGTGATTTAATGTTTACAACCCTAAAAAATGCTTTTAAGATCAAAGAGATCAGAAATAAAATTTTCTTTACATTTCTCATGTTAGTTGTGATCCGTCTCGGGTCACAGCTCCCCGTGCCGGGTGTGGACAGAACCTATTTTGCGAGATGGTTCGAGAGCCAGACCGGTGACGCATTCAATTTCTTTGATGCTTTCACGGGTGGATCTTTTTTGAATATGTCAGTATTGGCGCTTAACATTACGCCGTATATCACATCTTCCATCATCATGCAGCTTATGACGATTGCGATCCCGAAGCTGGAAGAGATGCAGAGAGATGGTGCGGACGGAAGAAAAAAGATCGCATCTATCACGAGATATGTAACTGTAGCGCTTGCTCTGATTGAGTCTTCTGTCATGGCGATCGGTTTCGGACGCCAGGGCTTGCTTGAAACGTATAACGCGATGAACGTTATCACCGTTATAATGGCTCTCACGGCGGGAAGCGCATTTCTGATGTGGATCGGCGAGCGGATTACGGAGAATGGCGTCGGCAACGGTATTTCCATTGTGTTGACGATCAATATTCTCTCTCGTATGCCCCAGGATATCGCACAGCTCTTCGAACAGTTTGTGATTGGGAAATCCATTGCGAAGGGCGCGGTGGCAGCGATCATTATTGTTGCGATCATCGTACTGATGGTGATATTGGTAATCATTTTAAATGATGGTGTGCGAAAGATTCCGGTACAGTATGCGAAAAAGGTACAAGGTAGAAAGATGGTAGGAGGGCAGACCACGAACATTCCGTTAAAGGTTAATACCTCCGGTGTTATTCCCGTTATTTTTGCATCTTCACTGATGCAGCTCCCGGTGGTGATCTGTTCCCTCTTTAATGTGAACGGCACCGGCGTATGGGGGGAGATACTCAAGGGACTCAACTCCAATTACTGGTGTAATCCGGAGAATCTTGTCTACTCGATCGGCCTGGTGGTGTATATTTTCCTTGTGGTATTCTTTGCTTACTTCTACACATCCATCACTTTTAATCCGATGGAGATTGCGGATAACATGAAGAGACAGGGCGGTTTCATTCCGGGTATCAGACCGGGCAAGCCCACCAGCGAATATCTGGCGAAGCTTTTGAATTACATTGTGTTTATCGGAGCGATCGGCCTTACCATCGTGTGTGTGGTGCCCTACTTCTTTAACGGGGTATTCGGCGCGAGCGTATCTTTCGGCGGAACCAGCCTGATTATTATTGTCAGCGTGGTGCTTGAAACGGTTAAGCAGATTGAGTCACAGATGCTTGTCCGCAATTACAAGGGTTTTTTAAATGATTAATCGGGTTACTTTTAAACGTAACTAAATCGGCGACAGGACAGGTAGGGACGGCAGATAATCAGCACGTCCCTAACCTTGCGTCTGAAAGCGGGAACAAAGTATTTCAGGATAAAGTGGAGAAAAGATTGAAAATTCCGGTTTTCAATCGCGAGATTTGTGTCTGTGCATTGCCTGACACAAACCCGGTAATGCGCAAAAAAATGCGCAGAAATGGAGTAAAGAATGAAAATAATAATGCTGGGAGCGCCGGGCGCCGGAAAAGGAACGCAGGCGAAGATGATTGCGGAGACATATCATATCCCGCATATCTCTACCGGAGATATGTTCCGCATGAATATCAAAAACGGAACAGAGCTGGGCATGGAAGCCAAGACATATATGGATCAGGGCCTTCTGGTGCCGGATGAGCTGACGGTGCGGATTTTTCTGGATAGAGTGGCGAAGGAAGACTGCAAGGACGGGTATGTGCTGGACGGCTTTCCGAGAAATATTCCGCAGGCCGAGGTGCTGGAGGATGCGCTTAACAAGCTTGGCGATCAGATTGACTACGCAATCGATGTGGAAGTGCCGGACGAGAATATTATTCGCAGAATGAGCGGCAGGCGCGCATGTACATCCTGCGGTGCAACTTACCATATTGAACATGTGCCGCCGAAGAAGGAAGGCATTTGCGACGATTGCGGAGATGCGCTTGTGCTGCGCGATGACGATAGACCGGAGACGGTGGAAAAGCGTCTGCGCGTATATCAGGAACAGACACAGCCCTTGATTGAGTTTTATTCCAAAAAGGGTGTGCTTAGGAGCGTGGACGGCACAAAGGATATGCAGGATGTGTTTAAAGAGATTGAAGAGATCATAAAATAACGGTTCGGCCAGACCGAGTTTGTCTGACAAATCGATAGGAGCGGCTATGGCAGCGGTCACAATCAAATCGGAGTGGGAAATTCAATTGATGCGGGAGGCGGGAAGGCTGCTTGCACAGGTGCACGAGGAGCTGGCAAAAGCGATACGTCCCGGGATTTCCACAAAGGATATAGATGTCGCCTGTGAAAAGTTAATCAGAGGATATGGCTGCACACCGAACTTTCTGCACTATGAGGGGTATCCCGCGAGTGTCTGTGTCTCCGTCAATGACGAGGTTGTGCACGGCATTCCGCGAGAAGACCGTATTTTAGAGGAAGGCGATATTGTGAGTCTGGATATGGGGCTGATTTACAGAGGGTATCACTCTGACGCAGCCAGAACTTATGGAGTGGGCCGGATTACGCCGGAGGCGGAAAAGCTGATCAAGGTGACGAGAGAGAGTTTTTTTAGAGGAATCGGAATGGCGAGGGCGGGGAGACATCTGCACGATATTTCCAACGCCATTGCGGATTATGTATTGTCTTACGGATACGGCATCGTCCATGATCTGGTGGGACACGGTATCGGGACCAGCCTCCATGAACCGCCCTATATCCCGAATTTTCCTCAGAGACGAAGAGGGATTAAACTAAAACCCGGCATGACCCTGGCCGTCGAGCCCATGATCAACCAGGGTACCGGCGAGGTGGAATGGCTGGATGACGGATGGACGGTAGTGACTGCGGACCACCGTCTGTCGGCACATTATGAGAACACGGTGCTGATTACGGAAGGGGAACCGGAAATATTAACATTATTATAAGTCGGCAGGAAAGCAATAACAGACGTAAATGAAACGGGATTGTGGGATGGAAGATCGTATGGTTGGTATGCTCGCCACATCGAAGGCAGGACATGACAAAGGCGCCGTGTACGTCATAATACGTGAGGAAGGCGAGTATATATATGTAGCTGACGGCCGGGTGAGAACGGTGGAAAGGCCGAAGCGGAAGAACAGGAAGCATATTCAGATCATTAAGAAAAAAGAGCTGCCCGAGCTGGAGAACGGTTTTGGCGATTTGGAGATTAAAAGAATAATCAAAGAGTATCGGAGAGAAAGAGAGGAAAGAAATGTCAAAGGCTGATGTAATCGAGATTGAAGGAACTGTAATTGAAAAGCTTCCCAATACCATGTTTCAGGTGGAATTGGAGAACGGTCATGTGGTGTTGGCGCATATCAGTGGTAAGCTGCGCCAGAACTTCATACGCATTCTGCCCGGCGACAAGGTAACTTTGGAATTATCTCCCTACGATTTGTCCAAGGGAAGAATCATATGGCGTGACAAATAGTTCAGCCAGACCGAATTTTGCAGACAAATCGTGCTTGCACGAATTTGACGGCAAGATGAAGGTCTGAGGGAACGCCCGTACATGAGCAAAAATAGATGCGAAGCATCGGGAAGCGTCGAAGACGCGTTTTGCGAATGGCGTGGGCTGAACGAAATTATAAAATATGCAAAAAGTCTTGCCACTGGCAGGATTTGGTGTTATAATGTAAAACGGTCTTTTTTGAAAGGAGGGTTTGAGATGAAGGTTAGATCATCAGTAAAACCGATCTGCGAAAAGTGCAAGATCATCAAAAGAAAGGGAAAGATCAGAGTTATTTGTGAAAATCCGAAACATAAGCAGGTACAGGGCTAATAGATAGAGAAGAGCCGGGGAGGCGGTTTTCAGTATGGCCTCTCTAAAGATAACTTTTTGATACCAACTTATATGTTTGGAAAGATCGGATATCTGATCCGATTGGGTAGAACCTACCCCAATCAATTAGTGTCACGCGTGTGGACAAACACGCGAAGCGCATGAAAATGCAAAGGAAATGGAGGAAATGTAAATGGCTCGTATTGCAGGTGTTGACTTACCGAGAGAGAAGCGTGTGGAGATCGGCTTGACCTATATTTATGGGATAGGCAGAGCAAGTTCCAACAAGATTCTGGCGGCGGCAAACGTAAATCCTGATACCCGTGTCAGAGAACTGACTGACGACGAGGTGAAGAGACTGGCGGAAGTAATCGACAAGGATTACATGGTGGAAGGTGACTTGAGAAGAGAAGTTGCGCTCAACATCAAGAGACTTCAGGAGATCGGTTGCTACAGAGGTATCCGTCACAGGAAAGGGCTCCCGGTTCGCGGTCAGAAGACAAAGACCAACGCCAGGACAAGAAAAGGTCCTAAGAGAACTGTTGCAAATAAGAAGAAGTAGAAACATTAACAATGTCTGAGAAAGTAGGTTAGTTTATTATGGCAAAGAAAGTTACCAAAAAAGTGACAAAAAAGCGTGTCAAGAAAAACGTTGAACATGGACAGGCACATATTCAGTCCTCCTTCAACAACACCATCGTTACATTGACAGATAACGAGGGTAATGCGTTGAGCTGGGCGAGTGCCGGTGGTCTTGGCTTTAGAGGTTCAAGGAAATCTACTCCCTATGCGGCACAGATGGCCGCTGAGACAGCGACAAAGGCTGCTCTTATCCATGGGTTGAAGACAGTGGACGTTATGGTGAAAGGACCGGGTTCAGGCCGTGAGGCGGCAATCCGCGCGTTACAGGCATGTGGTCTGGAAGTGACAAGTATCCGCGACGTGACACCTGTGCCCCACAACGGATGCCGTCCGCCTAAGAGACGCCGCGTATAACAAATCGAAAAGAAATTCTAAGGCGTCAAAAGACGCCGCCAAGAATTTCTAAGTTTCGATTGGGAGAACCGCAAGCGGTTCTCCGAAAGAAATTCTAAGGTGTCAAAAGACGCCGCCAAGAATTTCTAAGTTTCGATTGGGAGAACTGCAAGCGGTTCTCCGAAAGAAATTCTAGTCGTTCACAGCAGAAGCTGTATCGCGAAGATTTTCTAAGTTTTGATCAGGAGAGGCGAAAGCAGTTCTCCGAAAGAAATTCTAAGCGATGTTTCGATTGGGACAATCGTAAAAGAAAGTGTTAACTATTTGGAAGAAGGTGCTGCCTGGAAGGGTGCACTGTAAACAAAAACAGAAAGGAGCCAGAATCATGGCAGTAAACAGAGTTCCGGTATTGAAGAGATGCAGATCCCTTGATCTTGATCCTACCTTTTTGGGGTATGACAAGAAGTCTAACAGAACATCCGCAAGAGCGGGTAAGAAGATAAGCGAGTATGGTTTACAGCTCAGAGAGAAGCAGAAAGCAAAATTTATCTACGGTGTGCTGGAGAAACCTTTTAGAAATTATTATAACAGAGCTGACAGAATGAAGGGCCAGACGGGTGAAAACCTGATGGTTATGCTGGAGAGCAGACTGGACAGCGTTGTGTTCAGAATGGGTTTTGCGAGAACGAGAAGAGAGGCAAGACAGGTAGTAGGCCATCAGCATTTCCTTGTAAACGGCAAGCCTGTGCAGATTCCTTCTTACCTGGTTAAGGCAGGCGATGTGATTGAGGTGAGAGAAAAGTCGAGATCTTTACAGAGATATAAGGATATCCTTGAAGTGACCGGCGGCAGACTTGTTCCCGAGTGGCTTGAAGTGGATCAGGAGGCGATGAAGGGAACCGTAAAATATCTTCCCACAAGAGAAATGATTGATGTCCCGGTAAACGAGATGCTTATCGTCGAGTTGTATTCTAAGTAAAATGTGTTCTCAGAAGGAGGGTGTCTGAGTGTTTGAATTTGAGAGACCGAATATTGAAGTAGTTGAGATCTCCGAAGATAAAAAGTACGGTAGATTCGTAGTAGAACCCTTAGAGAGAGGTTATGGAATTACCCTCGGCAATTCGCTCAGAAGAATCATGCTGTCTTCTCTGCCCGGTGTGGCGGTGAGTCAGGTCAAGATTGAGGGTGTTCTTCATGAGTTCAGCTCGATTCCCGGCGTGAAGGAAGATGTGACGGAAATCATCATGAACATTAAAAATCTTGCCATCAGAAGCAACAGTGAGAGCAGTGAAGTGAAAACCGCTTACATTGAGTATGAGGGCGAGGGGATTGTCCGCGCTTCCGATATTCAGGTAGACCAGGACATAGAGATTTTGAATCCTGATCTGGTGATCGCCACTCTGAGCGGCAAGGATACAAAGCTTTACATGGAACTGACCATTACGAGAGGCCGGGGATATGTGGGCGCCGATAAGAATAAGACGGAAGATCTTCCCATTGGGGTGATTGCTATCGACTCCATCTACACTCCGGTGGAGAGAGTGAATGTCACTGTGGAGAATACCCGTGTAGGTCAGATTACCGACTATGATAAACTGACGCTTGACGTATATACGAACGGCACGCTTGTGCCTGACGAAGCCGTCAGTCTTGCGGCGAAGGTACTCAGCGAACATTTGAGTTTGTTCATTGATCTGTCCGAGAACGCCAAAACCGCGGAGGTTATGGTGGAGAAGGAGGACGATGAAAAGGAGAAGGTGCTCGAGATGAGCATCGACGAGCTTGAGCTCTCCGTGCGCTCCTACAATTGTTTAAAGAGGGCGGGAATAAACACGGTAGAGGAGTTGACCAACAAGACTTCCGAGGATATGATGAAAGTCAGAAACCTTGGACGGAAGTCTCTTGAGGAAGTACTCGCGAAGTTAAAAGAGTTAGGATTACAGCTAAATCCCAGCGATGAGGCGTAATATAGAGGTAAGACCGAAGAGCACTCGGAAAGGAGCCAGTCATGGCAAAGTATAGAAAACTCGGCAGAACATCAGACCAGAGAAAGGCGTTACTTAGAAGTCAGGTTACCGCTCTTTTGTATCACGGAAAGATCGTAACCACAGAGGCGAGAGCGAAGGAAGTGCGTAAGCTTGCGGAGCATTTAATCACACTCGCTGTCAAGGAGAAGGACAATTTTGAGACAGTTAAGGTTACCGCTAAGGTGCCTCGCAAGGATAAGGACGGAAAGAGAGTAAAACAGATTATCGATAAGGACACGAAAGCTGTACTTTCCGAGACACACCGTGACAAGGACGGCAAAATTCTCAAGATCGAGAACGGCAGAACCGTTACCGTATACGATGAAGTGGAGAAAGAGATCAAGAAGGATATGCCTTCCAGACTTCACGCGAGAAGCCAGATAATGAAGGTTCTCTATCCTGTGAAGGAAGTGCCCTCCACACCGGCAGGACGCAAGAAGAATACGAAGGAAGTCAATTTGGTGGATAAGCTTTTTGACGAGTATGGGTCCAAGTATGCGAACCGTCCGGGTGGTTATACCAGAATTATTAAGATTGGCCCCCGCAAAGGCGATGCGGCAATGGAAGTTGTATTAGAGCTGGTATAAAACTAAAAAAAGCAGATAAAAAGCCGAGCGTGAATAAGCGCCCGGTTTTTTTGTTATCCTGAATATAAATCGCCCTATCCATCCTTGCATGCAAGCATGTCGTCTGGATATGCCGCTTTCTAACTCTGCTTATGCGCGCAAAAAGAGATACAACATTTTGTAATAAAATGTTGCATCTTCCTCTGTTCATTATATATATCGGAAAGCAAATCAAATACTTAACCCCTTTTTTAAATTTATTTTTATTTCTATGACATTCTGCGATTGTCCTACAGATTAATGTGCAGATATACCTGGTCGCGCTCGTCCTGCTCGATGCCGAGATAGCGTTTCGTGATCTGATAGGAGGAGTGATTGTACAGATCCATCAGCATGGCAGGCGGCGTGCCTTGCTGCCAGGCGTGATATCCGAATGTCTTGCGCAGAGAGTGACAACCGATATGCTCGGGTAACCCGCATTCTTTGGCTGCGTTTCGGACGATCCGGTATGCCTGATAACGTGAGAGTGGCTGTGATTTGAAGCGGCTGCTGGGAAAGAGATAATCGGACAGTCCCGGATTCTGAGAGGAGCGCCAATAGCTCTCAAGTGCTTGCCGCAGAGCGTCATTGATGGGAACAATACGGGTTTTTTCGGTTTTCTGTTCCTCGACGCATATATGTCCGCGCAGCTCTCCGTCGGCGCTGCACACATCCTTCCATTTCAGACTTAACAAGTCGCCTATGCGAAAAGCGGTGTTCAGTCCCATGACAATCATCGTGTAGTTACGGGGATTGGGTGAGACATCCCGGTAATAGTCTCTGAAAAAAATGAGGGCTTTTTTGTCTTTGATCGGACTTGTCGTACTCATATAAATACCTCCTTCTGTTTTGCGGTAAATGATTAGTTTACTGAGATGACCCCATGCAACATTCTATTACAAAATGTTGCGTATGCAAATGCAAGGCGGCAATCCCGTATAGGGGAAAGCAAGGAGGCTCAAATGCTTAGAATGACGGTGAACACGGAGGAGTATATTCAGATCGGCGACGATATCAGGATCATTTTTCTCGGCGGCAGCAAAAACCACACGAGAGTGATGCTGGACGTCCCGAAGGAAATCAATGTGGCGCGGAGCAGGGCTCTTGAAAACCACGCGAAGTCGGCCGAGGAGCGGGCGAAAATCGACCACTATTACGCGGAACCGGAGCTGGCGGAGAAATACCGGAAAAAGAGGATCGTCATGAGCGACGGCGCGAAAAAGGCGCCTAGGTAACATGGTAATAGCCCGGAGCTGTCCTGGGGGCTTCGGGTTTATTGCATAGACCGTATCGGCAAGGAGGCGGGCGCAGACAAAGCGGCATTGGACTTTAGCCGGTACAGCGGCGGAAAAATCCGAAAAGGCGGCGCAGCAGGTGCGCGGCAATGGATTTTTAAGCCATTTTGGAACAACGGACTATAAACAAACAAATGGCGGTAAATGGATTTGCCGTCGGCAAAAACAAGGAGGTAAGTTTATGATCGTTAAACACAATATCACAGCAATGAACTCTAACAGAATGCTCGGCCTGACCACTTCTTCCCAGGCGAAATCCACAGAGAAGTTATCTTCCGGCTACAAGATCAACCGCGCGGCTGACGATGCGGCAGGGCTGTCCATTTCCGAGAAGATGAGAAGGCAGGTAAGAGGTCTGACGCAGGCTTCCTCAAACGCGCAGGACGGTATCAGCGTTGTACAGACCGCTGAGGGCGCGCTGAACGAAGTGGAAGATATGCTCCAGAGAATGAATGAACTGGCTGTGAAAGGTGAGACGGGCACTCTGACTACGACGGACCGCGCGGCGATCCAGGCTGAGATCAGACAGCTCATGAGCGAGGTTGACCGCGTACAGAGTACCACAACCTTCAACGAGATGAACCTGTTAGACGGTTCCTTCATCAAGGGTCTGCAGGTGGGTGCAGAAGCAGGTCAGCACATCAACATCAGCATCAACAATATGAGTATGTTTGGTTTGGCTCAGAATATTGATAGCAAGCTGTATACCAAGGTGACTTACAACTATTTACGTATGGAGACAGGAACCAGCTATACGTCCACTACGTTTAAAGCGCAGAAGGTAGGTAACGGGTCAGTGATGATCGGTTCGGCCGGTAACAAGCAAGCTACTACATTCTCCACTTTGGGGACAGACAACAAATACAATGTAGGGCATATGAACAGCACTATGGCGAAGAAAATTATCACTACCTTCATGTGCCTGCGGGTAGGTACAGGTGATAGTAAGGTGAACGGGGCAGCTAAGGGATGGGTTGCGAACGCAAAGGACTTCAACTCTCTGAATGCATTTGTCAAGGGTGCACTTTCCCTCGTGTCCCAGCAGAGATCCGACCTCGGTGCAATCCAGAACCGTCTGGAGCACACCATTAGCAACCTCGATAACATCGTGGAGAACACCCAGTCCGCGGAGGCTGCGATCCGTGATACGGATATTGCGACGGAGATGGTTAAGTACTCCAACAACAATATCTTACAGCAGGCAGGTACGTCCATGCTGTCCCAGGCGAACCAGGGCAACCAGTTGGCACTGTCCTTGCTCGGTTAATAGGGATTGGGAAAACAAAATTAATTGTCTTATTGTGTGGATATTGCCGCACTCCCCTCCATTTTTAGGGGGAGTGCGGCAGTTTCAGATCAATACAAAGAAAAAAGAGAAAAATGCGCAGAAGCTTGCGTCCGGCTATAAAATCAACCGTGCGGCCGACGATGCGGCGGGACTGACGATGTCGGAGACAATGCGCAGGTTAATCAGGGGATTGCAGAGAGGCTCTGAAAATATCACGGAGGGGATTTCCCTGATCAAGGTTGCCGACGCGGCGCTCGGGGAGATTACGGATATGCTGCAGAGGATCAATGAACTGTCAGTACAGGCGTACAACGGGACAAACACCTCGCAGGACAGACATGCGATTCAGGCGGAGATAGACCAGCTACTCGAAGAGATTGGCAGAACCGGTGAGACGACTACCTACAATGAGATTCAGATTTTAAAGTGGGAGCCGTCTTTTACGCATGAGGTGGTGGTCAGGGAGGATCAGATACTCACGTTGCCGGTGAAGAGGAGCATGATGACCATGCTTCCGGATTGGCTGAATAACGGCATAGATAAGAAGCTGGAAAAGCATACCGGGTATGAGAACCTGACGGATATTTCGACCGGTGCAACGGCAAAACAGCTTACGTCGGAGACGATGATTACCCTAAAGAAGGATGCAGCCGGAAATATAGAAAGAAATGCTGACGGTACGGCAAATTATATTTATTACGGGCCCAATTACGGCAATTCCTACGGAGCGCAGAAGGCGGAATATGCCGGTCTGATCGCCCTTCTTGGCGGCGGGATAGGGATTCCTTGTGGTACATGCAGCTCCAGGCAGACAGTTTGTTTTAAGCCTGCTTCGGTAAATTGGTATGAATGGGAGCGGAAGGGCTCCCATTTCGGTCAGTCGATTGTTTTCTGGAAATGCTGGTAGTCTTTTGTGGAGTTCCAGTTGCCGCCCCAGGTGAAACCGTGTTCGGTAAAGAGGCGGTAGCAAAGATCGTTCTCGTCGATCTTGTAGGCGAAGCTTTGGCTGCGATCGGCGTAGATCTCACTGCCCGGCGGGGAGATATAGTCGCTGCCATCCGCGTTTCTCTGAAAAACGACGTAGGGATTATAGTATGGGTTCACGTCAATGGCAAGACCGTAGGCATGTTTGGAAAGGTTTGACGTGCCGTCCACAACCCGGTAATTAAAGCAAGAGGTGTTATTGTCTGCCATAGAGGCAGTGTCGTCGCCGCCGTATTCGTCGATCAGACGCACCCGCTCAATCCGGTATTCGTTTCTGTAAAGCTCGTAAAAAATTTCCGTCATATCCTGCGCGACGGCTTTGTTGCAAATCAACTCGCCGGTCTGCTCTTTCCCCTCAAAGTCAATATATTTCAGCCCCACGTAATTTAGGTCGTCATAGGGGACTGTGCAGCCGCTTTCCGGGTAGGAAATGCCGGTGATTCTTTCCTTGACGGCTTCGCTTAACGGTTCGTAGAAGAAGCCTTCTTTGTAGGTCGTGCGATCGGAATAATATTCCATAATGTCAGACTTTTCCTCGGCTTTGACTGTATCTTGCGGGGTATCCGCAGAAGGTTCGACGGATGTATCCGGGATACTGTCTTTTGTGTCAGTATATGCGGTGGACTTGTCCGAGGTGACAGTCGTGTCGGATTCGTTTTCCTTTTGCTTCCCGTAGGCTTGCTCGGGATGATTTTTGGCATATTCCAGCAGGGTTTCGTCGCCGGACAGATAGTGTGCGAGAAAAGCGCATATAAATATAAAGGTGAGCAGAAACAAAACGGGCTTTGCGGCCTGTCGCAGTAATTTTTTCAAATCGGACATACAGTATGAGACTCCTTTGAATTATTTATGTTTTTATTGCGTATTGTACCATATAAAACCGATAACAGTAAAGATTGCTTTCCCTTGTATTTTTCTCCGCAATCTAGTACAATAAGCGATGATATAGCCTGGCGGAGCCGATGTGACGGCAGGCGGGAAAGAGAATGAGAAAGATAAAGGAAGCGTTCATGGGAATTATCAAAACAGACAAACTGACATTTGAATATATCCGTCGTGACGAAGAGGGGAATGTGGAAGGTATTACCCGGGCCGTGGACGAGGTGGATATGGACATCAGGCAGGGAGATTTCATTGCCATTCTGGGACATAACGGATCCGGGAAATCCACTCTCGCCAAGCATATCAACGCAATCCTGTATCCCACGGAAGGGACGGTATGGGTGGACGGTATGGACACGCAGGATGAGGCGCATCTTTGGGATATCCGCCAGGAAGCCGGCATGGTGTTCCAAAACCCGGATAATCAGATTATCGGGCAGGTTGTGGAGGAGGATGTGGGATTTGGCCCGGAAAATATGGGCGTACCCACCAAAGAAATATGGGAGCGCGTGGAGGAGAGCCTTAAGGCGGTCGGAATGTACGAATTTCGAAAACATTCTCCGAACAAACTCTCTGGCGGCCAGAAGCAGCGGGTATCCATTGCGGGTGTGATTGCCATGCATCCGAAGTGTATTATTTTGGATGAACCTACGGCGATGCTCGACCCGAACGGCCGGAAGGAAGTAGTTCGCGCGGTGCGTGCCCTGAATGATGTGGAAGGGATTACGGTCGTGCTGATTACGCACTATATGGAAGAAATTATTCATGCCGATATGGTATTTGTCATGGACGGGGGTCATGTTGCCATGGAGGGGACGCCGAGGGAGATTTTTTCCAGAGTGGACGAGCTGAAGGAATTGCGGCTGGATGTGCCGCAGGTGACGCTTCTTGCCTATGAACTGAGGAAAAAGGGCGTAAATTTGCCGGAAGGTATTTTGACTATAGAGGAGTTTACGGAGGCGCTTTCGCGGGTGTAAGCGGTCCGGCCAAAGTGACAATCAAAAGGATAAAGAGGAAATACAGTCATGTCTCTGATTTTAGACCATGTAAATTATGTATATGGGGAGGATACGGCTCTGGCGGTACATGCCCTGAAGGATGTGAATCTGGTGATTCCCGACGGGCAGTTTATCGGCCTGATCGGGCATACAGGCTCCGGAAAATCCACGCTGGTACAACATTTAAACGGGTTGATACGGCCTACGGGAGGTACAATCTATTACAATGGCGAGGACATTCACGACAAGGAATACGACAGGAAGAAACTGCGAAGCAAGGTAGGACTGGTGTTCCAGTACCCCGAGCACCAGCTTTTTGAGATCGATGTGTTTAAGGATGTGTGCTTTGGGCCGAAAAATCTTGGTCTTTCACAGAAAGAGGTGGAACTTCGGGCTTACGCCGCGCTAAAGCAGGTGGGGCTTGAGGACGATTACTTTTACCAGTCGCCCTTCGATCTCTCCGGCGGGCAAAAGCGTAGAGTGGCGATTGCGGGCGTGCTGGCTATGAAACCGGATATTTTGATATTGGACGAGCCTACGGCAGGACTTGACCCGAAGGGAAGAGACGAGATTCTGGACCAGATTGCGAAGCTTAAGGAGGAGACGGGGATTACCGTGATTCTTGTTTCCCACAGCATGGAAGATGTGGCGAAGTATGTGGAACGGATTATCGTTATGAATCGGGGAAGCGTTCTCTTTGACGATACGCCGAGGGAAGTTTTTGGACATTATAAGGAGCTGGAGCAGGTGGGGCTCGCCGCGCCCCAGGTGACGTATATTATGCAGGCGTTAAAGAAAAAGGGTATGCCTGTGGATACCTCCGTCACGACGATTAGGGAAGCGGAGCAGGAGATACTTAGGGTTCTTGGAGGAAAAGATTAAAATTTTCAATCGCGAGATTTGTGCCAGCGCGTTGCCTGACACAAACTTGTTATGCGCGAAGAGCAGCGCAGAAATGGGGAAAAAATGATTCGAGATATTACACTGGGCCAGTATTATCAGGCGGACTCCGTCATCCATAAACTGGACCCGCGCGTAAAACTGGTGGCTACGATAGGCTTTATTATCTCTCTTTTTGTGGTGGATAGCTGGATCGGGTATGTTGTGGCGGCTCTTTTTCTGGCTTGCATGATCAAACTGTCAAAAGTTCCTTTCCGCTATATGGTCAAGGGCATGAAAGCCATTGTCTTTATTTTGATGATTACGGTGGTATTTAACTTGTTTCTGACGCCGGGCGAACCGCTTGTCACGTTTTGGAAGCTGACGATCACAAGAGAAGGGCTGCGGATTGCCGTCATGATGGCGGTACGACTCTCTTTTCTGATCGTGGGTTCTTCGCTGATGACGTTGACGACTACGCCCAACAGTCTGACGGACGGTATGGAGAAGCTGATGGGGCCCTTAAAGCATGTGAAGGTGCCGGTGCATGAGGTTTCGATGATGATGTCTATCGCCCTTCGGTTTATTCCGATTCTCCTGGAGGAGACGGATAAGATTATGAAGGCGCAGATCGCCAGAGGCGCGGATTTCGAGAGCGGCAACCTGATTAAAAAGGCGAAAGCCATGGTGCCCCTCCTTGTGCCGCTGTTCATCTCTGCTTTCCGCCGTGCAAATGATCTGGCCATGGCGATGGAAGCGAGATGCTACCGGGGCGGTGAGCACAGGACGAAAATGAAACCGCTGTGCTATCATGCCGCGGACAGAGCAGCGTACGGCGTTTTACTTTTGTACTTTGCGGGCTGTGTGGCAATACGGATATGCCTGTAGGCGTATCGAATATGACGTCGGAGGCGGAAAGAGCCACGGGGAAGAGATCATCGGAACGTGAAGAGAGGATAGGTTGAGACAAGGGAAAACAGGAGAAGATGAGACGAGTTATGTTAACCGTTGCGTATGACGGGACAGGTTACCACGGATGGCAGCTACAGCCGGGGCAAAAGACCGTGGAGGGCGCTCTGAACAGCTGCCTTTTTGAGCTCACGGGGGAGGCGGTTGAGGTGATCGGCGCCAGCCGCACCGACGCCGGGGTTCATGCCCTGGGGAACATCGCCGTGTTTGATACGGCAGGCCCCATACCGGCGGAGAAGTTTTCTTATGCCCTAAATCAGCGGCTCCCGGAGGATATCCGTATTCAACGGTCGCAGGAGGTGGCGGCGGACTTTCATCCGAGACGTTGTGAGAGCAGGAAGACATATGAGTATCGGATCTATAATGCGCCTTTTGCCTTGCCGTCCAGACGGCTCTATACACATTTCACCTATGTGCCGTTAAATATTGATTTGATGAGACAGGCGGCGGCGTATTTGGTGGGGGAGCATGATTTCAAAAGCTTTTGCAGTGTGGACACACAGGCTCAGACGACGGTCAGACGGGTGGACAGCGTCAAGATAAGCGAAGAACGTGGCATGATGCGGGGAAGAGACGGTGACAAGGAAGAGGCGGAAACCGGAGCGCCCTGTTTTGGCAGGGAGATTGTGATTCGGGTGGCCGGCAGAGGCTTCCTCTATAATATGGTAAGGATTATCGCGGGAACGCTGATGGAAGTTGGCAGAGGACATATGGAGCCGCAGCGTGTAAAAGAAATTTTGGAGGCGAAGGACAGACAGAAGGCGGGACCGACGGCGCCGGCCTGCGGACTTACTCTGGTTGGCTATGAATTTTTCCCATAACGGAGCGGGCAGACCGTATTCGGAGATAAATAGCTGCTGCATGCATTTTTTGGGAAAAAGAAGTTGACACGCGCGGAGGCGTATAATATAATATCTAACTGTGGCGAATTGTTTATAAATGTTTTGCCAAAGCCCCGGCAGAACATTTGATAGCATAAAGAGGAAACACAAACTGCCGTGGAAGGATGCCGCGTGTGGCCGGACATCTGCACAGAGCTCTTTGGAAACGGCACAGACAGTTACTATGGAGGTAATATACATGAAAACATTTATGGCGAGTCCGGCTACGATCGAGAGAAAATGGTACGTAGTTGATGCGACTGATATGACATTGGGACGACTGGCATCCGAGGTTGCCAAGGTGCTGAGAGGTAAGAATAAGCCGATCTTTACCCCCCATATGGATACCGGGGATTATGTGATTATTGTCAATGCGGAGAAGGTGAAAGTGACCGGTAAGAAGCTGGATCAGAAAATTTACTACCATCACTCCGATTATGTTGGCGGCATGAAGGAAACCACCCTGAAGGAAATGTTGAATAGCCATCCCGAGAGAGTGTTGGAACATGCGGTTAAGGGTATGCTTCCCAAGGGTCCTCTTGGCAGACAGATGTATAAGAAGCTTTTCGTATATGTCGGCCCGGAGCACAAACATGCGGCACAGAAACCTGAAGTATTAACATTTTAAGAAAGGGATAAAGAATCATGGCTAAAGCAGATAAATCAGCAAAGTATTATGGAACCGGTAGAAGAAAGAAATCTATCGCCAGAGTATATTTAATGCCCGGCAAGGGACAGATTACGATCAATAAGAGAAATATCGACGATTACTTTGGTCTTGAAACCTTGAAGGTGATCGTTCGTCAGCCGTTAACTGCAACCGATACGGTAGATAAGTTTGATGCAGTTATCACCGTAAAGGGCGGCGGGTATACAGGACAGGCGGGTGCTGTCAGACACGGCATCGCAAGAGCGTTGCTCCAGGCAGATCCCGATTACAGACCTACACTGAAGAAAGCAGGCTACCTGACCAGAGATCCTCGTATGAAGGAGAGAAAGAAGTACGGTCTCAAAGCGGCGAGACGTGCGCCTCAGTTCTCCAAGAGATAATTACAAGCAGAATAATGAAATTAGTAAAACCCTTGGAAGTCCAGTTTTTTCAAGGGTTTTCTTTATGCCTGTGTTTTCTGGAATTGTGGTAAAGAGTGCTGAATTTTGAAGCGTAGCACACACATAGCACACAAATGAGAACATAAAAACCTTGGTCTTGCGTAAGACTTATGTATAATGCGGTTATTAGAAAAAAGGCGGTGTTTTCATGGATAGAACAGCGTATAAGAACCGGCATATCAAAAAGCATTACGACAGAATAAATTTTGTTATTCCCAAAGGCAAAAGGACAGGATAAAGAAAATATGTTCTGAAATAGGGGCAAGTGTCAAGAAAATATTATGAAATGATAGAGGATTTGTCCTATACCAAAGACGAGGGATATTTTATCTATTTGAAAAGGGGCTATATAAAAGACGTGACAGGCAGCAGGAACATACATTGCATGAAAACATCAGAAGTGTGGCAGATTATCGGGAAAACACGCAAGCGATGATTTCCTAGATGATCAAGAAATAACATAAAGTGTCCTTTATGTACCCTTTATGCGTCCATTATTGAGCCAATAACGGACTTTTATAAATTCTTTTTTCATGAGATAATTTCAATATCAATAAGGAAAGGTGGTGAAAGATGATGAAAAAGCAAGAAAATTTAGCGACTGAAATTCTTCACACAGTTTTGAAAAAACAACCCTCATTTGGGATAACGGTTTCTCTTAGCTAACGGCTTTCACATTACTTTTTAACTAAAATTTTTACACTTAACAAAACATTTACTATCAGGGAGACTAAAAACGCCATAGATAAAAATCTTAGGGCAACAATGAACGTACAGAATAAAGTCCTGATATGTAATCATTGTATCGCCCTCCTTTCTTTCGTCTGGAGGGCTTTTATACCCTTTTTTGTTCTAAATATCATGCCGTGGGGGTCTTATAGGAAAACGCGTCATTCTAAGAATATTTTTGAAATGTGCAAAAAGGCGGTTTTGTGATAAAATGAAAATTATCATTATATGGAAGAGGTCGTTAAGATGAAAAATCAATCATTAGCTGCTAATGTTATGAAAATTTCAATAGAAGATTCAATACATAAAGTTATGGACATTATAGAAAAAGAAGATGGAAGAACCTTTGAAGAAAAAAAGAAAGAAGCAATCAATTTTCTTAAGGATAAAGAGAATACGTTGCTGGCAGAACGCTTAATTGATATTGCTACAAATGATGAATTGGGGAAAAAGATTTATATGAAGTTCTGGGCAATGGGAGAGTGTATTATTACAGAAAATGAAATTATATTACGAAAAGTACAGGATTCAGATAAAGACATATTTATTGAATTGCAAAAGGAAAATAATATCGTTAAGTCAATGATGAAAGAAGAAGCCTATCGTAATATGTTATGGAATGAACATATAGAGTATAAAGCATTAATGTTTTCGATAGTCGTGGATAATGAATATGTCGGATATTGTGGTATAAAGAATACTACGCATGAACAATGGGAGATAGCGATAGAAATTTTGAATAAGTGGAAACACAAAGGAATTGGATATAGAGCAATTAGCGTTATGTTAGATGAAATAAAGAATCGTCTGAATGTGTCGGAATTTCGTGTAAGAATTGATGTTGAAAATTATCCAAGTCAAAGATTATTTGAGAAACTTGGGGCAGAGCCTAATGGTATTTCAGAATTTTTGTTGCATGAGGAAGCGGATATTCGTAGATGTGAGGAAGAAAATATTCATTTACTGGATGAGAGAATACAGGAATTAGCAAAGCAGTTTAATGTTGAACCAAGAAAATTGTTAAGCCATGTGTTGGAATACAAATTAATGTGGGATTAAAGAAAGTGTCTGTAAGTGTTCATAAATAGGCAAAAATAGGGTTTTCTTATATTCTGAAATTCTTTGACAGTCAACATTGAAATGCAGGTGTGGCGGGTGCAGTGGTGTGTGTGGTCTAGGTTCAGAACCTCAACCAAGGCGACCGGTACGAATCATAGTAATTGCGGTATATGAAATGTTCACCGTTCGGGGTGCAGAGGAGATATTCGCATTTATTATATTATCGGTAGTGTAAAATAGTTTGTGTCTTTGGAAAAAAATACCTCTTTTTTGGTAAGAATCAAGATATGACAATTCTTATCGAAAAGGAGGACTTTTTATGCCTGCAACAAAGGAGCAGATCCGACAAATCATTGCAGATAACGACCTAAACAGTGTAGCTGATGTCTACAGCCTGCTGAAAGACAGTTTTAAGGATATACTGCAGGAACTTATGGAAGCGGAACTGGATGCTTCCCTTGGTTATGAAAAGAACCAAAAGGGAGATGTCTCCACATCCAATAAGAGAAATGGTCATTCCCCAAAAACATTGAAAAGCCAGTATGGTGAATTCCAGATCAATGTCCCAAGAGACCGTGAAGGGGAATTCGAGCCAAAACTTATCCCTAAATACCAGAGAGATATTTCCGGCATTGAAGAAAAAGTGATCTCCCTTTATGCAAGAGGTATGAGCACAAGGGATATCCATGACCAGATACAGGAGCTTTACGGGATGGAACTGTCAGCAGAAATGGTCAGTAAGATAACTGACAGGATCCTGCCGGAAATCAAAGAATGGCAGTCACGCCCGTTAAATGCGGTCTATCTGTTTGTATTCATGGACTGTATCCATTATAAAGTAAGGGAAGACGGACTGTGTTACTTCATTCACTTTAGCCATAAACTTTGTTAAATGATTATCTTTCTTCCATAGCCTGTAAGTTTACCATAGAAATAATTTGGTTCTGCATATCCTCAACAGTTTCGATTCTAATCCTGCCTATATTTTTTCTTGTCATTTCAAAATCTATATCGGGAAACAGTCTTTCACAAAAACTATTTGTTTCGGGAGACGCCCCCATTAAAGCTGTTACAAGCGAATTAGCGTCAAACTGTCCTAACACTTCTTTCAGTTCCTTTTCAGAAATTGTTGAAATCTGCTCAAAATCCGTTATCTTCTGTGGCTGTATCTTTGGTTCTAATATGTCATTTATCGTGATGTCATATAATTTAGAAATTTTCAATAAAACTTCTAAGTCGGGAATAGTCGTTCCTGTTTCCCATTTTGATACTGCCTGTCTTGATATGCCTAATTGTTTTGCTAAATCATCTTGTGTGTAGTTGTTGCTTTTACGCAAAAACTGTAAGTATTTCGATATAATAGTTATATTCATAAAAATCCCCCTCCTTATTGCCATTATAAGGTATATGGCAATAAGAATAAAGAATTTGGTAAGTGCCAAAAAGCAAATACCAGTTGCGCATTATTTTACAATTCTTCCGACAGCCAGTTATACACATTCCCACAATGCCGACTACTACGGAATCCCCGTCCTTCCTTCTTTTACTCCTTTATCCCGCATGAGCAAAGAACTATGGTTTGTCATTAGAAGCTATCTACAGCGGCTTGAGAATGAGCCTTGCATCTAAGGGCAGCAATGAACGTACAGGGGGTTACTGCTTCTATGGTTGAAAATTTGTTTCGAGGGTTTTGCAATATTTTTGTTGATTTTTATTTTCGACATGGTATAATAATTTTCAAGGGGATATAGCTCAGTTGGGAGAGCGATACGTTCGCAACGTATAGGTCAGGGGTTCGAGTCCCCCTATCTCCATTTTGGAAGCATAGCTCAGCTGGGATGAGCGTTCGCCTCACACGCGAGAGGTCATGGGTTCGAGCCCCATTGCTTCCATTGATGTTAAGAAGAAAGTCGGAATGACGGTACCATTCCGGCTTCTTTTTCGCCTTATGATAATGCGGCAGGATACAGGAGGAAAGCATGATGAAAAAATACAGGCGGACTATCAGGGAATATTTTGTGATCACTTTGGCGGTGATGCTTATGGATATCGGCGTCTATGTATTTAAATTTCCGAACAATTTCTCCTTCGGCGGGGTATCGGGGCTGGCGGTGGTAGTGACGCATTTCCTCTCATTTTCTGCCTCTCAGATTAACCTGATTGTCAACATGATTCTTCTGGTCTTCGGCTTTATCTTTTTGGGAAAAGGATTTGGGGCAAAGACAGCGTATGTGACGGTAGTGTCCTCTGTGCTGCTTAGCCTTATGGAAGTGCTGTTTCCCATGTACGGCCCTCTCACGGATGAGACTACGTTAGAGCTGCTATATGCGATAGCGTTGCCCGCAATTGCCTCCGCCATGCTTTTTTATGAGAACGCCTCGAGCGGCGGAACGGATATTATCGCGATGATCGTGAAAAAGCATTCGACAATGGATATTTCGTCTGCTCTCATGGCGGTGGATGCCGCTATTGTGGTGGCGGCATGTTTTGTCTTTGACATCAGAACGGGGCTCTTTTCGGTCTGCGGCCTGATGCTCAAGTCTCTGGTGATTGACAAGGCGATTGAGCGCATGAAGCTGAATAAATATTTTACAATCATATGCAGCAAGCCGGAGCCGATCTGCGATTACATCATGAACGAGTTGAAGCGAAGCGCAACGGTATACAATGCGGAGGGAGCCTACACACATAAGGGCAAGGTGGTGATTCTCACCGTAATGGACCCGAAGCAGGCTGTTTTGCTGGAGCGGCACATCCAGGCGGTGGAGCCCGACGCGTTTTTCATGGTGACAAAGAGCAGTGAAATTATGGGGAAGGGCTTTAAGAGGAGCATTTGATAATGGCGGTACATGTAAAAAATATGACGACGGGGAAGCCGGCAAAGCTGATCCTGTCGTTTTCTCTATCCCTGGTGGCAGGAAATATTTTTCAGCAGTTATACACTGTGGTGGATACCATGGTGGTGGGAAAGTATCTCGGTGTGAGCGCTCTGGCGGCGCTGGGAGCGTCGGACTGGCTCAACTGGCTGATGCTGGGTGTGATCCAGGGATTGACACAGGGCTTCGGAATCCGTATGGCTCAGGAATTTGGGGCGGGCAGAACGGATGATTTAAAGAAAAGCGTGGGGAGCGCGGCGGTGCTTTCCATGCTTTCTGCCGTTGTGCTGGTGGCGGCGGGACAGCTTTTTGCGGGGCCGGTGCTGCGGCTTTTGCAGACGCCGTCGGAAATCATGGGCTACTCGCTTCTCTACCTGCGGATTATGTTTGCGGGTGTGCCGATTGTGATGCTCTACAATCTTCTCGCCTGCATTTTACGTTCCCTTGGGGACAGCAGAACGCCTCTTCATGCAATGATTGTCGCATCGGTTACGAATATTGTCCTGGATTATCTTTTTGTGTTCGGCCTCGAATGGGGGATTGCGGGAGCGGCTGCGGCTACGCTGATCGCGCAGGCGGTATCGGGCGCGTACTGTTTCTTCTATATTAATAGGATTGCCTTTCTGAAGCTTTCCCGGACGGATTTTCGGCTTCGAAAAGAGCTTTCGGCCAGGCTTTTTTTGCTGGGGCTTCCCATGGCCTTTCAGAATGGGATCATTGCCGTGGGAGGGATGTTTGTGCAGTTTGTGGTGAACGGTTACGGTGTGATTTTTATTGCGGGATTTACAGCGACAAACAAGCTTTACGGTCTTTTGGAGATTGCGGGCACTTCTTACGGATACGCGATGGTGACTTATGTTGGGCAGAACCTGGGTGCGGGAAAGCTTGACCGGGTGAAGAGTGGTATGCGGGCTGCGATCGGAATCGCCATGGCGACCTCCGTTTTCATTGCGGTATGTATGCTCGGGTGCGGGAAATATTTGCTCGGCCTTTTCATTTCAGGGACGCCGGAGGTGGTGGAACAGACGATGCAGGTTGCCTATTTTTATCTTGCCGTTATGAGCGTCTGTCTGCCGGTTCTCTATGTCCTGCATGTGACCCGTTCCGCTCTGCAGGGGATGGGAAACACGGTTCTTCCCATGCTGTCGGGGGTGGCCGAGTTTGTGATGCGGACTTTGGCAGTGATTTTTTTCCCGATGCTCTTCGGGCAGGTCGGCATTTTCTTTGCGGAGATCGTCGCCTGGGCCGGCGCGGATGTGGTGCTGGTATCCAGCTATCTAAACGTGACGAGAAAGCTGACGGCGAAGGAGTTACATCCATCCGCCGTCCAGTGTGATGACTTGTCCGGTCAAATAGGAGGGGGCGTCCAGGAGTGAGAGTAGCATTTGGGCGACTTCATCGGGACGGCCCATGCGGTCGGCCGGAATTTCCGCCTGAAGCTCTGCGAGCTCTTCAGCGGAGAAACAGCGGTTCATGTCAGTATCGATGACGCCGCAGGCGATGGCGTTGACTTGGATGTTGCTGGGAGCCAGTTCCTTTGCGAGCGCTTTCGTGAAGGCGTTCACACCGCCCTTGGAAGCAGAATACGCGACTTCCATGGAGGCGCCGGCATTGCCCCATACAGAGGAGATATTGATGATTTTTCCCGCGTGACGTTTCAACATCATGGGGACGGCCAGGCGACAGGTATAGAACAGGGCGTTCAAATTGACATTCATGACAGTTTGCCATTCTTCCACGGACATTTCGTGGAGCAGGCCAATGTGGGAGACGCCGGCATTATTTACCAGAAGAGTCAAATCCTGGATTTGCGTAAATACCCGGTTTACTTCCCGAAAGTCTCCCATGTCGGCACAGATGGGGGTACATATAATAGGAAAGGTTTCTGACAGTTCGTGTGACAGTTCTGTCAGTTCTTTTTCCGAATTTCGGCAAGTGAGATACAGACGGTATCCTCTCCGGGCCAAAGCTTTAGCGACGGCAAGCCCAATGCCCCGGGAAGCGCCTGTGACGAGGGCGGTCCGCTGTGTGTCGACGGCGCCGGCGTCAGTGAAAGCAATCTGATTAGTCATTTGAACCTCCATAGTTATAACGTGATGCTTCTGTGAACATACTGTATACGAAACAGATACAGAGATTATACTACAGACGGCTTGGAATGTCATCTTTTGGGCTTAAGAGAGGGCAGCAGGGCCAGGAAAGGGGGATGCTTATGTATGATTTGATTATTGTCGGTGCGGGGCCGGCAGGGCTGTCGGCGGCGGTTTACGGCAGGCGCGCGGGATTTGAGCTGTTAGTGATGGAACAGTTTCCCATGGGAGGAGGACAGGTGGTCAATACCAGTGAAGTGGATAATTACCTGGGACTGCCCGGCGTTGGCGGATTTGAACTCGGGCAGAAATTCCGTTCCCACGCGCAGGAGCTCGGAGCCTCTTTCCAGAGGGGCAGAGTCGTTGCGGTTCGGGACGAGGGTGACAGAAAGATCGTGGAGACGGCGGAGGGAGCGCAGTATGAGGCTCGGGCGGTGATTCTGGCGGGCGGAGCGGAACATGCGAAGCTTGGCGTGCCGGGGGAGGATACTTACAGAGGACAGGGGGTATCTTATTGTGCCACCTGTGACGGCGCTTTCTTTAAAAAGAGGGACGTGGCCGTGGTGGGCGGCGGCGATGTGGCCGTGGAAGATGCCGTTTATCTTGCCAGATTTTGCAGGAAAGTATTTCTGATCCACAGACGGGACAGTCTGCGGGCGGCGAAAAGCTTACAGGAGAAATTATTCTCGTTCGATAATGTGGAAGTGATATGGGACAGTGTCGTTGAGGAAATCCGCGGTACGGATGTGGTGGAGGGAATCAGTATTCGCCGGTTGAAAGAGGAGCGGGAGGAGGAGCTTTCCGTGGAAGGCGTCTTTATCGCAGTGGGAATGAGGCCCAATACGGAAGCATACAGAGAGCTTTTGGCCTGCGACGGGAACGGTTATCTCGTTGCGGGGGAGGATTGTAAAACAAGTATTCCGGGGATTTTTGCCGCGGGGGATATACGCACGAAAGAGCTCCGCCAGATTGTGACGGCGGTGTCCGACGGGGCCTGCGCGGTGGCCGCGGCGGAGAGGTATCTTGCGCAAATCTTACAATAGTTACAAAAGTGTTACAAATATTATTAGAAATTTTTGGCTGGTTTTGGAGCTGCTTTTATGGCTAAAAGTAGCGAAAAACCGGCCTTTTTGTGCAAAGGACACAATAACTTGCGATTAGGTTTGCGTTTTGATAGTAGATGATGTGGTTGACAAATCGTAAATGCAATGCTATATTATAGCCAGATGTAACAAATCTGTAACAAATGAGACATTTTAAAACGAGGTGTTTTATGAAGAAAAACAGTCTTAAATGGACAGCATGTGCACTGGCAGTTGCGGTTGGTTTTACCGGTACCGGGATAGAAGTAAAAGCTACGGGAAATGTGGGAAGCGTCCTGCCGTCGGCGGGTATCGAGTTTTCCCTGCAGGATGAAGAAAAGACGACGTCGCTTTCAAGTCTTAAGGAGGAATCCGATAAGGAAGCGACCGAGATGGACGAAACGGAGGGCGGTCAGGAGAACGCACAGGATGAAGCGCTTCAGGTGGCGGGTATTACTGTGGGAAGCGCCCAGCTTGGCGGGTTTTCCGATCTCGCGAGCACATCCGAAAAGATCAGCAAAGAGCGCGTGAGGGAAATTGTAGATACGGTAGTGTTCAGTGAGGGCTACACCAGAGACTTGAAGGAGGCGGCGGGCAGCGGCCTTTCCGAGGAGGAAGAGAGCTTTAAGAATCTGGTTATAGCGAAAGTGAACGATTACGTGAATGTGCGCAGCATTCCCAGTGAGGAAGGCGAGATTGTCGGTAAGCTTTACAACAAGTCCGTCGGCAGCTTTATCGAGGAGGAGGACGGCTGGTACAAGATCAGCTCCGGCTCCGTGGAAGGTTACGTTAAGGGCGAGTACTGTGTGACCGGCGATGCGGCCGTGGATTACGCGAAGGAAGTGGGGACGCGTATCGCAACGGTTACGACCACGACGCTTAAGGTGCGTGAGCAGCCAGGCCTGGAGGAGACGGTTCTCGGTCTGGTGCCGATCGAGGACGAACTGATTGTCACGGAAGAGATGGACGGCTGGGTTAAGGTAAATATCGAGGAAGGCGACGGCTATGTTTCTATGGACTATGTCACGCTCTCCACGGAGTTTGTAAAGGCGGAGTCGATCGCCGAGGAGAAAGCGAGACTTGCCAAGGAGGAAGAGGCAAGGAAGGCGGCACAGGCAGCAGCCAGAAAGAAAACGGCGGAAAATAAAGCGGCAGGCAGCAAGAGTGAGTCGGGCGGTAAGACTTACGCGAATCCTACCGGCAGCTCGGGAGCCGATGTGGTGCAGTTTGCGAAACAGTTTGTCGGAAATCCTTATGTGTACGGCGGCACCAGCCTGACGAACGGCGCCGACTGTTCCGGGTTTGTCATGAGCGTATATAAGAACTTCGGCGTGAATCTGCCTCATTCGTCGGCGGCGGACAGAAACGTAGGCGCGGCTGTAAACGGTCTTGAGAATGCGCAGCCAGGTGATATTATCTGCTACTCGGGTCATGTGGGAATCTACGCCGGCAACGGACAGATCGTGCATGCGTCGACCTCGCGTACAGGTATTATCGTATCCAGCGCGACTTATCGTTCCATTCTCTCAATTCGGAGAATCCTTTAAAACATAGTTAATTTGCGGGCGGTCCTTTACGGGCCGCCTCAGACTGTCAAAGAACCCCTGTTATGCAGCAGCACAGCAGAGGTTCTTTTTTAAAGCAGCAATACTCATCGCGACAAAAAACTGTCGGTGAGCTGCCTTCCATTTCCACATCGCCAGTTTCTTCAGGTTCATGGCAGCA
>CAJUMJ010000044.1 GCA_910587095.1 uncultured Lachnospiraceae bacterium
AAAGATAGAACAGGACCGAAAAGAGCATGAGGCGGATATACGCAGCTATGAGGAAAAGATAGAACAGGACCGAAAAGAGCATGAGGCGGATATACGCAGCTATGAGGAAAAGATAGAACAGGACCGAAAAGAGCATGAGGCAGATATATGCAATTATAAGAGGAAGATAGAGGAAAAAGAACAAACTGTGCGTGATTATGAAAAAAAGGTAAATGAATATGAAATTGGCCGTAAAGAACAGGCCGACGAAATCGAACGACTGCGTAAAGAAATTGAGAGATTAAAGGGCAACAGTGAAAGCGGGGAGTAAGTAAGGTGGCGAGCGGGTTTCCTTGACAAAATGTCCCGAGTTGCATATTCTAAATATGGTAGAAAAATCTTGGCGGCATTTTTGGCAGAAGGAGCGGTTCGATGGGATTTATCGGAAATATTAAAGAGGAAATTCGCGTCATACGGGAGAGAGATCCGGCGATCCACTCCAATATGGAGGTTTTTCTTTATCCGAGTTTTAAGGTGATGTGTTATTACAGGCTGGCCCACAGGTTGTATCTGCATCGCCATTACTTTTGGGCCAGGTGGGTTTCCCAAAAAGGGGCGCGCAAAACCGGTATTGAGATACATCCCGGGGCGCAGATCGGCAAGGGTTTTTTTATCGATCATGGGAACGGTGTAATTATCGGGGAAACCACAGTGATTGGCGACAATGTGACGCTCTACCAGGGCGTGACGCTTGGCGGCACGGGCAAGGAGCAGGGGAAACGTCACCCTACTGTCGGCAATAACGTGATGATCAGCACCGGAGCCAAGGTGCTCGGCTCTTTCAGGATCGGCGACAACAGCAAGATCGGAGCCGGCAGCGTGGTGCTCAACGAGGTGCCTCCGAACTCCACGGTGGTGGGTGTACCGGGGCGTGTGGTAAAGCGCGACAATATGGCGCTTCCCCAGGAGGAGCTGGATCAGACGCATCTGCCCGATCCCGTGCGGGAGGATATCGTGAGCTTGCAGAGAGCCAATGCCGAGCTGACAAACAGGCTGCTGGATATGGAGCGGGAGATGAAGCGCCTGCAAAGAGAGATACCGGCAGTAAGGCAAAAATAGGTTGACATAATTTGATAAATGAGGGCATAAGTAAAATGTGGACTGCCCGGGTATGGAGGAGAGTATGAAAGTATACAATACATTATCCAGAAAGAAGGAAGAGTTTACGCCGCTTGAGGAGGGGAAGGTCAGCATGTACGTCTGCGGCCCAACGGTCTACAACCTGATTCACATCGGCAACGCAAGACCGATGATCGTGTTTGATACGGTGCGGCGGTATATGGAGCACAAGGGTTACGAGGTCAACTATGTGTCTAATTTCACGGATGTGGATGACAAGATCATCAGGAAAGCCAACGAGGAGGGAACCGACCCTTCCGTGATCTCCGAACGCTATATTGCCGAGTGCAAAAAGGATATGGAGGCGTTACATGTGAAGCCGGCGACGACTCATCCCAAGGCGACATGCGAGATTGACGGTATGATCGAGATGATACAGACGTTGATTGACAGGGGACACGCTTACGTGGCGGAGGACGGAACGGTTTATTTTAAGACGAGGAGCTTTTCGGAGTACGGAAAGCTTTCCCATAAAAATCTGGACGATCTCAGAAGCGGTGAGCGTTCCCTGCTCGTATCAGGGGAGGAGCAGAAGCAGGACCCTCTGGATTTTGTGTTATGGAAGCCGAAGAAGGAGGGGGAACCTTTCTGGAAGTCGCCCTGGTGCGAGGGGCGGCCGGGCTGGCATATCGAGTGCTCGGTGATGAGCAAGAAATACCTTGGCGACGAGATTGACATACACGCGGGCGGGGAGGATCTGATCTTTCCTCATCACGAGAATGAGATTGCCCAGTCGGAGGCGGCCAACGGAAAGCCTTTTGCAAAATATTGGATGCACAACGGTTTTTTGAATATAGATAACAAGAAAATGTCCAAGTCCCTTGGCAATTTCTTCACGGTGAGGGATATCGGCGAGAAATATGATCTTCAAGTACTGCGGTTTTTCATGCTATCCGCCCACTACAGGAGTCCTTTGAACTTCAGTGCGGAGTTGATGGAGGCGGCAAAGAACGGGCTTGAGAGGATTGCGACTTGCGTGTCAAATTTGAATTACCTGTCTGAGAGGGCGCAGACACAGGAATTGAGCGCCAGGGAGGAGACGCAGCTCAAAGAAGCGAAGGGATTTGCGGAGAAGTTTGACGAGGCGATGGACGACGATTTTAACACGGCTGACGCCATCTCCGCTGTTTTTGAGCTGGTAAAATTTGCCAACACATGTGCGGGCGAAGGAGCGAGCGCCGCTTTTGTCAGAGCACTGAAGGACGAGATACTCATGCTGACAGACATCTGTGGACTGACGGTGGAGCAGAAAGAAGAGATGCTCGACGAAAAGATTGAGTTGCTGATTCAGGAGAGGCAGGAGGCCAGAAAGGCGAAGAACTTCGCCAGAGCGGACGAGATCAGAGAGCTTCTCGCGGGAAAGGGCATTATCCTGGAGGATACGCGAGAGGGTGTAAAATGGAAGAGAGAATAACGATCCTTGAAGCGGTCAAGAGAGAGTTTGACTGTGCGGATATTGATATACGCACGTATTCTCCTCTTACACTTGCCTATATCGGCGATGCCATTTATGATCTGGTGATCCGCACCATTGTGGTGGAGAGGGCCAACACGTCTCCCAACAAGCTGCATCACAAGACGGTGGGTTATGTCAACGCCCGCATTCAGGCGCAGATGATAGAAGCTCTGATGGAGGAACTGACGCAGGAGGAGATAGCGGTCTATAAGCGGGGGAGAAACGCCAAATCTTTCACAACCGCGAAGAATGCCACAGTGCTGGAATACCGGAAGGCTACAGGATTTGAGGCGCTATGCGGGTATCTGTACCTGACGGGAAAGCAGGAGCGGATGCTCGCGCTGATCAAGAAAGCAGTCGGGCTGGTAGGGATGAAAATCTGACAGTCGCGAAAGAAACAAAGCGCGGGTTTGCGGATCTGAACGAGGCGCGAAAAAGCGGAGTGTCATTGCGTAGAACGCCCTGCGACCGGGGAAAGCATTTGGGAAAGAGAGGTTTACATAAATTGGACGAACAGCAATTTACCATAGAGGGAAGAAACGCCGTCATAGAAGCTTTCCGTGCAGGCCGGACCATAGACAGGCTTTATGTGCTGGACGGCTGTAAGGACGGGCCTGTCATGACCATCAAGCGGGAGGCGGCAAAGCAGGGCACACAGATCAAATATGTGGCGAAGGAGCGTCTGGATCAACTGTCCGAGACGGGCAGGCATCAGGGGGTCGTCGCCTGTGCCGCGGCTTACTGTTACGCGGAGGTGGAGGATATGATACGGCGCGCGGAGGAAAAGGGGGAGCCGCCTTTTGTCTTGCTTTTGGACGGTATAGAAGATCCCCACAACCTGGGAGCAATCATCCGCACGGCGAATCAGGCCGGGGCGCACGGCGTGATAATTCCTAAAAACCGGGCGGTGGGATTGACGGCAACAGTGGCGAAAGCGTCTGCGGGAGCCTTAAATTATACGCCGGTGGCGAAGGTGACAAACTTGGGACAGACTATTGAGGAGCTGAAGAAGAGGGGGATTTGGTTTGTGTGCGCGGATATGGGCGGGACACCGATGTACGGGCTGGACTTGAAAGGCCCAATCGGTCTTGTGATCGGCGCGGAAGGTAACGGTGTAAGCCGTCTGGTCAGGGAAAAGTGCGATATGACAGCGCGGATTCCCATGCGGGGGGATATCGATTCTCTGAACGCATCCGTGGCGGCGGGCATTCTGGCCTATGAGATTGTCAGACAGAGGTTAGCGTGAGAAGAGTTTCTAAAGACGTCCCGCCATAGGACGGGACGCCAAGAAACTCTAGGAGTTGCGCTGCAACTCCATCTCACGCAGGAGAATGCCTGAAATACGGGCATTCTCCGCACAGCGGAATCATGATGGTTAGCGTGAGAAGAGTTTCTAAAGACGTCCCGCCATAGGACGGGACGCCGAAAAACGCCAGGAGTCGTGCTGTAGCTATGTCGCACACAAAAAAACGCCAAAAACAGGCGTTTTTCATGCCGGTTAGAGTCACGGGCCCAAAATACGAGCATTCTCCGCTGATTTGGATGGAACAATGAGGAAAGTAAACGAAATGCTGGCTGTGGTTATCCTGTCGCTCATGGCGGTGCTTTTGGCGGCGGTTGGACTGCGGGCATATGATATCTATATAGTGAACAGAGAAATTAAGGCTGATCAAAAGCGGCAGGAGGAGATTCTTTCGAGAAACAAGGAGGCCAATGACCGTGTTTTGGAGATGCGCCGGGAGATAGAGGAGCTATCTAAGGACAGGGAAATGCTCGGACAGTTTTTGGAGGAAATACAGGCAGCGGCGGCGCAGGCGGAGGCCGTGCCGGTTCTTTCGATATATGACGGGGATGAGGGCGGCATGTCCGGTGGAATGACGCAAAATGCTGTTTTGACAGAAGGGGAAAGTCTTTCGGAAAGTGCATTGCAGGCATGGCCGGGGAATACCGGTCTTTCGGATAACTCAGACACCCCGCCTCAGATGGATACCGAGGAAGAGGACGTGGAACCGGAAGCCTCGGACATTCACGGGAGCGGGACAATATTCGAAAACGAGACGATTTCGGGAAACATAACCGCCGCGGGAAACGAGACGGTCTCGGAAAACATATCCGTCTCCGGAAACGGGACGGTTTCGGGAAACAAACCCGTCTCCGGGAACGAAACGGTTTCAGGGAATATGTCCGTCTCCGGGAACGGGACGGTTTCGGGGAACATGTCCGTCTCCGGGAATGAGACGGTTTCGGGGAATATGTCCGTCTCCGGGAATGAGACGATTTCGGGGAACATGTCCGCCTCCGGGAATGAGGCGGTTTCAGCGAATATGTCCGTCTTCGGGAATGAGACGGTTTCGGGGAATATGTCCGTCTCCGGGAACATGCCGGAGACGTTACCCAAAACAGAAATGGTATCTCCAGAAATGACGCTCGAGGAGCGCAGGAAAATCAGGAACTCTTTTGAGGAGACGATGAGGGCCAACTGGGAGGATATTGCATGTCTGGAGGAGAGAGGTGTCGATTTTTCCGAGAAAAAAATTGCTTGTTTGGGGGACAGCATCACGGCTGCAGCCAATCTGGAGGGGAAGGAAAACTTCCGCTCCTGCACATATCCCGCTGTGCTAAAGGAACTTCTCGGCGCGAAGGAAGTTTATAACCTGGGAATCGGAGGCTCCTCTATCGGGCGTTATTGGGCGGACGCTTTTGTGGAGCGTTACGAACAGATCCCGCAGGATACGGACATTATTATTGTCATGGGAGGCACGAACGACGGTTTCTGCCTGTCCGGGAATGAGTTTGGATCACTCGCGGAGCGCAAGCCCTGGACTTTCTGCGGCGACCTTGACGAGCTGATGAGGGGACTGCGGGAAAACTATCCGAATACCCGGATTTTCTTTGTCACACCGCTTCCCAATATTTTACAGGATTATCTGATGAGGGAGCGTGCATATCTTTTACCACAGAAGAATCTGGCAGACGTGATACTGACGCTGTCCGCGGAGTACGGGTTTGAAGTGATAGATTTGTACAATTCCAATATCCTGGATTCCCACGATGCGGATATCGTGGCCGATTATATGCCGGACGGTGTACACTGTAATAAGGAGGGATATCGGATCCTGGCGGAGCATATAGCGGCAGAGCTGGTGCGACGCAGTGAAAACTGAATCGACTGCCACAGCGGAATCATGGCGGTTAGCGTGACAAGAGTTTCTAAAGACGTTCCGCTATAGGACGGGACGTCAAGAAACCGTTTCACGCCAAAAAACGCCAAAAACAGGCGTTTTTCACCTGGATTTTATGGCGATAAAACAGGAATGGAGGAGACTATGGATTTTTTTGATAAGCTCGGCGATGTCATCATCACAAAAGGGACGGAAGTATCTGAAAAGGCGAAAGAACTGGCCGAAATAGCGAGCCTGAAAGGGCATATTAACACCTGCGAGGAGGTAATCAGAAAAAATTATTTGGAGATCGGGAAACTTTACTGCGAGATGCGCGGTCAGGAACCAGAGGAGGAATATGAGGAACTTTGTCTCGCGGTGAAAAATGCGAAAGCAGGAATTGAGGAATTGGAAGAGAAAATCAGGAAGATCAGGGGAATCTGACGCTGATCTTGAAAGAACAGGCAAACAGCCGCTCTCGGGCGGCTGTTTGTCTGTCTCAAAGGCTGTTTTCCAAAACGCCGGGAAGCAGGGAATAGACGCAACAGCCGATTTCTTTTTCAAAAGCGACTTTGATTTCTAAAATCTTTGTCCATCTGTCCACGGTCGAAGGGTGGACGCCGTATCGTATTGTCACATCCACAAATCTTTTTTCCAGAAGACAAAAACCTGTCGGCAGCGCCAGAGAGTCGCACATTTGTACCAGACGGTCATAGTCGTCGTAGACGGCGTCCGACACAAATTTTTTCATAAACAGGTAATCCGCCTCGCTTATATCAAACTCACCGATGGAGGTGCCGATGTCCTGTATCATAAAAGCGTGGGAGATACAGATCTGCGCCGCCTTTTCCCAGCCGCGCTCCATGCAGAAGCGGTAGCCGTCGATCAGGTGCCGCTCCGAGGTGACGCCGACATGACGGCCGATGTCATGTAACAGCCCGTAAATATAAGCCTGATCGGACGACAGGTGCTTACAGCGTCCGGCAATTATTTCACATGCTTTTGCCACATATTCGGAATGCGCCGTCCAAGGGCCCGGATTTGACGCTGATGCTTCCCGGAGCGCCTGCTCGGCGGTCTGTCTGTTTAATTCCATTTTTCTCTCCATTTCCGCGCCGTTTGCCGCCGTCCCAACCGAAATGTCCGGCGCTGCGGTTTGTCTTTTGCCAAGGCATGTGCCGGGTTTTACTCGGCGGGCGGCTGCTCCTGGGGGGGCTGTTCCGGGGGCGGGGCGGGTTGCTGTTGCTCGGCTGCCTGAGCCGCCGCAGCTTCGGCCGCCGCCTGGGCTGCCGCGGCGTTTCTCTGTGCGATTTCGGCCCGCTGGGCTTCGATGATACCCTCGAATCCGGGCGTTGCGAAGAAAACTTCGTCGTGAGGACACATGTTCGTCTGCTGTGTGGGAACGGGCACAGTGCTGACTGAACCGTCCTCGTTCACAACCTCGGTGGTGGGCGTGGGCGACCCGCTCTGCAAAGCCACATTCTCTATGGGGGTCAGTTCAATTACGCCTTCCACCTTGAAGGGGCAGAACTCGCGGGCCGGAAGAGAACTGTACTGACAAATCTGTCCCGCGTAATGTACGTCGCATGTCTCCGTTGGAATGGTATTTTCCGCAAAGTACTCCGTGCGAAGCGTACCGTCGCAAAGCCCGGCGATGGGGAGCTTTCCGGAGCGTGCGCAGACCGTTGCGGTCACGATGCCGGAAGGGACGGAGAAGGATTCGCTTGGCAGATCCGCATGGATCTCCGACATCACGGCGCGCCATAATTTCTTGGCCAGATTCTTCTCGTCGCCGGAAAGCTTCACATTGTTGTCGAAACCGGCCCAGGTGCTGGCCGTGTAGTAGGGGGTGTAACCCGAAAACCACACGTCGTTGTAGTCGGAAGTGGTGCCGGTCTTTCCGGCAATCGCCATATTGCCGAAGTTGACCGAGCCGCCGGTGCCGCTTGTGACAACGTCGACCATGGCGTCCGTCAGAAGAAAAGCGGTGGTTTCCTTGATCACCTGCTTGGAGTTAGGCATGGTATTGTCCAAAATGATATTGCCGTCGTGATCAAGCACTTTGGTGTAAAGCTTCGGTTTGATGTAAGTGCCGCCGTTTGCGATGCAGGCGTAGGCGGCGTTAAGCTCCTCGTTTGTGACGCCATGTGTGAGGCCGCCAAGGGCTGTGGTCTGCTGAATGTCGGAGAAGATCTCACCGTTGATCTCCTCGCGGTCCACCAGTGTGGTGAAGCCGAAGTTTTTCAGATAATCGATGCCAAGCTGAGGCGTAACCAGAGTCAGAGTCTTTACGGCGATGATATTCATGGAATCACGAATGCCGTCACGAAGGGAAGAGAGCCCTCTGTACTGCTCGCCGTACCAGTTGGCCACCGGACGGCCGTTGGCGTAGTTGAAAGGCGCGTCGTTTAAGACGGTAGCGAGAGAAAGTCCCGCGCTGTCCAGAGCCGGCGCGTATGCGGACAGCACTTTGAAGGTGGAGCCGGGCTGTCTGGTGGTGTCTGTGGCGCGGTTCAACGTCCGGCTGGAGGTTTTCGCGCCGCGGCCGCCTTCCATGGCCACGATACATCCGGTCTTCTGATCTTCCACGACAAGGGAAACCTGTGGCTGGGGCGTCAGGCTGATGTTCTCCAGATAAACTTCGTCGTCAGGCCCCAGTACATCCGCCTTGTATGCGTCAATATCCTGATAGGCTTCCTCCTGGGAAGAATAAATAAGGTTATAGCTGGAGGAGCGGTTTTCCTTCCAGTAACTTCTGAACATTTCCGTGCTGACGTTTTCCCGATCCCCGGTTCCCCGGTCGATCGTTAATTCGTAATTCAGATACCACTTGGTGTTTGCGGGGAAATTAGATTCGTCCGCAAAGGCGTCGTCGCATATTTTCTGGATTTTCGGATCCTGTGTGGAGTAAATTTTGAGTCCGCCGCTGTAGAGAAGAGTGAACGCCTGCGTTTCATTGTAACCGCTGGCTATCAGATCTTCCATCACATCGTCCACCAGCGCGTCTACAAAATATGTATTGACGGAGGTGTCCTCGTTTTCGGAGTCTGCGATCTGGATGCGGGAGTACACGTCGTCGGCCAGAGCCTCCTCGCGCTCCTCGGCCGAAATGTAGCCTTCATCCATCATATTCTTCAGCACCTTTTCCCGGCGTTCCGCATTTTTCTCCGGGTGCGTGATGGGGTTAAAGCGGGAAGGGTTCTGTGTGATGCCCGCGATGACGGCGCACTCGGAGAGCGTGAGCTCGTTCACATGCTTTCCGAAATAACGTCTGGACGCGGCCTCCACACCGAGCGTATTCTGCCCCAGGTTTATGGTGTTCATATAGTTGATGAGGATAGTCTCTTTGTCCATGACCTTCTCAAGCTCCAGGGCCAGGTATTGCTCCTGAAACTTTCTTTTGAATTTATCCGCCATGGAATCTTCACTGGTCCAGTCTGTGAAGACGTTATTTTTGAGGAGCTGCTGCGTGATGGTGCTGGCTCCTTCGGAAAAATGCCGGTTTTTGATACCCATCATGCCGGCGCGGATGATACCCTTAATGTCGATTCCGTTGTGGTCATAAAAGCGGGCGTCCTCGATCGCCACAAACGCGTCTTTCAGATCTTGCGGAACCATGTCGATGGTGACCGGGATTCGGTTGGAATCCATGGACACAAGTTTCTTGATCTGATTTCCTTCAATGTCGTATACGAAAGTGGAAAAGCCCGTGGGGGTTACGTCGATGTTGCCAATGTCCGGCGCGCTCGCCAGAACGCCCCTGAAAGCGCCGATTCCCGCGCTCAGTCCGATGATCGCGACGCCGACCATGGCGACCAAAAATACCTGTACAAAGGTGAAAGCGATCTTTCTGCTCCATTTTTTGCCTGTAGAGTGAAGCGCATGCTGTTTCTTGCGGACGCCTTTTTTACTGTAATTCATGAGATACCGCCTCCTCGACTACCCGTCGTAATCCTAATGCCGGGATCGTCAGCTATTTAAAAAATACCTGTGTCGATTATAGCAAAATTCCCCTGGCAAATAAAGGTTTTTATGTTTTCTTAAGAATTGTTTACGATTCTGTGCACATTTATTCCATAGTATATGTTAAAATGAAAAAATGGAAAATAAATATAAGCATGAACCCTACAAAATAATAGAATACGGAGGCGAAGGGGAGATTATTGAAAAGAAGTCCCGCTTTATCGCCCGCGTTAAGGCAACGCACACCGAGGAGGAGGCAGCCGCATTTATCGAGTCCGAGAAGAAACGTTTCTGGGACGCCAGACATCATTGCTATGCCTATATTTTGGGCGCGCAGGGACAGACACAGAGATATTCCGACGACGGGGAACCGTCCGGTACGGCGGGCAGACCTATCCTGGAAGTGGTGTCAGGCTCCGGGATCCGCAATCTGACGGTTGTTGTGACAAGATATTTCGGCGGTACGCTTCTTGGCACCGGCGGGCTTGTTAGGGCATACACGCAGGCTGCCCAGGCCGGTCTTGCAAACAGCGAGGTTGCGGTTATGCGCTACGGTTTTGCCCTGACGGTCGAGACGGATTACAACGGAATCGGCAAATTGCAGTATCTTCTTTCGAAGAGAGGGATTCCCATAGACGAATCCGTTTACACACAGCAGGTAAGTATCAGGTTTATGGTACCCTGTGAGGAAAAAGAAAAACTGGTGAAGGAGATTACGGAAACCACTGCCGGAAAGACGAAGGTGGACATCTCGGATCCCTTCTACTATAAATGTGCGGGAGAAGCATTCCGGTAGACCGACATGACATGAAATCGCCGGGAAGCGCTGCTTTTGCGGAAAGGCGGTATGTTATGGACGAAAACGTAAGAACAGGTATGGCAGGCGGGGAAACCAGGGAAGGCCAGGCATACGATGATTATGCCAATTTCGGCGTGGAGGAGATCAGGGAACTTCTCGAAAAGAAACAATATACCAGACTCAGGCGGATTGTGGAAGAGCTAAACGACGCGGATATCGCCGACTACATGGAGGAGATGGAGGAGGAAGAGGTAATCAGGATCTTCCGCATCCTGCCAAAGGATACGGCGGCGGATGTCTTTTCGTGTCTGGAGCTTGACAGGCAGCAGTCTATCATAACCTCGCTTTCCGATAAAGATGCAGGACGCATCATTGACAATATGATGTCCGACGACGCCAAGGAACTGATGGAGGAGATGCCGGCCAATGTGGTCAAGCGTCTGATCGCAAACACAAGCGCCGACACGAGAAAGGCCATCAATCATCTGATGCGTTACCCGGAGGACTCCGCGGGCAGCATCATGACGGTGGAATACATGGATTTAAAGGAAAACCAGACCGTATCCCAGGCCATTAACAGGATACGCAAGGTGGGGGTGGACAGCGAGACGATTAACATCTGCTACGTGCTTGACAATAAACGCACGCTTGTGGGCACGGTGGCGCTGCGGTATTTGCTTTTGAGCGATCCCGACGCGGTGATCAGGGATATCATGCACCGGAATGTGGTTTCCCTGCATACCCTGATGGATCAGGAGGAGGTTGCCAGACAGTTTAAGAAATATGAGTTCACCGCCATGCCGGTGGTGGACAATGAGGACCGGCTTGTGGGTATCATCACTATGGACGACGTGGTGGATATTCTGGAGGAGGAGACTACGGAGGATATCGAGAAGATGGCGGCTGTGATGCCGTCCGATAAGCCCTATCTGCGGATGACCGTGTTCGACGCCTACAAAAAAAGGATTCCGTGGCTGCTTCTGTTGATGATCTCAGCCACCTTTACAGGAAGCATTATCACTTCCTTTGAGAATGAACTGAGTCGCTATGTGGTGCTGACGGCCTTTATTCCCATGTTGATGGATACCGGCGGCAACGCGGGCGGACAGGCTTCCGCCATCATTATCCGCGGTATTTCGCTGGAGGAGATCGAGTTTGGCGACTGGCTTTTAGTGATCTGGAAAGAGATCCGCACGGCGGTTCTGTGCGGCCTGACGCTGTCTGTCTGCAATTTTGCGAGGCTGATGATTTTTGATCATGTGGGCGTGCAGGTGGCGTTTGTGGTGTGTATTACCCTGCTGATGGCGGTGATCGTGGCGAAGATGGTAGGTTCCACCCTTCCCATGATTGCGAAAAAAATAGGGCTTGACCCGGCGGTGATGGCAAGTCCGTTTATCACGACGATTGTGGACGCGATTTCGCTGTTGATCTATTTTCGCGTGGCTGAGATTGTGCTGGGGATCTGACGGGTTCTTTACACTTTTTTCGCAGGCTGTTATGGTGAAACTGTAGCGGTAGTATCGATTATGAAAGTGGGTGATGAGATGCCGGGTGAAAAAGAACTGAATGTAAATCTTTTGGACAAGCTGGATTTATTGTCTAAAGGGACAAACTTTAATACAAAATAAGCCTTCCATTCCGGAGGGCTATTTTTCTACAAGTCTTGAAAAATCCTTATTCTGCGGGCTTTCTTGAATTTTATCTCTTTCTATGATTTTCGCTGACTTCAAAAATTTCCATAGGATAACGAGTCTATAAACTATAGGGATTGTATTGTACTGGTAAATGCACACCCCTCGGAGGGTAGCAAGGACAAAAACCAATATCCGCTAAAAAGTATAATTCCGGCATTGTGCCGTGAAAACATTTTAGCGGATATTTTTATATGCGGAATTGCCTTGGAAAAGTTGTATGCACCAAAAACCCCGCCGGAGCGGGGCTGGTATTTTTCTTATGCTGCGGTGAAGCCCTGCGCTGCAAGTGCCTCTGTCAATTCTTCATTCTTCTCGCCGCTGAGTGTGCCGTTCCGGTCAATGGTGTAGCTGCCGATGGCGAAAGCGTATGTGGGGGCTTTCTGATATACCGGAGCCGTTCCGATGAAGTTGCCTACTGCGGTTGCCAGCTCTTTGCGGCGGGGGCCGGTTACATTGTAGCTGATTTCCATGGTGCTGGCTTCCTGATTGGCTTCGGCTTCCTCTGCCGGTTCGGCGTTTTCGGCTGCCTGCTCTGCCGTATCCTCTGCGGTTTCCGGTTCCGCTGTGGCTTCTTCTGATTCTGCAGCCTGCATGACTGGCGGCTCTTCCGGGATGATGGCCGATGCCGTTTCCTCCGGAGCCGGGGTATCGGCTGCTTCTTCTTGCTCGGCTTTCTTCTGCGCTTTGGCGGCTGCTTTTTCTGCGCGGGTTACTTTCGCCCTTGGCTCCGGGAATGTCTCCGGAAGTACGCCGGATGCGTAATGGATTTCAAAAGTGATTTTGCCGTCTGCAGGTACATTGAAATGGAAGTCGAGAAGTTCAACCTCTTTAATGCTGTCCGGAAGTTCGATATTCTTGTAGCGTTTTACTTCCTTGCCCTCTACCATGAGGCATACCGGAACCGCGTCCCTCAATTTTGCTGTGATTCTACCTGTCTTCATACTGTTGTCCGCCTTTCTTATTTTGATATTTTTTGTATTGGCTGCTTGCCTTGTGAGTGACAGCTTACGCATTTTTGGTGTGAAAGCAAGCCTTTTTTCAAAGAAATTTTTCTTTTTCTAAAATGCAAAAAAGATAGAACTGGCCAGCCGTGGGGATATTGGCTGGCCGGTTCTGGCGGGGTATCATGCTTTTTCAAAAGGTTCCCCGCAGTCTGCGCAGGTTACATTGACTTCTCGGGTTGCCCGGATGATGGTGCCGCAGCAGGGGCAGATATATTTGATACTGCGGTTGGTGGATTTTTTGCGCCCGCCTTTGGAGCCTCCGGCTGCCTGTAGGCGGCTGGCATGGATGCAGGTATCCCCCAGGACGGATATGATCCATGCTTCGGCTTCCGGAGTCAGGGTCGTAACCGTCCAGCCATATTTGGGATGTTTCTCAATATGCAGGCCGTGGGCTTCGGCGGTGGCTTTGAATTTCATATTGTGGTAATAGCCGTTATTGCTTACGTCTTGGATATCATGCTGTAGGTTATATAAGTGGCTCATTTCATGGAGGAGCGTGGCGGCCAGCTCCGTAATGGGGCGGTCAAGGTACTCGGCACATAGGTTGATTTCTCGGTAAAGTCCGCTGTCGGCATTCCAGATTTCATGGATGCTACACCAGCCATATGCGCCACGCCCGCCGTCCGGGGATACGGTGATTGCCGGGCGGGTAAGTTCTCCATGGTAGAAATGCTTATTGAATAGGTCAAACATTTCTTCGGTTTTCTTTACGATTTCGGATATTTGAAGCATTGCTGTGCCCTCCTTAAAATTATGTTTTAATTCTGTGTGACACAGCTTACATGGATTTTGTGTAAAATCAAGGCTAAACAGCCGGTTTTAAATCAAATTGATCAGCAGATACATTTACTATGATGGGATAGTCTCAAACTTATCCTTTAAGTATTCCAAAAGCCGTTGTGCGATAGGGGTAAATATCTGATATTTTTTCCATATCAGATAAATTTTTGTTTCAAGGGCTGGTGCCAACGGGCGAAAAACAAGTCCGCTGCCAGGGCTTGTATCAATGAGGTACTGAAAAGTCAGAAGATATCCGAGCCCTTCCTTCACAAATAAGGAGCCATTATAGGACAGTCGGAAAGACCCTTCAAGATGCAGCTTGTCTATTTTACTGCCGCACCATTTGGATATATCGTGATTCCAGCCCTGCTCCGAGCAAAAGAGCGGGGGTCCGGCCAGGTCATCGGCACAGATAGCCTGCTTGTTTGCGAGGGGACAATCTTCCTTCATGACAACACCCCACAGGTCGGTTTCAGGAAAAGTAAGAAAATGATATTTTGCGGTATTTGGTTCTTCGGCCAGAACAGCAAAATCAATCACGCCTTTATCCAGTTTTTCCGTGACCTGCTCTGTATCGCCGCTTGTAATGTGGTAACGCAGATTGGAAAAAGTATTTTTAAACTGTTTGATGGCAGAGGCAAGATGCCTGATCTGGTAAGATTCCGCCAGGCCGAAGTAAACATCGCCGCCCAGGACATCATCCAAAGCGAGAAATTCAGTTGTGATCTTGTCAGCCATTTTTATCAGGTCTTCTGCCCGTTTTCGAAGCAAAACACCTTCCTCAGTCAGCTGTATGCTGAAACTATGGCGCGTGAACAGTTTTTTTCCAAGCTCATCTTCAAGTGCTTTTAACTGCTTGGAGAGTGTGGGCTGGGTAACATGAAGCAGCTCTGCCGCACGGGTCATGTTTTCCTCCCTTGCCACGGCAAGAAAATATCTCATGGTTCGCAGTTCCATTTTGCCCTCCCTTGATATTCCTAAAATTCATAACATGATATAAATTATAGCCATTAGCGAAATGGAAGTCAAGAGGATATAATACAGACATAGCAGGAAGGGAGGCGGTCATACGGATGATCTTATTCAGAATCTAAAGGATGCGGGCTGTGGCGCTCAGACCATTGAGCAGGTCTGCAGGTTGTATGGTAACGGTCAGGTTCAGGATGCTATTAAAACATTGCGGAAGCACCGCTGTAGCTTGATGGACAGCCTGCATGAAAGTCAGGGGAGAGTTGATTGTCTTGATTTTTTAGTATGGCGGATGGAAAAGGAAAAGTGATAATTAAAAAATAACAAAAAAGAAAGAGAGGCATTACAAAATGGAAAATATTGCAAAACTGGAATTGACAAAGGAATGGGATAAGACTTTCCCGAAAAGTGAAAAGGTAAACCACCGCAAGGTGACATTCCCTAACCGTTACGGAATCACGCTGGCGGCAGACCTTTATGAGCCGAAGGGGGCTGAAAAGAAACTGGCTGCGATTGCGGTATGCGGGCCGTTTGGCGCGGTAAAGGAGCAGTCAGCCGGACTGTATGCGCAGACGATGGCGGAGCGTGGTTTCCTCACCATTGCCTTTGACCCTTCCTTTACCGGCGAAAGCGGCGGCACGCCCCGTTACATGGCTTCGCCGGATATTAACACGGAGGATTTTCAGGCAGCGGTTGATTTTCTTTCCGTACAGGAAAATGTTGACCCTGAGCGTATCGGCATTATCGGTATCTGCGGCTGGGGCGGTCTGGCTCTCAACGTGGCGGCGCTGGATACCCGTATTAAGGCGACGGTTGCCTCTACCATGTATGATATGTCCCGCGTCAATGCCAACGGATATTTTGATGCAGATAACTCTGCTGATGCGAGGTATGCAAAGAAAGAAGCCATGAACGCCCAGAGGCTCGTGGATTACAAAAATGGCGGCTATGCGCTGGGCGGCGGCGTTGTCGATCCGCTTCCGGAGGATGCGCCTTTCTTCGTGGCAGATTATCATGATTACTATAAAACGGATCGCGGCTACCACAAGCGCTCCCTAAATTCCAACGGCGGCTGGAATGTGATTGGGTGTATGTCCTTTATGAACCAGCCTATTCTTCAGTACAGCAATGAGATCCGCAGCGCAGTCCTTATCATGCACGGAGAGAAAGCACATTCCTGCTATTTCAGCCGCGATGCCTATGATGCAATGGTGAAGGATAACCCTTATACAGACAATAAGGAGCTGCTGATCATTCCCGGTGCAGTCCATACGGATCTGTATGACGGAGGCGGAAAGGATGCGATTCCGTTTGATAAGCTGGAACTGTTTTTTGCGGAAAATTTGAAATAGTAAGCTAAAATTTAGAGTACGAGGAGAAAAACAATGTTAGGAAATTTTATATATTGCAACCCGACGAAACTTTATTTTGGTGAGGATTCCCTTACCAGCCTGAATGAGGAACTGCCGAAGTATGGACAGAATGTACAGCTTGTGTATGGCGGCGGGTCAATCAAAAAGAATGGTATCTATGACAAGGTCATGGAGATTTTGAAAGCGAATGGAAAAAATGTGTTTGAAGACGCGGGCGTCATGCCAAATCCAACGGTACAGAAACTGCAGGAAGGCTGTAAGATTGCCAGGGAGGGTAAGGCAGACCTGATCCTTGCGGTCGGGGGCGGCTCTGTCTGCGACTATGCGAAAGCGGTTTCCGTATCTGCATACTGCACGGAAGACCCATGGGAAAAATATTATCTCCAGATGAAGGACGTGGACAATGAGATCATCCCGGTGGGATGTGTCCTGACAATGGTTGGCACCGGCTCTGAAATGAACGGCGGCGCGGTTATAACGAACCATGAGCAGAAGTTGAAGATCGGCCATGTATTTGACGAGAGGGTGTATCCGAAATTCTCCATCTTAAATCCGGTATATACCTACACGCTGCCCCGGTATCAGATGGTTGCAGGAATCTATGACATCATGAACCATATTACAGAGCAGTATTTCTCCGGGGAGGACGACAATACTTCGGATTATCTGATGGAAGGACTGTTGAGGTCTTTGATCCATTCCAGCAGAATTGCCGTGAAGAATCCTACGGATTATGAAGCAAGGAGCAATATCATGTGGATTGCGACATGGGCGTTAAATACCCTGGTGGCGAAAGGAAAATCTACAGACTGGATGGTGCATATGCTTGGGCAGGCTGTTGCGGCACATACGGATGCAACCCATGGCATGACCCTTGCAGCGGTATCCATGGCCTATTACCGGTTTGTCTGTCCGTTTGGGCTGGCAAAGTTTAAGAGGTTTGCCATGAACGTATGGGACGTAAATCCGGAAGGAAAAAGTGATGAACAGGTTGCAGCGGAAGGTCTGCAGAAAATGGAGGCTTATATGGAGGAACTGGGCCTTACGATGCATCTGAAAGAACTTGGGGTAACAGAGGAGATGCTTCCGGGGATTGTTGACAGCACGCTGGTCATGGATGGCGGTTATAAGGTGCCGGATAAGGATGAAATCAGGGAAATTTTAAAGAACAGTTTATAAAAGCCAGCACAGTAGACCGAAGCAGGCCGTTCCAATATATAAACAGAGGAGCAGATAGGATGAATACGATAAATGACAAGGTAGTTGTAATTTTAGGGGCATCCAGTGGGATTGGCGAGGCAACTGTCAGACTGCTGGCGGGCAAAGGGGCAAAACTTGTAATTGCCTCGCGCCGCGAAGAAAAGCTCAGGGAATTGGCAGATTCTCTTGAAGGATGCACCATTGCTTATAAGACGGCGGATGTGGCCAGCTATGAAGAAGTAAAAGCTGTGATCGACATGGCTGTGGAACTGCATGGCCGGGTGGATGTACTATACAATAATGCGGGCATTATGCCTACGGCTCCATTGATTGAGGGAAGGAGAAATGAATGGCGTCAGCTGCTGGACATCAATGTGATGGGCGTATTGAATGGAATTTCTGCAGTTTTACCTGTCATGGTGGAACAGCAAAGCGGGCATATTATTGCTACCGATTCTGTACTGGGGCATCATGTTTATGAAAATTCAACCGTATATTGCGGAACAAAGTTCGCAGTGCGGGCAATCATGGAAGGGCTGCGCCAGGAACACCGGATGGATAACATCAAATCCACAATCATTTCACCGGGTAATGTAGCTACTGACCTTTATAAATCCATTCAAAGTGAAAGCGCCCGTCAGGCGGAACTGGATTTCAGGAAGACGATTGATTCTTTGACTGCGGAGGATATTGCAACCGCTGTGGCCTATGCCATCGAAACGCCAGACCGGATGTCCGTGAGTGAGATTATGATTCGTCCCACAAAGCAGGGAATCTAAAGGCAGCACAGACCAAAGCGTTATCATGCTGTAGCGGGATGCCCTGGCATCCCGCTCAGACTGTCAAAGAACCCCTGTTATGCAGCAGCACAGCAGAGGTTCTTTTTTAAAGCAGCAATACTCATCGCGACAAAAAACTGTCGGTGAGCTGCCTTCCATTTCCACATCGCCAGTTTCTTCAGGTTCATGGCAGCA
>CAJUMJ010000045.1 GCA_910587095.1 uncultured Lachnospiraceae bacterium
TCACCAAATAACTTGCTTGAATTTTCATCTGCCGTGTTGTCGTCGGTCAACGATGTCACCGCATCGACTCCCTCCTCCGCCTTGCAGAATGAAAATTCATTCTGCGTCATTTGGCTGAAAATGAATGATACAGCACACTAGTCCTTTTTCGCGGTAGTTTCATTGAGACAACTGTCGCAAACGCCATAAAAACAAGTTGTCTGTTTATCTATCCTGCCATCAAAATTCTGACGTGCATGTTCAAGTATATCATCCATACAGTCCATTTGTAAATCTGTCAAACTGTTGCATTTCGAACAAAAGAAATGACAGTGACAGGAAGTATCCGCGTCGAAATGATCCATACCGTCGCCCACCTGCAATCTTTGGATCTCACCTCTTTCGGTGAGCAGAGTCAGATTGCGATAGACTGTTCCAAGGCTGATATTCGGATGTTTTTGTCTGACATTTTGGTAAATGGCATCAGCAGTAGGATGATCCTTTCGGCTTGTCAGAAAATGATAGATAAGCTGCCGCTGCCGACTGTACTTCACCGCCATGGCAGTCCCTCCTAATCTAGCGGTTAAATAAAAATAAGAATCATTACTGTTTTATAGACACATTATAGCAAATAAACCAGGTCTGTCAATATGATTTTGCAATTTATAAATTTTTAATAAGATTATCGGAGATGTTTAATTTTTTATACGATAAAATGTGGTATCATATATTTTGATAATTTGTCTGTTACTGTATAGATATTGTGTAGATATGTGTAGATATACGGAAAGGAAGTTTTTTCAGTGAAATTCAGAACAAGGCTCCTGATCATGTCGTTGACCATCATATTACTGCCTCTTCTATTGACAAGCGCAGCGCTTTTGGTGGTAGGAAGCCATATTGAGGATGCGGAGTCACAGTTTGGGTTTTTGGACAGAGGCAGCTCTTCCTTTATTTACACAATAGAAAATTACAGCCGCATTTCAGAGGAAGTTTTGAAGGAGGTAAGGCAGCAGATCAGGCAAAATCCTGCCAAATTGGAAGAGAAAGAGTTTTTGGATAAAATTACTTTGGATTTGGAAGATAAGTCGTCTTATATTATAGTCAGAAAAGACGATACGATTTTCTATACAGGAGATGAAGCGGCTGCCAAAAAGATTTTCCCCGCGCTTCCGGAGTATGGCAATGAGATGCCCGGGACGGAAGCGGGTTACTATTATAATGATATCAAAAAACTGGTGAAAGAAGTTGACTTTCGCTTTTCGGATGGCAGTGAAGGCAGTTTTTTTGTGATTACGAGTGTCAGTTCCCTGCTTTCCAGAAAAACGCTTTATAATATGGCGTTTGCCTTTATTCTGGTACTTATTCTCACCAGCGTGTTGCTGACGCGATGGATTCAGAAAGGTATCTTTACACCGATTGACCAGTTAAATAAGGCTATGCAAAATATTGCCGAGGGTAATTTGGAATATATGCTGGCAACGCATGAGAGAGGTGAGATTGGCGAGCTTTACCGGAATTATGAAGATATGAGGCTTCGGTTAAAGGAGTCTCTGGATGAGAAGTTCGAGCACGAAAAGAAAAACAGAGAGTTGATCAGCAATATATCGCATGATTTAAAAACACCCATAACCGCGGTTAAGGGCTATGTGGAAGGTATTATGGACGGCGTTGCGGATACGCCGGAAAAGATGGATAAATATATTAAAACCATCTACAATAAAGCCAACGATATGGATCGCCTGATCAATGAGCTTACTACGTATTCCGGTATCGACAATAACCGCATTCCCTACAACTTCCATCGTATCAACGTGGCCGAGTATTTTGGGGATTGTGTGGAGGAGGTAGGTCTTGACCTTGAGTCGAAAAATATCCAGTTAAATTATGAGGATCTGGTGGAACCTTCCACACAGATAATCGCGGACCCGGAGCAGTTAAAGCGAGTAATCAATAATATTATCGGGAACAGTGTAAAATACCTGGATAAGGAGCAGGGGGTAATAGATATCCGCATCCTGGATGAAGTAGATTCCATTCGCGTGGAGATAGAGGATAACGGTAAGGGGATTGCCGCAAAAGATTTACCAAATATTTTTGAACGGTTTTACAGAACGGATGCCTCCCGCAATTCATCCCAGGGTGGCAGTGGAATCGGGCTGTCCATAGTAAAAAAGATCATAGAGGATCACGGTGGCTACATTTGGGCCACCAGCAAAGAATTCGAGGGAACCTGTATGCATTTTGTGATACGAAAATATAACTAGTGTGCTGTATCATTCATTTTCAGCCAAATGACGCAGAATGAATTTTCATTCTGCAAGGCGGAGGAGGGAGTCGATGCGGTGGCATCGTTGACCGACGACAACACGGCAGATGAAAATTCAAGCAAGTTATTTGGCGAAATGTGAATGATACAGCACACTAGCGCCGAAGAAAAACAAGCGACGCGAAGCGGCATTTGTTTTTTGACTCAGTTAATGAATAAACAAATATAAGAGAGGGAAAAACCGTGAGTAAAATTCTGATTGTGGAAGACGAAGAGGCTATTGCAGATCTGGAGAAGGATTATCTGGAATTGAGCGATTTTGAAGTGACGATTGAGAGTAATGGTGACAAGGGTCTGGAGGCGGTTCTGACGGGGAATTTTGATCTTGTCATTCTGGATTTGATGCTGCCGGGAATCGACGGTTTTGAGGTATGCAAAAGAATACGTGAAGAAAAAAATATTCCTATCATTATGGTGTCCGCGAAGAAAGACGACATTGACAAGATCAGAGGACTTGGACTTGGCGCGGATGATTATATGACAAAACCTTTCAGTCCTTCGGAGCTGGTAGCCAGGGTCAAAGCACATATGGCGCGCTATGACAGGCTTGTGGGCAGCAGTCAGAAAGTCAACGATATTATTGAGATCAGGGGACTAAAAATCGACAAGACGGCCAGAAGGGTTTATGTAGATGGGGAGGAGAGGATTTTTACAACGAAGGAGTTTGATCTTCTCACTTTTCTTGCGGAGAATCCGAACCATGTATACTCAAAAGAAGAGCTATTCCGCGAAATATGGGATATGGATTCTATCGGAGATATTGCCACCGTTACCGTGCACATTAAGAAAATCCGCGAAAAGATTGAATATGACACGGCAAAGCCCCAATATATCGAGACAATTTGGGGCATAGGATATCGGTTTAAAATCTGACGCGTCGGCAAACCGAAGAGTTTTCGGTCCTTACCGTGAAATAAGGGGACAAAACAATATGAAACAGGAACGGGTACTGTACGAGGACACGGATATTCTTGTCTGCCATAAACCGGCCGGTATCGCTACTCAGACAGCGCGGGTCTGCCAGGCAGATATGGTGAGCGAAATAGCCAATTATCTGAAATCCCCCTATGTGGGTCTGGTTCATCGCCTGGATCAGCCCGTAGAGGGGATTTTGGTTTTTGCGAAAAATAAAGCCGCTGCCTCAAAGCTGAGCAGGCAAGCTGCCGGGGAGGCTATGAAAAAGGAGTATTTAGCGCTTGTTTGCGGGAAAAATATGTGCCGGGCAGGGGAGTTGACGGATTATCTGTTGAAGGACGGAAGAACTAATATTTCCCGTATTGTGCCGCCGGAAGTAAAAGGTGCAAAGACAGCGCGACTGTCATATGAAATTTTGCGGGATGATAATGTGGAAGCAGGAGGGCCATTACACATTGCGCTTGTAAAAGTTTGTCTTTACACGGGGAGACACCATCAGATCCGGGTGCAGATGGCCAATGCGGGGATGCCGCTTTTGGGGGATCGAAAATATGGCGATGAATCGGCGAGGGAAATATCTTTACGGCTGGGAATCAGAGAGCTTGCGCTCTGTGCGTATCATCTGTCCTTTGATCATCCCGGAAGCGGAAAGAGAATGCAATTCGAAATCGATCCGGAGGGAAAGGCGTTTCAAATGTTAAAACCGTAACCGGGAAGGGACGGGGAATCAGGTATAAAATCACATAAAAAATACATAATAACAGTGATACAGAAGCAGGAACTTCCCCTGCTTCTTTTTGCGCGCATAAGCAGAGTCAGAAGATGGCACAGCCAGAACGCAAGCTTGCATGCAGGACTGGCGGGGACAGCTTATGACGAGCAACGCGAACTCGAAATGCGAAGCATTACGAGTCTGCATATGAATAAAAGAGTCAGAAGATGGCACAGCCAGAATGGAAGCTTGCATGCAGGACTAGCGGGGACAGCTTATGACGAGCAACGCGACTCGAAATGCGAAGCATTACGAGTCTGCATATGAATAAAAGAGTCAGAAGATGGCACAGCCAGAATGGAAGCTTGCATGCAGGACTGGCGGGGACAGCTTATGACGAGCAACGCGAACGCGGAATGCGAAGCATTACGAGTCTGCATATGAATAAAAGAGTCAGAAGATGCATGCAAAGTAAAAAGGAGACGGAATTTTATGGTGTTTGACGAAGGAATCGGGTTGATCAGACGGCTTCAAAAAAACAAGCTGATAAGAGGATGTATTGTCACTGTGTTGGTCTGGTTTTTCTTCCGGTATCTGTTTTCACTGGCGGCTCCGTTTTTTCTTGCCTTTGTGTTGATTACATTGCTTTATCCGCGGTTGGAACGAATACAGAAAAAAATTCCGGTTAAGAAAAAATATCTTGCGGCAGGAATTATTCTTCCTCTTTTACTTATCGTATGCGCCGTTTTGTGGGCTGTTTTGGCTGTCGGCATCGAACAATTGCAGAATTTGTCTTTATTTTGCGGAAAGCTGGAGGAGCGGATCGGGGCTTTCTTTCATCAATGCTGCTATCAATTGGACGGACAGTTTGGATGGAAGGGAGAAAAGATTGAAAAATATGTAATTGAACAGATGACGATTATTATGGAAAATGTTCAGATTCAGGTAGTGCCCCAGCTTATCTCCTCTTCCTACAGTTGTTTTAAAGGGCTTTTGTCTGTTGTCGGTTTTCTGGCCATTACCTGTATTGCGGCATTTTTGTTTGAAAAGGATTATACAAAAATAGTTGATTGGATAAAGAACGAGGAAAGCTTTCGGTTTTTGTGGACGGCGCTGGAAGGCGTGTTGTCGTATTGCGTCACTTTTTTGAAGGCGCAGGGAGTCATTCTTTTGTTGATCGCTGCGCTTTGCAGTGTGACACTTTATGTCGCGGGAGTGGAGGGTGGTATATTTCTTGGGATTTTGGCCGGATTTCTGGATATGCTTCCTTTTGTGGGGACAGGAATTGTGTTGGTGCCTTTGTCGGTATGGCAGCTTTTAAACGGACAATATGTAAGAATGGTTGTGTGCCTTGTTCTATATGGAATTTGTGTACTTACAAGAGAAATGCTGGAGCCGAAGCTAATTGGCAATAAGGTCGGTATAGCGCCGGTTTGTATTTTGTTTTCCATTTATGCGGGTGTGAAGCTTTTCGGTGTGGGCGGCATTGTGAAAGGTCCATTGGCGCTTATCGTTATTTTTGAACTGTTAAAGAAAAGACCGGAATTTGACGAAAACATGCAAAGCGTTTAAGATAAAGAGTGCGGATAAAGCGGCTGGTTTGAATAAGAGGAAGGCCAAAGGCATTCAGGATAGGGGAAGGGAATACGGGGCATGAGTAACAAGGTGAAAAAGGCGGGTAATACAAAAGACAGAAAAATTATTTCCGAATGGGGATTGCTTGCGCCGGCGATGGAATGTGTTCTGGCGTTTACCATGATTGCAATGTGTGTGGCGGTTTCCTTTTATGCAAAGGAAGGGTACAATCAGATAGGCAATGCAAAGTTTACGGCATACCGGGCGGTTTTAACGATTGGCTTTTTCCTGTTTTTAATGATGGGGGCGGCGTATCTGGTATTTTTTCTAAGACAGAAAAAAAGATGGAAGCTGTCGGTCACGGATTGCTGCGTATTGGCTTACCTGCTTTTTGTAACGATAGCCGTGTTTTCCGGCGGTTTTTATGAGGAGGCCCTGTGGGGCAGCTTTGGCTGGAACATGGGATGGATGTCGCAGCTCAGTTTTGTGCTTATCTATTTGACATTATCCCGGTTTGGCACATATTATCGAATGATTTTGGCAGCATTTTGCGGGTCGGCTTTTGTGGTGTTTTTAATCGCCGTTTTACATCGTATGCAGATCGACCCTGTCGGCTTTTATGATGGATTGCAGGGTTATCAGACGGCGCAGTTCCTTTCCACTATGGGACAGGCGACCTGGTATGCCAGTTATCTGGCGGTTGCACTGCCGGTAGGTATAGCTGTGTTTCTATTTTCGGAAAAATCCGTGTTGCGGGTTTTGGGAGGCATTTATACAGCAGTGGGTTTTGCTTCTTTGGTGACCCAAAATAGCGATAGCGCTTATTTTGCTCTGGCAGGCTTTATGTTTGTGTTTTTTTGGGTCTGTCTGGAAAAGCGGGAAACCTTAAACCGGTTTTTGGAAGTCTGTACTCTTTTTTTTGCGGCAGGAAAGACGATGCATTTCCTGATGCAGATTCATCCCAACCCGGATTTGGAATATGATTTTGTCACGAATATTATTCTAAATGGAAATATCACCTGGATTCTTTTGGGACTTTGTCTGCTTTTTACCGTTTTTCTGTATGGCAGAAGAAACAGGCCTTATTCCGCGGTGCGGATGTTTGGGGTAAGGTGGATAGGTGTTGGCGGTATGGCGGCAGCATTGATTGTGGCGGTAAGCTTAATTTTTTTACAGACGAAAGGACTTTTGCGGGGCGGACTTGGCGAGAGGATTGGCGCTGTGTCATATTTTAACTGGAATGACGACTGGGGAAATGGCCGGGGCAGGATATGGAGCTTTGCCGTGAGAGTATTTGCCGGTGAGAGTCTGTTACATAAATTATTTGGCGTGGGGCCGGATTGTCTTAGCAGTTATGTCGAAACTTTTCATGCTGAGGAAGCCCGTCTGCTTTGGGGAGATAAGGTACTCACCAATGCTCACAACGAATGGCTTACAACATTGATCAGTACAGGAGTTTTGGGGGCGTTGGCTTATATAGGGATTTTTGTCACGGCAGCTCAAAGAAACCTGCGGGTGTGGCGGCAGGATTTTTTGTTGGTGGGAGTGACTGCCTCGGTGGTATCCTACATGGCTTATAATTTTTTCTGCTACCAGCAGGTGTGCTGTACGCCTTTCGTATTCATGATGCTTGGGATTGGGGAGTACCTATTGAGAACCGGGAAAGCCAGGTGATTTGTATTGTGATTGTGACAGGAAACGCGGCCATTTGCAGTCAGTTCTGGCAGCAATCAAACGTTTGACGAGTACAGAGGGGCTTTGGTGTAAAGTTGCACAATACCATATCTTGTATAATTTTAGATAATTGATCTCCATATTTGCCAGATAAAGATTTAAAAAAGATATGAACGATATTTCGTTTTATATTTTTCTACATGATATCAGATAAATTCTTTTGCAATTTATGTAATGATATGGTATATCTATTTTAAGCATAAAGTTCATTTTAAGGAATCCGTTCTTTCTTTGGTTCCTCAATTCTTTGGGGCAATGCTCCGTCAATATTTTCTAAGAAAGGAAAACACGTCTATGAAACAAAATCCGTTTACAGTTTTTCAGAATGCCTGCGGGCCTGTCCCGTACAATATGACCAATGATTATATGTTCCGGGCGGTTCTGCAATCGAACAATACAGTTTTGCGAGGATTGATCTGCTCTTTGCTTCACCTGTCTGAAAAGGAGGTGACTTCTGTGGAGATTACCAATCCTGTTATATTGGGAGAGGCGGTGAAGGACAAAGAATTTCGTCTGGATATCAATGTGGTTCTGAATAACCATATTCTGATCAATCTGGAAATGCAGATTGCGAACAAACTTAATTGGAGAGAACGCTCACTTATGTATCTGTGTCGTTCCTTTGACCAGTTAAACCACGGACAGGATTATATGGATACGGAACCGGTCGTACATATTGGGTTTCTCGACTATACTCTGTTTGAGGATTTACCTGAGTTTTATGCTTCGTATAAACTGATAAACGTAAAAAATAATCAAAAATATAGTGACAGTCTTACCTTAAATGTGGTAGACTTATCTCGAATAGATCTGGCAACCGATGAGGATAAGAAATACCATATTCATGAGTAGGCAATGCTTTTTAAGGCTGCCACTTGGGAGGAGATCAAAATGTTGGCATCCAAGGATGAATATTTGAAAGAAGCTTCTGAAACGATATTTCGTATGAGCGCTGATGACTTGGTACGTAAACGATGCCGTGACCGGGAGGAATATTATCAGGATTTGCGGAATTATGAGAGGAAGATAGAGCAGGATCGTCTAGAGCATGAACAGGATTTGCGGAATTATGAGAGGAAGATAGAGCAGGATCGTTTAGAGCATGAACAGGACTTGCGGAATTACGAGAGGAAGATAGAGCAGGATCGTCTAGAGCATGAACAGGACTTGCGGAATTACAAGAGAAAGATAGAGCAGGATCACCTAATGTATGAACAAGATAGACAAAATTATGAGCAAAAAATAGAGCAGGATCGTCTTGAGTATGAGCGGGTGTTAGAGGAAAAGGAGGAGGAAATCCGGCGGCTTCAAGCGCAGCTTGCACGGGAGAGAAAAGAATAATAACAGTTGACAAAAGCGGTTTATGCGGATAAAATGGATGAAAATAAAGCCGTTTAAGGTTGATGTTATAAGAGAACGTGACGAAGAAGAGAATAGTACGGATGGGAAACGTTGCAGAGAGGAAGCTATTGGTGGGAAGCTTTTACGGGAACTGTTCGGAACCGGCCTCGGAGTCCTGCGTGAGGAGCGCAGCGTAGCACCGGCGATAACGGTATGAGAAGCAGAGTGCATGTAAGTGCATTAACCAGGGTGGTACCGCCGACATTTCGGTCCCTTAAGGGAAACGGAATTTCGGCGGTTTTTTGCGCGCATAAGCAGAGTCAGAAGATGGAACAGTCAGGACGCATGCAGGCATGCAGGACTGACGGTGCCAGATTATGACGAGCAACGCGAATGAGAAATGCGGAGCATTTCGAATCTGCTTATGCAAGAAGGAGAGTCAGAAGAAGGGACAGTCAGGACGCATGCAGGCATGCAGGACTGACGGTGCCAGATTATGACGAGCAACGCGAATGAGAAATGCGAAGCATTTCGAATCTGCTTATGCAAGAAGGAGAGTCAGAAGATAGCGAGGTCAGGACGTGGAAAAGGAGGAAAAAATGGCGGACAAAAAGTTAGTGGAAGCGATCACTGCGATGGAAGATGATTTTGCGCAGTGGTACACGGATGTAGTAAAGAAAGCGGAGCTTTTGGATTATACAAGCATTAAGGGCTGCATGGTGTTTAAGCCCGCGGGATACGCGATTTGGGAGTTGATTCAACGGCAGATGGACGACCGCTTTAAGGAGACAGGGGTGGAGAATGTATATCTGCCTATGTTTATTCCGGAGAATTTATTGAACAAAGAGAAAGATCATGTGGAAGGCTTTGCGCCGGAGGTGGCATGGGTGACACATGGCGGTATGCAGCCTTTACAGGAAAGATTGTGTGTCAGACCGACTTCCGAAACGCTGTTTTGCGATTATTATAAGAATGTAGTGCAGTCATACCGCGATCTGCCGCAGGTGTGCAACCAATGGTGTTCTGTGGTGCGCTGGGAAAAGGAGACAAGACCTTTTTTACGAAGTCGTGAGTTTTTATGGCAGGAAGGACATACGGCGCATGCCACCGCTGAGGAGGCGGAGGAGAGAACCATTCAAATGTTGAATGTTTACGCCGACTTCTGCGAGGAAGTATTGGCGATTCCCGTTATCAAAGGCCGTAAGACGGACAAGGAAAAATTTGCGGGTGCGATTGCTACTTACACGATCGAAGCGTTGATGCATGACGGTAAGGCTTTGCAGTCCGGCACCAGCCATAATTTTGGAGACGGCTTTGCAAAAGCTTTCGGCATTCAATTTACGGATAAGGACAATACTTTGAAATATGTGCATCAGACCTCATGGGGAACTACGACACGTCTGATCGGTGCGGTGATTATGGTGCACGGCGATAATTCCGGGCTGGTGCTTCCGCCTAAGATTGCACCCACTCAGATTATGGTAATTCCGATCCAGCAGAAAAAGGAAGGTGTGCTGGATAAGGCATATGAGTTGAAGGAGCGTCTTGGCGCGTTCCGTGTGAAGGTGGATGATACCGACAAGAGTCCTGGCTGGAAGTTTTCCGAACAGGAAATGCGAGGTATTCCCATCCGTGTGGAGATTGGCCCTAAGGATATCGAGGCGGGCAGGTGCGTGATCTGCCGCCGGGATACGAGAGAAAAGATAGAGATTTCCCTGGACGAAATAGAGGTGAAAGCCGGGGAAATTCTGGATCTGATGCAGAAGGAAATGCTGGAACGCGCCAGGGCGCATAGAGAAGAGCACACCTATGAGGCGAAAGATATGGAGACTTTTCGCAAGCTGTTTGCGGAAAAATCCGGTTTTGTGAAAGCTATGTGGTGCGGGGAGCAGTCCTGTGAGGATCAGATTAAGGAGGAGATGGCCGTGACAAGCCGTTGTATGCCGTTTGAACAGGAAGAAATCAGCGGTACATGCGTGTGCTGCAAAAAAACTGCAAAGAAGATGGTCTACTGGGGTAGGGCGTATTAAGTTAGTGTATAAGCGTTTGCGAAACTCTTTAAAGGTTGTTGAATTTGCACAAATAGCATAATCAACGCAGACACGCTTTCGCTCCATTCCAAACGCAACGGTGCTAGGCTCGAAAAAACCTCACCAAGTACCGGCGTTTTCTAAGGGTCTGCTTATAATTATGCTATTTGCACAATGAAAGCCACGATTTGATGAGTTTTGCAAACGCCTCTTAAGTTAGTGTACCTTGAAGGGAGTCGTTTATGGGCAGGAGAAAAAAGAAGAAAAAGGGGATTATCCCGGTGGTTATTCTCGGCTTTTTACTGGGGATTTGCATTGTTGTGGCGATAGGATTTGCCAGCGGATCGCTGGCCGGAACGAACGAAGAGACGGTGACCCAAAAAGTTTCCAGGACCGTCAAACAGGCTGTGACAAAGAAGGTTTCCGAAACGGTGATGGAGCAGGCCGTAAAACAGGCGCTCGAGAGTACCGGGGAGCCTGAGGCGACTGAAAAGGCAAAAGAAATCGTGGATAATATGGATGAGGGAGATAAAGAGAAGGCCCAGGAAATTATTGACCGCTATGCGGACAGCGATACGCTCTCCGATGTAATGGAAATTGTCGGGGATGGTGTAGACGGTGATTCGCTCTCAGAAGTCAAGGAGTATTTGCGGGAGAATGTGTCCGAACAGGATCAGGCGGAACTGGAAGAACTGTATCGCAAATACAGTGAGGAATATTTAAATATACAGAACTGAGATACCGGCAGTTTGCCATACGAGGTTCATAGAGGATCGAAAACAGGAAATCCGGGAAGGGTTTCCTGTTTTTTATGCGCAGGGGCGCGTAAGGAAATTAGTAAACTTACATTGGATTCATAAAAAGGTTGACAGCAGTATACCCTGTATGTATGATACAACTATGAGGTATACATTAGTATACCAAAATATGGAAATGCAAGAATCTTAGGGGGAAAATGGCAACAATTATGAGTCAGAGCCGGGGATTGCCTTGATTGCAGTCAGGAAACGGAGTATTCGTTCGGAAAATTCCAGATTTTTGACGCGTGTTATCGCCATAAATTGCTCTGACATGGAGGATGGTGTGATGGTCAGTTTATCGGATGGGGAATGGAAAATCATGAATGTGCTATGGGAGCGTGAGAGCACGATCACGGAGCTTAAAAATCAACTGGGAAAAGAGACGGGTTGGGACAAGCATATCGTGATTACTATGCTTTCGCGTATGGAAAAGAAAGGCGCAGTGGCACACAAGGACGGTGGCCGGGCAAAAATATTTTATCCGCTGGTTACCAGAGAGGAAGTTTCGATGCAGGAAACCAGGGGATTTTTAAAAAAAGTATACCGGGGAAGTTTGGGCATGATGGTCAATGCCATGGTGGAGGATCAGGCGTTGTCCGAGGAGGAGATACAGGAGCTTTACGGTATTTTGGAACAGGCAAGAAAACGCAAGACAGAACGCGATGAGAGCGGGAAATGAGATTGGAAAAGAAATATGCCGCGATGAGAGGCAGACATGGAAGATGAATAGAATAGCAGGGAGGAAAACATGAAAGAGATACTGATAACGGCAACGGTTATGATTTTGTGTGTTTTGTTGATCCGGCGGGTATTCCGGGGGAAAATCAGCAGCAGATTACAGTATGCGCTTTGGCTTCTGGTGGCGATAAGGCTGATTGTTCCGGTTTCCGCAGAGTTTGATATGGGGCCTTTTTCCCGGTTCCGCCTGATGGATTTGGTGGAGGAAGACGAGAGCGGCATAGGGGAACGACTCGGGGAGACGATTCGGTTGGAAGAACCTATTCAGATGACAGTAAATTCGAGCAGCATTCTGTTTCGTCTCTTCACCACGCATGAAATAAGGGAGACGTTGGAAAGTATGCCTGAAGATGGGCCGACTTCCGTGTTTCTTGCCGGAACGCTTGGCTTTTCCCGGTTGGATGTGCTGTGGTTTCTATGGGGGATTGGGGCGTTGGTTGTGGGTACGTGGATTCTGGCCGCGAATATGTTATTTAGCCGGAGGCTGCGAAAATACAGAAAGCCTTATGATTTGCCGGAGGATATAAAGGAATTTGTTTTAAAGGGCAGGGAGCTTGCGGGCGGAGAAAGTAAGGCGTCATCAGATTTGCAAAGCGAAGAGGATTCGCAAAGGAAGAAATTCGGCCGCTTTTGGGGGAGAAAGGACCGCCTGCCGGCAACATATCTGACAGAAGGGATTTCTTCACCCTGCCTGTACGGATTCCCGGGGCGGGAAGCCGTTTACTTGACAGCGGATGTAATAGATAATGCGGGCAGACTGCGGCATGTAGTCGTACATGAACTTGTACATAAAAAGCATGGGGACAGTTTGTGGGCTCTCCTTCGAGCCGTACTCGTGACGGTATATTGGTTTCATCCGCTGGTGTGGGTTGCCGCTTCCTGCTCCAAACGGGACTGTGAGCTTGCCTGCGACGAGGGAACGCTTACAATACTGGGAGAAGAGGAGCGGGTTTCTTACGGGGAGACGTTGTTGTCCATTATCACCAAAAAAGGGCGGGTTTCCGATCTGGTCTGCACGGCGACGACGATGACGGGCAGCGGAAAGAGCGTGAAAGAAAGAATATGTTTTATCGCGAAGGAGCCGAAAGTTATCTATGTGGCTGTGGCGGGCGTGCTTTTCCTGATTGCGGCTGTGTGTTTGTTCGTCTTTACAAAAGACGCCCGGTTCCGGGGGATAACGGTGGATGCGCAGACCGGTCTTACGGTCACGGGAGCGGATATGCAGATATCGCTGCCCGCAAGTATCGGCGGCATCAGCGGTTGCATAGTGGAGAAAGAAACCGATGAGGTCGTCGTCTATCATATTGCAGCGCAGCAGGAGGTGGGCAGGTTTTCCAGAATGCCGCTCAAGGACGCGCTTGGCCTGGTGGATGAGGGAAGGGAAGTCATGCCCATCGGCTATTATGGCTATAATTATCTGCTGAGAGCCTATCTTGGGGAGCCGCTGATGAGAACGGAGCATACTTATACGCCCGCGCAGCAGGGTGTTTTAGGCCACGAGGATATTTACATTCCGGACACATTAGAGGATGAGGAGGCGATAGAAACCGTGCCCGGGAATGACGAGAATCCGCTGCTTAGCGATGATTGGGAAGTGATTCCATTGGAGGAGGAAGAGGAAGATCAAAGGGAATATTTGCCAAATGAGGAGATCGTCGTCATGGACCCGGTGGACCCGGCGGCATACGAAAAATCCACAATGCATACCTATACGCCTGCGGAAGAAGACATACATATCACCTATACACCGACGGAGGATGCCGGAACAGGCGACGGGACTTCGGAAGGGGTATTAGGCACGGACAGCAACGACGACACAACTTATGTCATAGATGACAACACCTCCCGTACAGCGGAAACGCACGAAGAAGGTTCGGTAGACTATCTGCCGAATGAGCAGATTACGACGACAACGTATCAGCCGACCGAGGTCAATGTGGATGAATTGATATCGGGATGCTATGTCTATGTTAAGGCGGATTTTTACGGGAAAGTGAAGGGCAAGTATCAGGATGAGATGGCGTTTATTGACGGTGAGTTAAAGGCGGCGGCGGATCAGGTAATTGTTTTGAGCCTGAACCGGGAGAGAAGAGAGGCGCTGTTTGACGCGCTGTGCGCAAACCGCACGCCTTATGTGGGGGACAATGCGAAGGTGGGAGCGTTGCTTGACGCTCTTCCTTTGCCGCCTACGTTGAACCGTTTGGGGGGATTTTCCATGCAGACGCTGAAGGAGCCATATTCCCTGCGCTTTGCTTATGAGATGAGCACGGATTATTTTACAGAGGATGATCAGGATATGTTATACTTTAATGCGGCAATGCTGTTTTATTCGATTGGCAATGTGGATGAAATTGCCGTTAAGATGCAGCATCCTTCGGGAGATGGCTCTATGATGATGACTTTTCACCGGGAAGAGCTGGAAAAAGAACTGCCGATATTGCAAAGCACGGATTATGAGGATGATCAGATTTTCCGGGACGGGCTGTCTGAACTGCATATAGCGGTGGAAACGTATCTTTCGGCGGCATACGGCGAGTAATTTGTCGATACGGGAGTTTCTGCGTCTGGCATACCAGAAGGCGAAGAGACTCGATGAGATGCGAAACGCCTAAAAATAAAAAAATATTAAGAATTGTGTAACCTTTTTCTTAAGTTCCCCGTTCTAATATATAAAAACGTGAAAGAATGTCGATTTTAGAGATATTTTAAAGATTCACGTACTACAATGATTTGTGACAAAAGAACCGGAGACGCGTTGCGGATTTTTGGTTCCGGGGGTGGTACAAAAGAGGGGGAACAGTATGGGGCAGGCACAAAGGAGCGGCAGAAGAAACGTTTCGCAAGGCAATGCGGAAGAGCAGCGGGCGCAGTATATTGCGGAGAAGCGCAGACAACAGGGCAGTACGGGAAAAAGGACAGGAAATGCATATAAAAACAGCGCAAGAGACAGTATAAGCGTCATATCAGGAGGCAATTCACACAACAGAGTAAGAGACGGTGCGCAAAGAAGCGCAAGGAGTGGAAAAGCGAAAACGGGAAAGCGTGGAACAGGTAATGATGGGTTGGAGAATTTGGAGTTGTGGGAGATTTCCAGAAAAACCGATAATCCTCGACTGATGCGCCTTGCAGATCGCGAGCAGGTTCCCTCCGCAAAGCGGCCTTCCCGTCCAAAACAGTATTCCAGCCGCCAATCTGCGGGAAATCCCCGGCCGGTCAGCTCCATCAACCGACGCAGGGCAAAGCGTCGGAAGGTTTATTTATACCGGATTATAGCTTTTTTAATGATCGGGGTGGGCCTGATCCTGATTTATCAGACGACTGGGGCCGTTTTTCGTATGATGCACCATGAAAAGTCAGGTAAGGGCAAGGGAATTGCAGAGATTGTATCCGAAAAGATAGAGACAAAACGGGTGGAGCCGCCGGCGATTATGGTAGATTATCTCGAGCCGAATGAGTTTTCCAGACCTGGTACGGAACTGAAGAGTATCAAGAGTATTTTTGTGCACTATACGGCAAATCCCGGCACTTCAGCGCAGCAGAACCGCAGTTATTTTGCCAATTTGGCCGAGACACAGGAACGGTCGGCAAGCGCGCATTTTATCATCGGCTATGAAGGTGAGCTGATCCAGTGTATTCCTTTGGAGGAGCAGGCTTACGCGGTTGCTACAAGAAACGAGGATTCCGTTTCCATAGAGTGCTGCTATTTGGATGAGGACGGGAAGTTTACGCAGGAAACATATGATATGCTGATACATACATTGGCCTGGCTGACACAGGAATATCATTTGTCGACGGATGATATTTTGCGGCATTACGACTGTGGCGGTAAAAAGTGCCCGCTTTACTATGTGGAACACGAAGACGCCTGGGAGAAGCTGCTTGCGGATGTGGAAGGCTATGAACCGGGGGAGCCTGCGGAATCGGAGAAATAAAATTATGGAAAAAGCATATAAATTGGAATTTGCGGGGGAACAGACGGGGAGCCTTTACGTGAACTGCTGTGGTCTTTCCCGGACGGAACCGATGCACAGCTTTGGACCGGCTTTGAAACCTCACTACCTGATCCACTATATTCTGAGCGGCAAAGGGAAATTTTTGATTGGCGGGGAGGAGTATCCGCTGGAGGCAGGGTACGGTTTTTTGATTACGCCCGATGAACTGGCGTTTTACCAGGCGGACGAGGAGGAACCGTGGACGTATGTGTGGGTCGGCTTCAGCGGTACGCAGGCGGCCGAGTATGTGGGAAATATCGGACTGTCTGTGAAGCATCCGGTTTTTAAATCCGATTCCTCGCAGGAGCTTTACCGGATTGTGAAGGATATGATGGAACATAACACATATGGGCTTTCCCATGATTTGCGCCGCAATGGTCAGCTTGGTATTTTTTTGTCCGTCATAGCGGAAGGGAGCAAGGTGGAGAAGAAAAGCGAAGATGACAAAGCAAATATATATGTTCGGAAAGCCATTTCGTTTATCCAGAGTAATTATTGCAATCCCATCAAAGTGACGGATGTGGCCAATTATGTCTGTATCAACAGGAGTTATCTATACACGTTATTCCAAAATTCTATGGGAATGTCGCCACAGCAGTTTTTGACGACTTTCCGGATCACAAAGGCTACGGAGCTTTTACAGCTTACCTCTCTTCCTATTGAGAGCATAGCGTTATCCTGCGGGTATCACGACCCGCTTGTATTTACAAAGGCATTCCGGCAAATGAAGCAGATGTCGCCCACAGGCTACCGCAAGGAGATGCAAAAAGGGGAGACAAGGAGAAACAGGGAATATCTGCGGCAGGTGGAGGAATTTATCGGGCAGATCAACAGCCTGAACGCATAAATCCGGTCAGACATGCTCAGGCGGCCTGTTAACATTTTGACAGCTTTAAGTAACAAAGGGCTATTTATGGATAGCTCTTTTTTGCTATAATGGAGTGAAAAGAACTTCTAAAGCTCGGCAGCATAGGCTGTCTCGTTAAGAAGTTCTAGGAGTTGCGTTGCAACTCCGTTTCACTCAGGAGAATGCCTGAAATACGGCATTCTCCAGGACGAGTTTACTCGTCCGCGGATTCTGAGTCACAGCAGAGCTGTGACATGGCGGTTAGTGTGAGAAGTACTAAGTCTCACACAGGAGAATTCCCAAAATGCGGCAGGTATGGGGTAAAAATTAAAAAGGGAGAAGGAGAGTGACTATGAAAGAGACTGTTTTAAAGAAATTTGAGGAGCTTTATGGGGATGCGAGCGGGGCGAATGTGTACTTTGCGCCGGGCAGAGTGAACATGATCGGCGAGCACACGGATTATAACGGCGGACATGTGTTTCCCTGCGCGCTGACAATCGGTACTTATGCGGCGGTGAAAAAGAGAGCGGACAGAAAGCTTCGTTTCTATTCCATGAACTTTGAGAGGATGGGTGTGGTTGAGAGCAGTCTGGATGATCTGACGCCTTCCGATGCGGCGGGTTGGACGAATTATCCGAAGGGCGTGATGTGGGCCTTTTCGGAGCGGGGAATGAAGATGGATTGCGGACTGGATATCGTGTTAAACGGAAATATCCCGAATGGTTCGGGCTTGTCTTCTTCCGCGTCTTTAGAGGTATTGACAGGATTTTATCTGAAAGATCTCTTTGGCTTTGATGTGACCAATATAGATCTGGCAAAAATCGGACAGTATTCGGAAAACAATTTTAACGGTATGAACTGCGGCATCATGGATCAGTTTGCCTCTGCTATGGGGAAAAAGGATCATGCGATCTTTTTGGATACGGCGGATTTGTCCTATCAGTATGCGCCGCTGGTGCTTGACGGCGCTAAAATTATTGTGACTAACAGCAATGTAAAGCACTCACTTGTAAATTCCGGATACAACACGAGAAGAAAAGAGAGTGAGCAGGCTCTTGCGGATTTACAGAAAGCAGTAAAAATAAAGGGTCTTGGAGATCTGACGGAGGAAGAGTTTGAGGCTAACAAAGGTGTAATCGGCGACGAGGTTTGCGCAAAGAGGGCAAAACACGCTGTCTATGAGAACCAGAGGACAATCCGTGCGGTGGAGGCTCTGAAGGAGAATAATCTGAAGCTGTTCGGGGAACTTATGAACGCTTCCCACGTCTCCCTGAGGGATGATTATGAGGTGTCCTGCGACGAGATCGATGTGCTTGTGGAAGAGGCATGGAAGGTTGACGGCGTGATCGGTTCCCGGATTACTGGCGGAGGGTTCGGCGGCTGCACGGTCAGCATCGTAAAAGACGAGGCGGTGGAGAACTTTAAGGAAAAGGTAGGAGCGGCTTACAAAGAGCGTGTCGGCAAGGATGCGGACTTTTATGTGGTGGAAATCGGAGACGGGCCGAGCAGGCTGTAACAATAGATCAGGGGGATAACGGAGATGATTCAAACTAATATCAGAAAGCTTGTGAAGTATGGATTAATTACGGGGCTGATTGCACAAGAGGACAGGATTTATATTACGAACCGCCTGCTTGAACTGTTTCAGATAGACGAACTGGAAGAAGACGGCGATGTCAGCATGACGGTGGAAGAGCTTGAGACGGTTCTTAAGGAGATGCTGGATTATGCTTATGAGCACGGATTTATGGCCGAAAATGGAGTCGTGTACCGGGATCTTTTTGACACGAAGATTATGAGCATGCTCGTGCCAAGGCCGAGTGAAGTGATCAGAACTTTTCATGAAAAATACGAACGCAGTTCCAGGGAAGCTACAGATTATTTTTACAAGCTGAGTCAGGATACCGATTACATAAGACGTTACCGCATTGAGAAGGATCAAAAATGGGTATCATCTACCCAGTATGGGGATTTGGATGTCACCATTAACCTTTCCAAACCGGAAAAAGATCCGAAAGCAATCGCAGCGGCTAAAAATGCGAAGCAAAGCGGTTACCCGAAATGTCTGCTATGCCGGGAAAACGAAGGTTACGCCGGGCGGGTAAATCATCCTGCCAGACAGAACCACAGAATTATTCCTATCACCATAAACGGCAGTGAGTGGGGGTTCCAGTATTCCCCTTACGTGTATTACAATGAGCACTGCATTGTGTTTAATTCGCAGCATATTCCGATGAAGATTGAGCATGATACTTTCTGTAAGCTGTTTGACTTTGTAAAGCAGTTTCCTCACTATTTTGTGGGTTCCAATGCGGATCTGCCGATTGTGGGCGGTTCGATTCTGAGTCACGATCATTTCCAGGGCGGGCACTATGAGTTCGCCATGGCAAAGGCGCCTGTGGAACGTATTTTTGGAGTGCAGGGATTTACGGATGTGGAGACGGGCGTTGTGAAGTGGCCTATGTCCGTGATCCGTATTGCCCATGAAAACTCTGACAGGCTGGTTGCGTTGGCGGATGTGATTTTGGATAAATGGCGTGGATACAGTGATGAGTCCGCTTTTATCCTTGCCGAGACTGATGGTGAGCCGCACAATACGATTACACCCATTGCCAGAAAGCGGGGCGATAAATTTGAGCTTGATTTGGTGCTTCGCAACAATATTACTACCGAGGAACATCCTCTGGGTGTGTATCATCCTCATGCGAAGCTGCATCACATCAAAAAGGAAAATATCGGGTTGATTGAGGTGATGGGACTTGCAGTGCTGCCGGCCAGACTGAAAGGTGAAATGGAACGGCTTTCCGAGGCGATACTAAGCGGTGCTGATATCCGCGCGGATGAGGAGCTTGCAAAACACGCGGATTGGGTGGAAGCCTTTTTGCCGAATTATCAGAGTGTGGATCGGGATAATATAATGGAGATCCTGCATAAAGAGATCGGAAATGTCTTTATGGAAGTACTTGAGGATGCAGGCGTCTACAAGAGAGATGAGGCGGGTCAGGCAGCTTTTGACAGATTTTTGTCATCTCTCTGAAAAAAATGTACTCACGGAATCTCTTTTACACCTGCCTTTGTGGCAGATTTTCCGCTATAAGCACATAAAAGAAATGAGGCGGGATTTTTGGATCCCGCCTTTTACAGATACGTTATATAACGTATAGATCAGATGTAACAGCATTGGGGTTTTGGCATTACATGGCGCTGGTAATCTGATTAGATATGCAGATAGAATAGGACACATATATGAAGGAAGGCAGAGTGTTACTTCAATGACAAATTCTTTTAAGACTGGTCATCACTCAAGCCTAACATGCTGCAAAGGAAAGTGTAAAAATCTCCCTGTTGTTTTTGAGTCATTTTTTGAAAAAGGGTGATAAGGTGCTGGTATTTTTTGAGATTACTCATATTATCTGCCATCAAGTAATCTGCGGTCAGACGTTCTTCGGAAAGCAATAGAATATAGTCTGTAGTGACATGAAAGAAGCGAGATAGATCGGCCAGAAGCAGAGCGTCAGGGGTGCTGACGCCACATTCAATTTTGCTCAGGCTTGCCTGATTGATGCCAAGCTGTTCTGCGAGAGCCTGCTGTGTCAGTTTTTTTTCCAGTCGGAGTTCCTTAATTCTTGTCTTCATTCGTAATCCCTTTTTGTTATTGTAGTTTATTTTGCATCGAAAAATATTCTAATTTTATGTAGGATTATTCCTTACAGAATATTTATTTATAAAATAGGATTTTATCGACACAAACAGGGGAATGACTACAAGATGTAGTATAGAAATAAACAAAAAGCCATATATATAGGGAGTATGGGATATGTTGAATTTTGTCGAAATAACGACAAGTATATTTTACGGAGAATGAAATGACAAATACTTTTGTATGTATTGATTTGGAAACTACCGGATTAAACTCCAAGCGGGACAAAATTATTGAGATCGGTGCGGTCAAGGTGGAGCAGGGCAAAATTGTGGAAGAGTGGGAAACTTTTGTCAATCCGGGCAGAAAGTTGGAGGAGCGGATTACAGAGTTGACGGGAATCCGGGATGAACAGCTTGCGGATGCGCAGGTGATTTCCGACCTTTTGCCGGCGTTATTTGATTTTTTGGGGGATCATGTGCTTTTAGGACATTGTGTGCTTTTTGATTATTCCTTTTTGAAGAAAGCGGCAGTCAATGAGAAAATGGGATTTGAGAGGCAGGGAATAGATACGCTGAGGATTGCGCGCAAGTATTTGCAAGGTCTGAAGAGCCGAAGCCTGGGGGCGCTCTGCGAGTATTATGGTATTTCTCACAACGCGCACAGAGCCCTTGCGGACGCCCGCGCCACGACAGCCTTATATGAAAAGCTGTCGGAAGATTTTTGGGAAAAAGAGGAAGCGGAGGGAGAAAAAAGTCTGTTTCTGCCCAGACCGCTCATATATCGAGCAAAGCGCGATACTCCAATTACAATTGCGCAAAAGGAACAGTTATATAAATTGCTGGACAGGCATAAACTGGTAGCGGACTATAAAATAGAAAGTCTTACCCGTAGCGAAGCTAGTCGGAAGATTGACCGGATTCTTGCAGAATACGGACGATAGTCCCTTTCATGGCAGAATTCAAGCCTTCCGCTACGGGATAAAGCCGCTTTATCTTTTCAGGGGCGCCTTGTTCCTGGTAAATTTTACAAAGCAGGCGGTATGTCGCGCTGACATCGGTGCCGGTGGATACGGAAAACTCCAGAAGCTGACAAGCCTGTGAGGTAAAACCGTTATCGTAGAGGAGCTGCGCCCACTGTTGCAGAGTGCGTGCCAGAAGAGTATAATTCTGGTCGTAAGAGGTCAAAAGACTGATATTCGGCGCGCCGTATTGCAGCTTGAGATCCGTGTTGGAAAGGCCGGTGAAATTGACAATGGGTAAATCCTTCAAAGTGAGAATGATTTGTCGGTAGTCCTCCACCTTGGGGATATCCGTCAAAAGCTCCATCGGAAAAATGTCCATGGGAAGCTTGATATAGGGAAGATCATCCAGCGGTTTGCGGCGTGTATTGTTTGCGGCCCGTTCCCTTTGCCAGTATTCACGCTGTATGGCTTCGTCCGTTTTCCGGTTTCTTGCGGAGGAGATATAGATAGCGGCTACAAGAGCCAGAGTGCTTGCAAAAAGTATCAAATTCATATATAATTCCTTTATGCCTGAAGGGGGCATTCCTTTATGTGAGGTGTATTTTATGAAGCTAAACAGGAAAAGCAAAAAAATCATTTCATCGGTTATCATTATTATTATCGTTTTGGCTATGATCATTCCGATGCTTGCTTCTGCGCTGTATACATTCTAGCACAGGAAGCGTGTTTTGTGAATGGCCGGAAAATTGGGGAGTCATGTAAGGGTTATGAAAAAATTGAGTATGGTGTTTTCCGCGGCGTTCGTGGCGGCGTTTTTAGTGATGCCGGCGCAGGCCCGGGAGGAGAAAATTGAGACGGGCATTTATGTGGATGAAATAGACCTGTCAGGAATGACAAAGAGCGAGGCGAATGAGGCAGTCGAGGATTACGTCTCTACCTTTGGTGATACGCAGATTACGTTGTGTGTACCCGAGGGGGGAGAGATTGTCACCACGGCGGCTGATCTGGGACTTGAGTGGGGAAACCCCGAAATTTTGGACAAGGCTGCGGGCTTTGGCCGGGACGGGGATATCCTTCAATGTTACAAGGAGCTTCGCGATCTGGAATATAAAAATAAAGTTTTTCGGCTAGAGTTTGATTTTGACAAGAGCAAAATCCGGGCACTGCTTGACGAGAACGCCGAACAGTATGACCAGGAGGCCGTCAATGCGACTCTCCATAAGACGGAGAGCGGCTTTGAGGTTTCGGGAGGCCAGACCGGCCGTGTGATAGACAGGGACGGTTCGGCGGAGTCCGTATATGAGTATCTGACAACAGACTGGACAGGCGAGGCATGCGATCTGGATATACTGGTGGAAACGCAGGAGCCGCAGGGCAACGTGGAAGATTTGGAGAAGGTGAAGGATGTTCTCGGCACCTTTACAACGAGCTTTTCCACTTCCGGCGCGGCGAGAAGCGCAAACGTGACAAACGGATGCAGGCTGCTTAGCGGAATCACTCTGTATCCGGGAGAAGAGATTTCGACATTGGAGGCGATCACGCCTTTTTCGGAAGACAACGGATATTATATGGCGGCATCCTACTTGAACGGGCAGGTAGTTGACAGCCTGGGCGGCGGGATCTGTCAGGTATCTACCACGCTTTACAATGCGGTGCTCCAGGCGGAGCTTGAGGTGACGGAGCGTTACAATCACTCCATGATCGTTACTTATGTGGATCCCTCCGCGGATGCGGCTATTGCGGAGTCCTCCGGTAAAGATTTTATATTCAAAAATAATCTTGAATATCCTGTCTATATAGACGGTTATACAACCCCTGACAAGCAGATTACATTTACGGTATATGGGGTGGAGACGAGAGACAGCGGCCGGGAAGTGATCTATGAGAGTGAAGTGCTCGAGAGAAATGTTCCCGAGACGGAGATCATCAACACGGATGCGTCACAGCCGGTCGGTTTTTGCAGCGTGCAGTCGGCCCATATAGGTTATAAGGCGAGACTGTGGAAAATTGTAAAAGAAAACGGCGTGGAAGTGAGCCGTGATCAGGTAAACAGCAGTACTTATATGAAAGCGCCGAGAAGTGCGACGGTGGGTATAGCGACGGAGGATCCGGGAGCATACAACGCCATTATGGCAGCCGTGGCCTCGGGCAGTATAGATCAGGTCAAGGCGGTTGCGGGCGCTTATCGTGGGGGAGATCCCGCAGCGATTCAGGCGGCAACGGAAGCGGCGAACGCGGCGGCGCAGGAAGCAGCCGCAGCACAGGCGGCAGCAGAAGCGGCGGCGGCACAGGCGGCAGCGGAGGCAGCGGCGCAACAGCCGGCTCCGGAGGCGCAGCCACAGCCGCAGCCGGAAGAAACACCGCCGCCGGTGGAGGGGACGCCCGAAGGCTAAGGGAAGCAAGTATGAGACTGGAAAATGTATCGGAGAGCGTGGCTAAACGTGTTGACCCGAATGAGAAGCATTATAATGGAGAAACAGAAAGTGGCGCAGGGCTGGGGATAGACTGCGCCATTTTATGCGCAGCCCCGTGCAGAGGAACTAAGCCGCAAGGCGGCGCACAGGGCGCGCGGCGAGTAGTGGAGAAGATCGTTCCCCTACTCGATTGCGCAAAGCCTCAGACGGCAGGAGCGGATCAGGATATTGTTGTGAGCAAGTGGATTGGCCTCGAAGGTACGGTTATGCTTGTAAGGAAGCATTATCACAGGCTGCGGGAGCGATTCCCCCTGCGGATGATAGAGGAGGCGGCCGGATTTGATAAGTATTTGTCGGTGATACCGGAGGCCGCTACCGCCATGAAGTCCGGCGTCTGCGGTATGCGTGAGATTTCCCGGGGCGGAATTTTTGCCGGATTGTGGGAGATGGCGCAGGAGGCGGGCGTCGGACTGGAAGTGAATTTGAGAGAGATTCCTGTCAGACAGGAAACCATAGAAATCTGTGAGTTTTTTGGGGAAAATCCGTATGAGTTGTTATCCAACGGATGTTTGCTGATGACGGCAACGGATGGAAACGGTCTTGTGGCGGCGCTGCAAAAGGACGGAATCCCTGCAGTGCGCATTGGACGCACGACGAAGGGAAATGACAGGGTGCTCTATAATGAAGGAAGAAAGCGATTCCTGAATAAGCCGAGATAGCGATTGGTGATTTGTACATGCTGTTTTACTGGCAGTGCTAATAGAGACAAGGTAGGAGGAGGTAGCATATGAGAGAAGAATTATTGAGAATTATAGAAAGGAACAGCCGCATAGACTTAAAGGAGCTTGCGGTAATATTGGGCGTAGAGGAAATCGATGTGGTGAATGCATTGCAGAGCCTTGAAGAGGAAGGGATTATCTGCGGTTATCATACTATGATAGACTGGGAAAAGACTTCTATCGAGAAGGTTATCGCGCTGATTGAGGTTCGTGTGACGCCTCAGAGGGGGCAGGGTTTTGACAATATTGCGGAGCGGATCTACAAATATCCGGAGGTAAATTCCGTGTATCTGATCTCCGGCGGCTATGACTTGCTTGTCACGCTGGAGGGAAAATCTCTAAAGGAGATATCAGGCTTTGTTTCCGACAAGCTCTCCACACTGGAAGCTGTTTTGAGCACGGCGACTCATTTTATTCTGAAGAAATATAAAGATCATGGCACTATATTGGCTAAGAAGTATGAGGACACGAGAGAGAAGGTGACACCGTGAAAGATATGTTATCAAGACAGGCGGTAGCTTTGAAGCCGTCCGGTATCCGAAAGTTTTTTGATATTGTGAGCGAGATGGAGGACGCGCTCTCGCTCGGCGTCGGTGAGCCCGATTTTGATACGCCGTGGCATATCAGGGACGAAGGAATCTATTCGCTGGAAAAGGGACGTACCTTCTACACTTCAAACAGCGGTTTGATGGAGCTTCGGAAAGAGATAGTGTCCTATATGAAGAGAAAGCAGGGCGTTGCATACGATCCTGTCCATGAGGTATTGATTACGGTCGGGGGCTCCGAGGCGATTGATATCGGGCTGCGCGCGGTAATTAATCCGGGGGACGAGGTGCTGATTCCCCAGCCCAGTTTTGTATCCTATGAACCATGTGCGATTATGGCAGGCGGTGTGCCGGTCATCATTGAGTTAAAAGCGGAGAATGAGTTTCGCCTGACGGCAAAGGAGCTGGAGGCGGCCATCACGGATAAGACGAAGATACTGATTCTTCCTTTTCCAAACAATCCGACCGGAGCGATTATGGAACGGAAGGATTTGGAAGAGATTGCGGAGGTAATAAGAAAACATGACATACTTGTCATGTCAGATGAGATTTATGCGGAGTTAACTTACAAGGAAAAGCATGTCTCCATTGTGGAGATAGAGGGTATGAGAGAGAGGACGATTCTGATCAACGGGTTTTCCAAGGCATATGCTATGACGGGTTGGAGACTGGGCTATGCTTGCGGCCCGAGAGAAATTGTCGAGCAGATGGTGAAGCTTCACCAGTTTGCGATCATGTGCGCGCCCACTACGAGCCAGTACGCTGCGGTTGAGGCGTTGCGCAACGGAGACGAGGATGTGCGGGAAATGTGCACAGCCTATAATCAGAGAAGACGGTATTTGATGAACGCTTTTCGCGAGATGAAGCTGTCCTGTTTCGAGCCGTTTGGAGCGTTCTACGTGTTCCCATGTATTAAGGAATTTGGAATGACCAGCGAGGAATTTGCCGAGAGATTTTTGCAGGAAGAGAAGGTGGCTGTGGTGCCCGGAACGGCTTTCGGCGACTGCGGGGAGGGGTATCTGAGAATCTCCTATGCGTATTCTCTGGATAATTTAAAGCTGGCGATCGGCAAACTTGCGAATTTTGTGGAGAGGCTGAGAGAGAACGCCTGAGGAAAGAAGATCATGCATATTATCTTACATCAGCCGGAGATTCCGGCAAATACGGGAAATATCGGCCGTACCTGCGTAGCGACAGGTACGGCGCTCCATTTAATTGAGCCGCTTGGCTTCCGGCTGGATGAAAAGTCCATTAAACGGGCAGGAATGGACTACTGGAAGCACCTGGATGTGACTCGTTATATCAATTTTCAGGAATTTAGGGAAAAGCATCCGGGGGCAAAGATCTGGTATGCCACAACGAAAGCAAAGCGTCTCTATACGGAAGCGGATTTTTCCGCGGATGATTTTATTATGTTCGGCAAGGAGAGTGCCGGAATCCCGGAGGAGATTCTTGTGGAGAATGAGAAGACCTGCATCCGTATTCCTATGCTCGGCGAGATCCGTTCATTAAATCTTTCCAATTCCGTGGCGATTGTGCTTTATGAGGCGTTGAGACAGAACGGCTTTGCGAGGATGCAGAGGGAAGGAGAGCTGCACAGGCTTAGCTGGTATTAAAAGAAGACTTACTCCCGGACTGGGACTTGGACTCAGTCGTCGTCTTCCACTTCGGACTTAGGAAGAGAGAAAATAAATTCCGTCCCCACGCCCTCGGTGCTGATTACGTTGATGTTTTCACCGTGCGATTGTATGATTTCTTTCGTGATTGACAGGCCGAGCCCCGTTCCCTTCTTGTCTTTTCCCCTGGACAGGTCAGATTTATAGAAGCGGTCCCAAATCAACTTCAGATCGTCTTTCGGGATACCGATTCCGGAATCTTTCACGCTCACAAATATTTTATTTCGTTTTTCGGTAGTTTCGATTTTGATGAGTGAATCGTGATGGCTGAATTTGATGGCATTGTCCAGAAGATTGTAGAGAACCTGCTGGATTTTGTCCACATCCGCTACCACATACATCTCGTCGCCTGTGAGCACCAGTTCGATGCCGATCATTTTCTGACGGCAGGTGCCCTCAAAGGAGGCCGCCACATTGCGGATGACGGTATTTATTTCAAAATCCGTTTTGTTGAGCATAATGCCTTTTGTATTCAGATTGTTCAGGGTTAAAAGGCTGTTTGTCAGCTTGGTCAGGCGCCCGGTTTCATTTAGAACGATATTCAGGTATTTTTCATACATCTCGGGAGGAATTGTGCCGTCAAGCATAGCTTTCAGATAACCCTCGATGGACGTCAGGGGGGAGCGGAAGTCATGGGAGACATTAGCCACGAATTTTTTCTGGTCATCCTCCGATCTGGCGATTTCACTGGCCATATAGGATAGAGTGGCGGCCAGATAGCCCATTTCATCTTCGCTTTCCACGCTGAACTCATAGTGCATATTGCCGCTCGCGTACTGCTCTGTCGCCTCCGTAATTTTGCGCAGAGGAATATAGACCATCTCCGTAAAAAAGATCAGGATGATCAGGGACAGAAGAAAAAGAATCAACAGCATAATATAAGATATGTTAAGCAACTGGTTGGTTGCTGTCTGTATGCTGTGAAGGGAAGCGTGGATTACCACATAACCTTTTACCTTATAGTCGGAGGTAATGGGTGCTAAAACGCTCAGGACTTCCTCGCTAAAGGTCTGGAAAAAGTTACCGATTGTGTAATAAGAGCCGGCGGTAACGGTAGGGTCGAAATTTTCTACCACAACCTCGTTTTCCACATCCACGGGGGCTGAGGAGTCCAAAATCATGCGCCCGGAGGGATTGATAATCCAGATAGTGGCGTTCAGATAGGTGTCCAGGGCGTCAAGCTGGGTCTTGACCGTTTCCAGTGACGCTTTCGTATTGTAGAGGTCGGTGGCGTAGGTGTTGGCGATGAGCGTAGCTTCCCGGTAGAGGGAATCCGCTTTGTCTTTTGTAAGGTGGTTGAATGTCATGTCTGACACAAAGGTGGCCACCACCACAAAGCCGAAAAGTCCGAAGATGATATAGGCGAGTATCAGTTTAAGGTAGAGGGTTTTACGCATGAAAGATTTCCTTTATCACTTGGTTTCAAATTTGTAGCCGACACCCCAGATTGTGGCGATACGCCAGCTTGCATGATCGTTAATTTTTTCACGCAGCCGCTTGACGTGAACGTCTACGGTGCGGCTGTCACCGATATATTCGTAACCCCAAATCTGATCCAGAAGCTGTTCTCTGGAAAAGACGTGATTGGGCGAAGAAGCAAGGAAATAGAGAAGCTCCAGTTCTTTTGGAGGCATTTCTATGGGCTTGCCCATGTAGACGACGGAGTAGTTTGTCTGATTGATAACCAGATCCGGGTATTCCACACTCTTGACGTCAGAATTTTTCGGTTCCGCCATAACCGGTTTATAACGGCGAAGAACCGCTTTTACGCGGGCGACAAGCTCCTTGGAATCGAAAGGTTTTTCCATATAGTCGTCGGCGCCGAGTTCCAGGCCGAGCACTTTATCAAAAATTTCGCCTTTGGCGGACAGCATGATAATGGGAAGCTGGGATTTTGAACGCACTTCCCGGCAGACCTGATAGCCGTCGATTCCAGGAAGCATCAGGTCGAGAAGCATGAGATTGGGTTCAAAACTGTCCACAGCCGTCAGGGCGGATTCTCCGTCATTCACGATCATTGTCTCAAAGCACTCTTTTGTCAGATACAGGGAGATAAGCTCCGCGATGTTGTTGTCGTCGTCTACAATTAAAATTTTCTGTTTGTTAACCATCTTAATCTCCATTCCGGAGCGTTTACGCGACCTGAGGCATTACTTTGCTAACGCAAAGCCGCAAATATCAAATTTGCGTCTGCCATCAAACAAATTTGTGGCGCTCCTGCACAAATTTGCGTGTGAAAAACGCCCGTTTTGGCGTTTTTCGGCGTGAAAGTGATTTGCGAAGCAAATCCAGTACTTCCAAGTCAGCTATGCTGACTTTGCGAAATGTCCTCTGGCATTACTTGAATTCCGCAATGGTAACTCCGGCATCGCCTTCTCCGAACTCGCCAAGCCGGAAGCTTTTAATGACCCGGCTTTTCCGAAGATATCCCTGTACGGCTTTCCGAAGCGCTCCGGTTCCCTTTCCGTGTACGATGCGTACACTTGGCAGGTGTGCAAGATAAGCGTCGTCCAGATATTTATCAAGCTCTGAAAGCGCCTCGTCCACCGTTTTTCCCAAAAGATTGATCTCCGTGGAGATGGAATAGGATTTGGACATTTTGAGCTTTCCGGAGGAACTTCGCTGCATTTTTTCGGTTTGTATCGTATCGTCCTCGAGCAAAACCAGATCGTCCAGAGATACCTGGGAACGTATGATACCGCACTGTACGAATAGCTTTCCGTTTTTGTCGGGAAGAGAACTGACGCTGCCCTTTAATCCCATAGAGACAATTTTTACGCTGTCGCCTGGACGGAGCTGGTTTGGCTTTAAAAGTTTATGCGTTGGTTTTTCGGCTTTAAGGGCGAGTTTTTCGTTTTTCTCCGAAATTTTTTCGTTTACTTTCCTGCGGGACTTTTCCAGATCCTTGATAGAGGAAGTTCCGGCTTTCTGGAAAGTGCGGATGGTTTCGTCCGCCAGCTCTTTGGCATTTTGGAGGATTTCTCTCGCCTCCTCGTTGGCCTCCCTTATAATGCGGTCGCGGGACTGGTCGATCTTTTCCTGTTTGGATTCCAGACGTTTTTTAAGCCCCTCTATTTCCCGCTTAAAGGCTTCGATTTCTGCCTGCTCTTTCTCAATGGTAAGCCTGCTGTTTTCCAGGTTGGCAAGCAGATCCTCAAAGCTTTCCTTGTCCTGTGTAATATGCTTTTTGGCTTCCTCGATAATGTAGTCCGGCAGGCCCAGGCGGGAAGAGATCGCGAAAGCGTTGCTCTTACCGGGAACGCCGATCAGGAGCCGGTAAGTGGGTCTGAGCGTCTCTACGTTAAACTCGCAGCAGGCGTTTTCCACAAAGGGGGTGGAGAGAGCGTAAACTTTTAATTCGCTGTAATGGGTGGTGGCCATGGTGCGGATACCCCGTCCGTGGAGATGATCGAGGACGGAAATAGCGAGAGCCGCTCCCTCGGTGGGATCCGTTCCTGCGCCCAGCTCGTCGAAAAGGCAGAGGGACTGCGCGTCGGCTTTTTGTAAAATGGACACAATGCTTGTCATATGGGAGGAGAAGGTGGAAAGACTCTGTTCAATGCTCTGCTCGTCCCCGATATCCGCATATACTTCCCGGAAGACAGACAATTGCGAGCGGTCCAGGGCAGGGATATGCAGACCGGCTTGTCCCATCAGAGTGAGAAGGCCGACCGTTTTTAAAGCGACGGTTTTACCACCTGTGTTGGGTCCTGTAATGATGAGCAGGTCGAAATCAATTCCAAGGGAAATATCTACGGGCACTACCTTTTTCCTGTCGATAAGCGGGTGACGGCCTTTCCGAATTTGAATCTGCTGCTTTGTATTAAAAAGGGGCATGGTGGCGTTGTGCTCCATGGCGAGGGAGGCTTTTGCGAAAATAAAATCCAGCATGGTCATGGATTTCTGGTTCGTGGCAAGAGCTTCCGTGTGGGCTGCCGCCTGGGCGCTCAGAGCTGCCATGATGGCCTCAATTTCCTCCTGCTCCTTTATGGAAAGTTCTTTTAACTCATTGTTCAGGTTGACAACGGCCGCAGGCTCAATGAAAAAGGTGGAGCCGGTGGAGGACTGGTCGTGTATCATGCCGGGCACCTGGCTCTTGTATTCCGCTTTCACAGGGACACAATAACGGTTATCGCGCATGGTCACCACGGCATCCTGCAGATAGGTGCGCAGAGAGCCGTTTAACATGGAATTTAGCTGAGAGTGGATGCGGTCGTTTGTGATCGTCATGCTGCGGCGGATATGCTTCAAGGCGGGACTCGCGTCGTCGGCTATTTCCTCCTCGGAAAGGATACAGCGGTTAATCTCGTTGGCAAGAGGAGTAAGCGGCTCGAGACTGTCAAAGTATGGCTCCAAAGAATCGCCCGGAATGTCGTCCCGCTCCTTGCGCCCGTAAGTTTTGATACGGTTCACATTATCCAAAAAAGAGGCGATGCGCAGGAGCTCAATAACCGATAGGACGCTTCCGACTTCCAGGGATTTGAGACTCATTCCCAAATCCTTATTGCTGCCAAAAGAAGTGGAACCTTTGGCAAACAGACGCCCAAGTGCATCGGCTGTCTGGTTTTGTGCCTTACGGATCTCATCCAAATCCGTCATGGGCAGAAGCGATTCCGCCAGCTTTTTTCCGGGTTCGGAGGTCGCTTTCTCTTTTAACTGACTGATTATTTTAGTGTATTCTAAAATGTGTAGTACTTTTTCGTTCATGATAACCTCGTTTCAAACGTTTATATTTCTGTTTTCTATGCATTATCCTACCACAAATGACGGAAAAATACTATCAGGAATCGTTGATTGCGGCTTGTCCGCTATATTTACTCGTGGTATACTAAACACAAGTGACTGCCTCTAATGATAAGAGAATAAAAAATATTCCGAGAGTGTCAAGCATGACACTCTCTTAGTATGCGAAAACCCGTGTGCTTCGAGAGAAAGGTAAACGAGATGTCTGAACAGGAAAAGGGAACAAATACGACGGGGGAAGAGCCCGTTAAGGAGCAGGCGCAGTACACGCTTTCTGTACAGAAAGAATTCATGCGGGAAAAGATCAAGCAAAAGCCTGTCAATAAGAAAAAACTGTTGCGCAGAACGGTAATCACTGCAGTGATGGCAGTGGTGTTTGGCCTGGTGGCCTGCTTTACGTTTTTGGTATTGGAGCCGGTGATCAGCAATCGCCTTTATCCCGAAGAGGAGCCAAGCGAGGTGGTGTTTCCCGAGGAGACGCTGACGGAGGAGATGAAGCCCGAGGATATGCTGGTCAATGAGGAAGATGAGGAAGCGCAGACGCCGGAACCGGTAGATATGGAGATGGTGGACGAACAGATTGAGGAGCTGCTTTCTAAGGTTGATTTGGAGTTTACATTGGAAGATTACCAGTCTCTTTACGAAGAGCTGCGGGCGTTGACGCAGGAGGTTGGCCGGGCGGTGGTCACGGTAGCGGGTGTCACCTCAGATGTGGACTGGTTTAACAATATTTATGAAAATGTAGCCTCCGCTTCCGGCGTGATCGTAGCCGACAATGGAAAGGCCATGCTGATTTTAGTCAGTGCGGGAAACCTGAACGGGGCTGACAGCATCGAGGTGACTTTTTGCGATCAGACACAGGTGGAAGCGGAGCTTGTACAAAAGGATCCCAACACGGGGCTTGCCATTTTGTCCGTACCTCTTTCCGCCATAGGTAAGGAAACAATGGATATGATTGCCATCGCGCAACTGGGAAGCTCTAACGTCGCAAGCCTTTTGGGAGCGCCTGTGATTGCGCTGGGAAGTCCGCTTGGAACCGGCGGTTCCATCAGTTACGGGGTGGTGACATCCACGGGTACGCCGATTGATTTACCTGATTCCGCTTATAAACGGATTACCACGGACATCTACGGCAGCCGAAACGCCACAGGTATTCTGGTCAACTTAAAAGGTATGGTGATCGGTATCATAGACAATGTGAACGCGGGAAACGATATGGCTAATCTGCTCACGGCTTTTGGCATCACGGAGTTAAAAAGCACGATTGAACAGATGTCAAACAATAAAGAGCGGGCGTATCTTGGGGTGCATGGGGCGGATGTGCCAAAGAGAGCCGTCGAGGATACGGAGCTTGATATGCCGGCCGGCACTTATATCAGGGAAATCGAGATTGATTCCCCGGCAATGGCGGCAGGTATACAGAGTGGTGACGTGGTCACAAAGATCGGGAGTACGGAAATTACGACCTACAATGAACTGCTGGGGATTTTGCAGTCGGCGAAGCCGGAAGATGTGCTGACGATTACTTTGATGAGACAGGGGCACGAGATGAAAGCGGACGTAACCCTGGGAAGCTGGTAAGAACATGGCAGGAAATGAAAGAGAGAAGATGGAGGTTAGTGTGAGAAGAGTTTCTAAAGACGTCCCGCCATAGGACGGGACGCCAAGAAACTCTAGGAGTTGCGTTGCAATTCCGTCTCACACAGGAGAATGCCTGAAATACGGGCATTCTCCGCACTGATTTGAGTCACAGCAGAGCTGTGACATGGAGGTTAAGATGAAATATATTAAGGACTATAAGGAAAACGACAGAATGTTTGATATTTATCTGTGTAAGCACAAGCAGTCGGCTGTCACGAAAAACGGAAAGCCTTACGACAATGTGATTTTACAGGATAAGACAGGCGTAATAGATGCCAAAATTTGGGATCCCAACAATGCGGGGATAGAAGATTTTGACAGCATGGATTACATAGAGGTGTACGGCGACGTGACAAGCTTTCAGGGGGCGCTGCAGGTCAATGTAAAGCGTGTGCGAAAATGCCGGGAGGGAGAATATGACCCGGCGGAGTATCTTCCTGTCAGCAAGTTTAAGATTGAGACGATGATGCAGGAGCTTATGGGATTTATTGCAAGCATCGAAAATTCTTATCTCCACGAGATGCTGGAGGCGTTTTTCGTGAAAGACGAAGCGTTTGTAAAAGCTTTCAGGCAATCTTCGGCGGCTAAGACGGTACATCATGGGTTTGTGGGCGGCCTGCTGCAACATACTCTGGCGGTCACACGGTTATGCGACTATTACTGCACGCAGTATTCCGTTTTGAACAGGGATTTGCTTCTTGCCGCGGCGATTTGTCACGATATCGGTAAGATAAAGGAATTGTCCCTTTTTCCCTCGAATGACTATACGGAGGACGGGCAATTTCTCGGGCATATTATTATCGGCACGGAGATGGTGGGAGAGAAGATTCGGAAAATCGATGGTTTTCCGCCGCTTCTTGCAAATGAACTGAAACACTGCATACTCTCTCATCACGGCGAGCTGGAATTTGGTTCTCCGAAAAAACCGGCGATTGTGGAGGCGGTGGCGCTTTCCTTCGCAGATAACACGGATGCGAAGATGGAGACTTTTACGGAGCTTCTCGAAAACAGCTCTGAAAAAGGCTGGCTTGGGTTTAACAGATTGTTTGAGTCAAATCTGCGTTGGACCGGCCTTGAGTAAGGGGATTTTGTTTATGGAATATAAGAGCTTTCAGAAAAACGATATTGTTACAGTCCGTATAGAAGATATCGGAAATGACGGCGAGGGGATTGGCAGGGCGGAGGGTTATACCCTGTTTATAAAAGACGCCGTCATCGGTGATATCGTCGAGGCGCGAATCACGAAGTGCAGGAAAAATTACGGCTACGCGAGAGTAGAGAAGGTGGTGACGCCTTCTCCTTTTCGTGTAGAGCCGGAATGTCCTTTTCACAGACAATGCGGAGGATGCCAGATTCAGGCCATGCATTACGGCAAGCAGTTAGAATATAAACAGGATAAAGTGAGGGGAAATCTGATTCGAATCGGCGGCTTTTCGGCGGAGCAGATAGATGCGGTTATGGAGCCGATCGTTGGGATGGAGGTACCTTGGCATTACCGCAATAAAGCGCAGTATCCTGTGGGATATGATAAAAACGGTGATCTGGTAGCCGGCTTTTATGCGGGCAGGACGCACGATATTATTGCAAACACGAAATGCCCGCTTGGGCCATCGGAAAATCAGGAAATTTTGGAGGCGGTTCTTTCTTATATGCGGGAGAATCATGTGAGCGCTTACCGCGAAACGCAAGGTTCGGGACTGGTGCGTCATGTGCTGATTCGCTCCGGTTTTACCTCGGGAGAGATTATGGTCTGTCTGGTAATTAACGCAAAGAAGCTTCCGGCGGCGGAGAAGTTGGTGGAAAAGCTCACGAAACTGCGGCTGGGGGAGGGAGAAACGCAGTCAAAGAGGATTGTCAGCATTTCGGTCAGTGTAAACAGGGAAAAGACGAATGTGATTATGGGGAAAGAGATCCGCGTCCTGTGGGGAAACGAATATATAGAAGACAGTTTGGGGGTTATGGATTGTGGGGAGACAAACAAGGCGTGGGTTGTGTCGGAAAGCGAGAGGATTACATTTCGGATTTCCCCGTTGTCTTTTTATCAGGTCAATCCCCGTCAGACCGAAAAGCTGTACAGTCTCGCGGTTCAATATGCTGAACTGACCGGCAGAGAAACCGTGTGGGATTTATACTGCGGAATAGGGACGATTTCACTTTTTATGGCGAGGAAAGCGAAAAAAGTCTGCGGTGTGGAGATTATATCTCAGGCCATTGAGGATGCGAAAGAGAACGCCCGCCGCAACGGAATTGCCAATGCTTCGTTTTATGTGGGGAAGGCGGAGGAGGTATTGACGGACAGACAATTGAGCCGCCCCGACGTGATTGTAGTCGATCCGCCGAGAAAAGGATGCGACGAGAAATGTCTGGAGACTATGATTGCCATGCAGCCGGATCGGATTGTCTATGTGAGCTGTGACTCGGCGACGCTGGCGAGGGATTTGAAAGTGTTGTGTGAGGGAGGGTATAAGATCAAACGGGCGCGGGCGGTTGACCAATTTGGTCACACATGCCACGTTGAGGTAATAATTATGATGCAGTATTGTGGAAAAGAGAAGAATTAAGGGGTCTAAACCACAACATCTTGTGCTCCCCGGGCAAAAATTGGACTGAAAAATGACCAGTTTTTGCCCCATTTTTTTGCCGTTTTTATAAATGCACAGTGCTTGCTTAAAGGCATGCACGGGTAAAAACTGGTTTTGGAAAAGATTTGGAGATATTTTCAGAACTGGAAGGAAGTGATGGACAGATTGCAGCAGCGGTTATGAAGCCGGTGTAATGAACTGGCATTCGTACAAAGAGGTTTTTGACATGATGGAGGAGAAAGAAGGATGCACATTTTTGAAGAAATACTGAAGATAGCTGGAAAATTTAGAGGATAAGATTTGAGAGTATACTTTTTTTGTAAAATCGGATATAATATTTGTATATACGAAGGGAGATGAGTGATATGGAAGTTGCAGTTAAGACAACAGATGAAGTAAATGAGAAAATTGCAATGGAAACTCTATTTTCTTATCTTGATAAAGGAATCGATGATATGGAAGCAGGCAGGATGCATACAGTAGATGAGGCGTTCCAGATTATCAGGGAAAGAATGAACAATGAACTATAGGGTGTTGATTGCAGATGAGGCGATAGCTGATATTTTTGGACTTGTGCAGTATATTTATACAGAACTGTGTAATTCGGATGCCGCCGAGAAATTATATCATAATCTAAACCGGGAAGTGAAAAGATTGAAAATTAAAATTTTCAATCGCGAGATTTGTGTCTGCGCGTTGCTTGCCACAAACTCGTTGATGCGCAAAAAGCGGCGCAGAAATGGAGAAAAATATGGGAGATTTTCCGCCAAAGTTTTCAGGTTAGATACGGACGTGAATGAAGATATCCGTAAGGTACGGTGTGATGTGGCTCTGATTCCGATTGGCGGGCATTTCACAATGGACAAGAAGCAGGCGGCGGAATATGTCGCGGATATAAAGCCCGGGGCTGTGATACCGACACATTACGGGAGTATCGTGGGAAATAAGACGGATGGGCAGGACTTTAGAAAGAGGTTAGAGGAGATAGATAAAAGTATTTCGGTAGCATTAAAACTGGGATAAAGATATAAATTAAACATGTTGACTTTCAGATTGGAAAGTGCTACAGTGATAACACAAATTTCCTGTGAGGGAGTAGCAAGCGTATTTTATGCGTAACAAGTCAACATACTGACCATAATCCGGTCTGGCTTGTTTTAAATTGCGAGACTCATGTGCGGCCCGTTATTTTGGTTGCATTTGAGTCTTTTTATTTGTGTATAAGCATTTTGGAATGGAGGACGACATGGAACAGAATTTACTGTTTTTATTGAACAACGTGCTGCTTGGGGTGGGACTTGCCATGGACGCATTTTCCGTGTCGATGGCTAACGGCTTAAGTGAGCCGGATATGAAGAAAGGCCGAATGTGCACTATAGCCGGCGTGTTCGCCGGATTTCAGGCGTTTATGCCGCTTCTCGGGTGGGTATGCGTACACACGGTCGTCCGGTATTTCAGAGCGTTTGAAAAGTTTATTCCATGGTTGGCCTTGACTCTTCTCGTCTTTATCGGCGGGAAAATGCTGATTGACGGGTTTCGTAACAAGGAACTTGAGGGAAATAATTCGGGCGTCGGAAACGGAGCGCTGCTTATCCAGGGAATTGCCACGTCCATAGACGCACTGTCGGTCGGATTTACGATTGCCGGTTACGGATGGCTTATGGCGCTTACCGCCGCTATGATTATTTCAGTTGTCACGTTTCTGATCTGTATGTGTGGGCTGACGATCGGAAAACGATTCGGTATGAAGCTGTCTAACAAGGCGCAGATTTTGGGTGGAAATATCCTTATTCTGATCGGCCTTGAAATTTTTATCAAAGGAGTTTTCTGAGTTTCGACGTATTGGCGATCACGATAAGCCGCATGGCTTGGCTCAAAGGTTTTTCCGGGTCTATATCCGTGCTGACGTTTCCGTCCTGGATGATTGCCACGACGTTAATGGAATACTTTTTCCGCAGATTTAATTCTAACAGTGACTTTCCGGCCCATTCCGTCCTGACCTCCAGCTCGATCATGGAGACATTTGACGAGAGATCCATAATGTCCACAAATCCGGAGCTTAAGAGATTTTTGGCAAGCCGGATGCCGGACTCACTCTCCGGGAATACGACCCGATCCGCGCCTACTTTACTTAAGATTTTACAGTCCATGTCCGTGGCGCATTTCGCGATGACGGTTTTTACGCCGATTTCCTTACAGAGCATGGTAGCCATCACGCTGGCTTCCAGGCTGCTTGCCATGGCGATGATCACAACGTCAATATTGGCGATACCGAGCTGTTTGATTACTTTCGGTTCCGTAATATCGGCACATTTGCAGTAGGGAATATCCGCGATGGCGGCGTTTACGATTTCTTCGTCCGTATCGACGGCGAGCACCTCGGCTCCGTTTCTCACAAGCTCCTGGGCCACGGCTTTTCCATATCTGCCAAGTCCAAACACTGCATAAGAATGATTGATACCCATAACGATCTTCCTTTCGGTCATGTATTACCCGACGCTTATCTCTTCCGTGGGGTTTTTGATAATATTTTTAGTTTCTTTTTTCGTGTTGAGCGCTATCATAAGTGAAATCGGGCCGACTCTGCCCAAATACATAGTTATGATAATAATTATTTTACCCCACATATTCAGACTGGAGGTAAGGCTTCTTGTCAAGCCTACGGTAGCCGCGGCGCTCACCGTTTCGTAGGTGATGTCCAGGGCGTCCGCGTCCGTGACGGCTGACAGGAGAAGGGTGGAGGCCGAAAGAATAATAAAAGCCATGCTCACGACCGCGACAGCTTTGCTGACAGCCTGTTTTGAAATCGTCCTGTGAAAAAGTTCCGCCTCGGCTTTGCTCTTCATTGTGGCAAAAGCAGAGACAATCAGCACGGCGATTGTCACGGTCTTAATGCCGCCTGCGGTTCCGACAGGTGAACCGCCGATAAACATCAGCAGCAAAGAGACAATGGAGGAGGCGTTTGTCAGATCTTCTTGCGGAATCGTCGCAAATCCCGCGGTTCTCGTCGTTACCGACTGGAAAAGAGACGCCAGCAGTTTTTCCGGCAAAGTAAATCCGCCCATAGTTTGGGAATTGTGGTATTCAAAAATGAAAACGGCGATCGTACCTGCAAGTATAAGGCTTCCTGTCATCGAGAGGGCGATCTTTGAGTGAAGAGTCAAACCGGAGAAACATTTCAGCTTTTGCCGTTTGATATTCTTCAGGGCATTCATGATATCCCACCAGACAATGTAGCCGATCCCGCCCACAACAATCAACAGAATGGTCACAAAATTAATCAGCGGATTGTGGACGTAATCGTAGAGACTGTTCTCCGATATCACATCCATTCCCGCATTGCAGAAAGCGGATACGGCATTAAAAACGGATATCCAGACGCCTCTTAGGCCAAATTCCGGGACAAACACTGTCATATACAAAAGCGCGCCGCTTCCTTCCACAATAAAAGTGCCTAAAAATACCTTTTTGATAAATTTAACCATGCCCGACAGGGTATTTAAGTTAAAAGCGTCCTGTATGAGCATTCTGTCTTTGATGCCAATCCGGCGGTGCAGACTGATCATCAGGCCGGACATAATGGTGACAACACCGAGGCCGCCGATTTGTATCAAAAAGAGAATCACGAGCTGGCCGAAAAGACTCCATGTGGAAAAGGTCGGAACGGTCACCAGTCCCGTCACACAGATGGAGGTCGTTGCCGTAAAGAAGGCGTCGATGTAGGGTACGGCCTGGCCGTCCGCAGAGCTGACCGGCAAGGCCAGCAGTATACTCCCTGCCAGGATGGCCAGCAGAAAGCTGAGCATGATTGTCTGGGTTGTAGTTAAATTCAGGTGAAACTTTTTATTCATCATATTCCGTTTCCGTGTGACAATTTTTTTTCGCAGTGTCGTAACTTGTTCGCGGACAGCCTGTGCCGCGGTTCATGTTAAGCCAGGCCCGCAGTGCAAACTCGATTTCGCTGCGCTGCATCTCGTTCGCGGGTATCCTATGCCACGGTTCATGTTAAGCCGTGCCCGCAGTGTAAACTCGATTTCGCTGCGCTACATCTCGTTCGCGGGCTTCGTCCTATACATCTGGCGAAATAGTCTCTTTGGTGAGCAAGCTCCCCGCAGAGATTATTTCGCCAGATGTGCACTGCTCATTGCCACCGCGTACATTTTACCACAAGGAGGACCGATCGTCATGTGTTTTTGGCTCATTTTCTTCTAAGAAGTTTTTTCGGATGGCATTGGGATATAGAGAAACAAGTCAAACATCCCGTTCTCCGTTTTTATTTCCAGCAAGCCGCCATAGCGTTTCACAATTTCCCGGATGCTCTGCAGACCGACACCGTGATTGGCTTTGTCCGTCTTCGTGGTTGGGATGGTGCCGTCCCTGGAAACGTGGGAGAGGATGGAAGTGGAAGTTTCGGGAACCGGATTCTGGATTCCCAGGCAAAACAGTCCTTTTTGCGCTTTGCTCCTTAGGACAATCTGGCGTTTTGATTCTTCCGTCCGCCTGCACGCTTCTATCGCGTTGTCCAGTGCGTTGGCGTATAAGGCGCAGATGTCTGTTCCGTGGAAAGGCAGGGCCAAAGGAATGTCAATGGCGCTTTCCAGACGGATGCCGTATCTGTCCATCCGGTTTTTCTTGACGGTCAGTACCGCGTTTATGGTTGTGTCCCCGCAGTAGGAAAGGGTTTCTGATACGGCGTCGTTAGCGGCCAGATCTGCAAGATAGGAATCTCTCTGTTCTTTTGGAAGCGCGCCAAGTGTTTGCAGATGATTGGCGAGGTCGTGTTTCAGACGGCGTATTTCGAAGTGCTGCTGTTCCATGGATTCATAGTATTTGCGGTTGATTTCCGCTAACATACTTTGCTGTTCCAGCGTCTGCTGCTTTGCCAGGACGGTGATACACCTGAGCAGGCTGATAAAGGAAAAAAGGGCAATCACGAGCAGCACGAAGCACTCGGCCGGGTAGCCGGCCAAAACGACGCTGTGTGGTGATTCAAAATCAAACAGGGCGGTCAGGCTCAGCACAACTCCTAAAGGCGTCGCCGTGAGCAAAAACAGCAGCTTCCACAGACTGTCCGAGAGAGCATAATCTTTGTCGGGCGCATATCTTCGGATGCCGAAATACAAAATCAAGGCGAAAAATATGCTGATTATCATGGACAGGCAGTGATTTTGCCGGATAAACAGTATGTCAGACACAATAATTTGGTTTTCCTGTAAAGCAGAGAGATGATCAAAAATGGGGGAGTCCAGAAAATTGTCGCGCAGCGCGTTGAAGGAGAAAACAGTGCTGGCGTACATGGCGGCGATGGCAGTTTTTTGCCACAGACCGCTCTCGCAGGAAAAGCAAACGGCAATCCAGAAGATAGGAACGGTTGCCAGAATATTGAATGCGTCACCAAGGAAAATAACCATGGAGCCCAGCACCGTGCAGGAGAGGAGAAGAACAAACCGCTGCAAAGGACTTTCTTTTATCTTGATCAGATATCCGAGCGCATGCATGAGAAACCAGCCGTCCGCAAGCATCAGGAAATAGTCAAGTACAAAAAACAGAAAAGAAATCATGTCATATCATCCCCCGTCCGATCAATCAAATAGCATAGTCCTGGCGATATGGTGTCTGGCGGTTTCCTGGTAGCGTTTGCTGCAGGGGAGGTCGACGCCGCCGGATGTGATAAAGTTTTTGCCGATGTGATCCACATTGGCGGGATTGACCAGATACCGCTGGTGGATTCGGACGAACTGCGGTGAGAGTCGCGATTCTATGTCGTCAAGCTTTGCGTAAAAAGGATACTGGCCGTTTCGCGTAACCAGAATAACGCGTCGTCTGTCGGAGTAAAAATAGAGAATATCGCGTAGTCTGAAACGCCATGTGCCGTCCATATTTTTGATGAAGAAAGTCTCCGTTTCCTCCTCCGCCTGCTTTTCGCGCACACGGTGAAGCAGCTCGCGAAGTTTCTGTTCGGAGACGGGCTTTAACAGATAGTCCAGAGCGCAGGCGTGGTAGCCGTCAAATACATAGTCGGCATACCCGGTCACAAACACAAGAGACAGATCCTTGTCAAAAGCCCGGATTTTTTTCGCGGTTTCCATGCCGTTTAAGCCGTCCATCTCCACGTCGAGAAAGAGCAGGTCGATCTCGCCCGGGTGCTTTTGAAGCCAGGAGACGGCATTGACGCCGGAAGAAAACTCATATACAATCTCCTCCGTGCTTTCGACTAAAACTTTTTCAAGTTGTATACGGAGCATATCTCTTGCGGCTATTTCGTCGTCACATATCGCTATTCGCAGCATAGGCTGTGATCCTCCAGTCTTTTGGCCGTCTCCTCTTTCAGTTTGGCTCTTCATATAGTTTATCATATTTCTCCGGTTTTAACGGGTTCATTTCTTCCGTGTGGAAATCAAACTTTACATTGCGCCTATCCAAACTTGACAAAATCCGCATCCGGCTTCCAAACGTTACAATAACATTGCCGGGTTTTACATGCCTTTCCCTGCCTGTTTTGGTTTCATGCTATGTTATTTGCAAGAAAGGCTCATGGAACTTGCGGGGCCTCCAAAATAATGTACTCTCGGAGTCTCTTTGTGCCTGATTTTGTGAGATGATTTTTTGCCAAATGTGCATAAATTTATATGCATATGGCGGAAAATCTGCCACAAAGGCAGGTGCAAGAGAGCTTCCGAGAGTATGTAATACAGGAAAGGCGGAGAGAAAAATGTTATATGTAAAGGATCTGCACAAATCCTACGAGGTGGGAAAAAACAAATATGCGGTGTTAAAGGGGGTCGATCTGCATGTGGCGCAGGGAGAATTTGTCGCGGTTATGGGGCCGTCCGGCTCCGGCAAGACCACGCTTTTGAATTGTATTTCCTGCTACATTCCCTTTGACAAGGGCAGCATCACTGTGGGAGGCGCCCATCTTGCGGGACAGGACGAGGATACGTTGTCAAGAATCAGGAATACAAAGCTTGGATTTGTGTTTCAGGATTTCATGCTCTTGGACGGTCTGACCATCCGTGAGAACATTTTAGTACCCCGTATCGTACAAGGAGAGGTGAGGAAGGATGCGCAGGAGCTGGCGGAGCAGTTGGCGGGAATATTCGGTATAACCCATATTCTGGACAAATATCCGGCGGAGATATCCGGCGGAGAAAAGCAGAGAGCGGCGGTGGCGCGAAGCCTGATCAATCATCCGATGGTAATTCTTGCGGATGAGCCGACCGGAAACCTTGATTCCAAATCGAGCAGGGCGGTGATCGAAGCCTTTGGCAGCGCAAAAAACAAAATGAACGCTACAATTTTTATGGTCACCCACGACAGCTTTGCGGCCTCCTTCTGCGACCGTGTGATACTTTTAAAGGACGGCGTTATTTACTGCCAGTTGGAAAAGGACGGTAGTCGCAGCGATTTTCAGGATAGGCTGCTATCAACCATTAAAGAGATGACAAACTAGAAGGGGGAAAGTATTGTGACACAGACATTTCATATGAAAGCCATGGAACGGAAATTGCAGAGAGCGGACCGGAAACAGTCGGTGCTTTATCTGTTTTGCAATTTTATGGCGTTGACGATCATCTCGGCGTATTCGGCGTTGATGTTTTCCCCGACGGTGCAGAGGGTGTTCCCGGAGGGAGGCGACAGCCGGAAGCAGATGTATATGATATTTGTGATGACTTTGATTGGCTGCGTGGTCTTTACTATTTACGCGCTGGGACTATTTTTCCGGCATAAGTCTGGACAGCTCGGCATTTTGATGGCTCTTGGCGCATCCAGAAAACGGCTTGCGCCAGGTCTGTTCCGGGAGGTTTTCTTTTTGAGTGGGGTGTCCGCTGCCGCAGGGATCGTTGCCGGATTTCCCTTTGTGTGGATTATTTGGCAGGGATTTCGCCTGATTCTGGTGGACAGCTCGGATATGGCGCTTTCTTTTGATTTCCGCTGCCTGTCCGTCTCTTTGTCATTCCTTATATTGGTGGTGGGATTCGCCTGCCTGACGGCTTGGAGGTATTTAAAGAGAACCGATATTATGGAAGTGATCCGGGAAGAGCACATCAATGAGCCGGTGAAGGAGCTGGGTCGGTGGTGCGGTCCGGTGGGATTTCTGGTTCTCTTTCTAGGTGCGGTTTTGGGCTACAGCGCGCCATATTTTTGTCACATTTGGTTTAGCTTATATCCGCCGGAGTGGATTGGCGTTTTATACGCGCCAGTGTTTGCAGGGCTTTATATGGTGATGCTTCACACGGTGGTACACGGGTGGAAAAGCCGTAAGAAAAACCCTTATAGAAATATCATTTCCAGAAGCATGATGAAATTTCAGGGAAGACAGACGGTGAATAATCTCATTGTCGTCACGGTTCTGATTGCAGGCGGGTGTTTCGCGATTTTTTATTTGCCGGGCAACGGGATACCCGCAATCGTCAGGTATGCCAGGCAGCCTTACGACTATTTTTATAATTACCGGGCGGATCAGGATATTCCCGGCCGGGAGGAGATAGAGGCACTCGGCGAAGAGTATGAGCTAACCTTTAAGGATTGGGAGGAGTGCGACTATATTGTACTTGGAATGGGCGGCGACGGAATGATTGAGGAGGGAAGGCGTTACCACGTGGAATACATTCCGCTGTTGGGCGAAGAAAAAATTCTCTCCGAGGACGCTTACTGTGCGTTGACCGGACAGGAAATAGATGTGAAGCCAGGCACTTATATGAATCTGACAAATGAGGAGGAGACATCGCTATATACGAACAAGACGGCTAAGGAGTTTACGAATATGGTCACCAGAGAGCAGCTTTTCACAGAGTTCGCCGGATATGCGCATTATGATCTTCTGACTGGAGAAGTGGGCTGCTCCGTGCTTGACAATGATGATTACGCGAGGATTTCCGAAAGCCTGACAGATGAGTGGAGAGGCAGGATGGTGCGCTTCAATGTGGACGGAGAGGATTCTTATTCTTTTGCAAACGCGTTTTACCGGTTATTTGTATCTTCGTTTGACGAAAGCTGTGAATACGCGTCGTTTTATGACAGAGTGCAGAAAATTCGGGAAAACGAGGCCGGGCAGGTATACTGGGGGGATACGGACAGTATGTCAAAAGTCAGCTATGAACAGTCGGATTCTTTTGTGTTCAGGCAGTGGTGGGCTTATCAGCCCAGTTTCCGCATCCTCGACCAAAACGATTATCTGTGTAATATGGCGGTGATGTTTATGATGTTTCTCTTCATTTTTATCGTATGTATGATCACGGCGTTGGTGGTGTGCTATACCCGCTGTCAGACGATTGCGCTCAATAACCGCTATATCTTTGAGGACTTAAAAAAGCTTGGGGCGCCTCCGGCGTTTTTGAAAAATGAGGTGAAGAGCCAATGCGGCAATGTCTTCAGGACGCCTGCGCTTGTCGGCACTACGGCCATGTACGTTCTGTTTATAATGATCCTGTATGGAAACGACGGGAGGATAGTTCAGACAGAGTGGTTTGCGATGCTTGTCTGCCTTGCGCTCCTTGTGGTCATCGGCCTGGGAATTTACACGGTATATCGTGCGACCGTGAGGAATGTGGAGAGGCGTCTTGGGATCGGCTGAGGCAAACCTTTACAATTTCATTGGAATGTAAAAAACCCGCCCTTCACATAATTGACAAAAATAAGTCACGATGCTATATTTCCTCTTGTAATGAGGGAGGCGTTTTTTATGGATAAGGAGCAAAATGAAAAAAAGGGCGGCAACCAGGCGATGGTCAGGATTTGCGGATTTATTGTGGATAAACGCAATCTGTTTTTCCTTCTGTTCGGAATCCTGATAATCTTTTCCGCCGTGTCAAGAAACTGGGTCAATGTGGAGAACTCCATGTCCCATTATCTGCCGGCTTCTACCGAGACAAAACAAGGGCTGGATTTGATGGAACAGGAGTTCATTACATATGGAACCTGCGATGTGATGGTTGCCAATGTATCCTATGGGCAAGCGGAGTCTATCGGGCGGACATTGGAATTTATGCCGGGTATTTTTATGGTAGATTTCGACGACACGGAGGATCATTACAACAACGGTTCTTCCTATTATAATGTCACGTTTGACTATGACGAGAAGGATGAGCGTTGTCTGGAAGTGCTTGACAGGGTTAAGGATGAGCTTGACGGGTATGACTATTACCTTTCCACCACACTGGGAGATATCGAGGCGGAGCTGATTGCCGAAGAGATGAATGTCATCGTCGTTCTTGTCGCGCTTGTGGTGGTGACGGTGCTCTTACTCACCTCGCAGGCTTATGCGGAGGTGCCGGTGTTATTGATCACTTTCGTCGCGGCGGCGATTTTGCAGATGGGAACGAATTTTGTCTTCGGTACGATATCCTTTGTCTCCAATTCCGTGACAGTGGTGCTGCAGCTTGCGCTGTCGGTAGACTACGCCATTATTCTTTTAAACAGGTATAAGGAGGAGCACGCCAGCCTGGAAGCCAGAGAGGCGATTATCATTGCTCTGAGTAAGGCGATTCCGGAGATCTGCGGCAGCTCGCTGACTACCATCGGCGGTTTGATTGCTATGGGCTTTATGCAATATAAGATGGGGCCGGATCTGTCCATGTGTCTGATCAAATCCATCTTTTTGGCGCTGGGTTCGGTATTCTTGCTGATGCCGGGCGTGATCATGTTGTTTTCCAAGCTGATGGATACCACGAAACATAAAAACTTCGTACCGGATATTCCCTTTGTGGGAAAGATCGACTATGCGACAAGACATGTGGTGGCGCCGCTTTTTGTGGTTGTCATTGTGGGAGCTTACATGGTTTCCAGCAAATGTCCTTATGTGTTCGGTGACAGCACGATTACGCCGCCGATCCAGAACAGCGTCCAGAAGACGGAGGAGATGCAGACGGAGAACTTCGGAGCCAGTAACATGGTGGCGCTCATTGTACCTGCGGGGGATTACGACAGCGAGGCGAAGCTTTTGGCGGATCTGGAAGCGTGTCCCGAAGTGGATTATACCCAGGGACTTGCCAATATAGAGGCTCTTGATGATTATTGCCTTACGGATAAGCTGACGCCGAGACAGTTTTCGGAACTGATTGATTTGGATTACGAGGTGGCGGAGTTAGTGTATGCGGCCTACGCCGTGAATGATGAGGATTACGCGAAGGTCGTAAACGGTCTTTCCGAATATAAGGTGTCTTTGATTGACATGTTTATGTTTGTCCACGACGAGGTGGAGGAAGGCTATGTTACGTTGGAGGACGATCTGCAAGATACGCTGGATGAAGCCTATGACGCCATGAATTTTGCCAGGAATCAGCTGCAGGGAGAAAATTACAGCCGAATGCTTGTCTTTTTGACACTGCCGGAGGAGAGCGGGGAGACATTCGCGTTTATAGACAGAATGCATGACATTGCCGGGAAATATTATCCTGAAGGCAAGGTACTGGTGTGCGGAGAGTCGGTGAGCCAGTATGATTTGCAAAAGACCTTTGGCCGTGATAACCTGGTCAACAATGTGGTGTCCATTTTGGCCGTTCTGGTGGTGCTCTTGTTTACTTTCAAGTCGGCAGGTATGCCGGTGCTTTTGATTGCCGTGATCCAGGGCTGCATCTGGCTTAACTTTTCGGTTCCGGCATTGCAGCAAGACAATATTTTCTTTATGTCCTATCTGATTGTCAGCTCGATTCAGATGGGCGCAAATATCGATTATGCCATTGTCATTGCGGGCCGCTATATGGAGCTGCGGGAGACAAACGGCAGGAGACAGTCGATTATTGATTCCATGAACCAGGCGTTCCCAACGATTATCACATCGGGAACCATGATGGTGGTGGCGGGCTTCCTGATCGGAAAACTGACTTCCAACGCGGCTATCTTCGGTATCGGGAAATGCCTTGGACGAGGAACTACGATATCCATTTTGATTACCATGTTTGTCCTTCCACAGATTCTCCTGGTGGGCGATAAGATTATAGAAAAGACAGCCTTTGTGATGAACATGCCGATCCGTACAAAGAACGTAACCGGACTTATGAGAGTGGACGGTCTGGTGCGTGGCAGGATTGACGGTGTGGTGACAGGCAGCATGAGCGCCATCGTCAAAGGTAATGTGAGCGCTTACGTGGAGGCCGGCGACGTGACGGAACTCACGGAGGAAGAGTACAGGCAGCTCACGGAGACGGTGTCTCGGGAGTTAGCGAGCAGGGAGGTGGCGGATCATGCGTAAGAAGAGAGTGACGGCCCTGTTTCTCACGGCGGCAGTGCTTATGAGCGCGATGCCGGTGACGACGGCGTTGGCAGAGGAGGAAAAACAGCAGACGGCATCCGAAGAAGATCATGCGGAAGAAGAAGTTGTCAGCGTGGAGGATGCCAATGAGGCGATCAATTCCTACAATGATGAGGAAACGGAGTGGGAAGAGGTCCTTATAGGCAATGCAGAAGAACTGAAAGAGTTTGCTAAAAACTGCAGGCTGGATACCTGGTCACAGAATAAAAAGGTTTACCTGACAGCGGATATCGATTTAGCCGGAGCGGGGTTTGTCACGATACCGACTTTCGGCGGGTACTTTGACGGACAGGGACACACGATCAGCGGCTTTACGGTGCGGGATTCCGTCTCTTATGTGGGACTGTTCAATTACACACAGCGGACGGCGGTTATCGCCAATATGCGGGTGGAGGGCACGGTCAGACCTAACGGAAGCCAGATGGTGGTGGGCGGTATTGTCGGAGATAACAGCGGTATTTTGTTAAACTGTGTGTTTGACGGTATTGTGGAGGCAAACGACTATGTAGGCGGCGTCGTCGGATACAATGAGATCAGCGGTGTGCTGATGAACAGCGAGGCTGACGGCACGGTCAAGGGGGCCCACTACACGGGCGGCATTGCAGGTGATAATGTCGGCAATATCGTCGGATGTCTGAACAGGGCGGATGTAAATATTTCCAATGACGATAAGGCGAAGTCGCTTAACGATTTGGACTTGGAGAAGTACACCAAAGGAATTTTGAGTTCTATTATCAACGACGAGGGGGACGAAAAGAGCGATAAGCTTTCCACCACCGAAAATATTGTGGATACAGGAGGAATTGCGGGTTTATCTACGGGCATTATACAAAAATGTGTGAATGAAGGCACCGTGGGATATGAACATGTGGGTTATAATACAGGCGGCATTGTCGGACGGCAGTCAGGTTATGTGTATTCCTGTGCAAACAAGGGAAGGATATACGGACGTAAAGACGTGGGCGGTATTGTCGGACAGGCGGAACCGTACATAGCGGTGGATCTGTCGGAGGATATTGTGCGGCAGCTTTCAGACCACATCAATACCTTGCATGACAGGGTAGGCAAGATGCTGGATGATGCGGGAGATCAGTCGGATACGCTTTCCAACAGACTTTCGGTGATCCGAGGATTTGCGGACAGGGCGCTCGACGACACCTCCTTTTTGGCGGACCGCACGGTGGAATGGACGGATAGTATGATGGATTCCGTCAACGAGGCGGTGAGCCGGTTCGACTATGTTCTGGATGAGACGGCGAAGGAGGGCGGCGTGATCGATCACGCATCCGGCGCGGCGGAGGATGTGAAGGACGCGGCCGGGGATTTGGAAGACATGGTAAAGTCCATGGATATTTTCCGGTATATGACACCGGAGGAGAAAGCGCAGTACGACCAGGCAAAGAAGGCCATCGAGGAGGACGGAAAAGCTCACGCCGAGGATATGGCGAAAGCGAAGGAAGCCTATGAACACTATTATATTGCGAAGGCGGCGCGGTCGGATGATTACAGGGATCTGGAAACGGACTTGAGGCCGGTGACGGATTCGGGAGTGGACAGCGGTTGGAATTATGATCCGAATATCAAATTTGAAGAGATACCGGAAAAATACGCGGGCATTACCGGCTGGGTGCATTATGACAGCAGTACCGGGGAGACGAGAGATTTTCCCTTATCGGACGCAAGTCCCCAGGCCGAGGCGGATCGCCAGGTACAGGAGAAAGCGGCTGCTGATCTGGCGGCCAACACGGTACAGGTGACGCAGGCAGCAGGCGATTACGCGGACAAAAAGTACGAGGACGCTCACGGCGGAAACAGTTACGCGTCCGATATGCAAAAATATTTGGAAACGATGACGGATATCGCTTCCAGACATACCGACGAGATGACGGATGACGCGAAGAAGCAGCTCAAGTCGGCGGCTTCCTCCGTGAAGGATGCGGCCGGAAATCTGGAGGATATGGGGGAAGGGACAAAGGAGATCCTCACGACACTGAACGATAAGGAGGATATCGCCTTTCCGAGGCTTGGGGAGGACTACCGATCCACTACCGGCAGCCTCAACTCCAATTTAAAGAACATCTCGGAAAACATGGGATATTTAAACGACGAGATGTCTGCCTCCGGGGATGTTCTGGAGGAGGATTTGTCGAATATTAACGACGAGTTCAGCGAGATTATGCTTCTGTATACGGATGCGCTGGACGGTGTGCTGGATATGGATTATTCCGGTGTCTATGAAGATGAATCCGAGGAAAACGCGGAGGAGAGCATTGATGCTGCCGTAGCCGAATGTACGAACAACGGGATTGTGGAGGCGGATCTGAATGTGTCCGGTATTGCCGGCACTATGGCCATCGAGTATGATTTCGACCTGGAGAGCGATATCACGGGACTTGAAGACGCCAGAGCAAATTCCACGTTTCTCACAAAGTGCGTCTTGCGGCAGAACGTGAACAAGGCGAATGTAACGGCCCAGAAGAGTTACGTGGGCGGTGTTTGCGGGATGCAGGAAATGGGTATGGTGCTGCGCTGCGAGAATTACGGCAGGATCGGGAGTACCGCAGGCGATTATGTGGGCGGCATCGCGGGCCAGTCCCTCTCCCATATAAAAAGCAGCTATGCCAAATGTACGGTGACAGGCGGAGAGTATGTGGCCGGGATTGTCGGATACGGAAACGGTATAGAGAGCTGCTGTGCCATGGTGAATGTGAAGGAGGCGGACGCGTTCTCGGGCGCCATTGCAGGAAAGGTTTCCGACGATGCCGAGATCGAGAATAATCTTTTTGTCTCGGATGAGATCGCGGGTATAGACCGCATCAGTTACAGCAAAAAGGCGGAACCTGTAGACTATGAAGGACTTTTGGAGGTGGAGGGGATTCCCGCAAACTTCCGGAGGATGAAGATTACATTTTATGCGGACGACGAGGAGGTAGGGATCGTAGAGTGCCCTTACGGCGGCAGCGTTGGTCTGGATATGTATCCGAAAATCCCCGTGAAGGAAGGATTTTATGCGGATTGGGATAACAAAGATCTTGCGGATGTCAGGTTGGATGAGGATGTGACGGTTGAGTATGTGAGATACTTGACGACTCTTGCAGGAAGTCCCATGCGGGAGAATAACCAGTCGACGCTTCTGGTGGACGGTGCATTTGCCCAGGAGGATGAGATCCTGGTGAAAAGTCTTGGCGCGGATGAGCCGGTGACCTTTCCAGGGGCGGAGACTTCGGAAGAGTTGACGGAGTGCTGGGCGATAGAGATCCCGGATGATGGGCAGACAACGCACCAGATCCGCTATCAGGCGCCTCAGGGAAAGACCGACGGCGTGGTGATCTATGTGGAGGATGCCGCGGGATGGAGGAAGGCCGAAACTGAGCTGATGGGGATTTATCATCTTTTTTGGGCCGACGGGAACAACGTGAAGGTCGCAGTCAGCGTGACGGAGAAAGGAATTGAAGACTATCTTGTCTTTATTGTGGCGGGCGGCGTTGCTGTGCTTGCGCTGATTGTCCTGATCATACATAAGGGGAGGAAGAAGCGCAAGGCCAAAAAAGCGGAAGAACCGGAAGAAAAAGAGGCGGAGAAGAAGGAGGAAGAGGGAGCATAAGCTTCCTCTTCCTCTCAGACTGTCAAAAAAGGTCAGCAAAAGCTGGCTTTTTTTGATATAATAAAATCAGGGGTGAGGACATGCTGATAAAAGAAAAGTCGGAAAGAAATACACTGGAAATGGTCAGTCTCGAAGGGCTTGTTCCGCAGGATCA
>CAJUMJ010000046.1 GCA_910587095.1 uncultured Lachnospiraceae bacterium
CCCCACGCTTAGGAGGCGTGTGCTCTATCCAACTGAGCTACGAGGACTTATATGAAAAACCTGCTAATAAGCAAGTGATTCAGCTATGAAATTGTTAATTTTCCGTTGCTCCGGCAATCGAACACCTACCACTTAGGAGGCTCCTGTTATATCCATTTAACTAAGGGAACTGATTCTGCTTTTGTGCCTCTTTCGTTAGCAGAAAGTAACGAACTCAACTAAAACTTAGGAGGCGAGTGCTCTATCCTGCTGAGCTACGTAGACGGACATCTATTTATATAAGAGAAAACCTATGCGGGATAATTGATATATCCCTGCATCCAGATCACACCTTTAAACCGCCGGCCAATCTGAGGCTCTCCATATAAATCCTTTTTGTTGATACAAACATCAAACTCTAAATCGTTACAATTAAGATTCATCACATAAATTTCTTCACCACTAATTTTATTTACCCTAAGATCAATATCCTGTATTTCCCCTAAGATAGAATACTGGTCACATTCCACACCATATGGCATAAAGTAAGTATCTACCAGGCTGAACACACTCTCCGTAAGAATTTTTCTGGAGATAGTAGAATAAATATCCATATCCTCAAGGGTGAGGCTCTCGATTGCTTCCTCGTCACCTTGACGTGCCGCCGCAATTAACTGGTTACGGCTCGTGGATTCTTTCTGTATTCTTCGTATCTCATTTTCATCTTTACTAACCGGTAATATTATATTACCACTAATTGACAGTCCTGACAATGTTAAAGTTGTACCAGTTACAGGAAGAATATTCGTAGTTTGCGCTTTTACATAAGGAATAATGTTTTGCAGATAAAAAATCAGACTTACGCCGACTTTAATATCGTCGCAAACTCCTGCATATGACTCCTTATCCGCGTGACGTTCCACAGAAACATCATCATAAGAGCTGACACCTGTGCCGCGCAGATAAGGATAAAAATAATCGTAAGTAAATTTATCTTCCGCATCAAATTCCCCGCAAACGGCAATTCCAATATTCTGTGCGAAATCCTCGCAAAATTCTGCAAGTATTGTATCCTCACTATTTGAGGTATAAGCGCGATGTGTCGCGTTCATAATAATATCCGTGATCAGACGCTGTTCCTCCCGCCTGTCAGAAAGTTCGCTAAATCCGATAGCTCTCATATATTTATGCAAAGATTTCACCTCCCTCTCTTCTCAGATTTATCACTGATAAATAATTGTCACTTTCAACATATCTCTTCTATCCCGCCCATATAAGGACGAAGCACTTCAGGAATACGGACAGATCCGTCCGCCTGCAAATTGTTTTCCAAAAATGCAATCAACATTCTAGGAGGAGCCACCACTGTGTTATTTAACGTATGCGCAAAATATTTTCCTTCCGCCCCGTTCACACGAATGCGAAGTCTTCTCGCCTGGGCGTCACCCAAATTGGAACAGCTTCCCACCTCGAAATACTTCTTCTGTCTGGGGGACCAAGCCTCCACATCATAAGACTTTACTTTCAAATCAGCCAAATCACCGGAACAGCACTCAATTGTTCTCACCGGAATATCCATCGAACGGAATAAATCTACCGTATTCTGCCATAATTTTTCAAACCACATGGGAGACTCCTCAGGCTTACATACCACAATCATCTCCTGTTTTTCAAACTGGTGAATACGATACACGCCTCTCTCTTCTATTCCATGCGCACCCTTTTCTTTGCGGAAGCAAGGAGAATAACTGGTAAGAGTATGGGGAAGCTCCTCCTCCTGAATAATTGTGTCTATAAACTTACCGATCATGGAATGCTCTGATGTTCCGATCAAATATAAATCCTCTCCCTCGATCTTATACATCATGGCGTCCATCTCCGCAAAGCTCATAACGCCATCCACCACCGCGCTTCGAATCATAAACGGAGGCACACAGTAAGTAAAACCTCTCCCTATCATAAAATCTCTGGCATATGCGATCACCGCGGAATGAAGTCTGGCAATATCACCCATCAAATAATAAAACCCATTTCCGGCCACACGACCCGCTGCATCCATATCAATACCGTGAAAGCGTTCCATAATCTCGGTATGATACGGAATTTCAAAATCAGGCACTACGGGTTCACCATACTTCTGTATTTCAACATTCTCGCTGTCATCTTTCCCGATAGGCACGGAAGTGTCTATAATATTCGGAATTGTCAGCATATCTTTCCTGATTTTCTCGCGCAGATCATTTTCTTTTGCTTCCAATTCAGAGAGTCTTGCCGCGCCTGCAGCCACCTCAGCTTTCTTTTTCTCCGCCTCTTCTCTTTTTCCCTGCGCCATCAATGCGCCAATTTCTTTGGACACTTTATTTCTCGTAGCGCGGATATCGTCAGCCTCTCTTTGCGCCGCTCTGACCTCGGCGTCAAGCGCTATCACTTCATCTACCAGAGGAAGCTTCTGCTCCTGAAATTTCTTTCGGATATTTTCCTTAACCGCCTCAGGATTCTCTCTCAAAAATTTAATGTCGATCATAATTTACCTCATTTCTTTATAAAATAAAACATCAGTTCTATATCAGGTTACAGAATAACTTCATCAATATATAAATCTCCATATACTGTCAAATCTTTTACCACATCCACTGCCGTTCCGTTTCTGTCTTTCGTAATACGAATAACCGGACGATCCGGGAATTGTCTATTCTGATAAAGCACTACACCCGTTTCATCTTCACTCGTCCTTACAACTGTCCCGGCCGGATATACCGCTGTAAATTCTAAAAGAATATCGACAATTTTCCCGTCAAATTTAATATCTTTGTTATCCCTCAAATATTTTACAGCTTCATACACTCTTGTTCTCTTACATCCGATTCCACAGATCATTTCATCAAAGGCGTCGCAAATTTGTATAATGCGGCACTCCTGGGAAATATATGTTCCTTTCAACGGATAACCGGATCCGTCTAAACGCTCATGATGATATAATATCATATTTTTACTTGTTTCGCTTATCCAATTTTCGTCACGAATTACCGAATAGCTATAAATCGGATGCTTTTTGTATTCTGCGCTTTCCAATTCCGTAAGCTCGTCCAGATTCTTGTTCTCATAGAAAATAGTCATATAACGAAGGCCCAAATCATGAAGCAAGCTGCTCACACCTATATCATGCACTATTTTTTTGGAAAGACCCATCTTAAGCGCAACAATTGTGGAAAGACTGCATAAATTGATGGAATGTTCATAAATATCCGGATTTCTCTCCTTGATATCAAATATTTTTTCTACAACATGTTCTTCTTCCAGAATATTTGTGATAATATAGTCCGCCGTCTGACACAATTCTATCAGATTTTCATTGTGCATGTAAGTGTGCCTTTCCAAAATATTTCGCACCTTTGATTTAAAGCACTCTTCCACTTCCTCCTTTAAAATCACAGCTTCTTTTGTATATCGTTCTCTTTCTCTTACATACACTTCTCTTACATTCAGTTCTTTGAGCTTTTCTATATATTCCCGTTTCAAAACGGTACCTGCAGAAAGCAGATTATTATATTCCGGCGTTACTACATCTTTTCCTAAAACTTCTGTACCTTTCAAGTCATCTACTCTGCATATTCTCATTTATCCCCTTTTACTCCTATCTTACTACAAATCCATAGCCATATCGAGAGCCTTCTTCTCCTCTTCTCCGAGAGATATTTCACTCAACCCGTTTTTTATTTCTTTTGTATAAGAATAACACCCTTCTGAGCTATGAACAGAATTAAGAATAAACCCGTTGTCATTTTCATCGAGCAAAGCCAGAGAAAAACTGAGCTTTCCTCCCATCTGATTAAATGCGTCGTACCTTATAATACCAATTTTCTGAAAAGCACCTTCAAATTTTTTATATAGACCTTCAATATCCTTTTTGTTTTTATCCATGGACGCCTTAATCAGTTTATTATCCTCATAAAGCCCCATGATACTTTTTTCCATACTCTTGGCATTTTTTCCGCCCATAAATTTTTTATACTTTTTAGATATTCTTCCCAAATTTATGCAAAGTACAATCACTATAATAAGCAGAACTAAAATAGCCGCAAACGCACCGATAAACAGATACGTCAAATCCATATTGCCCAGTCCCATATCGCTCAGTAAATTATAATTCATTTATCTTCAGCCTTTCTGTATATGATGGACTAATTACCTGCCAGTCAACAAATCTGTAATTTTTTCCAAGTCATCGTGCGTATAAAATTCAATCTCAAGCTTTCCGGCTCCATCACCCTTTGACGAGATGGATACCTTCGTTCCGAGAGACTGTTTCAGTTTTTCTTCCAAATCCTGATAGACAACCTCCAAAGCTTTGTCTGTCACAGGCTCTTTTTTTACCTTTTCCGGTTTATTTAAATTTTTGACCAATTTCTCCACATCCCGAACACTAAGCTTCTCATCAAAAACCTTTTGAGCGATCGTGTACTGTTGTTCCTGATCTTCAATACTGATCAAAGCTCTGGCATGTCCGGTACTGATCATATCATCGATAATCATCTGCTGCACTTCGTCACACAGTTTTAACAGACGCATAGAATTTGTAACCGCTGTCCTGCTCTTGGATACTCTCTCAGCTACTTCGTCCTGCTTCAAATTAAATTCCGTGAGAAGTCTTTTATAAGCCTGTGCCTCTTCAATCGGATTTAAATCTTCTCTCTGAATATTTTCTATCAGAGAAATTTCTACAATCTCCTGTTCCGTATAATTGCGGACAATAACCGGAACCTCTTTCAACCCCGCCAGCTTTGCCGCACGCCAACGACGTTCACCTGCTATGATTTCATAATAAGTATTTCTGTCCTGAACAATAAGAGGCTCCACAATACCATATTGTTTAATGGAATCAGCAAGTTCCTGAAGGGCATCCTCATCAAAATTTTTTCTTGGCTGTTCCCTGTTAGGTTCCACCTTTGTAATTTTAACATAATTCCCCTGTGAATTGTCTTCTGTCCTGACATCAGATTCTACAGCTTCAACCTTTGGCGCCTGAGCCGGTATCAGGGAATCAAGTCCCTTGCCTAATCCTCTCGCTGCTTTCGCCATTCTTTCCCTACACCACCTTTCTGCGTATCACCTCATCAGCCAACAACATATATGCCTCCGCTCCCGCAGACTTCGGATCGTACATATTGATAGGCATTCCATAACTGGGCGCTTCCGCCAGTCTAATATTTCTTGGTATCAATGTTTTATATACATTTTGTTTTAAATGACTTTTTACATTCTCTACTACTTGCATAGAAAGGTTAGTCCGGGAATCGTACATCGTAAAAACTACACCTTCCATATCGAGTTCAGGATTCAATCTCTCTTTTACAAGATTGACAGTATGTATTAGCTGGCTTAATCCCTCCAGAGCATAATACTCACACTGTATCGGAACTAATACGCTGTCCGCGGTAGTCATAGAATTAATCGTCAGTAAATTTAAAGAAGGAGGACAATCAATCATAATAAAATCAAACTGATCCTTTATCCAGTCAATTTCATTTTTCAGGATAAATTCTTTCTTTTCTACTCCGATCAATTCAATTTCCGCAGCCGCCAAATTTACATTTGATGGTATAATCGAAACGTTCGGTATGACTTCTTTCAAAATACATTCGTTGATAGAGCACTCGCTCAAAAAAAGTTCATAGATTGTATTATCAAGATCATTTTTTTCTACTCCAAAACCGCTGGTTGTATTCCCCTGTGGATCAGCGTCAATAACCAACACCTTTTTCCCTTTTGCAGCCAATGAAGCAGACAAATTAATTGAAGTAGTTGTTTTGCCGACACCGCCCTTTTGATTTGCAATTGCAATTATTCTTCCCATTTATTTACCTTACCTTTTTCCAAATGTATTTTCCATTTCCAAGTACGATTACGATTATATCACCAAACTACATGATAATCCATATAATATTTTAACATCTCTCTTAAAGCTTTTCAATTTCTTCCGGATACTTCATTTTCCAGGAAGTGCGCAGCTCATCCATCACATGCATCATTTTTAAAGTTTCTTTATGGGGCATAGAAGGACATTCTAATTTTCCTTCTTTAATGCAATTGATCGTCTCAATGATCTCATACTCATAACCACTGATTTGATCGGGAACCGGAATCTCACGGACAAGCTTTCGATCAGCATCATATATCTTTATATTTTCCGGATCATTGATATTCTCCACTACCATAAATCCCTCTGTGCCGTAAAATACGCCCTGACTATCACATTTCCCGTGAATTCCCGAATTTAAAATAGCAGATTTACCATCCTTATAGAGAAGAATCATTACATTTTCACCATCGATCCCTTGATCTGTCATTTGAACCCAGGACTGCATGTCAATGACATCATCTCCAAAATGCATATATGAAAAATTCAAAGGATAAATACCTACATCTAGCAATGCCCCGCCGGCAAGCTCAGGTTTCAAAATTCTCTCTTTATCACAAAGTGGATAATTTAAATTTGCGGTCAGTTTTACAACTTCTCCAATCGCTTTCTCATCGAGGAGATCATTTATTATTTTTCTGGAAGGCATATATCTTGTCCAAATAGCTTCCGTAACCAAAAGATTCTTTTCTTTCGCTATACGGAAAATTTCTTCTGCCTGCTTCTCATTCACTGTAAAACTTTTCTCACAGAGTACATGTTTTCCCGCTTCCAAACACATTTTCATATGGGGATAATGATGAGAATGAGGCGTAGCAATATAAATCAATTCAATTTTCTGATCTGCAAGCATCTCTTCATAAGATCCATAGGCACGTTGAAATTTGTGTGTTTCAGCAAAAGCTTTTGCTTTTTCAAAATCTCTGGAAGCCACGCCATAACATTCTACCTCAGGCATCTTGTTCATCGTTTCCGCCAAAATAGCTGCTATTCTCCCTGCACCCAGTATTCCAATTTTCATATTCTCCTCCATTTCTGCGCTGCTATTTGCGCATAGCGAATTTGTGTCAAGCAACGCGCAGGCACAAATCTCGCGATTGAAAATCTTAATTTTCAATCTTTCCTCCATTTCTGTGCCGCTTTAGTTACAACTTTAAATTTATTTTTTATAGCTCATAACATACACTTCTTGCTATTTCGATACTAAAATATACGTTTCACAACTGTATTTCTTAATGTTTCACGTATATTATTACTATATCTTGGGTTAAATTGTTTCACGTGAAACATTATCTAGTGTCAATGATCCTTTTTTTACCAAATGTTTCACGTGAAACATTTTATATTTGGTTACATATTATTTCTATAGCTTTATAATATTATTTTTAATTGCAAATACAGCAGCCTGTGTTCGATCAGATACATCTATTTTTTTAAATATATTTGAAATATGATTTTTCACAGTTCTCTCGCTTATATTTAAATTCGTAGCAATTTCTTTATTGAACATTCCATTTGCCACCTGAACCAAAACCTCTAATTCTCTATTCGTAAGAGAAAATATTTTATCCTTATCCGTATCTCTGTTTAAAAGATGGCTATTCAAAGCCGGAATCAAATTTGGCTGTATATAATTATCTCCATCTCGAACCGCTCTTATGGCTTTCTTTAACTCTGCTGACTCTGAATCCTTCAGTATATATCCGTCAACACCAATTTCTACTGCACTTGTCAAATATTCCATTTCATTATGAACTGTCAAAATTAAAACTTTAATCTTTGAATTTTCTTCTTTCATTTGTCTGAGAACTTCTATCCCATTTTTTTTCGGCATATTTATATCCAAAAGAAGAACCTCAGGATCATAATGTTCCAATCTCTCCAAACACTCTATACCATTTGAAGCCTCCGCTACTACTTTAATACTACCATCAAATTCTAATAATTGTTTGATACCCTCCCTGATCATGCTGTGATCATCCGCAATCATCACTTTTATTGTTTCCATGCTTACCTCCAATACCTGTTATTTTTTTGGAATATCTATTATTATAGAAGTTCCATTATCTGTATTAATCTTCATTTTTCCATTCAATAAAAATACCCTTTCTTTAACAACAGATAATCCAAAATGCTTTTCCTTTTTTTCAGCCTCAACCGGATCAAAACCTACCCCGTTATCTTCAATCTTAATTAAAAAACTTTTATCATTTTGCTTCAGTGATATTATAATTCGATTTCCTTTAGAATGTTCCACAGCATTATAAACACATTCCTGAATAATACGATATATCATAATAAGAAAAATTTCTTTTTCTTTATCTGACAATTGGCTGTCTATATCATCTATATCCGATATAATTTCAAAATTGCCATCCTGACTTATCAAAGAAAAAAGATTAAGAAGAGTATTCTTAAGACCCAAATCATCAAAAGACATTGGACGAAGATCATAAATTTTGTTTCTAATATCATCTATCACTTTGCGTAACCCTGATTCAACCGTAGCTAATTCAAGTTTCGCTTTTACAGAATCATGATCAATATAAAGAGAAGCCAATTCAACTTTATGGACAAGATGTGTTAGATTTTGTAAAGAGGTGTCATGTAAATTTCTGGCTATACGCTGCCGCTCCTTTTCCTGTACATCTAAAACAGAAAATTGTTTCATGTGAAACTCTGAAGCTTTCGAAATATTCCTCTTTTTCACTCCCATAATTTACCTCATCAAAATTATAAATTGTTTTAAAGATTTCTATATGCTATATATCTTTCATTGTAAAGTAGCACGGCTTTATTTGCAATGTAATTTTATTAAAATAAAGACTCCTCAGCAATCTTCGTAACAGTTCAGCCATGCAAAATTGAATATACAAAATACTGCTGAGAGCTTGCTCACATAAGGCATTTTGTATATTCAATTTTATAGGGCAGACGCCCAACATGAAATAAGTTGTCGGTAATGGCCAAAACCAATTATCAGAATGTACAACCCGACAACTTATGAATGAGCAAGGCTGAACTGTTACCATTCTTCCTATACTTTTAAATCCCATCATAATATTTATAGAAAGATAATATAAAAAATGATATAATAAACAAAAGTTCAAAAGTTTTACTAAAAACAACCACACAGAAATTTCAAAAGAAATTTAGGTATATACTTGAAAGGACAGTCATATGCATAAAAAATTAGCTACCATCTCTATCCTGGCAGGAACATCCGTCGCTACTATCCATGGAATCAATAGTGTACATACATCTCTATGTACTATAAAAGATCTTTTGAGCAGTTCAGAAAATTATTTCTACGACTGGCGCTTTGGTAAAATCAGATATCAGAAAAAAGGAAACGGAAACCCTCTTCTTTTTGTCCATGATCTGACAATTGGAAGTTCCAATTACGAATACCATAGATTAATCAATAACCTGACCGAAAAACATGAAATTTATTCTATCGATCTGCTTGGATATGGCATGTCGGATAAACCGGCAATGACTTATACAAATAATTTGTATGAACAACTAATCGCTGATTTTATAAAGAATGTAATTGGCAGGAAAACATCCGTAGTCGTAACCGGGGAATCCGTACCATTTGTCATTATGGCATGTCACAACTACCCTGATATTTTTAATAAACTCGTATGTATTAATCCTCAAAGTCTCTACCTGCAAAATCAGATTCCATCGAAACAGACAAGTCTCTTAAAACTTCTTATCGAGACACCTGTGATCGGAACCTTTATTTACCACTTATTTTCAAATAAGACATCTATTGAAAGAGCATTTTTAAAAACTTATTTTTACAACCATGAGGAAATCAAAGAAAAATACATATACAATTATCTCGAAGCGGCACACCTTGGAGGATATAATTCCAAGTATGGTTTTGCGAGCTATGCCGGCAAATATATGTATATGAATATTCTCCATGAACTAAAAGAAATAAACAACAGCATACTTATGATTGGGGGAGAAAAAGAAAAGGATATAAAAACTACAATAGAAAACTACAAATATTATAATGCTTCCATTGAAGATGCTTATATATCTGATACAAAGCATCTTCCCCATATGGAAGCACCTGATGAAATACTCAAACAACTTGGTATGTTCTTATAATGGTTTTTTACTTGCCGTTCCCGCTTTCCGAGGATACTGCTTCGGAGTGGAACGGCATTTTTCTATTACAATCAAATTTCTGTAAATATCAGAATTTGGAAGCATAAAACCTTTTTGTTCTACAATCTTTCCTCCTAAAACAAAAATTGCATGTTCCGCCTGCTTAGCTTCCGTCTGCTTATGATCTGACTCCATAGAAACTTTTTCCGATTTATATGAAATAAATTTACCGCCCAACTTCACATATGGAAGACAATACTCCGAAAGAACGGAAAGATTTGCCACCGCCCGGGAAACACATAAGTCATATGACTCTCTGAATAATTCCGGTTTTGCAAAATCTTCTGCCCTACCATGAACTGCTCTCACATCATGAAGATTCAACTCTTCCACCACCTCCTGCAAAAAACCAATTCTCTTTTGCAGAGAATCCAAAAGAGTGAGCCTTAAACCTGGAAAAACAATTTTTAAAGGTATACCGGGAAAGCCAGCACCTGTCCCCACATCAATGACAGAAAGCACATCGTTCAAATCACAGACTGTCACAAGTGAAAGACTGTCCACAAAATGTTTCTTCAACACCTCCCCAAACTCAGTGATGGCTGTCAAATTCATCACTTTATTTTTTTCAATGAGCATTTCATAATATCTGATAAACTGATCTATCTGCTCACCCGACAAGGAAATATGAAATTCTTCTAAATCTTTTTTAAACTGCAATAATTGTTCTGATCTCAAAATTAAACCTCTTTCTTTTTATAATTTTCCAAATATACCAAAAGTACAGAAATATCCGCCGGAGATACACCCGATATTCTGGAAGCCTGTCCAACAGAAACAGGTTTATACGCAATCAACTTTTGTCTCGCTTCCAGGCGCAAACTTCCCACATTGTTATAATCCAGATCAGCAGGAATCTTTTTCTTCTCCATCTTCTTATAATGCTCCACCTGCTTTAACTGCCTCTCAATATATCCTTCATATTTAATCTCAATCTCTACCTGTTCCAACACATCCGCAGGAAGAGGTTTTCTTTCAGAATCAATTTCAGAAAGCATATGATAACTCAATTCCGGGCGGCATATCAGCTCAGCCATATTAACACCTGTTTTCAACGGGGCGCTTTCATGTAGAGTTAGAAAATTCTGTATGTCTTTAGAAGCTCCTACAACAGTACTTTTTAAGCGAGCAACCTCACAGTCAATCTGTTCCCTTTTATCTAAAACAGCCTCATAAAGCTCCTTCGAAACAAGACCGACCTCATAACCTATTCGACGCAAACGAAGATCCGCATTATCCTGACGGAGCAAAAGCCGGTATTCCGCTCTGGAAGTCATCATGCGGTAAGGTTCAAAATTTTCCTTAGTAACCAGATCATCTATCAACACACCAATGTAAGCCTGGGATCTATCCAATATAATCTGCTCCTTATTCTTAATATACAAGGAGGCGTTGATGCCGGCCATCAATCCCTGTGCCGCCGCTTCCTCATAACCGCTGCTGCCATTGAACTGCCCACCGCTAAAAAGTCCTTCGATTTCTTTAAATTCAAGAGTAGGATAAAGCTGCTTCGGATCAATACAGTCATACTCTATGGCATAAGCGTTTCTTACCATTTTACAATGTTCCATTCCGGGAACCGTCCGATACATGGCAAGTTGCACATCTTCAGGAAGGGAGGATGACATACCGCTCACATACATTTCATTTGTGTGAAGTCCTTCAGGTTCAATGAAAACCTGATGTCTGTCCTTATCGGAAAATTTAACTACCTTATCTTCAATCGAAGGACAATATCTCGGACCTGTTCCTTCGATAACGCCGGCATAAATAGGGGATCTGTCCAGATTCGCACGAATAATATCATGTGTTTTTTCATTGGTATAAGTCAGATAACAAGATACCTGATCTATCTGCACATCCTCAGGATCGGTAGAAAAGGAAAAAGGAATTACCCTCTCGTCTCCGAACTGTTCTTCCATTTTTTCGAAATCCAGAGATCTCTTGTCCATCCTGGCAGGCGTCCCTGTCTTAAAACGACGCATCCCGATCCCGAGATTCAAAAGAGAATCCGTCAAATGGTTTGCTGCCTGCAAACCGTTTGGCCCTGTATAAGTAATGGCTTCCCCGCAAAGACATCTCGCCTTCAGATAAGTTCCTGTACATAAAATAACCGCCTTACATTCATAGACAGCTCCCGTAAATGTTATAACACCTGTTATTTTTTTAGACGCTTTTGACTCTGAAATATTCTTATTCTCCTCTGCCAAAAGTTCACAGACCTCAGCCTGTTTGATCGTCAAATGATTCTGGTTTTCCAAAACCTTACGCATTGCTCTGGAATATTCCGCCTTATCAGCCTGCGCTCGCAAAGAATGTACAGCCGGTCCCTTAGATCTATTTAACATTTTGGACTGAATAAAAGTCTTATCTATATTTTTTCCCATTTCCCCGCCAAGCGCGTCAATCTCTCTCACAAGGTGTCCCTTGGAAGTTCCTCCGATATTCGGATTACACGGCATGAGGGCAATGCTTTCCACACTCACCGTAAAAATTACAGTTTCCAGGCCAAGCCGCGCACAGGCCAAAGCGGCCTCACACCCCGCATGTCCTGCACCGACTACACACACATCCACCTTTTCTCTTAATTCAGACATACTTCACAGAACTCCTTTTGTCATTTCCCCATACAATAGGCATTTGCGAAACTCATCAAATCGTGGCTCCTTTTGTACAAATAGTATAATTATAAGCAGACCCTTAGAAAACGCCTATTTCCCCATACAAAATTTACTAAATATTTCATTCACCAAATCATCTCCCACTTCTTCCCCTATAATTCTGCCAAGCGCAGCATAGGCATTCATCAGATCTATCGAATAAAAATCTTCAGGCATATGATCTTCCAAACTTTTCTTAACCTGATTCATACTGTCAAGAGCTTCCAGAAGAGCTTCCTTATGTCTAGAACTGGTAATGCACACTTCATCATTATAAGAAATACGGCTATAAAAAAACATCTTTTTGATCAAATTCACAAGACAATCCAAACCGCCATTTTCTTTGGCTGAAATTTTAATAATAAAAATATTTTTGCTTTCTTCCTCCCATCCCTCTTCATACACTTCTTCAGACAATTCATAAACAATGCTTCTTTTTTCCGTAACCTTTGACAATAAAGAGTCAACCGACGATTTATCAACCACCTCATCCAAATCCGATTTATTCATGAGAATAATTGTTTTCTTATCTTTTATCATACGAACGATATCTTCATCATTCCCATCCAGGGGTATAGAAGAATCCATCACATATAAAATCAGATCAGCATCCTCAGAAATTGTCTTAGCCTTCTCCACGCCAATTTTTTCCACCACATCTTCCGTACTTCTAATACCTGCCGTGTCTATAATATTTAAAGTGATATCGCCTAAATTAACCGTTTCTTCCAACGTATCTCTGGTAGTTCCCGCAACATCCGTAACAATAGCCCGGTCCTGTCCCACCAGAAGATTTAGAAGAGAAGACTTTCCCACATTCGGCTTCCCTACAATAACAGTTCTGATTCCTTCCTTCAATAACTTCCCGTCATCAGCAAAACAAAGAAGTTTATCCAGTTCTCCTATCAGATAACAAACCTGATCCGACAATTTTTCTTCATATCCTTCCAAACTGATATGTTCGGGATCATCCAGAGCAGATTCAATAAAAGCAATTTCATATAACACCTTTTCCCGAAGCCCTTTTATCTTTTTAAAAACGGAACCCCGAAGCTGCCTGACAGACGCCTTGAGAGCGTATTCGTTTTTCGCATGAATGATATCCATAACCGATTCCGCTCTTGAAAGATCAATTCTTCCATTCAGAAAAGCTCTTTTTGTAAATTCTCCTGGTTCTGCAATCCTGGCTCCGGCCTCCGTTACTGTCATGAGAATTTTTCTCATCATCAACGCACCGCCATGACAATTAATCTCTACCGTATCTTCCATAGTATAGCTTTTCGGGGCTTTCATAACTGAAACCATCACCTCGTCTATCACATCCCCATTCAAATCCGTAATAAACCCATAATGTATGGTATGGGAATCATAACGATCCAATACTTTCTCATGATGTACATTCTGATATACCTGAGCAACAATTTTAACAGCCTCTTCACCGCTTACCCTGATGATTCCAATCCCGGAATCAGAGACGGCGGTAGCAATCGCAGCAATCGTATCCGTTTTCATAAACATACTCCCGATAATTATGATATTAAATTTTACTACATACACCCATAAAAATCTATCTTAACTTTTTAATGTCTTTCAAGAAAAATATTCCTCTTTTCTGCAAATAAAAATATAAAAAATGCACAAAAATGAATATACAAAATTATACAAAATAGGGAAAATACAAATACAATATTGACTTATATCAAAAAAAATGATAAATTTTTACTCATGAAACGGGTTTCAAAAAGAACTCATATGACTAATATGCTAAATGAAGGAATCAAAATTTATAGGAAATTGCGAAACTCTTCTAAGGTTGCCGAATTTGCACAAATAGCATAATCAACACAGACTCGCTTTCGCTCCAATCCAAACGTAGTGGTACTAAGGTTCGAAAGAACCTCACCAAGTACCAACAGTTTTAATCCGAAGGATTTAAACACTTTCTTAGGCTCTGTTTATAATTATACTATTTGCACAAAAAAAACATGATTTGATGAGTTTTGCAATTGCCTATCAAAATTTAACAGAAAGGAGATGTTACATTGAAAAAAATAGCGGTAGTCGGCAGTATCAACATTGACCAAACTGTTACGGCACAACGTATTCCGCTGAAAGGTGAAACATTGCCTGGCGGAAATCTCCGCTACATTCCCGGCGGTAAAGGAGCAAACCAGGCAGTCGCCATGGCAAAACTGGGTGCAAAGGTTGAAATGTTCGGATGTGTAGGTGATGACGATAACGGTCGGAAAATGATGGAAAACCTTGCATCCAACAACGTGGAAACAGAAAACATTAAGATTGTTTCCGGTATTCCGACAGGGATCGCCATCATTACCGTCGGAGAAAACGACAACACCATTATTGTGGTGGAAGGTGCAAACGGCCAGGTGAACCGTGACTATATCGACAGCATTAAAGATATATTGCTGCAATATGATATGGTAGTTTTGCAACATGAGATTCCTCTTGATACGGTACATTACGTTGTGGATTTATGTGCGGCACATGGTATCCCTACATTGCTCAATCCGGCGCCTGCAGCAGAAGTTCCGATGGAAATCATTGAAAAAGTCACTTATCTTACACCTAACGAACATGAAGCGGTATTAATCTTCGGCAAAGAACGTTCTACGGAAGACCTTTTGAAAACGTATCCTGAAAAGTTGATTATCACACAGGGTTCGAGAGGCGTATCCGTAGGCTTGAAAGACGGTCAAGTGGTGAATGTTCCCGCACGAAAAGCCGAAGTAGTAGACACAACCGGAGCGGGGGACACACTCAACGGCGCATTTTGTGTAAAATTCATCGAAAGCGATAATATTGTCGAATCACTTGAATATGCCAACGCTGCGGCAAGTCTCTCCATCGGAAAATTCGGCGCACAAAGCGGTATGCCGACGACAGAAGAACTGGCAAAAATATTGGAGGTCTAATTCTATTCACTACCTCAGCATAAAACGCTTCGGAATGGAGGAAAGATTGAAAATTAAAATTTTCAATCGCGAGATTTGTGTCTGCGCGTTGCTTGCCACAAACTCGTTGATGCGCATAAAGCGGCGCAGAAATGGAGGAAAAAATGAAAAAAAACGGCATTTTAAACAGCGACATCTCCCGGGTTTTGACTTATATGGGACACACGGATCTCCTCTGCGTAGGAGACTGTGGCCTTCCTATCCCTGAGGAAACGGAAAGAATTGATCTCGCTCTTCGCTTCGGTCAGCCGTCCTTTATGGAAGTATTGAAAGAAGTTGCAGGAGACATGAAAATCGAGAAAATCATTCTGGCAGAAGAAATAAAGGAAAAGAACCCTGATATACTAGAGGAAGTTCTTAAATTTTTTAAGGAAAATGAAACCGGTTTCAAAGTGGAAGTGGAATATATAAGTCATACAAAGCTTAAAAAAATGACCAAAAAATGCAAAGCTGTCATCCGTACCGGTGAAACAACTCCATATGCCAATATAATTCTCCAATCAGGCTGCATTTTCTAAGGAAAGGAGACATCTTCATGAAGATTGAAATGAAAGGGATCAATAAGGCGTTCGGCGGAAACCCTGTCCTGCAAAACGCCGGTTTTGTCCTCGCAGACGGTGAAATACACGCGTTGATGGGAGAAAACGGCGCAGGTAAATCAACGCTGATGAAAATTCTCACCGGCGTATACACAAGAGATGCCGGCACAGTGACCGTCAACGGAAAAGAAGTTGTATACAACAACGCACAGGAAGCGGAAAAAGAAGGGATTGTATTCATTCATCAGGAACTCAATGTTTTATTTGACCTGACGGTAGAAGAAAACATGTTCCTTGGAAAAGAAATTCACAACCGCTTCGGTGTATGCAACAAAAAAGCAATGCAAAAAGAGGTACGTCGGATTCTGGATGTATTGGGAGTTAATATAAAACCGGAAGCAAAAATGGATACCCTGTCAGTAGGACAACAGCAAATGATCGAAATTGCAAAAGCACTGATGGTAGACGCAAAAGTTATCATCATGGATGAACCTACTGCAGCTTTGAGCCAGAGCGAAACCGTTACACTATTTAAAGTTGTCCGCTCCCTAAAGCAAAAAGGCGTATCTATCGTCTATATCTCCCACCGCATGGAAGAAATATTTGAATTATGCGATCGTATTACAATTCTTCGGGACGGAGAATATGTAGGAACCAAAAATATCCCGGAAACCAATATGGACGAAATCGTAAAAATGATGATCGGGCGGGAAATCGGCGAACGATACCCGGAACGCAATACCAAACTTGGCGACGTTGTCTTCGAAGTGAAAAATTTGAATTGTCCAGGAACTTTCAAAAATGTCAATTTCAATGTCCGGGCCGGAGAAGTACTTGGTGTTGCAGGATTGATGGGCGCAGGACGAACAGAAATCATGCAGTCCATTTTTGGAAATATGCCTCATGTTACCGGACAGATTTTTATGAACGGTCAGGAAATCCAAAACAAAAATCCATGGGACGCGATGGATAACGGTATCGGTTTTATTACGGAAGATAGAAAAATAGAAGGATTAATGCTCGAAAAAAGCATTATGGAAAATATTTCTATCGCCAATCTTGGTCGTATCTCCCAAAAGGGAGTACTCAACAAGAAGCGGGAACAGGAAATGACACAGCAGGGCATTGAAGATCTACATATCAAATGTACCGGAGCTCAACACGCCTGTGGAAATCTAAGCGGCGGTAACCAACAGAAAGTAGTTTTCGCAAAATGGATTTTTACCGAACCGAAATTATTAATCCTTGACGAACCGACAAGAGGCGTGGATATTGGAGCAAAAAAAGAGATTTATTCTATCATCAATAAACTTGCGGATAAAGGAGTCGCCATCATTATGGTATCTTCGGAACTGCCGGAAATTTTGGGAATGTCCGATCGAATAATGGTAGTTCATGAGGGAAAAATCGGAGGCTTTATCGACAAAAACGAAGCAAACCAGGAAAATATCATGATTCTTGCGACAGGAGGCGAATTAAATGGATAATAAAAAATTAATGAGCAAAATGCAGGATATGGGTGCATTGATCGCACTGGTTCTGCTCGTAATCGTAATCAGTATTATCAGTCCTGAATTTAGGACAATAGACAATTTTCTTTCTCTGATGAGACAGTCTTCCATCAACGGCTTTATCGCATTCGGTATGACATGCGTTATTCTGACAGATGCCATCGATCTTTCTGTCGGTTCGGTACTGGCATTGTCTACCGCATTATGCGCCGCTTTTATCAAAGGAGGAATGCCTGTCGGTATTGCCATACTGTTATCGTTAATCATCGGAACGGTTTTAGGATCTGTCAGCGGTATACTTGTAACAAAAGGACGTCTCCAGCCCTTCATCGCTACCTTGATTACTATGACAGTTTATCGCGGCCTGACACAGATATTCATGAACGGTAAACCCATCTCAGGTTTAGGCGACAGTCTCTTATTAAAGTTTATAGGAAGAGGTTCCGTATTTGGTATTCCGGTTCCTGTCATCCTATTTGTATTAATTTTTATACTGTTCACATTCGTACTGGAAAAGACCACTTTTGGACGCAGAATCTATTCTACAGGAAGTAATGCCGTATCCGCCAAGCTTGCTGGCGTAAACATTGGCAGAACAAAATTGGCTGCATACGCTATTTCCGGATGTATGGCAGCACTGTCCGGACTGATTCTGTTATCAAGGCTCTCATCAGCACAGCCCACTTTGGGAGACGGATTTGAACTGGATGCTATCGCTTCAGTAGCACTTGGCGGCACCAGTATGAGCGGCGGACGCGGACGTATATGGGGTACATTTGTAGGCGTTTTGATTATCGCCGTATTAAACAATGGTCTTAACATACTTGGCGTATCTTCCTATTATCAGTCCGTTGTAAAAGGAATTGTTATCCTCGTTGCAGTTTTATCTGACAGAAAGCGTTGACAACAATCGTAAAATGTTACCAGAAAAAAAGACAAAAAAGAAAGGAATATTATCTATGAAAAAAATAATCGCAATATTATTGAGTACCGTTCTTACCATGTCCATTATGGGATGCAGCGCCGTTTCCATCGACGGAAGTTCACCGGCCTCTTCCGATTCTGCAAAAAGTGAAAGCACAGACAGCAATGAAGGAGGGAGCATAGGTTTGTCCATTTCAACGATGAACAATCCGTTCTTTGTTACACTCTCAGAGGGAGCTGACGAAAAGGCGAAAGAACTTGGCATGAATCTGATCACAGTTGACGCCGGCGACGATTCCGCAAAACAGGCCAGCGACATTGAGGATCTGGTTTCCAAAGGAATCAAAGTTCTGATTGTAAATCCGGTAGATTCCGACGCAGTTGCCCCTGCCGTTGAGACTGCTATCAGCAAGGGAATCAAAGTCGTTTCCGTAGACCGTGTCGTAAATGGCGTCGAGGTAGACTGTGCAATCGCTTCCGATAATGTAGCAGGAGCCAGTATTGCCGCGGAATATCTTGTAGAACTTGCCGGAGAAGGCGCAAAATGTGTAGAACTTGAAGGTGTAAACGGTGCAAGCGCAACAATCGACCGTGGCGCAGGCTTCCATCAGGTTGCGGACGATAAACTGGATGTGGCAGCCAGCCAGACTGCAAACTTTAACCGTGCGGAAGGTATGTCCGTTATGGAAAACCTGCTGCAGGCGCATCCTGACGTAAAATGTGTATTTGCTCACAACGATGAGATGGCTCTCGGCGCAGTGGAAGCAATCGGCAACAAAGATATCATCATTGCCGGATTTGACGCGACCGACGATGCAATCAATTCCATCAAAGAAGGCCGTATGGCAGCCACCGTCGCACAAAAACCTGATCTTATGGGTGCGACTGCCGTAGAAACCGCAAAGAAATTAATGGCAGGAGAATCCGTTGAAAAAGTAATCGCTGTTGAAGTAAAACTGGTCACAAAGGATAATGTAAACGAATAAGAGACATATTTAATATGTAACTTATAAAAGCCCTCCGCCAGGTAGCCTTACCAGACGGAGGGCTTTTGAACACTCCGGCACACGTTTTATATAATAATTGACAGCATTTTGTCTGCTATGTATAATATACATATTTCATGTACTCTCGGAATCTCTTTCGCACCTGCCTTTGTGGCAGATTTTCTGCCATATGCACATAAATTTAATCAACGTACGTTCCACGTACGCCTCATAAATTTATGCACATCTGACAAAAAATCATCTCACAAAACCAGGCACAAAGAGACTCCGAGAGTACATGTTTCTTGAATGGAGGAATATATATGGCAACAATTCGAGAAGTTTCACGGTTAGCAGGCGTTTCCCCGTCTACAGTTTCCCGCGTAATAAACGGAACCGCAAATGTAGACATAGAAAAAAGAGAACGGGTTTTAGAAGCAATTAACCAGACCAATTTTCAACCCAATGAACTGGCACGCGCTCTTTATAAAAAATCATCTAAAATTATCGGACTAATTGTTCCCAATATTGAAAACCCATTTTTCAGCGAACTTGCGAGAACTATTGAAGAAGCCGCTTTCGGTTATGGTTTTCGATTATTACTATGCAATTCCAATAATGATACAGAAAAAGAACGCATCAATATAAATATGCTCGATCAGATGAAAGCTGACGGCGTTATTTTGATCACCAACAGCGGGGAAACAGGAAAAATGATTGCCAACTGTACCTTACCTGTGGTGATAGTGGACCGTCACGTACCAGATACCGGTGAAATTGCATTTATTGAATCAGACAATTATAACGGCGGACGTATGGCAACACAATGTCTGGTCGACTGCGGATGCAAAAAAATTGTATGTATGAGAGGGCCTCAGAAATTTACAAGCGGTTTTCTGCGTTTTAAAGGATATCAGGATGTATGTCAGGAAAACGGCATAGAAGAACGATTCATTGATTGTAAATACAGTTTTGAGTCCGGTAAAAAAGCTGCTTTAAAAATGATCGAAACATTCCCCGACACAGAAGGAATATTTGCCGCGAATGATATGGTTGCATTGTCGGCCTATAAAATACTTCGCAATTACGGGATCCGTGTTCCTGAAAATATCCAAATCGTAGGATTTGACGATATCGGATTCAGCAGTTTATTCTCTCCTGAAATTACGACAATTCATCAGCCAATACAAAAAATGGGGCAAAGGGCGGTAGATATCATCTACCAATACAGTAACGGACAACCCTTTGAAAAGGAAAGTATATTTGAAGTGCAGCTTATAAAACGTGAGACAACCTGTATATAAAAATATCATCCCATATTAATAATCGAGCAGGGAAACGTCCCTCTCCACTACTCGCCTCGCCGGGCGCGTGCAGCTTTCGCTGCTAATTTCCTTACGCGCCCCTGCGCATAAAAAAACCGGCAGCTTATATACCTGCCGGTTTTTTATTGAGATTACACTTTATACTCTTATTCTTCTTCTTTGCTTTCGTAATATTTTTTAAATCTTCTATCACTCTTCTCATATTTCTTCAAAACCACAACTACATGCCTGAAAGGCTCGTCGCCTTCACTGTAAGTCGTCACATATCTGTCATTCTGAAGAGCAGAATGAATAATTCTTCTCTCATAAGGATTCATAGGCTCAAGCGAAACAGGCCGTTTACTTCTCTTCACCTTATAAGAAATATTCTTAGCAAGATTTTCCAAAGTTTCTTTTCTTCTCTTCCGGTAGTTTTCCGTATCGACCTTAACTCTGATATAATTGTCCATATCCTTATTCACTACAAGCGACACAAGATACTGTAAAGAATCAAGAGTTTGTCCTCTTTTTCCTATCAGAATACCCATCTCATCCCCGGAAAGATCTATGTTCATGGCAGCTTCTTCTTCATTATACTTTATATCTATCACAACAGTGAGATTCATAGCTGCAAATACATCCTTCAGAAAATCCCTTGCCTTATCCTCCACGGACAATTTAACCCTTACCCTGATAACCGCAGGTCTTCCTCCAATACCAAATAATCCGGTCTTTCCTTCATCTTTCACTTCATATTCCAATTTATCACTGGTTACGGTAAATTTCTGACATGCTTCCGTGATCGCATCATCAACTGTTTTTGCGGATACCTCAATAAAATCCATTACCTCAACCTCCCTGCCTATTTGTTATTTTTCTCATTATAATCCCGCACCATATTAGCCTTTGACATCATACTGCCGGGCTTTGCGTTTTTTCTATAATACTCGGTGGATTTTCTGACAAGTTCATCCTTCTCTTCCTGCGACATGGCAGATATGGAAGCTTTCGACGCCATACCAACCTTTTTTGTATTCATATTCGCGTAAGCTGCCATCTGCTCGGCCTTGGCTCCGGCTTTTTCCATTTTTTTCTTAGCCTTGCCTTCGTTTTTCCTGATGATTTCGTCAAGATCCATCTTGTCAATATGCTTGTTAATCAAAACCTGCTGTATACTTCTTACCACCGCACCGGCTACCCAGTAAAGTCCCATACCTGCGGGAAGCGTATAGCAGAAAACCGCTGACATAATCGGCATGATCATATTCATGGTTTTCATAGACTGCATCATGGTATTTTGCTGTTCGTTTTCCGAGCGTGTATCCTGCTGCGGCATAAGCTTTACATTGATCCACTGTGTGGCCGCCGCAAGCACGGGAATAGCAAAAGCGGCAATCATCATTGCTACGGATCCCGCCGCCCTCGCCTCACCGAAAGTAAAAGCAGGGGAATTTGACATGCTTAAACCTAAAAAATTATTGTACTGTTCAAGCAAGGACGTTGTCTGGTCAATATCCGCGGAAAGGGAAGAAAAATTTTCCTTCAAGCTCAGCCACTCCGCGCTGGAAGCTTTATTCAATACATCTACAAAAGTATTCTGCACATAGGAAGTTACGCCGCCAACAAAATTTTCGTTTTCAAACTGCTTTGCATACATATTGGCACTGGAAAAACCTCTGATAAACTCCGTACTCCCCTGTTGCGCGATCAACTTATCCACCAAAGGGAAAAAAGCGTCTTTCACTTTTCCTACATAAGCGGGAATGTTCCCGATCACACGGTAAAGAGCAAGCAAAATAGGCATCTGAATCAAAAGCTGCACACAACTGCCTGAAGGAGAAACACCATACTTCGCGTAGACAGCCTGTGTTTCCATGTTCATGGCCATCATGGAATCATTGTCTTTTTTGTTCTTATACTTTTTCTGAATCTCCTGAAGCTCCGGATTCATTTTTACCTGTAACTTTGAAAACTTCTGCTGCTTGATGGTAAGAGGCATCAGCAAAAGGTAAATAACGATTGTAAATAAAATAATGGCAAGTCCAATATTGGGAATGCCGATTTTATCTATCGCAAAAAAGATGCCTTCCATAATATAACCCAATAACCTTGATACAGGGCCAAGAATTGCTCCCGTATCCTGGGTCAACAAAATATTAGACAAAATGTCTTACCTCCTTAAAAATTTCTATGGAACCGGATCATAACCACCCTTCGAAAAAGGATTACATCTGCATATTCTCCAAAAAGTAAGCAAGCCGCCCTTTAAAACACCGTACTTTTCAACGGCTTCCATCCCATATTCCGAACAGGTAGGTATATAAGGACATTTTGTGCTCTTCATAGGAGAAATATATTTTCTATAGATTTTTATAAAACAGATCATAACATTTTTCATCATAAATTCTGATTTTCCTCATCATAAAAATGAATGTTAAGAATATGATGAAGCTTTGAAAGATGTAACAATGCGTCCTCGATCTCAAAAAAACCGACCAAAGCCGCACTTTTTCTCGCAACGACTACTATATCTAAACCACTATTAAATATATTTTCATGTAGTCGGTAACTCTCTCTCACCAGTCTCGCAAATCGGTGTCTCACTACACTGTTACCGATTTTCCTGCTGGCGGATATTCCCAGTCTGTTTATATTTTTGTTGTTTTCCAATACATACATTACCAGATACTTATCCGCATAACTTTTTCCATTTTTATAAACATTCCGGAAATCTGCATTCTTTTTCAGAGATTCAGAAAATATCATCCTTTTCTACCTCAAAAAGCAAGCTTTCACATTCTGCTTTTTATTCATTTTGCACTGCTCTGAGTAATTAGAAAAATAGGCCACATAAATGCGGCCTATGCTGATAATCTCTTTCTTCCTTTTGCGCGTCTTGCAGCTAAGACTTTTCTCCCACCCCTGGTACTCATTCTCTTTCTAAAACCGTGAACCTTAGCTCTATGCCTCTTTTTCGGCTGAAACGTCATTTTCATTCCATTGCACCTCCTTTTCAGATCTTACCGATTTTATAGGTAAACCATAATGTGATCAAAATTTGGAAAACAACATGTTGATTATATATAATTAATAGGAAAACGTCAAGTAAATCCGCGGATATTTTTGACTTTTTTATTTTTTCCGCAACCTTCTTTTACAATGTGACTTTACATAACTAATCCACAAAATGTTCATAAGTATGTGGATAACTATGCAATTTAATGTTTAAAAACTATTTTTAACCCTATTTTATCCGTGTGAAAATGTTTATAGCCTGTCTCATAATTATTCACATGTCATTTTTCTCATAGTAGAATATGTAAACTTACTGTTTACTATCCACAATATCCACATTTTACGTGGATAACTTATCATTTGAATTTTTTTATTGTTTGTATTATTATATATGGTAGGGTAATTTTGATGTATTGCTTTAATTATTAGTCGGAAGAGAACGAGGTTATAAACACTATGGATTTAATCAGGGAAAAATGGGATGAAATCAAAGAGACAATCAGAAAAGAATACGAATTGACTGATGTTTCTTACGATACGTGGATTAAGCCTCTCAAGTTTTTTGATATCAGGGATAATGTCGTCATTATTATGATACCTTCTGACCAATCTCATGCCTTAAGCTATATCTCATCCAAATATAAGAACTTTTTTAAAGTAGTCATATCCGAGACGCTGGATCATACTTACGATATTTCTTTTATATTGGAAAAGGAAGCCATGGAGCAGGAGAAAAACATCGACCTTGTGTCAAAAGCTCCAAGCAACGTCAATTATGAAAACACGAACTTAAACCCTAAGTATAAATTTGACACCTTTGTTGTGGGAAACAATAACAAACTGGCTCACTCCGCCGCTCTGGCCGTAGCGGAATCCCCGGGAAATGTATACAATCCTCTCTACGTTTATGGAGGCGCAGGTCTTGGAAAAACACACCTGATGCATTCCGTCGGACATTTTATACTGGAAAAAAATCCTGACATGAAAGTTTTGTATGTCACTTCAGAAAATTTTACCAATGAAGTAATTGAATGTATCAGAAGCGGCGACGCTTTGAAAATGAACAGGATGAGGGAAAAATACAGAACCGTCGATATCCTCATGATCGATGATATCCAGTTTATTATAGGAAAAGAAAGCACCCAGGAAGAGTTTTTCCACACCTTCAACACACTTCATTCTACCGGAAAGCAGATTATATTGACATCGGATAAACCGCCAAAGGACATGGAAACTCTCGAAGAAAGATTCCGTTCCAGGTTTGAGTGGGGATTGATCGCTGACATACAGCCTCCTGATTATGAAACCAGGATGGCCATTCTCAGAAGAAACGCGGAAAATTACATCAAGGAAATCGACGATGAAGTTTTGCGCTATATCGCAGATCACATCAAATCAAATATCAGGGAATTGGAAGGAGCTTTAAACAAAATTATCGCTTTCTCCAAATTAAATAATGTCGAAATTAACTTAGAATATGCCGAGGAAGCTTTAAAGGACATTATATACCCGGACAAGCACAGAGAAATCACTCCTTCTCTTATTATAGAAATTGTATCGGAACATTTTGGAGTCAGCCCGGAAGATATGTCTTCCAGAAAAAGAACCTCCGCATTTGTGGAGGCAAGGCAGGTAGCTATGTATCTTTGCAGAGAATTGACGTCCGCTCCCTTACAAGCCATAGCAAACGCCCTTGGAAAAAAGGATCACACTACTGTAATACACGGTATTGACAGAATTTCAGAAGAGATAGAAACAAACGAAGAATTAAAGAATAAAATTGACATCATCAAAAAAAAGATTCTTCCATGATAATCATCCACAAGAACTTAGACATGCCATGTAAATAACCTGTGGATACTCCTTAAATGACATTAATGTCGCTTAAGAACAGAACGAAGGACTGTCGATAACCTCCGGTTTATTCTGAGGTTACCAAAAGATTTCAACAATATAAATATTTTTAGAAACACTGATAAAATAAAAGAAAAACAGGGTTATACACAAATCTACATCTATTATTATGATGATTATGAATTAATTATATATTATTTAACCTATTGCAGGAATCCAAATTACCCACAATCAGGAAAGGAAGTTATTCGCAAATGAAAATTATATGTTCAAAATCCAGCCTGTTAACCGGTGTACAGACAGTATCCAAAGCTGTCCCTAATAAAACTACCATGTCTATTCTTGAATGTATTTTGGTTGATACTACCAATGGGGAAATAAAATTAACCGCGAATGATATGGAACTTGGAATTGAGACTGTTATTCAGGGAGAAATAATCGAACAGGGAACGATTGCTCTCGACGCAAAGATTTTTCTGGATATTGTCAGAAAACTTCCGGATAACGATATCACAATCGTGACGGATGATTCCTATAAGACATCGATCACCTGTGAAAAAGCAAAATTTAATATTATAGGAAAGTCGGGAGAAGATTTTTCCTATCTTCCTGAAATTGAAAAGAATGACTGTATAGTTGTCTCCCAGTTTACTTTGAAGGAAGTTGTCAGACAGACTATCTTCTCCATAGCGGACAACGAAAACAACAAGTTGATGACCGGAGAGCTGTTTGAGATTGAGAATGATGTTCTAAAAGTTGTTTCTCTTGACGGTCATCGTATTTCTATCAGAAAAATTGGCCTCAAAAATACCTATAATAACAGGAAGGTAGTCGTTCCGGGAAAGACATTAAGTGAAATCAGCAAGATTTTGTCCGGTGATATGGATAAAGATGTACATATCTTTTTCACGGATAAGCATATTCTGTTCGAATTTGACGATACGGTAGTCGTTTCCAGACTAATTGAAGGCGAGTACTTCAAGATCGAACAGATGCTTTCAAGCGATTATGAGACAAAGATTATTATAAATAAAAAAGAACTTTTAAGTTGTATAGACAGAGCCACTCTTCTTGTGAAGGAGGGTGACAAGAAGCCTGTCATCATTGATGTGAGAGATACTTCCATGCAGCTTAAGATGAATTCTACTGTGGGAAGCATGGATGAGGAAATTGATATTGAAAAGGAAGGAAAGGATATAAAGATCGGATTTAATCCAAAGTTTTTGATCGATGCGCTTCGTGTGATTGAGGATGAGGAGATTGTGATTTATATGGTGAATCCGAAGGCTCCCTGTTTTATAAAGGATGAGGAGCAGACTTATATTTATATGATTCTTCCGGTGAATTTTATCAATGTCGATTAACAAAATTTCAGATAGGCTGATGAAGAGTATTTTTTGGGTTGTAGATTTTTTTGTGTATAGGATGGAAAAAAATGGAAATAATCAGGATCAGGGATGATTTTATTAAACTCGGTCAGGCTCTTAAACTGGCTGGTTTGGTGCAGTCGGGCGTAGATGCAAAGATGGAAATACAGGAAGGATTTGTTAAGGTAAACGGAAAAGTGGAAGTGCAGCGCGGTAAAAAAGTTCATCCCGGAGATCTCATTGAATATGACGGACAGCAGATCAGGGTAGAAACGATTGCAAATTAAAATGAGGAAAAAATGATTATAAAATCATTAGAATTGGCGGATTTTCGGAATTACGATACTCTACATATTGATTTCAGCAAGGGAACAAACATTTTATATGGTGATAATGCCCAGGGGAAAACAAATATTTTAGAGGCAATTTTTATGTCGGCCACTACCAAGTCCCACAAGGGAAGCAAAGATAAGGATGTTGTCAACTTCAATAAAGAGGAATCCCATATAAGAACTTATCTGGAAAAAGACGGGACAGAAATTCGGGTAGATATGCACCTTCGCAAAAATAAGACGAAAGGAATCGCCATCGACGGACAAAAAATTAAAAAAGCGGCGGAGCTTCTAGGACTGTTAAATGTGGTTTTCTTTTCTCCTGAGGATCTTTCTATCATTAAAAACGGGCCGGCGGAGAGAAGAAGATTTGTCGATATGGAGCTTTGTCAGCTCGATTCGTTTTATATTTATAACCTGAATCATTACAATAAGATTGTAAATCAGAGAAACAAGCTCCTAAAGGATATGTATTTTAATCCGTCTCTGAGAGAAACGCTGAATATATGGGATTCCCAGCTTGTCTCTTTCGGCAGTAAAATTATAGAGAGAAGAAAAATCTTTGTTGAACAGTTGAATGAAATTATTTATGGAATCCATAAAAGACTGTCAGGCGATAAGGAAGAACTTGTTATTAAATATGAACCAGATGTTTTTATTGAAGAGTATGAAAAATCTCTTTCTTCCTGTCAGGAGAGAGATATCAAATTAAAACAGACTACAGTTGGGCCTCACAGGGATGATTTTTCTTTTATGGTGGGGGATATCGATATCAGAAAGTTTGGTTCTCAAGGTCAGCAGAGGACGGCAGCGTTGTCTTTAAAGCTTTCGGAGATAGAGCTTGTAAAGAAAATCACAAAAGAGAATCCGGTTCTTCTTTTAGATGATGTCCTGTCAGAGCTTGACAGTAACAGACAAAATTATTTGTTGAGCACTATTGGGGAAATACAGACGATTATTACCTGTACGGGATTAGACGAATTTGTCAATAACAGATTCGAAATTGACAAGGTTTTCAGGATAGTAAACGGCAGTATTGCAGAATAGAGAGGTCAGATCAAAATGGCAGATAACTTTGAAGAAATGAATAACACTGAGTATGGTGCGGATCAGATACAGATTTTGGAAGGTTTGGAAGCGGTGAGAAAAAGACCCGGTATGTATATCGGAAGTACTTCCCTTAGAGGTCTTCATCATTTGGTTTATGAGATTGTTGACAATTCTGTAGATGAAGCGTTAGCCGGCGTGTGTACGGATATTTATGTGACGATTAATCAGGATAATTCCGTTACGGTGGAGGATAACGGCCGCGGCATTCCTGTGGGGATTAATCACAAGGCAGGTATTCCTGCGGTGGAGGTAGTGTTTACGGTTCTTCATGCCGGCGGAAAATTTGGCGGCGGCGGATATAAGGTTTCCGGCGGTCTTCATGGCGTGGGAGCTTCTGTTGTGAACGCTCTTTCCGACTGGCTTGAGGTGGATATATGTCAGGAAGGTAAAATTTATCATCAGCGCTATGAGAGAGGCCATTCATGTAACAAATTAAAGGTGATTGGAGACTGTGAACCCGGAAAAACAGGTACGAGAGTGCAGTTTAAGCCTGATGCCACCATTTTTGAGGATACGGTATTTGAATACGATACGTTAAAGACAAGGCTTCGTGAGACGGCTTTTCTGACAAAAGGACTTAAAATTGTTTTAAGGGACGACAGGGGCGGACAGGAACATGAAAAGACTTTTCACTATGAGGGCGGTATCAAAGAATTTGTTACATACTTAAACCGTAGTAAGGAATTTTTGTATGAGCAGATTATGTATTTTGAGGGTATGAAAAACGGCGTTTATGTGGAAGTCGCTCTGCAGCACAACGATTCTTACAATGAGAGTGTTTATACCTTCGTAAACAATATCAATACACCGGAAGGCGGTACCCATTTAGTAGGATTCAGAAATGCCTTGACAAAGACCTTTAATGATTATGCCAGAAACAATAAGCTTTTAAAGGACAGTGAACCGAATCTTTCGGGAGAAGATATCAGAGAAGGATTGACGGCAATTATCAGTGTGAAAATTGAAGATCCGCAGTTTGAGGGACAGACGAAGCAAAAACTCGGCAATTCGGAGGCGAGAGGCGCCGTAGACAATATTGTGAGCGAACAGCTTACTTATTTTCTAGAGCAGAATCCTTCCGTTGCAAAGATTATATGTGAAAAATCTATTTTGGCGCAGCGCGCGAGGGAAGCGGCCAGAAAGGCCAGGGATTTAACTAGAAGAAAGACGGCTCTCGAGGGAACTTCCCTTCCGGGAAAGCTTGCGGACTGTTCTGATAAAGATCCGAAAAACTGTGAGATTTATATTGTTGAGGGCGATTCAGCCGGGGGTTCCGCAAAGACGGCAAGAAGCCGTGCCACTCAGGCGATTCTGCCTCTTCGCGGAAAAATTTTGAACGTGGAGAAAGCGCGTCTTGACAAAATATATGGCAATGCGGAGATCAAGGCTATGATCACTGCTTTCGGAACCGGTATTCATGAAGATTTTGATATATCCAAATTGCGCTATGACAAAATTATTATTATGACGGATGCGGACGTGGACGGCGCGCATATTGCTACTTTAATGCTCACTTTCATCTATCGTTTTATGCCGGAGCTTATCAAACAGGGTCATGTATACCTGGCAAAGCCGCCTCTATATAAGCTTGAGAAAAATAGACAGGTTTGGTATGCCTACAGTGACGATGAGCTTGAGAAGATTTTGGCGGAGGTAGGACGCGACCAGAATAATAAGATTCAGCGTTATAAAGGGCTGGGAGAGATGGATGCGGACCAGCTATGGGAGACTACCATGGATCCCGAGAGAAGAATACTTCTCCGCGTCAATTTAAACGAGGAAGAGGAGTCTGAAGTAGACCTTACTTTTAATACTTTAATGGGAGATAAGGTGGAGCCGAGAAGAATTTTCATAGAAGAAAACGCGAAGTTTGTGAAAAATTTAGATATCTAATTGGGTTTTGGGCGATCAGAAATGGAGAAAAAAATGGATGATAAGATTTTTGACAAGATAGAGGACGTCGATCTTAAAAAGAAAATGGAAGATTCTTATATCGACTATGCTATGAGTGTTATCGCTGCCCGTGCGCTGCCTGATGTGAGAGACGGTCTAAAGCCCGTGCAGCGCCGCGTTCTTTATTCCATGATTGAGTTGAATAACGGACCGGATAAGCCTCACAGAAAGAGCGCTCGTATTGTCGGCGATACCATGGGTAAATATCATCCTCACGGAGACAGTTCTATTTACGGAGCGTTAGTAAACATGGCGCAGGACTGGTCTACCAGGTATCCTTTGGTGGACGGTCACGGCAACTTCGGTTCCATGGACGGGGACGGGGCGGCGGCTATGCGTTACACGGAAGCGCGTCTGAGCAAAATTTCCATGGAGCTTCTGGCCGATATCAACAAGAATACTGTGGATTTTGTACCGAACTTTGACGATACGGAAAAAGAACCTGTTGTTTTGCCGAGCCGCTATCCGAATCTTCTTGTAAACGGCACGACGGGTATAGCGGTAGGTATGGCTACCAATATTCCTCCTCACAATTTGAGAGAAGTTGTCAGCGCCGTAGTAAAGATTATTCAGAATCAGATTGATGAGGACAGGCAGACTGATATGGAGGAAATTTTGGAGATTGTCAAGGCTCCTGACTTTCCTACCGGAGGCATCATTTTAGGAACGAGAGGAGCGGAGGAGGCTTACCGTACCGGGCGTGGCAAGGTGAGAGTGCGCGCCGTCACGGATATTGAGACGATGGATAACGGAAAGACCCGTATTATTGTGACGGAGCTTCCCTATATGGTAAATAAAGCGAATCTGATTCTGAAAATTGCCGATCTGGTGAAATTAAAGAAGATTGAGGGCATCACGGATCTGCGGGATGAGACGAACCGCGAGGGCATGAGAATCGTCATTGAGCTGAGAAAAGACGCAAATGCCAATGTAATTTTAAATCAGCTTTATAAGCATACGCAGCTTCAGGATTCCTTTGGCGTGATTATGTTGGCTCTTGTAAATAACCAGCCGAAGGTAATGAACCTTTTGGATATGCTCAACTATTATCTGGATCACCAGAAGGATGTGGTGACCAGAAGAACAAAATATGATCTGAACAAAGCGGAGGAGAGGGATCATATTTTACAGGGACTGCTTATCGCTTTGGATAATATTGACGAAGTGATCCATATTATGAGAAGCAGCCGTACTACTCCTATCGCGAAGGAAAGATTGATGGAGAGGTTTGGGCTTTCCGAATTGCAGGCACAGGCGATCGCGGATATGCGTCTGCGCGCACTGACAGGTCTGGAGAGGGAGAAGCTTGAGAACGAACATGAAGAACTTCTCAAAAAGATTCAGGAGTTAAAGGCAATTTTGGCGGATGAAAAGCTGCTCCTTGGCGTTATAAAGGACGAGATGCTTCTTACTGCTGAGAAGTATGGGGATGACAGAAGAAGCAAAATCGGATATGACGTTTACGATATCAATATGGAAGATTTGATTCCAAGGGACAACACCGTGATTGCCATGACAAGCCTTGGCTATATCAAACGCATGACGGTGGATAATTTTAAATCCCAAAACCGCGGCGGTAAGGGTATTAAGGGGATGCAGACCATCGAGGAAGATTATATTGAGGATCTTCTGATGACTACAACCCATCACTATCTCATGTTTTTTACGAATTATGGACGTGTTTACCGTTTAAAGGCTTATGAGATACCGGAGGCAAGCCGTACGGCGAGGGGTATCGCCATTGTCAATATTTTGCAGTTAAATCCGGGTGAAAAAATAACGGCTATGATACCTATCAAAGATTATGAGGAGAATAAAAATCTCTTTATGGTGACAAAGAAAGGTATCGTGAAAAAAACCTCTGTCATGGAATTCAGCAATGTCAGAAAAAATGGGCTGGCGGCTATTAACCTGCGGGATGATGACGAACTGATTGAGGTGAAAATTACGTCCGAGGAGACGGATATTTTCCTTGTGACAAAGCATGGTATGTGTATACGCTTTAAGGAGACAGATGTAAGACCTACCGGAAGATCCTCTATAGGCGTTATTGGTATGAATTTATCCGACGGCGATGAGATTGTAGGTATGCAGCTCGATCATCAAGGTGATTCTCTTCTGATCGTATCGGAAAACGGCATGGGTAAGAGAACCGATCTGGATGAATTTACGCTCCAGAAACGTGGCGGTAAGGGTTTGAAATGTTATAAGATCATGGAAAAGACAGGCTACGTGATCGGCGTAAAAGCAGTGAATGACGACCATGAGATCATGATGATTACAGACGGGGGAATTATCATTCAGCTTCGCATGGATGAAATATCCAAGTTAAAGAGAATCACATCAGGCGTGAAGATGATCAATCTCGATGAAGGTATGAAGGTTGCAAAGATAGCAAAAGTACGGGAAAAAATCAGTAACGGGGAAGAAGAGTTTGAGAATATTGACGACGCCATGGAGGAGATACCCGAGGAGGAAAAGTATAATATTCCAGAGGATATTGATGACGGAAAAGAATTGAATATTCCAATAGAAGAAAACGAAGAACAGTAAAAAAGACAAATCATATACCTCAGGAAAGTAAATTTTCTTGAGGTATATATTTTAGGAGTAAGATAAAACCGTGAAAGATTATAAAATAGCTGTTATCGGCGATATCCATGGCAATCATGCAGGTCTTGAAAAATGTTTGGAACATGCCTTGAAACAGAATCCGGATGAATTTTTGTTTCTCGGAGATTATATCAGCGATTGTCCTAATCCTCAAAAAACCATGAAGCTTGTATATGAGATGGATAGGAATTATGTATGTCGGTTTATCCGTGGCAACCGGGAAGATTATATGCTAAATCACAGAAAAAATCCGGGCGAACGCTGGACATACTCTTCTGCGAGCGGCAGTCTCCTGTACACATATGAAAATTTAACGGAAAAAGATTTTCGTTTTTTTGAAAGTCTCGATATTAAAGGATTTTATGAAAAGGCAGGTTATCCGTCTTTTCGGTATTGTCATGGTTCCTTTGTCCGTTCAAATGAGATTCTTGAACCTGATGGTGAAAATACGGCGCATCTTATGAAAAATCTGGATGTGGATTTGCTTGTATCGGGACATGTGCACTTTCAGGAAGAGAGAATTTACGACGGTAAAAAATTAGTACATCCCGGCGCCGTGGGCGTTTCCTGGTATTTTAACGGAAGAACACAGTATATGATGCTTCACGGAGCAAAATCAGGTTGGGAGGCGGAATTTTTTCGGTTGGATTATGACGTGGAAAAGATGGTGAAAGAATTTGAGACTTCCGGTTTAAACCAAAAAGCGCCGGCCTGGTCAAAAATTACGATCCATACTTTGAGGACAGGAAGTGACCAGAATCTAAACTGTTTAAATTATGCCAAAGAGCTTTGCCAAAGAGCTCAAGGAACCGTCATATGGCCGGATATTCCTGAAGAATACTGGAGCGAGGCACTAAAAAAATTTGGAATAGAAGATTATCGAAAATAAAAAGAGCTCCCGCTTCGAGAAACGGGAACTCTCATTTTTTATTGCTCTTCCTCATTATTCCGGCTGATAACGACAGATACAATGCCGCAGGCAATACCGAAAACAGGATATACAACCCAGGCAGTTTGCCATAAATTCCATATAAAGCCGCAGGTACAAAAAATCATAGTCGCGATCATCATAATACAGCCGCAGATCAGACCAATTTTTCTGCTGTTTTTGTAGGTCTGGGAATTACGGTCATGCATCAGGTTATAATGGGTAATGTTGTATTTGCTTTCCTGTGTGCCAGCGTAAACAAACAATATAACGGCTATGGTCACAAGGAACATGAATAAGGCGCCTCCGAGTATATCCATATCAATCACATTTCGTATCGGATGATTGTCGGATACTATCGTTTCGGAAGCCATCGCCAAAATCATGCCGAAAATGATAAGGACAACGCCTGATGTTACAAATTTGATGAGTTTATTATGAAATTCTTCTTTTTCCGTCTCCGAGTAAAAATTTTCTATGTACGGATTTTTCTTTTCGAAATAGTCTTTTTGCAAGCCGGACACAATGAAGATCGCTACGGCGACTATCACAAAGAAAAGAAAGATGATACCGGAAAACTCTTCCATATTAAATTCAGGTATCAGAGGAGCAAATGCAGATAAAAATAACATCAAAGTAAGGCCACATAAAATAAGTCCAACAGCGAATGTCATCCTCTTGCCAAACTGGTTCATAAACTGGTCGTAATTACATTTGTCTTCTATATACTGTGTGTTCATATCCTTTTTTACCAGATCGTCCAGCGTACAGTGGAAGAGATTGGAAAGCTGCAAAAGTTTGTCCATTTCCGGGTAGGTCGTGTCCGACTCCCACTTGGAGACGGACTGTCTCGATACTTCCATAGCTTCCGCTAATTGTTCCTGGGTAATATTGTCCCTTTTTCTTAAAAATTGTAAGTTCTGTCCTAAACTCATATTTTCGTTTCTCCTATTCTGTTTTTGTGCCGGTCACAGTATTTATTGTAAGCTGACAGGGATGTAAAGAACATCAATTTTATGTTGCTTTTAAATATTTTAATGTAAAGTAACGGTTGCATCCCTGTAAATACGGCGTTTTTGGCAATATCGGCACTACAGAAAGATCAGGCGGACCGTTTTCGCGGATCAGACAATTTTTTCAAAATCTTCGACTCCATGTTTGCACCATGGACATATAAAATCAGGGGGAAGTTCTTCTCCTTCATAAACATAACCGCATACCGCGCAGCGCCATCCTTTTGCGGTGGACGTTTCGGGCTTCGGTTTTACAAATTCGTGGTAGAAAGAATAAGTCATCGCCTTTTCGCCGGATAGAACGTCACAGTCGTTCACGGAACAGATAAAAAGCATATGGGTTCCGAGATCAACGGTATCGTTTACTTTACAATCGATAAAGGCTGTCGTGTTATTTGTGAGATAAGGAAGATCCTGGGCTGTCATGGCAAAGGGATAGTCTACAAATTTGTCCGTTGTCTTTCCGCTCTGGAATCCAAAGTGCTGAAAGAGAGAAAAAGGAGCTGTCTCGGATAGTACGGAGAGAGATAACATTTTGGATTTCTGTGTAATTTCACAGGTCAGATTTTCTTTGTTGATTGCCACCGCTATTTGCAACGGATTGCTTGTGACCTGCATTACGGTGTTGACAATACAGCCGTTCATTTTTTTGTCAAATTTGGAGGATGCTACGTAGAGTCCATAGGATATTTGGAACAATGCTTTCGAATTCATAATAATCTCCGTTCTTTTTTGTATTTGATATACTTTATTATGTGAAAAAACAGGCGTACTATTCGCTTTGATTTGTTTTTCCAGCATTTATTATAGTTGTAAGTGAAAACATTGACAAGTCATAATCGGCAGGTAAAAGAAATATATTAAAAATAGGAGCGCATATCTCACCGAATTTGCAAAATTTCAAAAAAGTGATTAAAATAGGAGATACTGACATATGGAAGCTGATCATGATGTTTTAGGAAAAATAAGGGAAAGACAAGAGAAAAATATGAAATTTGAGAGTGCGGAACAGAAGAGAAATTATATGTTGGAAGAGCCTGTCGAAAAATTGGTTTGTAGGCTGGCAATGCCTACGATTTTAAGTATGCTTGTTACCTCCTTTTACAATATGGCGGACACTTTTTTTGTAGGCAGAATTAATACGCAGTCCACAGCCGCCGTTGGGGTGGTATTTTCTTTGATGGCAATTATTCAGGCAGTTGGATTTTTGTTCGGACATGGTTCAGGAAATTATATTTCCAGAAAATTGGGCGCCGGTGATATAGAAGAAGCGCAAAAAATGTCCGCGGTTGGATTTTTTACGTCATTTATGGCTGGCATTGTCATTATGGTAGGCTGCATGTTCTTTATAGAGCCACTTTCCTACCTGCTCGGTTCCACGGAGACGATACAGCCATATACGGTGGCTTATCTGAGAATTATTCTCATAGGGGCGCCTGCCATGACGGCTTCCCTCGTGTTAAATAATCAGATGCGTTTCCAGGGGAGCGCTTTTTATGCGATGATAGGTATTGTTTCAGGTGCGGTTATCAATATTGCTCTGGATCCGATTTTGATTTTCGGATGTGATATGGGAATTGCCGGAGCGGCGCTTGCCACAACCGTAAGCCAATATTTGAGTTTTATTTTCCTCCTTGTTATGATAAGAAAAGGAGGAAATATCCAGATCCGTTTTCAGAATTTTAAACCAAGCCTTCATTTTTACATAGAAGTGATCAGGGGAGGTATCCCCTCCTTGTTCCGTCAGGGACTTGCCAGTGTGGCGACAATTTGTTTGAATCATGCGGCAGGCGTGTACGGCGACGCGGCGATTGCCGGGATGTCCATTGTATCCCGTATCATGATGTTTGTGAACTCTGCTTTAATCGGGTTCGGACAGGGGTTTCAGCCGGTGTGTGGATTTAACTACGGTGCAAAAAAATATAAACGTGTGTTGGATGCGTTTTTCTTTTGCGTGAAGGTCGCTTTTTTTTCTCTCGCGGGTATTGCCGTTGTGGTATATATTTTTGCACCGGGCTTGGTAACTGTATTCAGAAAAGGAGATGCGGACGTGATAGAGGTAGGAACGGCTGCTCTGCGGTATTCCGTTATGGCACTTCCCCTGAGCTCCTGGATTATCATGTGTAATATGATGTTGCAGTCTATCGGTAAAGGCTTGAAAGCGTCTATTGTAGCTTCCGCCAGACAGGGAATTTTTTTCTTACCTCTCATCGCGATTCTTCCCTATTTCTTTGGGCTTATCGGGGTGGAGGCTTGTCAGGCTGTTTCGGATTTATTTGCGCTGACGGTTTCGATTCCGCTTGGCGTGAGCGTAATCCGGGAGATGCGGCAAGAAGAAAAATCATAAACTTATAGTAACTTATAGGATATATTTTGCAGCATATAGCGTAAATGAATTGACGCAAGCGTAATTGTGTGAAATAATGTGGGTGGAGGTGATTTCTATGTTTAAAGTAAATCCGTACAGGCCGGGAGCCGGATTGATGCCTACTTATTTAGCCGGACGTAATGAAGATATAGAAAATGTTACCCAAATGTTTGAGGCGCTTTCCATGAATATGCCTACACAGTCGATTATTTTCAGCGGACTTAGAGGTGTAGGCAAGACTGTTTTGATAAACACCCTGCAAAAAATTGCAGAAGATAAAGAAATTTTTTGTAAACATATTGAAGTGGAGGAGAGGAATGATTTTATTTCCCAAATAGCTGCCTGTTGTCAGGCGTTTTTGAGAAGGGTGAGCGCGAGAGAAAAATTCAAACATTTAATACAGAAACCGCTTGACGCAATCAAAGCGTTAGTAATTTCGTTTGATCCAAATGACAGTACCTTTTCGTTGTCCGTGCAGGAAAGAGAACTTTACAGTTCTGTAAATTTAACGCAGGGTTTGACGGATGTATTTACAACAGTAGGTGAGGCAGCATATAAAGCAGGTATTCCTGTTTGTTTTTTTATTGATGAAATTCAATATATGAAGCCGAAAGAGATGGGTTCTCTGATTTCGGCGTTACACCGCACGAATCAATTAGGATACCCGGTCATGATAATCGGCGCCGGATTGCCTAAAATATATAAAATGTTGTCGGATGAAAGATCTTATTCCGAAAGATTGTTTTTATATAAAGAAGTTGGTTCCCTGACGTATGAACAGTCCAAAAATGCGATTGAAATTCCCGCACAGAAATTTGGAATTACTTATTCAGATGAAGCGATAGATCAAATTATTTCAATTACGAAGGGATATCCGTTCTTTATCCAGCAAATGTGTCAGGTGGTTTATAAAAATGCGACTGATAACAAAATAGGATGCGGTATTGTGGAGGACAGTATTGAAGAGTTCTATAAATTGCTTGATGTGGGATTTTTTAAAGTAAGGTACGAGAGATGTGCGGATAGTGATAAAAAATTTATTTTTGCAATGGTAAAGTGTAAAGAATTGCCGTGTACAATTGCAAATGTAGCGAAAAATCTTAATAAAAGTGTAAATTCTATATCTACCACAAGAGCACAGCTTATCAATAAAGGGATTATTTATCCGATCAGATATAGGGAGTTGGATTTTACGGTGCCGGAATTTAGCGGATATATTGAGAGATTGGAAGAGTACAGATTGTGGTGCGAGGAGCAAGAGTAACAATAGAAGAATTTGACAGGCCGAAAATCTTTTCAGATTTCCAGCCTGCTTGATTCTTATAGAAAATTGTGACATCGGATTTTTGTTGTTTCACTTCATGTATTTTCCGGCCTTGTACAGGGAAAAATTAAAATTTCGTATTCCCATATTTTTTGTGTTGTTTTCCATTTTGATGTAATAGCTTTTCATCCAGTAAAAATCATAATAGGGTGGATTTTGTTTGATCAGCGGGTGTATGTATGATGGTATAGAAGTGGATTGGAATTAAGAATTTGCTATTTTAAGTTAATGACTCTATAATAAGATCATATAAGGGGAACGATTTTTCATTTTAAAAACGACAGGAAAAAAGCAAATGAATTTCAGGAAAGGATAATGAGAGATGGGGAAAAAAACAAAAGCTTTATTTATAGGCGGTACAGGGACAATCAGTATGGCGATTGTAAGACAGCTTTCGGATATGCCGGCCTGGGAAGTGTGGCTTTTAAACCGTGGCAGCAGAGCAAGTGCCTTGCCGGAGAATGTGCATCAGATTATTGCGGATATCAACGATGAAACGTTGGTGGTGGAAAAGATCAAAGATTTATCTTTCGATGTGGTCTGCCAATTTATAGGGTTTCATGTGGAGGATGTAGAAAGAGATTACCGTCTTTTTAAAGGTAAAACCAAACAATATATTTATATCAGTTCCGCGTCCGCTTATCACAAACCGGCTGCAAATTATATAATCAATGAAGGTACGACGCTTGCCAATCCGTACTGGCAGTATTCCAGAGATAAGATAGCCAGTGAAAATTTTTTGATGCAAAAGTATCGGGAAGAGGGATTTCCTGTCACAATCGTCCGTCCGAGCCACACTTATGACGAGAGACATATTCCTCTTGGCGTTCACGGAAACAATGGTTTTTGGCAGGTGATCAAGAGGATGATGGAAGGAAAGCCTGTCATCATACAAGGAGACGGAACTTCTCTCTGGACCCTGACATATAACGCGGATTTTGCCGTCGGTTATATCAGTCTGATGGGAAATCACCACGCGATTGGAGAGGCGTTCCAGATTACGGGTGATGAGACGCTGACATGGAACCAAATTTACGAGACGATTGCGGATGCGCTCGGTGTGGAACTAAAAGCGTATCATGTGTCTTCCGAATATCTGTCAGCAGTCGGGAAAAAATACGGATATGATTTTGAGGGAAGTCTGATCGGAGATAAGTCCGTTTCCGTGGTATTTGACAACAGAAAAATAAAGAGATTGTCGCCGGATATGTGTACACAGGTCAGGTTTGATCAGGGGGTAAGAATTGCTCTTAACTATGTGCTGTCCCATCCGGAAGAATGCCAGAAGGAAGATCCTGCGTTTGACGAATGGTGTGACCGCGTAATTGCCGCGGTGGAGGCGTCGAAAGCACAGATTTGATTTAAACACATAAAAATACCGTTTCATGGAGGCTAAATCGATGAAGCGGTATCTTTTTATGCGCAGTCCCATGCAGAGGAAGTGTGTCGCTAAATCGGCGCATGGTGAGCACGGCGAGCAGGGAAAAATAGATTTTCCCTGCTCGATTAAGAAATTGTACAATGACGATTGTTCTATAATCTTACGTCCACCGGATGATAAGCGTAGCCTGTCTCCTCCAAAACTTCATTCTCCTGAATATCGGGGTTTTCTTTATCTTCTTCCGTACCGGATATTTTCTTATCTTCTTCCTTTTGTCCTTTTACCTTATCTTCTTTGGAAGCTTCTTGCATGATCTTGCCGGCCTGGACGAGGGAATCTAACTGGGAGGCTGCGGCTTTCTCCATGGACTCCTTCGTTTTGGCAAGTTCTTCTTCCTTGAGGTTTGCATTACTGCTGCCGTTTCTGCTTCTGTCAAGTTTTATTTCAACTTCAAGCACATTTGCCCGGCCTTCCATCCTCTTTGCAGTACTGCCGTTTACACTTGCTTGCTTTATCGCTTTATCTGCAGAAATCATTGCCTCCATACTTCCTGCGGACATTCCCATGCTCTGACTGTCACCCTGCTTTTTCTGTGGTTTTGTGCCTGTCAGATCGTCAAAGGAGGATTCATCCTTTTTCTTTTGCCGTTCTTCCCGTTTGACCTCCATCTGGTGCTGCCGGAGCTGAATCTCCAATTCACTGATCTGTTTTTGGATTTCCTGACGCTTTTTCATTTTAGCGTCCACGGACATTTCCTGGTTGGCGGAAATTTCATGTAAATCATTTTTTAGTTTTTCTATCTGCGACTGCAAATCTTTGCTGACAGGATCAGTCTGGTTTCCGGCACCTGTCCCTGTAGTATTTTGCCGCATCCCTGCGCCGTTTACTCCATTTACATTCATAAGATTCCTCCTGTTTGAGTTTTATGTACTCTCGGAATCTCTTTTGCACCTGCCTTAGTGGCAGTACAAAGAGACTCAGAGAATACATGTCTTTTCTGAAAAATTTTTTGCATCAATTGTTGTTATTATTTATTTCGACTGTCTATGAGTATCAGTTAAGACAGATGTTGTGAGTGGAAAAATATCAGTTGTAAAAGGATTTTTCCATTTGAAGCATCACCCGGAGCACACATCGCTCTTCCCCTTCGTAGATCTCTTTGCAAATTTCAATATCGCCCAGATATTTGCGGGCAACATGCCTGATACTTGCAAGTCCAAATCCGTGTCCTTCATCCGTCTTTAATGTTTTTGGAAGCCCGCTTTCTGTGTCTGTTTTTATAATACCTTTGTAGCTGTTGGTAACCTCTATAATATACATATTTTTTATGCGGTTTGAGACGAGTGAAATGTGATTTCCCCCTTTTAAATCGAATCTCTCCCTCTCTATGGCTTCAATTGCGTTGGAAAGAGCGTTATTGAGTATAATGCTGATATCAAAAGAATTTACCTGACTTTCAACCGGATAGTGAAAGCTGCAGGAAAAATCAATTTCCTTTTCTTCCATCTCCTTTTTCCTTCCGGAGATAATGACGTCCGTCACAGGATTTCCACTGGAAATTTCCTTTGAAAAATTTTGAATACTTTTTTTCATGGTTTTGGAATATTGTTCCGCTGCCTCAAACTCACCTCCGCTATAAAGCTGTTCTAAAGTCATAAGATGGTTTCCCACATCGTGGCGAAAGCTTCTAAGGTCCCGGTAAAGCCGTTCCACTTCGCCTATATGATTTTGTAAATCCGCCATCTGTGTGGAAAAAATTTGTCGCTGTCTGTCCTCTTCCTGTTCTGTTTTCCATTGACGGAATACATAAGTTGTCACAAGAATCACGGCAAAGGAGAGTATTGTAAACAGCAACATAATCAAATCATGACTGCCGTAGAGAGCATAAACGCTTTCCCCGGTATCCCGCTCGTAAATGTAACTGTAATAGCGGATTACTCCGTAGGAGAAAGCTCCTGAAACGGATGGCAGAGAAAGCAGCAGGAGTTCCTTGACTCCCATATATTCGCGTCCACGTCCGTAAGTGAATAAAATACATTTGACGGCACCATACAAGAGCAAAAAGCAGAAAAGATTGTATTCGATAAAGGTAGTTAACAAAGACCAGAGAAACCAAAATCTTTCTCCAAGTGACGCTGATACAAGCAAAGGATTCACTATTTTGTCAATTTCATTGTTGATATATATTATAATGCGGGGCGCCTGCCATCGCAGGCAGAAAAAAGTGACTGCAAGAAAGAATTTTTGGGAAAAGTACTCCCTGTCCATCAGGCACATAGCAAAAAATATGGCTATGGCACCTAAGATATAGGCTGACATTGGGTTGATGTACCAGGGCATAAAATCGAAGATAAACATAATCGCCGCATAGATGCCGCCTGTCAGCCATGCTTTTTCTCTGCGATCCAAAAAAGGTTTTGTCAAGATTGCACAGCAGTAGGCGTCAATCAGATTATCACAGATGGTATCGGTTACGGAAAGTATTTTATAATATAAATCGAAATGGTTCATTTGTCCGTTCCTTTATTTCATGGCAATTCATTCCGGCGAGGTTTTACCGGATAATACCTTGCCGGAATTTCAGGTTTCCGACTGTCTGTTGTTTTGCCTGTTAATGTACTGCATATATTGTCGTACAAACCCGGAAAACTGTTTTTTTGACAATAGTGCCGTTCCCTGTTCCAACCAGATTGTAGTAGTGTTGTATTTTTCCACATATCTCAGGTTAACCAGATAAGCCCGGTGGGTACGGTAAAAGTCTGTTCCGACCTGTTCTGAGAGATCTGTCAGTTTGCCGTAATACTCTATATTGCCATTTGTTGTGTGGAGCATTACTTTGCGGTTAAAAACTTCCGCATAGATGATATCCGAAAGAAGAACACGAGTGGACAACCCGCCTCTTTTTATAATTAACCCTTTTTTTTCCCTGTTCGGTATTTTGTTTTCCGGGTCTTCCAGTATGGCTTTCCTTCTCAGCAACTCCTGTAAAGCTGTTTCTAAAATTTCGAGCAGTTTTTCCTCTGAAAAAGGCTTTACCAGGTAATGAAAGGCATTTACGTCGAAAGCCTCATAGACATATTCCGGCAGCGCGGTTACAAAAACCAGTATCGCGTTTTTATTCTGCATACGAAATTCTCTGGCGATTTCCATTCCGTTTTTTCCGTTCATCTGAATATCAAGAAAAAAGAGATCGGGTGAGAACGATTTCTCCTGTCTGAGCACTTCTTCTCCCGAATCATAGCAGTTAATCTGGCAGGGAAGACCAGAGTCCGCAAAAAAATGAGCAATGCTGCGTCTCAACGATTGTTGTATTATTTTTTCGTCATCGCATATGGCGATTGTGATTGTATCCACTTTTTAACCTTTCTCTGATTAGTCTTGTTTAACCGACAATAATTCCATAGGTTCTTTCTTTAAGCTTATATCCATTTTTACAAAGGATATTCCCATACCACTGACGATGATGAGAAAAGTACAAAAAACAGCAGAGTCGTTTTTATTTTCTGATTCTTCCACCTCTATTTGATTTTCGTCGATAATCGTCCCCACCGTAAAGGTATTGTCATAATAACTTTCCGCAGTATCCCTCAGAGAAATTTTTTCGGAAATATTGACTCCTGCAAGAGAGCCGATGATACTGCCAAGTAAAAGAAGGAGAATAAAGCCGGATAAAACGGACCACCCACATTGTATTTTTTTCATGCCAAGAGCTCTTTCCACTGCCGTCCGTTTCGCCTGTTGCGTGATAAACAAATGACTGAAAAAAAACAGTAAAAGACCAGTCAGAATGAGTCCTGATAAAAAGAGGAACAGAGATAGATTTCTCATATTGTCTATGCCTGCTTTCAGTTTGGAATACCCTCCGTCATAAAAGGAAATTTCCAGGTTTTCCGTTCCGTGTTCAGTCCAGTCTTTCAGAAAACGGTCGATGCTCCCGTTTGGAATTTGGAAAGAGGAGGTAGTGTCCGTCATTGCCCCGCAGTCCATCAGATTTTTTCCGTTCCGCATTTCTATGGATTCCATAGGTACAATCAGTTCGTCCGCTCCCATGTTAAAAATAGAATCTGTACTGCCGACGTTTGTATCGTAGATACCCACCACAGTATACTCGGAGATTTCAAATATTTCCAGAGGTTTTCCCGATGTATCTATCATTCCGCTGTAAAATTTAAGAGATCCGTCCAGAAAGAATTTTCTTCCTGCGTTTATTTTTCTGTCTGTATAGATAAGATTTACTTTCACCTGATCTCCGAGAGAAAGTCCGTTATTTTTCATGAAAGTTTCAGAGGCCAGACATACTTTGCTTCCGGCGGCATATTCCTCTTCGATGATATCCCTTCCCTCGCAGATATACGCTTGTCTGTTGTAAAATGGCATAAGGAGGCAGGTTTTATTAGTCCCGGTAACCGGTTGACAATATTGCCAGATTGTCTCCAATTTTCCGAGATTAAGGAGTCTGCGCCCGGCATCCGTCTCGTAGAAGCCGTCTGTCACTTCAAAAATCTGTTGCCCGCCCTGGAAGGATTTCTCCAATCTGTTTCCGTCCGCCTGCATTAATCCCGATTCCAGAGAATCAGGCATGTATTCCAAACCGATATGCACCTCGTTTTTTGAACTCATCAATTCATCGTAAGCTTTGCCATGTATATAGACGCCGCCATGTCTTAAAACGGCAACGTATGTTTTGTTTTTATATAACATTTTCGGATTTGGATTCCTATGGTCACAAAAGTAATCTACCACTCCTTCCATCCGCTTGTCTCCACCAATAACCTTTGTAATCTGTATTTTGACAGATTCATTTGGTATACAGTTTTCCATGGGTGAAAATTCAGCGATGAGTGAACTCATTATCAACATATTAGGGTTCAGACTTTTGCTGAGCATAAGATAGTCGGGAACATAAGAGATATAGAAAGCCCTCTGTTCCGGCTCCGCTATATATTCCGCTTCCGGAAAAAGCATATCCTCCGGTGAATGAAAAGAAGTGTACTGTGCTTTTTTGATTACATCATAGTCTCTTGTTTCCGCGTTCCATTGCAATGTCTGTTCAAAGGAGTCCGGGATCTGGCGCACTGTCCCAATGGTTATGAAACGATCCTCATATTGCTCCATGGTTTGTTTTCCCTTCGTCCAGATGCCGCTGCCAAGAGTCATTAGTAAGGAAGCAAAAACCAATAAAATAAGAAAAAATGTTGTACGGACAGGTGTTCTAATCATCTGTTTTAAACTGTTTTTCATTTTGTACCGACCTCCATTGGACCCACTTATATATCAAAGACCATTACTTCGCGTCGCCTATTTCTGTGCAGATAAAAGATACAGTAAACTTCTCCTGCTCATCTGTCCGTAAGCCGCCGCTGCACCAATCAGATAAGAGACAGACAGCACGGCATTTACGGCAAGCAGTGTTGTCAGTGAGGGCGTCATCCACAGCATTATCATGTCTCCCAAAAAATTTCCTGCCAAAACCAGTATCATTTGTTCCGTTAAAAACAAAAGAGAGGCATTCCGGTTTTTTACTCCTTGTAAACGCAGGAGAGCAAATTCGTCTCTTCTGCTGTTGCCGGAAAGGAAACTTACTACATAACCGATCATCAAAACAAGAATGCAGACTGCAGGGAAGAAAGACCGCATCACTTCTATGGCGCGCCTTAAATCGGTTGCGCTTGAAATAAAGTTGCTGTCTCTTACCGTCAAAGCACATCCTGTATAGGAATCCGCAGCTTCCGGCGATGTCTCCTGCAATCCGATTTTAAGCATATCCTCCTTAAAAGTGTTCAGATAAAAGGGATCTTTTACATGAAAAGTAACGGTGTCTGCAAAGAAGGGAAGACCGGATATGCAGAAAATATTCCGCGCTGTCTTTGCGGGTATAATTATGTCCGTAGCTATCGCGTTTGTCTTTTCTTTGATGTCCTCCATAGTTGCCACAATTTTTATTTCTACCGCGCTTCCCATGGAATGTATCTGTATTTTGTTAAATTCACTTGCGGGATCGTAGTAATAGCATTTCAATAAAATTTTGTCTCCAACTTTCCACCCCCTCCTTTTTAGGACGTTTTCATTGACAATACACTCCATTTTATCCGAGGAAAGAAGTTCATCCACGCTGCTCCGATCCATACTGATCATATCGTCGGACAGCTCTCCGACAATTTCTGTTTTGTTGGCGCCTACTACATACAAATTCAGATATTTGGAATATTCTACTTCTTTAAAATCTCCCTCTCCCGCCAACATAACCGTCATGTAGGACAGGTCTTTTACATGGGCTGATTGCTGTAAGTCGTCGACAATCCGTTCCGGTATAAACAGTCCGTTCCATAAATTCCCGTTTAAATTGGTAATCTGGCAGATTATTGGTATGTTCTGAGCCAAGTCCACAAGCTGCTTCTGGTAACTGTGGATACTTCCGAAATACAAATTCATTAAGAGCACAAGTAAAAGACTGATTCCCGCTGTGATCAGATTGGCTGTCCTTCTTCGTTTCATACTGCATGACAAGTAAGTAAACATTTGGATTCCCCTTTTTTAGGTGGTATTTCTAAATCAACATTAGCATACGGCTTCGTATTGCGCAATGAGTGACAAAGCGTTACGGAATGATATGTTGTGAACGGCCCTTTTTTTGTTGTGGACACAGGTATTGGTATTTTTTATGAATATATGCTACACTGAATGGAAAGAAAGCGATCGCTTAAATGTAAAGGGTGAGTGGCAATATGAGTGACGGAAAAGTAGTACGGAAAAAAATAGTGATAGCGGATACGGAGGAAACAAAAGAGCAGATTTCGGATGATATTAATATGATGGTGACGAGCATGATTCATAAGGACGGAAATTCTTTTGCGAGAGTTTCGTTTCTTCGCGGAAGTGACTGGGCGGAAGGGATCGTGCCTGGAGCTGGGATTGAGAAGTCAAAAGGCTTTGACGCAGAGGAGATCAGGAAGCTTGAAATGTTTCTTAAGGAGGAGGAAAAAATGATATTGAAACAGGCGAAAGGTGTAAATCCTCTGAGAAATTTGTTTGAACTTCCCTGATATACAAATGCGGATGTTTGGAAATAATGGAGGTACTTATGATATTCGGGGATTTCTCGGAGTGGACGGCACAAAATCTTATAATTCGAGTCGTAGTTTCCATGGTGCTTGGCGGTTTGATCGGTCTTGACCGGGGGATGAAGCATCGGGGCGCAGGCACTAAGACAATCACAGTAGTCTGTCTCGCGTCCACACTGGTTATGCTGACGGAACAGTATATCCAGGTGAATTTTCCGGGACTTGCCAATATGAATCGTCTGGCGGCACAGGTAATAAGCGGCGTTGGCTTTCTCGGCGTGGGTACGATCATTATATCAAACCACCGTGTTAAGGGGTTGACCACAGCGGCGACCCTATGGGCAAGTGCGAGCGTCGGACTGGCAGTGGGGATTGGGTTTATCGACGGCGGTGTATTGATTACGTTGCTTATGCTTTGTTCCCTTCATGTACTTCCCTATGTGGAACGTTTTGCTACCAGAAGATCCCGATACTGCAATGTGATTATCGATTTGGAGGAGAGCCAGTATATACACAGAATCGTACAGGATCTCAAGGAAGCGGATATTTCCGTCGATTCCATGGAAATCACTACGCCACGTATTAAAGGGGACAGTGTGATGGTGCATCTCGTGTTATACCTTAAGAGGTCGAGAGAGAATATGGAGATATACGAAATTATCACAAAATCGGATAAAGTGATATCCGTAGATTTTTTGAGATAAATAAGGAGAATATACGATGAAATTTGTATCATGGAATGTAAACGGTTTGCGGGCTTGTATGGGAAAAGGATTTATGGAATTTTTTGACGAGGTCTGTGCGGATATTTTTTGTCTGCAGGAGACAAAGCTTCAGGAAGGACAAATTGATTTGGAGCTGCCGGGGTATTATCAGTATTGGAACTATGCGGAGAAAAAAGGATATTCCGGGACGGCAGTCTTTACAAAAGAGGAGCCTTTGCAGGTTTTTTACGGAATGGGTGTGGAGGAACATGATCATGAGGGACGTGTGATCACCTTGGAGTTTACGGATTTTTATTTTCTAACGGTATATACGCCAAATTCTCAGAATGAACTGGCAAGGCTTTCATACCGCATGAAATGGGAAGATGATTTTCTGGCATATTTAAAAAAGCTGGAAGAAAAGAAACCTGTTATTTTCTGCGGTGATCTGAATGTGGCGCACAGGGAGATTGATTTGAAAAATCCAAAAACCAACCGCAAAAACGCAGGTTTTACGGATGAGGAGAGGGGAAAATTTACCGCCCTGACCGAAGCGGGATTTATCGACACTTTCCGCTTCTTTTATCCTAATGTAAAAGATGTGTATTCCTGGTGGTCTTATCGGTTTAAGGCGCGGAAAAAAAACGCCGGGTGGCGTATTGATTATTTTGTCGTCTCCGAAGCATTGAAAGACAGGCTGGAGGATGCGGCAATCCACACGCAAATCATGGGATCGGATCACTGTCCCGTGGAACTGAAGCTTTTCTGAATTTCCGTCTCTACAATTTCCTGGGATAAAGTCCGCATTCCTTCCAGTCTGTTTTCAAAATTGTCAGGGGTGAGGCGCTCCTCGCCCTTCGACAGCTTATCATAAACCCAATAATTGATGTCTTTTGAGAAATGGATCATATCCATATAATTATCCAAATTTGTAATAATCTCTCTTGCATCCTGATAATAATAAATTTCCACATTATCGTAGGAGAGCAGAGCCTTGACGGCCTGCTTTTCATTATAAATCACCGCGTCGCGCTCACCTGTCCGGTAAGCGTTATCCCACCAGAGCATGGAATAAGGTGAGAAAAAGAATTTGAAAGTAGTATCCGGGTGTTCTTCCACCAGCGATGTGAGCAAGGCGATATTCTTTTCAAGAGCTTCTTTGTTAGCGTTTTCCGACTTCATATCCGCGATCGAAGGCATTCTCGTATACATACCGAGAGCAAGGTCGGCCCCGAAATATTTCCACTGCGCCCAGTTGTAAGAATCCCCTTCATCATAATCTCCGATAAAGGAGAAAGCCAGCATATAGGGCAGTTTTTCCATCAATACGTCTTTGTTCAAGGTATAAGGATAATCGTTTAGGTGATTTTTGTCGTAAAGATACATCGGACAGCCTGTAGAAACATAAGTTGGCACATCGCTGGCGGAGAGAGACGAAGGATCTATATTATAAAAAACATAGTCCAATTCGTGTTCTTCATATGCGATATCCAGAAGTACCTTGAGGTCGGCGGTGGCGCCGTAGGAGCGGATCGCTTTGATGGTCTGACAGTCAAAACCTTCGTCGAACCAGCCGTTGTTATAGTTTTCGCAGACGGAGGAACCGACGATCAGCGCATTGTAGTCAAAGTTTCTCAGCGTGCCGACACACTGGTATTCCTTGTCCGTGAGCACGGCCTTCAGACCAGGCAAAGGCTTGTGATACTGGTAAAACGGGTCGAAAACCACTACAAGGGATATGACCGCGACGAGAAGGATAATGGTTCTTATACAAAAAGATTTGAGAAATTTTGCTTCAGGGTTCATTTTTTCCTTTCCATAAGTCTGACTGTGCTTCCATTTATGCCTGTTCAGACGTTATCAAAAATTAAAGTATAAAAATGTGCTCACCTGTGACAGGGAGATGACACACCACACAAAGAGGATGCAGATTCCCCAGCATCTTTCGGAGGTAAGTTTGTTGTAGGTTGCACGCTCGTAAGCGTTTCTGTGAAATATCAGATAAAATGCCAGGACAAAGAGCAGGAGCATTACGGACAGATACAGGTAATTTACAGCGCCCGGCGCTGCCAGCTCCAAAGCCTGTTTCAATACATAAACTTCGGAGATGTCCAGTTGTGCGGCGATCTCAAAAAGCTTGCCGCTAAATTTTATGGAGAGCAGATTTTTAAATAACTGGCCGGCTGCCATCATACTGCCGCTTCGGAAAAAGAAGAGGGAGAGGTTAAACAACGTAAATGTGATCACCCAGCCAAGAGGTGCGGGAATATGGAAACGGGATGGATGCTTTTCTTCCCTGCCTTTGATTCCAACGATTCCAAGACTGTCAATAACTACCAGAAGTCCCTGCATAGCGCCCCAGGCCACGTAAGTCCAGGCCGCGCCGTGCCAAAGTCCGCTTAACAGAAAAACGACAAAGATGTTTAGGAGCATACGAACTTTTCCCTTCCTGCTGCCGCCTAGAGGAATATAAACATAAGTGATAAAGAAACGGGATAAGGTGATATGCCATCTTTGCCAAAACTCCTTAATACTGCAGGAGCGGTAAGGAGAATCGAAATTTACGGGAAGCTCCACGCCGAACATTCTGCCAAGACCGATGGCCATGTCGGAATATCCGCTAAAATCAAAGTACAACTCAAAGCTGTAGGAGAGAATAACAAAAATTGTGGATATGGCGTCCAGAGAAAAAGTCTGGGCGAAGCCGTAATTTGCCATCAGACCAAAAGTATCCGCCAAAAGAACTTTTTTGGTAAGTCCAAGGACAAAAAGGTAAACTCCTCTTGCAAAGGAGGAGCTGTCAAAGCGGCGCTTTGAGAGATCCTCAAACTGGGGAATGATTTCTTTGTACAGGACGATAGGGCCCGCAATCAACTGCGGGAAAAAGGTGACGAAGGTCAGATAATTGACAAAATCATAATGCTCACATCTGTTCAAGGCCCGGTCTATGATAAAGGACATCTGCTGAAAAGTAAAAAAACTGATCCCAAGAGGCAGCAGAATGTGTTTCAGGTTAAAATCCGTATGGAAGGCCATATTCATATTTTCAATGAAAAAATCATAATATTTGAAATAAAATAAAATGCCGAGATTCAAAAGAAGTCCGGCGAAAAGACCAATCCGGTTGAAAAGCGGGAGAGGTGTTTTGCCGTTTACCGTTTCCGCTTTTTTGGAAGCGGGAATTTTTGTGAGAAGAAAGCTCAGAGAAAAATTCAGAAAGATACTGCACAGTATTATGGCTAAATATTTTACATTAAAGTAAGCATAAAACCACAAGGACATGCCTGACAAAAAGAGACAAGACATTTTATAAAGCCTTAGCCTGTTAAGTCCGTACCATCCGGTCAGCGCGATAGGAAGAAATATAAATATAAAAATATAAGAATTAAATAACATAAAATACCCCAATTACATATTTTTATAAATTCAGGAAAAAATAAAAGTGCGGAGTGGCTGTTTACACAGGCCAAAACATACGCTGTTAATAAAAGTGTACAAGATTCAGGTATGTTTTTTATTCCGTTATAGTATAGCAAATCCGGGGGCAGCTTACAAGCATATAGCCATCGCCCGGATTAGATGGGATTGATGTGGGAGCGTAAAAACCGCTCCGGAATGGAGATAATATGCGCAAAATAATTATAATGATCATGGTTTGCAGTCTGCTCGTCTTAACCGGTTGTGGAGAAGAACTTCCAGAGGATGAGCTTGTTAAAACCGAGACAGGTTTTGAAGACACAAGACAGGATATGGAGGCCAGCAATTTTCCTGTTTTTCGGGAGAAGTCCGTTCAGGAAGAGAGGCATTTTTATACCATGCCCGAATTGAAGGAGGAAGTCAAAAATTTGCTGGAAGACAGATATTGGCCTGAGGTTAACCTGTCTGCGGCGGAACTTGAAAGACTGACTGGTATCACGGAAGATATGTACGTAGATTTTCTGGCGGAGAGAGAAGTTCTCGATGCGCACATAGATACGATGATTATTATTCATGCAAAGGAGGACTATGTGGGCGACATAGAGCGTGCTATTGAAGATTATCGCAGCGCAGTCATAGAAAAAAACAGAAATTATCCTCAAAACCTGAGCAAGGCACAGGCTTCCAGGCTGGAGACTATCGATGATTATGTCTGTTTTGTGCAGTTGGGGGCGGATACTACTTCTCTCGCGGATAAAGGGCATGAAGCGATGATGGCGCATTGTCTTGAGGAGAATGAAAAGGCTCTTTATGTGCTGGAGCAGGCGATATTACAGGGTCTTTGACTTGCACGAGAAAGATAGCTATGATATAGTTATAAAGGAAATTGTACAATCATAGCAAATCAGGAGAACAAATAGATTATGAGTAAATTTACCGATCTGGTATATTCTGTCTTACCTCGTTCCATCAGAGAGCAGCTGCTTAGAGGTAAAATATCGCAAGGCGCGGTCAATAACAGTTTTATCTATGACGATAACGGAATGTTTAAGAGATTAAAAGCGAAAAAGTATTCGGCTTCCGGGCAGGATATATTTGTCTATCACATGGTTTTTGGCGCTAAAAATACGGGTTTTTTTCTTGACATTGGCGCGAATGATCCCATTAAAATAAACAATACTTATTTGCTGGAAGAGAACGGATGGAAGGGTTTTGCTTTTGAGCCGATCACTGCCCTTTCGGATAAGTGGAAGACAAGCCGTACAACGGAATGCTTTAATATTGCAATCGGCGACTCGGAGGGAGAGGTTTCCTTTGCGGAGAGTGAGGACAGCGTTTTTTCTGGTGTGGGCAATGTCTCGAAGGGAAAAAGCATAATCAAAGTTCCACAGACGCGTCTGACTACGTTTTTGGAGGAAAAAGGGGTTTCCAAAGTGGACGTGGCGTTTATCGACGTGGAAGGCTATGAGATGAATGTCCTTGCGGGCATTGATTTTAATAAGACGGATATTACCTGTTTTTGTATCGAAAATAACAGGGAAGGTACGCTGAAACCGAGTATGGATCTGCGTAATTATTTGATAGACAGAGGATACCGGCTGGTTGCGAGACTGACGATTGACGATATATTTATTAAAAACGAGTATTTTAAGTAGATCAGGGTTTACAATTTAGCCGCAGAATTTGTCTTGTGTTCTGCGGCTATTTATATAAAATAAAGTAGGGGTGTTAAGATGCAGAAGGAGATACAGGGTTTTATTCGGATTTCGAAGTATGCCGGTATGAGAAATGATCTGGCGCAGGCGGGAGGCGGAAATACTTCCGTGAAACTTAACGACCAGATTATGTTAGTCAAAAGCTCGGGTATTCAGCTTGCGGATGTGAGTGAAAAAAACGGTTATACAAATGTAGATTACCGTATGATTGTCGATTATTTCAAGGAGAACGTGAAGGATGGCAGTGAACCCGCGCTGACGGAGGAAGCGGGGAAGGAATTGCTTTCAAGGGCGTGGAAGGAAGGCGGACGCGCATCGATCGAGACATTCCTTCATGCGGTGATGGGTAAATATACATTACATACGCATCCTGCTCTCGTGAATGTTCTGACGGCAAGACAGGGCGGCAAAAAAGTTTTGGAAGAGCTTTTTCCAGGAGCCGTGTTTGTTCCTTACAGAAAGCCCGGCGCAGCGTTGGCGGAAACCTACTATCGGATTTGTCAGGCAGCAGGCAGACCTGAAATCGTATTTTTGGAAAATCATGGGCTTGTTGTGAGCAGCGACAGTGAGGCGCAGGCGATTGAACGCACGGAAGAAATACTTCATAAGATTGCGGCATATATGCAAATTTCCTATGAAGCCCAGCCGAACGCCACAAAACTTTGGAATGCTTTTTCCGATATTCCCGGTCTTTCCGATAAAATCGTATATCTGTCCGAAAATAGATATCTTACTAATGAAGAGCCGGAAAAATTGATTCTGGCGGAAGAAAAATGGAATCATGCATTTTGCCCGGACTGTATTGTGTACGGGTTGAAAAGACCTTTGTTTTTGGCTGAGGATTTTAGGAGAGAAGACATCATAGCTTTTATGAAAAGTTATGGAAGTCCCGCTATGGTCTGCTATAAAGGACGTTTTTATATTTTGGCGGAGAGTGTGAAAAAAGCGCAGGAGATCGAAAATGTGATGAGTTTTGCGGTTCAGGTGCAGATGGCGAATCTTTCACATGAAATGAATTATTTAAGCGACGTACAGCAGGACGAGCTGTTAAACTGGGACAGCGAAAAATATAGAAGAATGCTTTGATTGGGGAGAGAATAGTATATGAACGTGATAATACCGATGACAGGCTATGGTTCCCGTTTTGTGGCGGCAGGCTATCGGGAGTTGAAGCCTTTTATTCCGGTGATGGGAAAGCCGGTTATTGAATGGATTGTAAAGGGTATGTACCCGGAGGATGTGCATTTTGTCTTTGTATGTCGGGGAGAACATTTGGATAAAGACCCCTCTATGAGGGAAAAGCTTCTCTCTCTTTCTCCAGGGGCTGATCTCGTGTCCATTGAGGAGTGGGTTAAAAAGGGTCCGGTCTATGATGTGCTTCGGGCTTACCGGGCGCTTTGCGGGACAGACACTTTTGGTGTAAAAGTAGAAAAGGGAGCCGGTGAATTTGATCCGGCGGACGGCTTTATCATCAATTACTGTGATTTTTATATGAGCTGGGATTATGCGGATTTTGCGGCAAAAGCAAAAGAGAGGGACTGCGATGGAAGTGTGCCTTGTTATACGGGATTTCATCCGAATCTTTTGCCACGGAAAAATTTGTATGCCTCCTGTCAGACTGACGGGGAAGATTATTTGGTGGAAATCAGGGAGAAGTATTCCTTTTCAGCAGATAAAACACAGGCAAAGCATTCTCCCGGCGTTTATTATTTTAAAAATGGCGCTCTCATGGAAAAGTATTGTCATATTTTGACACAGCACGAGGAATGTGCGATAAACGGAGAGTTTTATGCAAGTCTTCCCTACAATTTTATGGTGAAGGACGGTTTGAAAGTGTGGGTTCCCACAAATGTCACTTATTTTTGCCAGTGGGGAACCCCGGAAGATCTGAGGGAATTTAAATATTGGACGGATTTGATTTCCGGCGCGGGAAACACGGTCTTTGCCGCTGAGAGAGAGCCGGAGGGGAAAGTGCTGATTCCTATGGCGGGAGCAGGACAGCGTTTTGCGGAGGCGGGATACCGCACACATAAACCGGCTATTCCCACTTTTGACAGATTTGACGGAACAAAAAAGCCCATGGTAGTATGTGCCACAAAGGATTTGCCGGGTGTTTCCAAAGAGGGCGCCAATGTGATCTACGTCGACCGCAGTTTTCACAGGGAGGACGGTGTGGAAGATGCCATAAGAACCTATTACGCAAAAGCGCGGTTTATTACTATAGATCATCTCACTGAAGGACAGGCATGTACTTGTATGCTCGCGGAAAATTATCTGGATCCGGAAGAGCCGCTTTTGATTGCGGGTTGTGATAACGGGATGGATATTGACAGGGAAGCTTTCGAAAAGAGAAAGAAGGAATGTGACTGTATTGTGTTCACCTATCGGCATAACGAGGCGGTTTTGGAAAAGCCGGATGCTTACGGATGGATGATTGCCGACGAAGAGGGAAATATTACGGGGACATCCATAAAAAAAGCGATTTCCGATACACCTATGGAAGATCCGGCGGTGGTGGCTACTTTCTGGTTCAGGAAGGCAAAGATTTTTCTCGATGCAACGGCGAAGATGATCCGTGAAAATGACAGGATAAACGGTGAGTTCTATGTAGATCAGACGGTGAAACATGTGATGGATTTGGGGTATCGTGCAAAAATTTTTGATATTGATCGCTATGTATGCTGGGGTACGCCCGCAGACTATGAAGGGTATCAAAAGACATATGCTTATTTTAAGGGATTTTTAGCACATGTTGGGTTGACTGAAATGTGGTGAGTCCATGAGAGATATTTCAAATCAGTAAGGGGGGAAAGCACATGATAAAGGCGGTTATATTTGATCTGGACGGCACGTTGTATGATTACAATACATTGGAAAAAGAAGCTTTTGCGGCGGTAGGAGAGCTTGTGCTGGAAAAGATCGGGGTGAGCGAAGAGCAATATGCGGAAGCCTTCGGACGGGCCAGGCAGGAAGTGAAAAAGGTACTGGGGGAAGTAGCCGCGTCGCACAACAGAATGCTGTATTTTCAAAAAACGATGGAATTTCTTGATATACGGCCGCTTTTTTTAACACATGAGATGTATGAGACATACTGGGGCACATTTTTGGATAAAATGGTACTTTTTCCGGGTGCGCGCGAGTTTTTGGATGAGCTTTATGAAAGAAATATCCGTATAGGAATCTGTTCTGATATGATGGCGCATGTCCAGCATAGAAAACTCATGGCATTGGGGCTTCAGGATGACGTGGATTGCCTGGTGACCAGCGAGGAGGCGGGTGTGGAAAAACCTTCGCCTGAAATATTTGAATTGTGTTTCAGAAAACTTCGGTTCAAGCCGGAGGAGATCTGTTTTGTGGGAGATACATACGAGAAAGATGTCAAAGGACCGATAGCGATGGGGATGCAGGCCATTTGGTTTTGTCCCGAAGGAACGCAAGACCCAAATCAGAAAAAAGAGGAGTTTACCTGTGACAAAGTGTCAAGCTATGCGGAGCTGAAGGCGCTGTTTGAGTCCAGATATTTTATCTTATAGAAAATTTTCGTGGGTACTAGTGCACCATTTACCAATTAGCTACACTTTTTTTGCTTGCCAGAATTTCCTTCTACTGCGTTGTTTTCGGTCAACGATGCCACCGCATCGCCTCCCTCAAACGCCTTGTATAAGGCAATCCTGAACTTCGCAAAAAATGTATGTAACTGATAAATGGTACACTAGGTTTTTAACCGCGAACTGACGTGGAGGTATTGCAGGATGAAGCTTTCTATTGTTGTACCATGTTATAATGAAGAGGAGAATATACCGCTTCTTTTAAAACGGTTTGACGATGTGGCAAAGGGCGAGGATATGGAGGTTATTTTGGTGGACAACGGTTCCACTGATGGAAGCGCGCAGATGTTTGCAAATCTGCTGCCTGATTATCCTTTTGCGAGAATGGTGACAGTTGAGGTCAACCAGGGATACGGCTACGGTATTTTGCAGGGTTTGAAGGAATGTCGGGGTGAGTATATCGGATGGACACATGCGGACATGCAGACTGATCCCGCTGATATCGTGAAAGCGCTCCGAATCATTGAGGAGGAGAAGGGTCTTGTGTTTGTAAAAGGAAATCGGAAGGGCAGGCCGCTTTTTGATCGCTTTTTTACGTTTGGTATGAGTATTTTTGAGAGTTGTTATCTGCACGGGAATCTTTATGATATCAATGCACAACCAAATATTTTTCCAAAAGTTTTTTATAATGAATGGGAGGATGCGCCTCATGATTTTTCACTGGATTTGTATGCGCTCTACATGGCGAAAAAGAAGGGACTTAAGGTGATACGTTTTCCGGTGGTTTTTCCTGAGAGAGTACACGGAACTTCCAAATGGAATACGGGGCTTTTGTCAAAGTGGAAGTTTATTAAGCGCACGATAGATTTTAGTGTGAAATTGAAAAAAAGTGGAATATTGTAGCAGTTTCTTAATAAGATAAAGTTGATGCGGAGGGAATAATGGAATATATAGCGCACAGAATAAACAAGAAGGAGGAGCTTTTAAAGCTTCCGGAAGAGTACGGGGTCGAGTTGGATTTGCGGGATGATCTGAACGGACGGATTTATATTTCCCATAATCCTTTTGAGGACGGGGAGGATTTCGAGGAGTACTGCAAGGTATACCGCCATGGTACTATGATATTAAATATTAAGAGCGAACGGATTGAGCATAAGGCGCTGGAATATATGAAGCAGTATCACATAGAAAAATATTTTTTTCTGGATTCCTCGTTTCCGATGATCAAGCTTCTCACGGATATGGGCGTTACGCAGGTTGCATTGCGGTTCAGTGAGTTGGAGGGACTTGATACGATCCGAAATATGGCGGGCAAAGCACAGTGGGTATGGGTTGACTGCTTTACGAGGATCCCCATCGACCGGGAAAGTTTTTCGGAATTAAAAGCGTTGGGATATAAGCTCTGTTTTGTCTCTCCTGAGCTGGAAGGGCAGGAGGAAAGATTATCGGAATATAAAAACTATATCAGAGAGCAGGGTATCGTGTTCGATGCCGTCTGCACAAAGAGTTATCATATTAAGGATTGGATGTAGCGATGTTCAGGCTAGAAAGAGAATGGCAAAAAAGGCTTGGTATGGCGGTAGCCATTATCATAACGTTGATGATCGGAATGCTTTTATTTTACAGACATTGGCAGTTTGAGCTGCCGCTCTATCCGAATGTGGACGAAGAGCTTTCGCTTGGATGTATATTCGAGCTTTTGGATCAGCATCTCTATGCGGGAGATATCTATGTGCTCGATTTTTTCCGTTATCCGCATCTTACCTTTTACTATGCTGCATTTGGTGTACGTATTTTGCAAAAATTTTTATCGGGTGTGGATACTGTGGTGCTTCTGCGCTATGTGATCTGCGGCACAGCCTTCCTGTCGAATATATTTATCTATTTCAGCGTTAAGATAATGACGGGAAGACGCAAGTGGGCTTATCTCGGTTTTCTTCTGTCCGTGTTTTCACTTTACGGGTATGCTTATCTGTATTATACGGGTCCTGACACTCTCCTGTATGCGGTTGCGAATCTTATTTTACTGTTAGGCAGTCTGATTTGGAAGGAGCGGGACGAGGAGAGGGCGGTTTATCTCTGGTATCCGCTGATGGCAGTCTGCATTGGACTTGCCATGGCGGCCAAATACCATGGCGTTGTCTTTGGCGTTTTCTGGCTGGCTTTGCATATCGGTAAAAAATATGGAAAACGACACAGGAATAATTACTTCTTTTTCCTGGACTGTATAGTGCTGGCGCTTACTTTTGTGGTGTGTAATTACTCTCTTTTCTTTCATTTTAAGACCTTTATCGGCGATAATTTATACAATTTAAATCATTATGCCTGGGGGCATCCGGGCATTGAACATAATCTGCCGCTTTTAGGGTATCTGGAAGCATTTGCTTTTTCTTCCTACGGGCTGGCCGGGGGCTTGCTCTTACTTTTGGGAATTGTGTATCTGGCGCGGAGAAAAAAATGGGGAGAACTTTTTATTTTTTCTCTGATGCCGCTTTTGATCCTTTTACTTTTGGCAAAGTACAGCATTGTCCTTGGCAGAAACGTGTCCCTTGTATTGCCTTTTTCTTTTTTGTTTATGACTTATGGACTGATGGAGATGGAGGCGTTTTTTGGGAGAGTTCTGGAAAGAAAAGGAGCGATGGCAGAAACGGGGAAAGAAAAAACGGCGAGCAATTATGGCGTTACCGTGGCAGCAGTTGTGGCGGTTTTCCTGTTTTGCAGTGTGGTCAAGGTTTTGGGTAGTTACCGCTATGACTTGAGTTACAACCATGCCGCTGCTTATATTGACGGAAACATTCCCGCAGGCGCGAAGCTGTACTGTACTTCCTATTTGCCGGCTATCGAAGCAGGGAAGTATGAAATTGTAGAGATTGGGGAGGATATTTCCCTTTTGCCGGATAAGCTTTCAGAGAATGAGTATTATATTGATGTGGAGTATGCCACCGGGTACTTCTCCCAAAAAAAGGATTATCTGCTTTTTAAGGGAGGGTATATGTACCCGGAAAAAAGGGCGGCATATGAACAGAAGACGGGAGAGTATGTCGCTTTGAAAGCCTGGGAAGGCATTTCTTATGGAGGAGAGTGGAAGTACCGGATCGGATATACCGATTTATTTTTGAAAAGTCCCGACGCTTATTATGTAGGGCCTACGGTTACCATATATAATTGAGCGGTTTTAAGCGAGAAATTCCCGCAAAAGCAGTTCCAGTTCCTCGGCCTCGGAGGGAGTGAAGGCCGGGGGACTTTTTTTACGTTCCGGACTTTTCTCAAATAGAGGATCTTTTTCAAAGTCTTTTTCTTTTCCGGCGGGCATGTCCGATAATGATGACTCTGTCTCAGGAGAGAGATCCTCCATTCCCACCATGCGCATGTCAAGGCGAGTCTGATTCAATCGGCTTGAAAGGTGGTTTTCCAGGTAATCTACAAGGTTTGTGCGCAGCACGTTTACTTTTCCGGAAAGATCAATCAGTGAAGATGTCGCAAAATAAAGGTAAAGACCGAGAAAACTTACCAGATAAAAGGGTGCGATCATCAGAAAGTTTTCCTCCGCAATAATACCCAGGCAGGCGCCAATACCCGCCACCAGTACCGAGAGGAGCGTGAGCTGTCCCGAGAGATGTTTAAAGAAGGAGACAGGAATTTTCCCGATACTGATCTGGTTAAGGTATTTGTCCACAAAAACAGATATATTGGGCATTTTATCATGTAGCTGGCAGCAGCTTGTAAATTTTAATTTTAACTGCTGTAAGGATTTATTTTTTGTGGTGGACATGTTTTCCGTTTCTCGTATAAGCCTGTGATATATCACACCGAGCAAAATTTGGCATATGATACTGCAAAAGAGCAGAGTTAAAATGACAAACATAAAATTTTTGTGGTGAAAAAATAATGCGAGCATGGTTACCTCCGTTTCTTAGAGCGCATACTAATATTATATTAGGAATCTGCGGAGAAAAAAGACCTAAGGCATCGACAAATTCCACGCGGAAATATCGCTGTTTGCTTCCTTGCACTCTTGGCTGTGTTGGGATATACTACTAATAATAGGCTGTAAGCGGCCAATACAGATAAGGAGGAAGCAGAGATGGTTTTTCAACCAAAAGGAGTTTGTTCTAATGCGATAGACATAGAAGTAGAAGACGGCATTATCAAATCTGTTCAGTTTACCGGAGGATGCAACGGCAATACACAGGGAATTTCCAGACTGGTTGTCGGAATGAAAGCGGAGGACGCGATCAGCAGACTGCGGGGTATCAAGTGTGGATTTAAGAGCACGTCCTGTCCGGATCAGTTGGCTTGCGCTTTACAGGAAATATTAGATAATTAATCAGGGGGCTTGGTATGGGCAAGAAGATCGTACTTACAGGCGGCGGTACCGCCGGACATGTGACGCCGAATATGGCTTTGATTCCGAAGCTCAGGGAGCTTGAGTATGAGATTGTGTACATGGGCTCTTATGACGGGATTGAAAAGAAGCTGATCGAGGATTTTGATCTTCCCTATTATGGCATCGCGACGGGAAAATTTCGTCGGTATTTTGACCCCAAAAACTTTACGGATCCTTTTCGTGTGATTAAGGGGATGCGGGAGGCGAAAAAGTATTTGAAGGAAATCAGGCCGGATGTGCTTTTTTCCAAGGGAGGGTTCGTCAGTGTGCCGGTGGTGCGTGCGGCGTCTTCTCTTGGGATTCCGTGTATCATCCACGAATCGGATATGACGCCGGGCCTGGCAAATAAACTCTGTATTCCGGTGGCAAAAAAGGTCTGCTGTAATTTTCCGGAGACTTTCAGTCAGCTTCCGGCGGCGAAAGCGGTGTTGACGGGTTCACCAATCCGCAAGGAACTGGCTATGGGGAACAAGGAAGCGGCTTATAGGTTGTGTGGCTTTGACAGTTCGAAACCGGTTATCATGGTGGTGGGCGGAAGCCTCGGGTCAGCGGCGGTCAACCAGGCAGTCAGGGATGTTTTGCCGGATCTTTTAAAAGATTTCCAAGTGGTGCATTTGTGCGGCAAGGAAAAGATAGATAATCTTTTGTTGACTACGCAGGGATATAAGCAATTTGAGTATGTGAAATCCGAGATGAAGGATATTTTCGCTATGGCGGATATTGTGATTTCGAGGGCGGGAGCCAATGCGATCAGCGAAATTCTGGCGCTCAAGAAGCCCAATGTTTTAATTCCTCTCCCCGCTTCAAGCAGCAGGGGGGACCAGCTTTTGAACGCGAAATCTTTTGAGTCGCAAGGTTTCAGTATTGTGATAGACGAGGATGATTTGACAAAGAAACTTCTCCTTGAAAAAGTACAGGAGCTTTATTTTAATCGCTTTACCTATATTGATGCCATGAAAAAGAGCAGCCAGAGGGATGCCATCGGCACGATTATCAGTTTGATTGAAGAGCAAGCGAACGCAAAATAGACGGAAGAAAGACCAGCTTGGAAATTCTCCTATAATCTTCTTGAATACGATTTGGCAGGTAGATTATACTGAAGAAAACAGACAGAAACAGGAAAATACAGGGAGGCAGACAATGAAGCTTTGTGCTTGGGCTGATGCCTGAATCAGGAAAAATATATTTGAGTGCGAGGATGGAAAAGTTCATGAACTGATCGACAGAGTGAAGCGCAGGATACATGAGAATCTGGCGGATGATTTGACGGTTGCAAGTTTCGCGGAGCAAAACTATCCAGACTCTTTAAAAGGGTGACCGGTGCGGAATTTTTTCTGGTGAGCAGAGAAGCGCTTGTACAGGTACAGAAATAAATCATGGAGGTTTTGTGAGAGCTCTTTTGGGGAAACTATTGAAAAAGCTATGTTTCAATGCTACACTTATGGAAAGAAATGGAAAAGGAGAAGGTTAACATGAGCAAAGTAACATTTGACTATTCTAAAGCGTCATCGTTTATTGGGGAAAACGAAGTGGAGTCCATGAAAAAGCTCGCCTTGGATGCAAAAGAACTGCTGGTGAGCAAGTCCGGAGCGGGAAACGACTTCCTTGGCTGGATTGATCTGCCTGTGGATTATGATAAGGAAGAGTTTGCACGAATCAAGAAAGCGGCGGAGAAGATTCAGAGTGATTCCGAAGTGCTTGTCGTGATCGGTATCGGCGGATCCTATCTGGGAGCGAGAGCGGCGATTGAGTTTTTGCGTCACAGCTTTTACAATGTGGTGGACAAGTCTGTCAGGAAAACACCCGAAATCTATTTCGCTGGCAATTCCATCAGCTCCACATATATCAAGCACCTGATCGATGTGATCGGTGACAGGGATTTCTCTATCAATATGATTTCCAAATCCGGTACGACGACGGAGCCTGCAATCGCATTCCGTGTGTTTAAGGAGTTGGCGGAGAAGAAATATGGTAAGGAAGGCGCGGCAAAGAGAATTTACGCGACCACGGATAAGGCGAGAGGGTCGCTCAAAAATCTTGCCAATGAAGAGGGATACGAAAGTTTTGTCGTTCCGGATGATGTGGGCGGACGTTTTTCCGTATTGACGGCGGTAGGTCTGCTTCCCATTGCGGTGTCCGGCGCGGATATCGATAAATTGATGGAAGGTGCGGCGGAAGGAAGAAAGATGGCTCTGGAAGCTCCTTTTGAGGAGAATGAGGCGGTAAAATACGCGGCGCTTCGCAACATTTTACTGAGAAAAGGTAAAGCAATCGAAATTCTTGCCAATTACGAACCTTGCGTACACTATGTGTCGGAGTGGTGGAAACAGCTATATGGAGAATCCGAGGGAAAAGATCAGAAAGGTATTTTCCCGGCGAGCGTGGACCTTACAACAGATCTGCACTCCATGGGCCAGTTTATTCAGGACGGTTCCAGAAACCTGTTTGAGACGGTCATCAATATTGAGACGAGCAGGGAGGAAATTTTGATCGGCGAGGAGCCGGTGGATTTGGACGGACTCAACTATCTGGCAGGCAAGAGCGTGGATTTTGTCAATAAAAATGCCATGAACGGCACGATTCTTGCGCACACAGACGGCCAGGTACCGAATTTCATGGTTAACGTTCCGGAAGTTAATGAGTTTTATTTGGGCGAGCTGTTCTATTTCTTCGAGTTTGCCTGCGGTGTCAGCGGATATCTCCTCGGTGTGAATCCGTTTAACCAGCCGGGTGTGGAGAGCTATAAGAAGAATATGTTTGCGCTTCTCGGTAAGCCGGGATATGAAGCGCAGAGAGAAGAGTTGCTCAAGAGACTTTAATGAATGAAGTAAGATTGGTTGTGAGATCCGCTTTGCGGGTTCGAAAATAAGATGATAAGAAGGCGCATATCTCCGTGTGGGGTATGCGCCGTTTTCCTTGCGAAGTTATTGATCTTGACGATCAATTTGCAGAATGCTAGAATAAAATTTAGATTTAGAATAATTCTAAAAATATCGGAGTTTGGTATATGACAAAATATGAGGAAGAGATATACAGAATCATTACTACGTCCAAAGATCATTTGACTGTAGAGCAAATATACATAGCACTTAAAAACAGATATCCTGGAGTTGTAATGGCCACGGTCTATAACAATGTGAATAAACTCTGGAAAGCCAGAATGATCCGTAAAATATCTGTCGAAAATATGCCGGACAGATATGATAAGCTCGTGAAACACGACCATCTGGTCTGTCAGAGTTGTGGGAAACTGGCTGATTTTTCATTTGACGATATCACGGCTTCGCTGCGTGAACAGATGGGTGAGGAGTTTATATCGTATGATTTGAAAGTATTTTACATATGTCCGGATTGCCGGAAACGGGAGAGGGAGCAATAAATATAATTAAATAAATATAGGGGGGTCAATATGAGCATTTTAATGAGGCCTAAGAAGGAAAATATTTTATTATCCATGTCAGAGCTTGCCGAGGCGGATTACGGAAAGAAATCTCCTGAGCTGGAACAGATTTACAGGCGTCTGATTACAGGGCGTACCCGGTTTGAGAAAGTGATGGCAAATGTTTTGGACTCAGTGATGCAGATTAGTTCATTGGATCTTTCTCTGAACCATTATTCGGAGAATTTGCGGAAGGTGTCGGACAGTGTTTCGAATGCCACTGAGCTGATTCACGCGGCCTCGATCGAGGCGGATTCCATATCAAGGATGGTATCTACCCAACACGAGGAGCTGACAAATACGATTATTGAAGTCTCGGAGAAGTCAAATGCGGTTTATCAGCGTATTGACGAGAGCCAGCAGGAATTGACTGCTACCAGAGAGTTGTCTGACAGAACAATCAAGGTATCAAGAGAAATGCAGCAGGACATGAACCGTCTTTCCGAAATTATCGGCCAGATGGATAATGTGATCAGCGGCATCAACTCCATTTCGTCGCAGACGAATCTTCTTGCTCTGAATGCCTCTATTGAAGCGGCCAGGGCAGGGGAGGCAGGCAAGGGTTTTGCGGTTGTCGCAGATGAGATCAGGGAGTTGGCTGACGAGACGAAGAAGCTGACCGCGAGTATGGGACATTTTTTGGCGGAGGTGCTCACAGCGTCCGCTACGAGTGTGGAGAGTGTTGATAATACCATTGAGTCTCTGGAAATCGTTACACAGAAGATCAGTCATGTGTGGGAACTGAATGAAGGCAATCAGCAGCACTTGGAGAAGATTAACAGCAATATTTCATCGCTGGCAAGTCTCAGCGAGGAGATCAGCAGTTCTATCATCGAGCTTGAATCACGTTGTTCCGATATCAACAGTCAGTGTGGTGTGCTGCATGAGGATACGGTTCGTCTGCAGGAACACGGAAAAGATATTTATGATATTGCTAAACCGTTGGGGGCGATTGAGACAATATTGGATGAGTCTGTAAAAGGCATGGGCGCCATGTCGAAAGACGCATTTTACAAGTTGGAAGATCAGAGTTTTGCCGGATATATTGAAAAAGCGATAGTCGCGCACAAAAACTGGCTGGGAAATCTGGAGCGGATTGTCAAAGAACGGACAATTCTTCCTTTGCAGGTCAATGAAAAGAAATGCGGGTTCGGTCATTTTTATTATGCGATAGATCCGACAAAACCGAAGGTTTTGGAGATTTGGAAGGATCTTGGTGAAAAACATAAAAAATTCCATGCATATGGTAAACAGATAATTGACGCATTGTTTGACGCGGATTATAGCAAAGCAGAGGACATTTACCGGGACGCGAAGCAGTACTCCGAAATACTGATCAGCGATCTTGAACGTGTTAAAAAATTGTGCATAAGTGCTTCTGATTAAAATTTTCTAAAATTGGTTTTGGATTTCAACCGTCGGTTGCGCGGATGTACAGGGAGCTGTATGGAAAGAAACCCAAGGTTTTGATAAGATTTGGATATCAAAACTAAAGGAGGAAAGCAACATGGAGTTTTCGGAAAAGTTAGTAACTCTGCGAAAAGCAAAAGAACTGACCCAAGAACAGCTTGCCGAGAAACTTGGGATTTCAAGGCATGAACCTGCTATAATAAGACTAAATCAAGAGAAGCCCACAAAATCAAGGGTTTGCACTGATTCAGTCCTATTTATTTAAGCCCATTGGTGGAGATTTAGGACAGCGCTGGACAAAATCATAAACCTACATCAAAGAAGTCAGAAATGCCCATCCATGATGCGGTCATCTTGTGGCTTTTAAGAAATGCGAGGTGAAACAGAATAATTTTGAGTTAGACGCAGTATTTTATTGCGTGATAAGGACTATTCAAGTGTATGTGCTTGGGTAGTCCTTATATTTTTGCAACAAAACCAGTAGAGGAAAAGGAGAAGATTATGGAACAGGTTTACAGGATCGGGATTGACCATGGGTACGGTAATATCAAGACCGCCCACCACATTTTTGAATCCGGCATTATCCAGAGGGAAAGCGTATCGGAACTTGCAGGGATGGTAGTAGAGTACGAAGGGAAATTTTACGAGATCGGCTCCACGCACAAGGAGTACCAGATGGATAAAGTGTGGGATGAAGATTATTATATCCTTACGCTGGCGGCTCTGGCAAAGGAACTGAGGGAAAGGGGATTGTGTTACGCTTCCGTCATTCTGGCGGTGGGGCTTCCTATCAAATGGCTTGGGGAGCAGGCGGAGAGTTTTAAGAAATATTTATTAAAGAATAAGGAAGTGACCTTCCGGTGCAATGACACCAGATACCATGTGAAAATTGAGGATGTGGAAGTCTATGCACAGGGATTTGCGGCTGTTGCGGCAGACCTGCCCAGCTATCAGGGATTTAATATTGTGGCGGATATCGGCAACGGAACCATGAATGTTATCTTTATTGTTGATGGGAAGCCGGATTCCAGCCGCTACTATACGGAGCGGTTTGGTGTAGAGTGCTGTGTGATTGAGATGCGGAGCGAACTTACAAACAAAGTACATACTGTTGTAGACGATTGTATTGTCAAAAAAGTACTGAAAGATGGCACAGCCGATATCGGGGAAAAGTACTTGAAAGCCATAGCGGAATGCGCCACAGACTATACCGACAAGATCATGCGGAAGCTACGGGAGTATGGCTATAATGAAGAACTGGCAAAACTCCATTTCCTTGGAGGCGGTGCAATGCTGATGAAACATTTCGCAAAACTGGATCACAGCAAGGTGCATTTCATTGAGGATATACATGCCAATGCAAAAGGGTATGAATATCTTTCCAACCAAAGACGGTTACGCAATATCCGGCGCGGATAGGGGGTGTGCCTTATGAAGACGAGACAGACGATAAAGAATATCAAGCGTGTGTCCTGCCGCTTTGACATGGACGTGCCGGAGGAGCGGAGGGCATGGCAGATTTTACAAAGAAGGTATGAGGAGCCGCCGGAGGGAAAGAAGCAGGACTACAGCAGCATTATCGCAGAGGCAATGATCGGGCATTATGACCGGAAGGAAGAAGTACACCTTACCAATGAGGAACTTCTGGCGAAGATGCAGGAGAGCATCAGGAAGGAAGCAGAGGAAATAAAGAAATGTTTTTCGCAGTCGCCATTTCCAATGATGTACCCTTATATGCCAATAGCACCGGGAATGCAGAGTATGGCGGTACAGCCGGAGAAGCAGGAGCAGAAAGAAATCAAGCAGGACGAGGAAACCATCAATGATGCCGCCCTTGACTTCATGGACAGTTTCATGGGTGGATAGGCAGGATGCAGAGGCATCAACTTATATAAAATTGAAAAAGGAAAAGTTAGAGGGCATTTCATTCTGTGTTGTTTGGATGAGTGCCTTTTTTCATGCAGATTATGCAGAAAGGAAAAGATATGGAATTAAACGAAATGGAAAAACGGATGCTCTACCAGACGGAAGGAAGTGAACGGTATGCCCTCATGCATGAGCTGCTGATGGCTTCCCGGTATGCCAAAGACCCGGACAGGCGCAGGGCAGCGGAGAGCCTTATGGAAAAGATGCGCCCTCTGACAGATGGGAAATGCATGGAGGTTGTACATGATATCCGCAGAAACTACCGCCTGCCCAAAGAGGGAAGGACTATGGGTGAACTGCTGGCGGAGGCAAGGCAGAGATCCGGTGCGGAACAGTTAAAAGGGCATGACATCATGGCGCTGGAACGCTTTGACCCGGAAGTGCGGCATATGGTTGTCTTTGAAGTGCTTTCGGAAGAGTCCTTTGACGGAGAAAAAGGCGACCGGGTGCGCCTGTTCCTGACGGATGCCGGTTATGAAAAATTCCAGTGCAGGCAGAAAAACGGGGAAATCAAGATGCAGGAACACACGAAAGTCACACCGGACGGACATCTGTATCATGACCAAAGCAGAGACAGAGGATATGCACGTTAGTATGGAGAGGGGGTTTTAGATATGGCTATATTCAGAGTAGAGAAAACAAAAGATTTTACCGTCATGAGCAATTACCACTTACGTGACGTGGAATTGTCGCTGAAAGCAAAAGGGCTGTTATCCCTGATGCTCTCCCTGCCGGAGGATTGGGATTATACGACGAAGGGGCTTGCCTGTATCTGCAAGGATGGCGTGGACTCGATCACCAGCGCATTAAAAGAGTTAGAGAATCATGGGTATCTCACCAGACAGCGCATCCGCTATGAGAACGGGCGTCTTGGGGATATTACCTACACGATACACGAAAAGCCTGTAGAGCAGGAAACGGAAGAAAACCCACCTAAACGGGAAAATCCAAGACAGGTTAAGCCAATACAGGAAAAATCTGTACAGGGGAACCCTAAACAGGAAAACACCGCACAATTAAATACTAATCAATCAAATACAGATGTATCAAAAACTTATCAATCAATCTATCCGGAGAAACCGGAGGAACCAGAAACAATAACGCAGCAGGATGGGATTGATAAGATCGGTCTTGCAGACGCTTACCGGGAGATCATCTGTGAAAACATCGAGTACAGCATCCTTGTGGAGCGGTACGGAAAACAGCGGATGGATGAAGCGGTAGAGCTGGTGCTGGAAGTTGTCCTGTCGCAGCGTCCTTATATCCGCATCGCAGGAGACGACTTCCCAAGGGAAGTTGTAAGGAGCCGGTTCCTGAAAATTAATTCAAGCCATCTGGAATACGTCTTTGAATGCATTGACGGGAATACAACCAAGGTAGGGAACATCAAGGCATACTTACTGACAGCACTGTATAATGCCCCGGCGACCATGGACAGTTACTACCGGATGGAAGTCAGCCATGATTTATACGGTACTGGTACATAAGTATTTTTATTTTCAATAAACACAAGGCGAGGAGGTAAATTTGACTGAATTTAGGGTGAATGACGTGGATTTACAGGAGTTCCTGCATTCATTCACAGATGGGGACGGAAAGCTGCCATCGGATTTTGACCAGCTAAAGAGAGAAGGGCATTACCTGATCCATGGGGATGCGGAGAGGGTATTCTGCCTGAAAGAAAAATACATATACCTGAAGGACACCATGGAGAACCTGCTGGCGAAGTCGCTCTGCTATTTCTCCAACATGCCTATTTCCTATGCAGTCCATGTAAAAGAATCCGGCAGGGCAGATATCAGCGTCCTTGACAACAAAAGGCTTGCCATGGAGATAAAGGAAAAGCAGGTAAAAGGAAAATCCATCACCGTCAGATATAAGGACGGAACGCTAGATAAAGGCGCATTGAAAACAGAGCGATACATCAAAGGACCATTCGGGGAGAAAGTAAACACCGTCCAGTATGCCTGTGTAGCAGAAAGCCTTTTGCAGATGATCCGGAAAGTCTATACCCTTACCTATGAAGCAGAAAATGAGCGTTCCCTGTCAGCAGCGGTGAGGGAGATCCACAGGAAAAGGGAGCGGAGCCTTCCGGTAAAGATAAAAAGGGCTTTCCGGTCATGGATGGAAGATATAAAACTGCTCCCGGCAATCCGGCAGACAAGATTTTTGTTTGGGATGCCGGATGAGATACGCATATCCCGATTCCGGGAAATGATGAAAAAGGAAGGGTACATAAAGGTGACTCCGGAACTGGCGGCACAGGCAAAGAGATTCAGACTGCCCCGTTATTTCCTGCAAAAAGATGGGATGGTCGGCTATGCCAATGACATCAAGCCCGATAAAAGAGGCTCCCTGCTCCTGATGAAAAAAGATTGGGTGAAGATGCTGGACACCCTTATGCATGAAAAGCCGGTGCAGTGTTCCAGGGAACTTCTCACTGCCATGAAAATGGAAGCAAAATATGAGGCATCCAATACAAAGAACCAGAGGGATGCAGTCACATTTTCGCTTATAGCAGGCAAGCTGGACTGTTTTCTGGAAGCTATAGAGGACAACAATCTGTCACATCTGTTAAAGGAAAATGCAGTAAAAACGACGCTACCGGATTTTCTTTCAACAGCAGAGAAAGAGAAACTGGCAGGGATGTACCGTCTGGAAAGAGAACATTCGATAGTGGCTGACAGGAGCGCACATTACCTTGACGCAGCAGGAAGGTAGGCTGGTGGAGAGTGCGGCTCATAGCCGACACCCCCAAATACTTCCGCTTGGCTGTGACCTACCGGGGAGGGTGTGCGGTGTCAAGGATTTTCGGCGGTGACTAAAATACTTGACACCGCACGCACTCCCCGGTACACTCGCCGGCAGCGGAGTATTTGAGGGAGAGAGAAAAAGCGTCAGGGTGGCGTCAAAAATGGAAAATTTAGAACTAACTGGCGTCAAAAACAGGTGTTCTGGCGTAACGGGTGTGGAAATTGACAGCGGAGTGGCGTCACAGAAAAAATGGAGAAATTTCACTGGCGTCAATTTCATACGTTTTGGCGTCATGAAAAAATCAACTGGCGTCAGAAACAACCGCATTGGCGTCATGAAGAAACAAACTGGCGTCAAAATCACAAAAATTGGCGCTATTACCGTAAAAATGGGGGTTCGGGGTACTCCCCGACAAGATTTAGCATTTCGTGCCCACGAAATGCGTATCTTGCGGCGTTCCATGGAACGCCCTCTCCCCAAAAAGGAAGGAGTAGCACATGGCAAGACCGAAAGGTGAAAACACGCTTCGGAAGCACTTCAAACTGACGGAGGAGACCGCAAGAATCTTAGCAGAATGCTCTAAAGCTGAAAATATGAATGAATCAGAATACATCCGGTATCTGATCCTAAATCGGTTAGAGCATCCAAGGAGCAGGGAATTGGAATTAGAGATAATGCGACTTCGGAATGAAATAAACAAGATTGGTCTAAATATCAATCAGATAGTGAAAAATAATAATTCATATATATACAACAAAGATGATAAAATAAGTTTGGCTAAAGATATGGAAATGATAAAAGAGTTATTAATGCGTTTGACTGTTACAATATTTTAGCCAATCCATGCGGGAGATTATTTACTATAAACGGAGTTAAAAAAGATATATTGTGAAAATATACTTGTTATATATGCCAATAGTGAGTATATTTGTAATTGAAACTTAGTAATTATTTTTTGAACTATCATAATATTGTTATAATAGTTTATTTTATAATCACTGTTTAAAACAAAACAATAGAAGAAAGGTAACAATATGGACATTGAATTTTTTAAATCATATAATAAATATTTATTTGAAAATGGATTTACTGAAGCTGATAAATTTAAAAATGAAAATATTCCAGATATTCTTTACAAATATTTCCCTTGCGAAGAAAATAGGATAGATTTTTTATCAAATCAAGAACTATGGTTAGCACAACATGAAACGTTTAAAGATAAACATGAATTTAAATTTATGTTTATTGATGAAGATAAATTTGTAAACACAAAACTAATAGATGCAAAGTGGGATATTTTGCGTAATTACTATGATGAAAGCATGTTTGATGTAAATTACAGCGATGCTCTAAAAATATTTAATGCTAATAAGAAATTGATATCAATTTCTTGTTTTACAACAAATCCTAATGATGATTATTTTTGGTCTGATTATGCAGATAACAAAAATGGATTTTGTGTTGAATATAGAATAAATAGAAAAAGCATCTTTTATCCTGTTATATATACTGACGAAAAAATGGAAGTAAGTGATATGTTAAAAACTATGATTGTTGAAATGAGAAAGACTATTTTGGATGAAAACGAATTTGAGAAAAAGAGTGGTCAAAAATATAATATAATAGGCAGGGATGGCATGAACTATATCTCTTTTTTATACTTTAATTATTGTTGCAAAAAGTTAAAATATAAGAATGAAGATGAATATCGGATAGTATTTGCCAATGATAAAATTCAGATGTCAAATGGTAAGGCGGTCAGCTATAATGATTTATCTATAAGTGCAAATAAAATTTTTATAGGGGCTAATTGTTTAGAGAGGAACAGAAAAAGATTAGAAGAAATAGCTGAAATTAGAGGAATTAACTATGTTCATATGTAATGCATTTATCAGATTAATATTGCATGATACCTATTAATTTATTGATAAATTCTTATCAGGTATTTTGATACTTAAATCGTGCCTACAAGCATAAGATTGACAAATGCTACCTTGTTGAAGGTAACAAAGCCAGAAAAAGGAGAAAGGTTTATGTTTATTTAAAGGCATCACTTTCATCTTACAAAGTGGTAAATGAGAACAAAAAGTAGTATTGATTAAAAGAGGGAGGTATCTGATCGCAATCACAAAAATATCCTGCATCCACCAGACAGGGAAAAAATACATGGCGATGCACCTTGCAAATGCCATTTCCTACATCACAGATGAAGAAAAGACGCAGGATGGCACACTGGTGGGAAGCCATAACTGCAACGTAGATACCGCTTTACAGGAGATGCTTGCTACAAAGCGAAAGTTCGGAAAGACAGATAAGCGGCAGGGCTACCACTTTATCATATCCTTCAAAAAGCAGGAAGTAAGACCGGAAACTGCTATGGGGATTACACAGAAGTTTGTAGAGAGATACTTCGGTGACAACTTCCAATGCCTGTACGCTACTCATGATAACACAGAACACGTCCATAGCCATATCCTGTTCAACAGCGTTTCATGGCGCACCGGAAGAAAATACCGTTATGAAAAGGGGGATTGGGCAAGGGAGATACAGCCTATTGTAAACGAACTCTGTAAAGAATACGGTCTTTCCATACAGGATATTGAAATCGGCATAAAAGAAAAAGAGCCTAAAAAATGGGATAAAACTAAACAGGGTATATTCAAATGGAATCACCAGATCAGCCTTGATGTGGAGGATTCCATTTCTTTTGCAAATAATTATGGGAATTTCCTAAAACTGATGGAGCAGAAGGGATATGAAATCAGACAGAAAAATGGAGAGACTTATTTAAAGCCTATGGGCGAAAAACGGTTTATCCGTCTGACGGAGATTTCTTCCCATTATATGAAAGAGGCGGTAGAAAATCAGATAGTAAAAGATATTCGGCATAAAGCAATCAGAAATAAAAACCGCACTCCACGAATCATCAGATGCAGGAAGAATTATAAAAGATATATCCCATTGTCACCATACCAGAAGGCTTTTTATGCGAAGATGTACCGAACCGGGCAGCTTAAGCGGAAGCCTTACAGCCAGATGTGGCGGTACAGGGAGGAAGCTGCAAGATTTGAAAAGTTGCAGTCGCAATATCTGTATCTTTGCAGAAATAACATCTGCTCCGCAGAAGAATTAGAAAACCAGAAAAAAGATGTCAGCATCCGTATGGATTCTCTGGATGAACAGCGGCACCAGATATACAAAAGACGCTATCCCCACAAACCAGCCCTTGCACTGCTTAAAATAATTGAAGAAAATGAAATTTGTGCTTCCTACTATAAAAAGGGAAGCTCTTTTTATGCAGTAAATTATGAGAAGTGGAAGGAAGCGGCAGAAATCCTTATCCAGAAAGGTTATACGGTGAATCAGGTTACAGAAATGAAAGAGACGTTCCAGAAGGAACTTGCGGAAGTCACAAAAGCAAAGCGTGAACTGAAAAAGGAAGAAAATCTGATAGATGAAATCCTCTTTGAAAGGAGCAGGGTGCAGGTGATAGAAAAGATTCTGCCAACGATAGAGGCAACTGAACCGGATTTTTTACAGGGTGAAATTTTAGAGGAGAAGAAAGAATTGTGTAAAGAGGGTGATGCAGAAAAAACGGAATCAATAATAACAGAAACACCAGCCCATGCAGATACAAAACAATTAGAAAATCAGCCAGCCCAAAGCAAAAAGCAGGATCAGCCGATACAGGTACGATAACAGATTAAAGAAAGGAAACCAGATGGGAAAGAGTTTAAAGGATATGTCAAGGCAGGACCAGGCTGCCTATTTTAAATCCAAGGATTATTGCGGAGAACAGCTTAAAGTTGTGATGGATGCAGTCAGCTATGGTATCAATACAGATTATCTGCATCTTTTTGAAGATACCACCATTCCTGTAGAGACCATGGAAATAATGTTTACTTCCATGAAAGAAGACTATGGGGTAAAAGAAGCAGCATTTTTATCCACCGTCCACAAGGAAGAATCCGGGCGGATTCTTTTGGAAGCACTCAAAGCCGGTGTGCCTCTCTCTGAATTGCAGGGAATCTATCAGAATGGAATGCTTCCCATAGAACTTCGGGAGCAGATACTTCCGCTCATGCAGGGCAGAAGAGCCATACCGGAGAAGATTGGGGAGCAGATGGAATTTCTTACGGAAACAGTACGGGAGCTGAAAGAAAGTCTTTCAAGGCAGAACAGTTTCATTGAGGATTTAAAGAAATCCATGGAAGAGAAAGTGGAGATTTTTTCAGAGCAGGAAAAGGAAACGGGAGCATCTACGGAGAGTATAGATGATGCATATTATCTGGAACTGGAAGAACAGTTCCGGCAGGCAAGGGAAGATGCAGAGCGGCTTTTGGAAGAACGTGAGGAGACTAACAGAAAAATAAGGGAGCTGGAAGCAGAAAACAAACATCTGCATGAGCAGCTCTTGATCCAGCAGTCCTATGTTGCAGGATTGCAGGAGCAGCAGAGACATAAATTGCAGGAGGGAAACCAGCCGGAGAAAGCAGATTGTCAGCGATACAGCGGTATAGCGGAATCAAATAAACAATCAAAATCCGCTCCTTCTTTCAGTTTCCCTTTTATCCGCAAAAAGCCGGGGTTATTGGAGAAGTTAGCTGGGGAACTGGATGCCAGGCAGATTGCAGAGGTACGTCTTGGCATTGAGGACGGTCTTACGGAAAGCCAGCTTGCCCTTCTTGCAGATAAGGCTATGGACGCAGAAAAAATGAGGGAACTCCGTATGACCATGAAGATATTGAACGAAAGGGGGCAGGGAACATGACACAGCAGTTGCAGGAATATATCTACGCATCAGAGGATTTCAGGGAGAAAAGCGAAAAATTGGCGCAGTCCATAGAGATCAACAGCGTCCTTTTATCTGACAGCAGTGCAGAAAAAGCCGGGCAGAGGAATACCGTACTTGGTAAATTATGCAGGCAGGCAGCGCTGGCAAAGGAAGCAGGGAACGCTATGGAGATGGCAATGCAGGCTCTTGAAAAGGAACTTGCGGCAGATAAAGACCGCCAGTACCAGAAGCAGAAAGAATTGCATCAGTCCAAAGGGCAGGAGAGAGGAGAGGGCAGATGAGCAGTGAAATAACTGATGCTGTCCAGATCATTCACGTTCTTTTTGAGGGAACAGACTTATTCCTTCGTGTCGCAGGTGTAGGAATAAGACCTTTAAAACAGCTTGCAAAACTTATCATGGGTATTCTTGCAAAAGAAAAGATGGAAGGGAAGACCTCCATGAAAAATCTCCTAAAACGCGGCGGAGATATGCATGTTTTCAAGTTCCCACAGGAGCAGCTTAAGAAGGTGGAGGCAATGGCAAAGAAATACGGAATCCTCTACTCCCTGCTCCCGGATTTCAATAAGGATGGTATGAGGGAGATTGTCTTCCACGCAGAATCCCTTCCCCGGATGAATGCCCTGATTGAGAAGCTGAAAGCAGGGCAGGTGATGGGGCTGGAAGAATATTTCCAGAATACTTCTGATAAGGATATTGATAAATTCTTTGAGGAAACAAGGCAGGGCAGGACAGCGGAAAAAGAAGCAGGAAAGGAAACAGGTACAATGCAGAAAAATACAGACAGCAGGGGGCAGTCACAGAAACAGCCTTGGATGGAGACGGGCTATCTGAAAATGAAAGATATAGAGGCAATCCCTTTAGAACAGAGACTAAATATTTTAGACCATTACCAGTCCGGGCAGTATGACCCCATCACCATCACAAGCAAGTTGATTATCGACCAGAAAGAGAATCATGTAGTGGTGAAACTCCCAAGGCAGTCTGGCAAGTTTATCCGCATCCCTACAAAGGATTTTTATTTCCCGGAAGGAAGCAGGACAGCGTTAGCGTTCCTTAAGAAAAAAGAGGAAATGAAGGTATATGCAACACAGGGGAGCGAAATGTTCACCATGAAGGGGAATGAGATTTTCCACAATTATTTCGATACTGTCAATGCCAACATCCGCACTGCGGTAGAGCATAAGTCAGATGAAAGGGATTTAGGGCATGACAGTAGGGAAAGCAGCAATGCGGAAAGAACCAGCCAGCCGGAAAATAGAAAATCATCAAGAGAAAAAGATACAAGCGAAAAGACAATAAAAGATGCAGCAGAAAAAGCAAAAAATATAACCAGAGAAGTAAAACAGCCAGTGAGAGGCAGGTGAGCATGTGAAGAAATTTGACGTGTTTACCTGTCTCTTTTATGGGATTGTGGTTATGGGATGCATTTATTTGGGATTTTTCCTTGGCAGTATCATCCATCCGGGCATGACGCTTTACACTTTTGTTCCGCTCCTTAAAGAGCAGATGGCGCACCCGTTTGATCTGAAGGTGACAGCCTATACCCCTTATACTGTGGTAGCAGTATTCCTCACAGCACTTTTATATCTTTTAGTGCAGAAAACGAATAAGAAGAATTACCGCTTCGGGAAGGAGCATGGTTCGGCAAGGTGGGCAGAGGCGGCAGCTCTTACAAAACAGTTAGGCGATAAGAGCGGCTACCACCGCATCCTGTCACAGAACCTTCGTCTTTCCATGGACACCAGAAAGACCATGCGGAATAACAACATCTTCTGCATCGGCGGCTCCGGCGCAGGAAAAAGTATGTTCCTGATCAAATGCAACATCATGGAGATGCAGGGCAGTTTTGCCGCTACCGATCCAAAAGGGGAATTGCTTGGGAGCGCCGGGGAATACCTGAAAGCTAACGGATATCAGATAAAGGTTTTTAATCTGATTAATCCAAAGGAGAGCAATAAATACAATCCGTTTTTCTACATAAGAACTGAAACAGATGTGATCAAATTGATTACAAACCTGATGAAAAATACCACCCCGAAAAAAAGCAGCAGCAGTGACCCGTTCTGGGAAAAATCCGAAAGCCTTTTCCTACAGGCACTTTTCTACTATGTATGGATGGAAATGCCGCCGGGCAGGAAAAATATCGTGTCTGTCCTTGAATTATTAGCGGAAGCAAAACGGGAGAAAGACGAACCCAGCAGGCTCGACCGCCGCTTTGAACTTCTTGCAAGGACAAGCCCTTTAGGGGAAGACCACCCGGCAGTGCGTCAGTACAGGAAAGTCATGGATAGTGCGGATAATACGGTAAAGAGCATCATCATCAGCGTAAACGCGAGGCTTGCTTTTCTTGAAAATGAATCCATAAAAGAATTGTTAGAAATGGATGAGCTGAATTTCGGGGAACTTGGCATAGGGAAGAACAGCGACAAAAAGACGAAAACAGCTTTATTCATTGTCACACCCGATTCCGATAAATCCTACGCGTTTTTGGTCGGGTTGCTCTACGAACAGTTGATGCAGGAGCTTTATTTTCAGGCAGATACAAAGTATGGAGGCAGGCTTCCCATCCATGTCACCATGTTTTTGGATGAATTTTATAACACGCCGCTCCCCGATTCTTATCTGAATTTCTTAAGCACCATGCGGAGCAGGGAGATTTCCAACGTGATCGTAGTGCAGAATATAGCGCAGATTAAGGAACTGTTTAAGGATGGATGGGAGACCATACCGGGCAACGCCGATACCCTTGTTTATCTTGGCGGCAATGAGCAGTCAAGCCATAAGTACATCAGTGAATTGTTAGGGAAAAGCACCATAGACAAGCGCAGCAATGGGGAAACATTGGGAAAGCGCGGCAGTTCCAGCCGGAATTATGATGTTCTTGGACGGGAACTTATGACACCGGATGAAGTAAGGAAGCTGGATAATAAGAAATGTATTGTTCTGATCCGGGGCTGTGACCCTGTCATAGATTTTAAATTCAATACTTTCAAGCATCCCATGTTCAAACGGAGCGGTGACGGGGAAGGGAAGTGGTATATCCACCACCCGGAGAAGAAAAAAACGGTAGATATCATAGACAGGGAAACCGCAGAGCGTCTGGAAAAAGAAGCCGGGGAAAATGGAAATGTCATCATAACCACCATTAGCGCGGAAGAATTGATAAGCCTTGGGAATACAGCAACCAAAAATCCGGAGATTACTACAGACACAATATAAGCAATTACCAGATTTCAGATAGAGATAAAAACCAGCCTAAAGTAACCAGAAATAAGAGCAAAAGCAATAACCAGCCCATAAAGGAAATAGAGAACAAAGCAGCCAATAATCAAAATCATTGTAAAAAGAAAGGATTCAGCAATTATGAAAAGAGAAAATATAACCGTAACCACATTCACCAAAAAGAACAGGGTAAAGGACAAAGTAAAGAAACATATCGTACCCATGATGTCAAGCATCATCACAGCCGCATTCCTGTATACGATTCCCGTCCATGCATCAGGCGTATCGGAGGTCTTAAATCCCATCAACAACTTAAAGACCCTTGTGCTTGCCATTATCGGAGCAGTGGGCGTGATCATCCTTGCAAAGAACGTGATGGAGTTCGCGCAGGCATACCAGCAGCAGGATTCATCTTCCATGAACTCTGCCCTTAAGGGGATCGTGGCAGGTCTCATCATGGCAGGCATTTCCGCAGTGATGACTTTTCTTGGATTCTAAAAAGGGGGCATACTATGGAGATATTCAAGTTAGGGGATGACATCCTAGCACTGCTGGAAATGGTGCTTGGATTCTGGAATAACCAGATTAACCTTGTGTTCTCCCTGCTTGGGCAGTCACCGGTATCATTTAAGGGCGGTGGTCCATGGGCGGTAGTGGAGAATTTACAGCCATTGTTCGTAGGCGTGGGGAGCGGTCTTGTGGTGTTGTTCTTCGTGATAGGCTTCTGTGCGGAGAGCGTGGATATCAAAAACGAGTTTCGGTTTGAGGCAATGCTCCGTATGCTGATAAGGCTAGGGATAGCGCAGTGGCTTGTGGCAAACAACCTTACGATACTGAAAGCATTTTTCAGCAGTATCGGGGCTATGGTAAGCCATCTTGGGAATACCACCATGGCACAGGTCAGTATCGGTGTTGGGGAAGCGGAGATTATAGAAAATCTTGGCTTTGCAACAAGTCTTGTGTTCCTGATCTTATCAGTGGTGCTTTCCCTCATTATTTTAATATGCGGCTTCTTCATCATCTACACCATATATTTCCGGTTCCTGAAGATCATGGTGATCGTGCCATTGGCGGCGATTGCATTTTCTACGCTTGCAGGAAACCGGACAGTGAGCAGCACCTGTGTAAGATACTTCAAGTATTTCTTATCGGTGGTGATGGAAGCGGTCACTATGGCGCTTGCTATTCTGATCTGCAATGCCTTTATCAGCGCAGGGCTTCCGTCCTTCACAGGCGGTTATGCGGATTGGGCACAAGTGCTTATCTACCTGTGTGAGATAACATTTACCATAGCTTTAACGGTGGGAGCCTGCAAAGGCGCACAGTCGCTTACCGGCAGAGCATTGGGATTGTAGATGTAGAACAGAAAAAATGGCAGAAAAACCAGTCCTGCCATACAAAAAAGCAGCAAGACCGGGAAGCGGCAGACAATATAAGCTGCATCCCGGCAGGAAGGAGAAAGATTTGATCATAGAAATAAACAAAGATATCGAGAAATATCAGGAGAGCGTGGCAATGGGGCTTACTGCAAAACAGCTTGTGTATTCCATCCTTGCTCTTGGAAGCGGCTGCCTGATCGTATTCTTACTGTATGAAAAGATAGGGCTGACCTTTAGCTGTTACGTGGCGGTGCCTATCGTTGCGCCTATTGCATTGTGCGGTTTTTATTCCTACAATGGCATGGGATTCCGGGAAGTGTTCATGCGCTATATGCGGAGCATTTTCAGGAATAAAACGCTTGTGTTTAAATCCAGCGGCTACCGGGAAATGATATCGGAGATAAAGGCAAAAGAGGAAGCGGAAAAGAGGACGGAGGTAAGGAAGACAAAAGAGGAACACAGGCGGATGCGGAGGGAAAAGCGCAGGGATGCGGTAAGCAGAATAATAAAGAAATCCATACGGAAAAATGGAAAGAAGAGGAAAGGGAAAAGTGAATAAATGCAGTGATTTTATAGCTATTTCAGCCTGTATGTGCTATACTATTGTTACCATCAGGAAAGGAGAGATTTTCAGATGCTTGTAAGGGAAGACAGGGCATGGGATTATGCTGTAGGGATGATAAAGGTGGACGGTCTTGAGCCTACGCCGGAAATGAAGAAGCTGATCGAACAGGAAAAGCGTGGTGAGATCACCATGGAGCAGGTAAGGGAGGCTTTAGACCAGAGATACAAGATGAAACAGTAAGGGGGATGGCTTATGCGTGACCCATATTTTTACCCGGATACGGAAATCCTGAAAAACCGGCTTGGCATCATGGATGACAAAAAACTCCGGGAGGCGGAGGCGGACTATGCTTCCCTGAACCTTGCGGAGCTTGCAAGGGATGATACTGTCCGGGTGTTTGACTTTGCCACCCTCTGCCAGATGCATTACAGGATATTCCGGGATATCTATGAGTGGGCTGGAAAGCCGCGTATCGTAAATATAGAAAAGGTGGAGGAAGCCCTTAATGGTATCTCTGTGGAATATTCCGACGTATTTGACATAGAAAAGGATGCAAAGGCTGTCCTTACGGATATGAACCTTTATGGATGGAGAAAGGCATCCCTGGAAGAAGCAGCAAGGAGTTTTTCGGATTTTATGGCGCGGCTCTGGAAAGCGCATCCGTTCCGGGAAGGGAACACAAGGACGGTCGTTACCTTCTGCGCCATGTTCATAGAGGAACAGGGCATTTACATTGAAAGCGAACTGTTCAAGGACAATGCAAAGTATATGAGGGATGCACTGGTGGCGGCGAGTGCTGTTTTTTCAGACCTAGGCGACAGGCGCAAACCCGAATACCTCTACCGGATCGTGGAGGATGCGCTGGGAAGGGGAAAGAAGATAAAAGAGGATGCAGTCCGCAGGATAAGGGAAGCCGGGCTTGCGGCAGGGGAAGAACAGGTGCGGAAGGTCATCTTCTGGGATAGAAGGGAAAGAAGACCTCACAGCGCAGAAGAGATACAGCGGTTTTTGAAAGAGAAGAAAAGGGAAGTTCCCGGAATGGAAAGATAAAGGAATATAAGACAGGCAGGACACACTTAAATGCAGCTTTTAGGTGTGTTTTTTATTGGAATATTTTCACGTGCAGTCAGCCAGCCCAAAACGAGAGTACATAAGAAAGATTGGAATTGACAGAAGAGATTTAAATGAATCAAATAGAGACAGACAACAATAATCAGACCCGGAAGGGAGTGCGGAAAACTCCCTTACCGGGATTTTCTGTATATGAGAAACGGACAGCAAAAATAAAATGCAGTTTCAGTTCTCCATTCCCTTCCGCCAGAAAGGAAGGAGCAGACAGATTGAGATTATTTCAGGATAAATTTTCTATCTACAAAAAGGCAGGGGAGCCTATATACAAAACCCCTAAAAGCGTGCAGGAATGCATTGAACTACTTAAGATTGCGCCGGACGGTATCTTTGAGGTGGCAGGCAACCGTTACAGCAAAAGCTACCTGTTTTCGGACGTGAACTACAACACCACCAGCGAAGGGGAGCAGGTGCGGATATTTGAAAGCTACTGCAAGTTCTTAAACGCTATGGATGTAGAGTTTAAGATCACCATCAATAATAAGAACCGGAACATGAAAGCCCTGCGTGAAAAGGTACTGTTCCAGAAAAAGAATGACGGGAATGATGCGGAGCGTGACTGCTATAACAGTATCATGGAGAAGAAGATTATGGAAGGAAAGCAGGGGATCGAGCAGGAGCGTTACCTTACCATTTCCATCATCAGGAAGAATTATGAGGAAGCAAAGGCGGCTTTCGCCAGCCTTGAAGCGGTATTGCAGAAAGGATTCGGGGAATTAGGGAGCAGCCTTGCCACCTTAAACGGAGTGGAACGCCTGCGCGTCCTGCATGATTTTTACCGTATGGGAGAGGAAGAGCATTTTTTCTTTGATTTTGAAGAGGCGGTAAAGGTATGCAGGGATTATAAGGATGACATCTGCAACAGCATGTTAAAGTTTTACCCCACTTATATGCAGGATGAAAAGAGATTCGCCAAGGCGCTTTTTATCAAGAAATATCCCAGTTCCCTGTCAGACCGTTTCCTTACGGAGCTTGCGACTGTTCCGGCGCATACCATCATCAGCATTGATGTAGCCCCTATTCCAAAAGATGTGACCACCAGCACCTTACAGAAGAAGTATATGGGGATTGAGAGTGACATCATCCGCCAGCAGAGGGTGAGGAACAAGAATAACGATTTCTCTTCGGATATCTCCTATAACAAAAGGACGGAGAAGCAGCAGATAGAAGAGATCATGGATGATGTAAGGGAGAATGACCAGAGGCTCTTCTACGTGGCAGTGACCATCATCATCAAGGCAGACACAAAAGAAGAACTGGAAGCGACAGAGGAAACTTTGGTGACTATCGGGAAAAGAAATTCCTGCCAGATAGAAGCGCACTATTTAAAGCAGAGGGAAGCACTGAATACTGCGCTTCCAATCGGCGTGCGTCAGGTAGAGACTATGAGAACCTTAATGACACAATCATTAGCGGTACTTATGCCCTTTAACGTGCAGGAACTTTATCTTCCGGGGAAGGGCGGCACTTACTATGGTGTAAATCAGGTCAGCCGGAACATCCTTTTCGGCAACCGGAAGATGCTGGTAAACGGGAACGGATTTATCTTTGGCGTACCCGGCTCCGGGAAATCCTTCTTTGCAAAGATGGAGATGGGGAATGTATTCCTTAATACGGATGATGATATTATCGTGATCGATCCCCAGCATGAGTATTTCGACATTGCTAAGAGGTTCGGCGGTCAGGTGGTGGTTCTCTCCACTTATACAGGGAACTATATCAATCCTATGGCTCTGCCGGAAGATGTGTCGGATATTCAGGGGATTGTGGCGGAGAAAGGGGAGTTCATGCTGGGCATCTGTGAGCAGTGCATGGGGGAAGCGTTAAATTCCCGGCAGAAATCCATCATAGACAGATGTGTACGCCTGCTCTATCAGGAGATCAAAGAGGAATGCATGAGGAACCGGGGCAGGCAGGAAGGAGAGAAAACAAAGACCTTATGGAAGCAGAAAACCCTCAGAGACTACTACGAGATTCTTATTACACAGCCGGAGATGGAGGCAAAGGAGCTTGCCCTTTCACTGGAATTGTTTATCGGCGGTTCCCTGAATATTTTCGCTCATGAAACCAACGTGGATATCGATAACCGTTTTCTGGTCTATGGCATCCGGGATATGGGAAAAGAATTATCCGCCATCTCCATGCTTGTCATGATGGAGAATATCGGAAACCGCATCATGGAGAACGCAAAGAGGGGCAGGGCTACATGGCTCATAATTGATGAGTTTCATGTGCTTCTGGATAAGGAGTATTCCGCAAAATACTTATTTTCTCTATGGAAGAAGGTGCGTAAGCTGGGCGGTCTGTGTAGTGGTATCACGCAGAACGTCCTCGATATGTTACAGAATTATACCGCCACCACTATGCTTGCCAATTCGGAGTTTGTGGCACTCCTCCGGCAGGCTCCTACCGATCTTGAAAAGTTATCGGAAGTTATCAATATCAGCCCGGAGCAGCTTAAGTTTGTCCGGGGAGCGCAGAGCGGAACAGGTATCTTAAAGCATGGAAACATGGTCGTGCCTATGGATATCACTGTAGAGAAGGACAGCCCGATCTATAAATTATTTTCCACAAACCCCTTTGAGGACGGAAGGGAGGCTGACCATGAAGAAAACCATTGAGAAAGCCCTGATGGAATTTCTGTCAGATGTAAGGACTACGGGGGAAGAGAGGAAGAAGGGAATCCCCCTCATCACATTTGTATATAAGGAAGAGGATAAGGCAGTGCTGCTTGCGGCGCTGCCTTTGCCATTGGCGGATATCCAGACGGAAAAGACAATACCGGTCGGGAAAGAAATTTTATACCGGGTAGACTTTTTTAAAGAAGGGGAAGCGAAAAATTCATTTGGTGTTCTGCCGGCGATCAAAGAATCTGCCACATTTTTAACGCTCCTTGAAGCTGCCATCAGGAGCGGAGATAGGAAAGCCGGGTATCAGGGGCTGTGCGATTACCTGAAATTCCACAATGCCTTATGCGGACTGGAAGCACTTGCGGAAGGGGAGATTGCCTTTGCTAAAAAGATGCAGAAAATGGGAAGCGATAATAAAGCACCAACAGAAAAATGCTGTGAATCAGCAGTAGCAGAGCAGAATAGATATTCTATTGTTAATACTGCATATTACAAAGAAGTCCTCTCCTATGTGCAGACAGGCAGGGATATCTTAAATGCCTGCCCTGCTGGAACGTCCCTGCCGCCTTTCCCTGACCGCAGTGCATTTATGGCAAGGTGGTATCGGGAGAACGGATAGGGGTAGCCTATGAGGATAAAAAGGACGGACAGGGATTTCACAGTCAGGCGCAAAGCAGACAGGAAGATCCATTACGCAGGGCAGGGGAAGAAATATACGGAGAATACTGTAAGTTTTTCTCCGAAAGAGAAGCTGGATGCGCTGAAGCAGAAGAATTTTCCGGGAGCGGGCATAGGAATAATGGGGCAGACGCAGGTACAGAAGCATACTGGAGTTAATGGAAATACAGATTTTGAGACAAGTGATACAGTAAAATCCTATCAGCAGGAGTATGGGAGCAGTACAGGCGGAAGAATTAGAAACAGAGGCGGAGATTTGGCTGTATATGGAAATCTACATGTGAGGAAACCGTTTCAGAAATACAGGAAAGAATCTGCTCCATATGATAAGAAATCAGACGGGAACAGTCAGGCACAACAGAGTCAGCATTCAGAAGGGAATCAGCAGATACAGCAGGAGATACAGAAACCTTCCGCTTACCATGAAACTGCCATAAAGACAAAAGAGCCGGTGCTTCACAGGAAAACAGACATCCCATCCGGCATTAAGGGGACAGATAATTTTAGCTTGAAGGAACGCAGAAGGAGAAAAGCAAAAATACAGGAGCAGAAATCAGCAGGAAGTTCCAAGATATATAAGAAAAACCGTACTGGAGAATCCCAGCAGGGGAAAGCGGTAGAAAATTATTCTGTAGACAGTACAGCCGGAGTAGCTTCTGCCAGTGGGAGCATCCAGTCTTTTTCTGATAAAAGGGATGAGCAGATTTCCAGATATAAGAGAAAGAAATTTTTTGATGCAGGAAAGAAGAAATACAGCCAGAGGAAAAGTAGAAAGGAGAATACAGGCAGAAGAGCAGATAAAAGCAGAGAGACAGAGACAAATGCGGTAAAAATGCAGAAAGCAAAGGAATACCAGACAGAAATACAATTGCTTCCAATGCAGGGTGCAGGAGAATCGGCTTCCTTGCAGAAGCAGAATGCTCTTTCTGCAAATGATACCAATGCCAGCCATATCAGAAAAAGAGACGCCGGTGATTCCATCCGCCAGCGTGATGGGGATATCACTGGCAGGAAGGATAAAGCAGGCAGGAAAGATAAGAATAGTAAAAAGACTAAGGGAAAAGAGAAAGATACTAAAAAGGATAACAGCCATAACAGAGGTAAAAGCAGAAAGGACAGGGCAGCCGCATTCCGGCTGCTTTCCTATGCTTCAGATAAATTTTCACAGGGAGAACAGAAGGACAGCCTGTTAAAAGTGGCAAAGGATTTACTGCTTGGGAAAATAAAAGCAGTCGCAGTAAATGTGTTTCTTTCTATGGGCGCGGCACTTTTACCCGTCCTTATCCCTGTTTTTGTCATGGTGCTTATCATTACCCTGCTATTCAATTCCCCGTTTTCCATCCTGCTCCCGAAACTGTCAGAAGAGCCGGGAGCGGTGGAAATCCTTACAGAATATACAGAAGATTTTAGGGAGACAGTACAGGAAGAGCTTGCTGATCCCGGCAGAGGGGATGAAACGGAGTTGATCTATGAAGATTATGAGGGCGATGGGGAACCGGACAACATGGCGGATATCCTCATGGTCTATATGGTAAAGCATGGTTTTGGCGATACTGCAACGGTAATGACGCAGAAGAATAAAAGGGCATTGAAAGATACTTTTGACGAAATGACTTTGCTGGATATTTCCTATCGCACAGAAGTAGTAGAGCAGTCCTATGAGGAAGAAGATTTCTACGGGAATGTCACCATAAAGACGGAGGAAGTGGAGATAAAGATTAAGGAAGTCCGCATCACGCTTCTTACCAGTGAGGATATCATCAGGACAGGAATATTTACGGAAGAAGAAACAGAAATTTTACGCTATCTGATGTCACCGGAGATACTGGAAACCATAGAAGGTCTGACAGGCGGCTATGGAAGCCCCGGAGCAGGGAGCCTTACACCGGAGGAAGCGGAACGCCTGAATCTTGGCGGCGATACCGGCTCGCAGGCAGTAAAGAATGCCCTTGAAAGGCTTGGGAAGCCCTATAGCCAGGCAAAGCGTGACAGCGGTGATTATTACGATTGCAGTTCCCTCACCTATTATTCTTATAAAGAGGCAGGTATTACCCTTTCTTATCATGGTTCTAACACTGCTGCGTCACAGGGGCAGCTTTTATCCGACAGGGGATGTGAAGTTGCCTATGAGGATATCCAGCCGGGAGATTTGATCTTCTACAGCTTTACCAGAAATGGAAGATACCAGAATATTTCCCATGTGGCAGTATACGCCGGGAATGGTTATCTTGTGGATGCATCTTCATCAAAGGGCTGTGTGGTGTTCCGTCCGGTCTATTCTACAGGAAAGATTGTCATGTGTGGGAGACCGTCATGGCTGTAGGAAAATATAAGGCAATACAGAACAGGAAAGGGGGTGAAGGATGAAAGGCATTATCTGTACGAAAGAAATCTACCGGGAGATTGTACCAAAGATCATACAGGATGAAGCATCGTGGAGCAGGTTTTTAAACTTTTCAGCCATCCATTATAAGATGGGATTTGAGAATGCCAGCCTGCTCTATGCCCAGAGACCGGATGCGACAATGGTAGAAACTTATGCCGGGTGGAGAGAAAAAGGAAGGTATGTACGCAGGGGCAGTAAAGGGATCGCAGTCATAGAATCGGGATATTGCAGACCCTATGTAGACCATGTATTTGATATTTCCAACACCAACGGAAGGGGCAGACCGGAGATATGGAGACTGGATAAAGAAAACGAAAGGGAAGTCCTTAATTTGCTCCATGCAAAATCTCCCAATATACAGGGCTATGTAAGGGAAGCAGTGGAGAGTGAAATCTACAGCGAAAAACAGAAGTATATCAAAAATATCAGCGATTTGTGCCGATACCATGATTCCCAAAATCCGGAACATATCTACGATATCACAAAAGCAGTGATCCAGAGCGCACAGTATATGACAGCGGTACGCATCCGGGCAGAGCCGCCGCCTGTTTCTTCCCTGCTTCCTGTGCTTGCCACTGCCCCAAGGCTTATGGTATATGGTCTGTGCAGTACCGCACTCTCTGTAGCTGGACAGGTGCTTATGGGAATAGAAAATGTATTTGAGATGAAGAAGGAAAAAGAGCGTCCAGTAATGGAATATGGGAAGGAGCAGGGAATTGGAACAACAGACAGAAAACACGACAAAGGAATCGCCGGACAAAGCATACCAGCCATCCGGCATCAGCCTCACCAGAACACAGATACTTTTAAGCGGCAGGGCAATGGAAGCCATAAAAGAACTGAAAAGGCAGGATATGAACAGCTATCGCTATCTTTTGATGGAGGATATGCTTTTTGCGACTGCGGAAGGGCTTTGTAGAGAGTTGGGAGATATGGCAGATGTTGTGGCAGGATATCTTAAGGAATTTTACAAAAGAGAGATGAACTCTGAAAATGCCATAAACCATATGGGTGCGGAAACGTAAACGGACAGCACCATCCGGCGGAGCCGGAAAAATGTTTCAGAGAAAATCTTTGGTAGTTAGAAAACCTGAAAAACATATGAAAAATACCTTCAGGCGGAAAGTGCTGAAAAATAGGGGCGCTATAAATGCAGTGGCGCAGAAAGAGGCAGAAATGAAGGAAAATAGTGTAGCAAACAATACAGTAAATACAAATCATCTGAACATCAAAGTAACCGTAACACCGATGAAGGAAAGTGAGGGCTGCCTTAAAGCAAATGCCTCAATCATCCTGAATGATGTATTTAAAGTAACCGGAATCCGTATCGGTATTTCACAGAAAGGCAACATATTTGTTTCCATGCCAGACTACAAGACCGGGCGGCTGGATGATAACGGAAAGGATATCTATCAGGATATTGCGTACCCTGTAACAAGGCAGTTCCGGCAGGAATTGTATGATCAGATTGTGAAAGAGTTCAATGCTGTTATGGGTGAGGGAGGACAGGAAGTATGAACATTAGGGAATACTACGCAAGAGCTAAAAAATAGCCATACAGGGTGGAGCCCAAAGGCGAACCGATGGTTCGCAAAGAAAAATCAGTGGAGCGGAACTACGTTCCGCTCTCAGACTGTCAAAGAACCCCTGTTATGCAGCAGCACAGCAGAGGTTCTTTTTTAAAGCAGCAATACTCATCGCGACAAAAAACTGTCGGTGAGCTGCCTTCCATTTCCACATCGCCAGTTTCTTCAGGTTCATGGCAGCA
>CAJUMJ010000047.1 GCA_910587095.1 uncultured Lachnospiraceae bacterium
GCTGCCATGAACCTGAAGAAACTGGCGATGTGGAAATGGAAGGCAGCTCACCGACAGTTTTTTGTCGCGATGAGTATTGCTGCTTTAAAAAAGAACCTCTGCTGTGCTGCTGCATAACAGGGGTTCTTTGACAGTCTGAAGCGGCATAGAAGTTTTCTTCTATGCCGCTGTTTTTGGTGTGCGCCTGGTGTGAGAAGAGTTTCTAAAGACGTCCCACCATAGGACGGGCCTGCTTGCAGACGGAAAGTTTTCACTATTTAACTTTACATATGTATCTAATGCTGACTCTCTGGACTGGAAGGATTATGGTGTGGACGACATTGTGAAACGGGTGGTGGAATCCGACAAGCTGAACAACGGGGCGATCATTCTCATGCACAATGGGGCGAAGTACACGGCGGACGCGCTTGACGCGGTGATCACCGGATTACAGGATAAGGGCTATGAGCTGGTGCCCATCTCACAGTTGATCTACAAAGATAAATACCACATGAAAGCCGATGGGACACAGGTGTCGGGGGAGTAGAAAGCGGTTCTTTCCGTAAATGTTTTTCAAGAAAATCTGCATTGTTAAAATGCGGATTTTTTTGTATACTTAATGCTAAGCAAGGTCAATTTGTGCGAGGAGGTTATGTGTGAATAAGGAGTCTTTTTCATTTATCGTATATATGATTCATGCCTGCGCAAATAAATGGAATATGCTGCCTTCTGAGGTTTACCGGAAATTGCAGAGCGTGGGATGTATCCAGTGCTATCTTGTGCCGCATTATGATATTCTTCATACACAGGGTACGAGTTATATCGTGGATGATATAAAAGAATATTTGAAAGTGCGGGGTGTAATTGTATGATTGTTTATCATGGCTCGACAGAGATTGTAAAGAGACCGGATGTTCGGCACTCTTATCGCGCACTTGACTTTGGCATGGGCTTTTATGTAACAACAGTCAGAGAGCAGGCCGAAAGACGGGCGAGACGTAAGGCAAGTATTCTCGGGAAAGATTCTGCGATTGTGAATCTTTATCGGATGGATGGTCATACCGATGGACTTTTGATAAAATCCTTTGACGAAGATTTGACAGAATGGATTGATTTTGTGTGCAGGTGCCGGGATGATGAGAAAGATTATCAGCAGTATGATTTGATATTCGGCAGAGTGGCAAATGATCGGGTTTTTCGGGTGGTAGATATGTATCATACGGGCATTTGGGATAAAGAGCGCGCTTTGAAAGAAATCAAGGTTTATCCGTCCTATGATCAGATCGCGTTTATCCAGCAGAAAGCGATCGACAAATTACTGCAATTTGAATCCTTTGAGGAGGCGTAGATCATGGATGGGGAAACTTTGGAAAAAGTGTATCAGGAAAATTTGGAAGAGAGAATCATTGCGTGCCTGTCTGAGACCAAGGGTATATCATTAGAGAAGGCGATGGATGTCTATTATCACAGTAAATTGGCGGATAAGATACATCAGGGAGTTGAGGGGGTACAGTATCTTGATTTTAAAGTGCTTGTACAAATTTTGTGTGAGGCAGAGCAGGAATTGTTTATCTGGAATGAGCTGTAGCATATGAACCTTCTATATTTATACCAGAGTATCCTACGCGCGAGGCCGGAAATTCTCATGTAAGAGAAATTCCGGCCCTGTGTTTGGTGTTTTATACAAGAAGTTTTATGGATAACTCGTAAGTTTTGCTCTCCCCGGCTTTTAGTACCTGGATATCACGTTTGTGCGTAAAATCATTGTCTTCATCGGCATAGATGGCGGCGCCGTTCCATGGCTCGATACACAGGAACGGGGCACCTGCGTTTGCGGGCGTCCAGAAAGCAACCGTGGAGAAGTCGGGATAGTCTACCTGAATACCCTTTCCGGTAGCCGGATTCACAAGCTGTACGCTTCTCGATTTCATATGGGAAAATACCAGCGCATCAATGTCAAAAAGGGAATAATCCAGTTTCAGCGTGTCCGAATGGTCCAGATAACGTTTGGTGTTAACCGGGTCAAACTGCATGTTTTCAAGATCGTATACAGGGGAATCACATGTTTCCTCATATGGGAATTTCAATATATAGTCAGAAAATTGCTCTCCCTCTTCCAAAGGACACATAAATCCGGGGTGTGCGCCGAAATGATAGTACATTTCTTCCGTATCCGTGTTTGTTACCAGATAGGTGATGCGAAGCGTAGGCCCGTCGAGGCGGTAAGTCTGACTGAAATGGAAACGGAACGGATAGTGTTTTAATGTGTCGTCGTTCGCGTCACAGGAAAAGGAAAGGGTATCATCCGATTCTTTCTTATAATCCATCTCCATATCACGCAGAAAACCGTGTTTGGGTATTTCATATTCCTTTCCGTTTATTATGGTTTTTCCGTTCCGTACATTGCCGATGGAGGGAAAGAGAAGTGGAGCGGACCAAACCCAGAATTTGGGATCAGAATCCCATACATATTCTTTTCCGGTATCGTTCTTGTAAGATTTCAGTTCTCCTCCTTTTGTTTCCAAAGAGACGGAATAACCTTTGTTGGATAATGTGAGAATCATAAAGTACTCCTTTCTTTTTGAGCCGCCATAAGGCGGCATAGTTTACACTAACCACCATGATTCCGCTGTGCGGAATCTGAAAATCCACGGACGAACAAGTTCGTCCTGGAGAATGCCCGTATTTTAGGCATTCTCCTGTGTGAGACTTAGTACTTCTTCGCGAAGCAGCCTTTGCTGCGAGTGATTAGAAGTACTTCTCACACTAAGAATACCGGTAATCACCTTTCAGTTTTCGGAAAGAACCGCACAGCTCTCACGCCGGATTAACCGGAAAGGCAATTCTACCTTCATTGGGATTCGTCTTCCGGTTTCTATCCGGTCGATTAGCAGTTTGGCCGCCATCGTGCCCAAATCTTCCATGGGAACATGGATGGTGGTGAGCATGGGAGACGTATACTGACCGGTTTCAATATCGTCAATGCCGATGACGGATAATTCTTCGGGAATTTTCCTGTCTATTTCTTTGGCGGCTTTTATAGCGCCGATTGCAGTCAGGTCGTTGGCACAGAACAGGGCGGTAACACTGTGGATCGAAGACAGGAGTTTTCGCGTCGCCTGATAGCCGCCTTCGATGGAAAGCGGGGTGTCTATAATCAGGTTCCTGTCCAGAGGCAGCGCGAGCTGGGAAATGGCATCCCAATAGCCGCGGTAACGGATTTCGTTTTTGCGTTCACCAAGATAGGCAATATGTTTGTGCCCGAGTTCGGCCAGATAACTTACGGCAGTTTTGGAAGCAAGATAGGCGTTGCAAATTACCTGATCAAACTCTGACTCGATATTGTTAAGACCGGTGTAAATGCTTCTGTTGTAGTTTTCTTTTAGAAAGGTACGCATTTTAGAGTCAGGGCGTCCGAGAATTACCACACCTTCCACTCTTGTCTCACGGATCTGCCGGCGGATGTCGGGGTCCTGAATATCCTGATAAGAGTAGATATACCTGACGGTGTATCCGTGTCTCAGGGCCTCCTTTTCAATTCCCCGCATAATTCTGGAAAAAAAGGGATCGGAGGCTTGCGTGCGCGCAAGAATGCATCCGATGGTCCGGGATGCCGTACCGGAAATGTCCGCTTTACGCAGTTTCAGGTTTCTCGCATTGGAATCAGGGACGTACCCGGTCTGGCGTACGATCTGCCATATTCTGTTTTCGACTTCTTTGCTGGCGGCTTTAGAATCCGGGTGATTGATCACCCGGGATACCGTAGAAACGGAAACACCTGCCAGAGCAGCAATTTCTTTCATCGTCATAAGCCGTTCCTCTGATTTTTATTTTACCTCATTTATTCTACCATGGCGAAAAAGTTTACGCAAACGTTTGGGTAAATAATGCAAACATAGGAATGGGAAAGAAAATTTGAGTGTGCTATGATGAAAACAGAACAGAGAGAGGAGCAAGGTGATTGATATGGCTGGGAATTTACTGGTAGTACATGGCGGTGGGCCGACGGCTGTTTTGAACGCATCTTTATACGGGGTGATCAGACAGGCGCAGGCCGAGAAGGAAGTGGGTAAGATTTATGGAGCGATCGGGGGCTCTGAGGCTATACTTGCCGAAAATTTTCTGGATATGGGCAATATGCCGGACGAGAAGATTGAGCTGCTCCTGCAAACCCCCGGCACGGCCATCGGCTCTTCGAGATTTCCGCTGGAACAGGAGCAGTACGAGGCAATGGTTTCCATCCTGAAAAAACACGATATACGTTACGTGCTGTTTAACGGCGGAAACGGTACGATGGATACTTGCGGCAAGGTTAGTCGGGTTTGTGGGAAAGAGGGAATTTTTGTCGTGGGAATTCCAAAAACAATGGATAACGATATTTCCATTATTGACCATGCGCCGGGATTTCCGAGTGCGGCGAAATATATCGCTACCGTAACGAAGGAAGTGGGCGCGGATGTGAAGTCCCTGCCTATCCACGTCTGTATCATAGAGGCCATGGGGAGAAATGCGGGATGGATTACGGCTGCGTCCGCTTTGGCAAGAAAGAATCCCGGCGACGCCCCGCACTTAATTTATCTCCCGGAAAGAAATTTTTGCGAGGAAGAGTTTTTAGAGGACGTGAAGAAACTGTATGACGAGCTTGGCGGGGTAGTAGTCGTGGTGAGCGAGGGTCTTCGCAACGAAAAGGGAGAATCGATTGTGCCGCCGATCTTTCAGACGGACAGGGCGATTTATTATGGGGACGTAGGAGCTTATCTTGCGGAACTGGTGATTAAGAAGCTGGGAATCAAGGCAAGAAGTGAAAAACCCGGACTCTGTGGGAGAGCTTCCATGCTTCTCCAGTCCAAGGTGGATCGGGAAGAGGCGATTTTGGCGGGCAGGGAAGCAGTAAAGGCGGCCGTTTCGGAAAAGACGGGCGTCATGGTCGGAATCCGGCGAAGAGAAGGGGAAGCGTATGCGGTAGAGATGCCTCTCATACCGGTTGAGGAGGTAATGCTCCATGAAAGAGTGATCCCCGAGGGATATATCAATGAGAGAGGAAACGATATCACGGAATCGTTTGTACAGTGGTGCAGACCGTTAATCGACGGGGAGCTGCCGGAAATGGTAAGTTTTAAGGATGATGTAGAGCGGAAGCTGAAAAGCAGAATATAAGGAGGGAATGGATGAAACATATTTATCTGAACTTGAAGCGGTTTGATATTCCAAAGGAAGAGGGAGGTGTTAACAGCATTGCACCCGTGTCGGAGTGGGGCGCCTACATCGTAGAGCGCACGAAAGACGCGCTGCAAAAATATGGGGAGGAGGAAGCAGAGTTTGTCATGTATCTTCCGGAAGCGCATCTGATTGCAGCGGCAGGTGTTTTGGGGGAAAGCTCAAATATTGCCATAGGTTCTCAGGGAATTCACCGCGAGGACGTCAGCAAAGGCGGGAATTTTGGGGCATTTACCACCAACAGAACAGGAAAGGCCGTGAGGGCGTTGGGGTGTGCCAGCACCCTGATCGGCCACTGCGAGGAGAGAAAGGACAAGGCAGGTATTCTTGCGGAAGCCGGAGTGACGGACACGGATGCGGTAAACAGGATTCTGAATCAGGAGGTAAAGGCCGCCGTCTCCGCGGGACTTACCGTTTTGTACTGCATCGGGGAGAACGACACGGAACTTGACAGATGGCAGGAGGTACTCGGGAAACAGCTCGAAATCGGACTCAAGGATGTGGATACATCCAAGGTGGCCATCGCTTATGAGCCTATATGGTCTATCGGACCGGGAAAGACGCCTGCAGGCAAGGAGTATATCCAAAAGATTGCAAGGTTCGTGAAGGAACGCACGGGCGGACTTCCGGTAGCCTACGGCGGCGGTCTGAAGGTCGATAATGCGGCTATGCTTGCATCCATACCGGAGATTGACGGCGGCTTGATTGCGCTTACGAGATTTCAGGGTGAAATCGGATTTTATCCTGACGAGTATCTGGAAATTATCCGCACTTATATGGGTCATTAGCGTGAAAAACGCGAGAAGAACTTCTAAAGTTCAGCAGCAGAGGCTGCTTCACTAAGAAGTTCTAAGTCTCGCGTAGGAGAATGCCTAAAAAGCGGCATTCTCCGGGACGAACTTGTTCGTCCGTGGATTTTGAGATTCCGCAAAGCGGAATCATGAAGGTTAAAGTGGAAACTAACATGGCGCCGGGAAAGAGCGGTGCAGAAACGGAGTAAGATATGAGATTAGAATTTGAATACGGACAGGGTACTATGGCGGCAAATCTGCCGGATGATACGGAGGTGTTTATCCCGGGGGAGACGGTTCCCGACCCTCCCTATATCCCGGAGGAGGAACTGGAAGCAAAGACATTGGAATCTTTGAGAAACCCCATGGGGATGGAGCCGCTTTCAAAACTGGCCAGGAAGGGCTCGAAGGTGACAATCGTATTTCCTGACAGGGTCAAAGGTGGTGAGCAGCCGACTTCCCACAGGAAGGTTTCCATCAAACTGATTCTGCAGGAATTATATGCGGCCGGTGTTGAGAAGAAGGACATTCTTTTGATCTGTTCCAACGGACTTCACAGAAAGAATACGGAGCAGGAGATCAGAGGCGTGCTTGGAGATGAGCTGTTCAATCAGTTCTGGGGCTGCGGACAGATCATCAACCATGACAGCGAAGACTATGATCATCTTGTAGATCTGGGAACCACGGACAGGGGAGACCCGGTTCTCATGAATAAATATGTGTACGACAGTGATGTGGCCATCCTGATCGGTCATACACAGGGCAACCCTTACGGCGGCTATTCTGGCGGCTATAAACATTGCGCGACCGGAATCACGCACTGGCGGTCTATTGCTTCCCATCATGTGCCGAAGGTTATGCACCGGGAAGATTTCGTGCCGGTCAGCGGACATTCTCTTATGAGAACGAAGTTTGACGAGATTGGCCAGCACATGGAAAAGTGCATGGGAAAGAAATTTTTCTGCTGTGACGCGGTATTGGATACGTCTTCAAGACAGATCGCCATTTTTAGCGGTTATGCCGGGGAAATGCAGCCTGCATCCTGGAAAGTCGCAGACAAAAGAACGTATGTCCCTTTTGCGGAGAAGAAGTATGATGTCATGATATTCGGTATGCCTCAGTTTTTCCATTACGGAGAGGGAATGGGAACGAATCCGATTATGATGATGCAGGCTCTTTCCGCGCAGGTGATCCGCCATAAGAGAGTGATGAGCGATCACTGCGTCATAATCTGTTCATCGATCTGTAACGGATATTTTCACGATGAACTGTGGCCTTATTTAAGGGAAATGTACGATATGTTCCAGTCGGACCGGATGAACACGCTGCCGGACATGAACCGTCTGGGAGAATATTTTGCAACGAACGAAGAGTATATCCGTAAGTACCGCTTTGCCAATGCATTCCATCCGTTCCACGGATTTTCCATGATTGCCTGCGGACATATAGCGGAGATGAATACATCGGCTATCTACATCTGCGGCGCACAGGAACCCGGCTATGCGAGAGGAATGGGATTAAAGACAAGGGCAACGATCGAGGAGGCCCTGGAAGACGCAAAGAAAAAATATGTCGGAGAAAATCCGCATATACTTGCTCTGCCCCTCACCTTCAAGAAGAGCGCGGTACATATGATGATGAAAGACGAAGTGTACAATGGCTGACAGACTGCCTTGAACGAGAAAGGGAGGTAAAAAAGAATGCATGAATATTATTACTATACGAAAGAGGAACTGTTAAAGAATCCTAAGATTCCGCTTATCGTTATGGAGGACAATGCGGTTGTGTTCCAGTCCATCGCACAGGAAATGGCAGACGAGATCGAGCGCAAAAACAAGGCGGGAGAGAAAACCGTATTTATCTGTCCGGTAGGGCCGGTAGGGCAGTATCCGTATTTCGTGGATCTAGTTAACAGCAGGAATATTGATCTGAAAAACGTCTGGTTTATCAATATGGATGAATATCTGACAGATGAGAAAAAGTGGATTCCCAAAGAGCACAGGCTGAGTTTCCGCGGTTTCATGGACAGAGTAGTCTATACGAAGATCAAACCGGAATTGGTGATGCCGGAAAGCCAGAGAGTCTTTCCTGACCCCGAAAATATAAATTTTATCCCGGAACTGATTGAAAAATTAGGCGGCGTGGATATTGCGTTTGGCGGCATCGGAATCAACGGCCATGTGGCATTCAATGAGCCGCAGGATGAGCTGACAGGGGAAGAGTTCCTGGAACTGAAAACGAGAGTGCTTGACATTTCGAAGGAGACCCGGGCGGTCAACTCGATCGGTGACTTAAACGGCGCGTTAGATGACATGCCGCATTACTGTGTCACCATTGGCATCAATGAGATATCCCATGCGCGCAAAATCCGCCTTGGTTGCTTCAGGGACTGGCACAGGAGCGTAGTGCGCCATGCGGCTTATGGCGATCCGACAGCGCATTTCCCGGTAAGCCTTTTACAGAACCACCCGGATATCAACATAAAATTTACCGAGTTTGTGGCAAATCTTCCGGAGTAAAGCAAGGGGATTATGAAAACTGACATTTTGTTTAATTAACCGACTGGACAAGTTCAGCCAGAATTTGTGTGGAAGCGTCACAAATTCGCCTGATCGCAGAGCAGAATCGGGGATATTCCTTCGGAAAACTCCTAAATTCTGCTCGCGTTCTCAGCGTAAACGCTTCGGAATGGAGGAAATTGACACAAACTTGTAATGCGCAAAGAGCAGCGCAGAAATGGAGGAAAAGATGGAGCAATATATTGTAAACGGCAGCGTGTTTATAGACGGCGCGTTTCAGGAGAAGACAATCGAAGTGACAGACGGATGTCTGCACATTCTCCCGGCGAACGCAGCGGTAAAAGACGGGGCGAAGGTATACGACGCCGCAGGAAAAAGAGTCGTACCGGGCTTTATCGATCTGCATACGCACGGGGCAATGGGCGTTGACGTGAATGCGGCGACCGCGGAGGAACTGGGAAAGATCGGGCATTTCATGGCGACGCAGGGAACCACATCCTGGCTCTGCTCCGTGCTTACGGATACGAAGGAACAGACGCTTTGGTGTATCGACGAGTTTAAAAAGCACAGGGAAATGGAATGTGATGATGCCAATCTGCTGGGAATCCATCTGGAAGGGCCTTTTCTGGCAAAAGAGTACAAGGGAGCCATGCCGGAACACCTGTTGCGCGATGCGGACGTTGCCCTTTTAAAGGAATATCAGGATGCGGCGGAAGGCAATATACGGTATCTGACGGTATCTCCGGAGATCGACGGCATTGTGGATGCCATACCTGGATTTAAGGAGCAGGGGGTCGTGGTGGCAATCGGCCATTCGGGGGCGGATTATGATACTTCCATGAAAGCCATTGAGAACGGCGCCGCATCCTGTACGCACACTTTTAATGCGATGAAACTGCTGCACCAGCATTTCCCCGCGATCATGGGCGCTGCGCTCGAATCGGATATTTACTGCGAGGCAATCTGTGACGGACGCCATCTTCATCCGGCCGTGGTCCGTCTGTTGCTCAAAGTAAAGGGACTTGATAAAGTGGTGGCGGTGACGGATTCTATTATGGCGGCGGGCCTGCCGGACGGCAATTATAAGCTCGGCGTCAACGATGTGGTTGTGGAAGACGGGGATGCCAAGCTCGCCTCCAATGGCGTGCGTGCAGGAAGCACCTTGACGACAGGACAGGCTTTTAAAAACATTCTTGCCTTCACCGGACGCCCGGCTGAGGAGGTGTTAAAGCTCTTGACGGAGAATCCGGCAAAACTGATCGGTGTTTTTGACAAGAAGGGTTCCATCGCCGAAGGCAAAGACGCTGACCTTGTGATTCTGGATGAGGATAATAATGTAATCGATACTTTTGTAATGGGCAGACAGATCAGCAGATGAAAAGAGTAAAAGATTGAAAAATAAAATTTTCAATCGCGAGATTTGTGCCTGCGCGTTGCTTGACACAAACTCGTAATGCGCAAAGAGCAGCGCAGAAATGGAGAAAAATATGGCATTAGTACCTTTGAGACCTTTGTTGGAGGCGACGGACAAATATCATTTTGCCCAGGGGGCTTTTAACGTAAACGCGGTGGCGCAGGCAAAAGCAGTGATTGAAGTGCATGAGATGTTCCGCTCGGCAGCCATTTTACAGGGCGCCGATCTGGCGAACGGATTCATGGGCGGCAGAACGGATTTTATGAATGCCACACTGGAGGATAAAAAAGCGGGCGCGAAAAATATCGCGGACGCCGTGAAAAAATACGGGACGGATTCCCCCATACCGGTAGTGCTTCATCTGGATCACGGCAAGAATTTTGATTCCGTGAAGGCGGCAGTGGAAGGCGGATATACATCTGTCATGATTGACGGTTCTTCCCTTCCTTTTGACGAAAATGTGGAGCTGACGAGAGAGGTTGTTAAATACGCGCACGAAAGAGGCATCACGGTGGAGGGAGAGCTTGGCGTATTGGCGGGCGTGGAAGATCATGTGTTTTCCGCCTCCTCCACCTATACAAATCCTCTCAATGCGGTAGAATTTTTCCGTAAGACGAAAGTGGACTGCCTCGCGATTTCTTATGGCACCATGCATGGCCCTTCCAAGGGGAAAGATGTGAAGCTGAGAAAGGAAATTGCTATCGCGATCAAGGAGTGCATGAACCACGAAAACATTTTCGGCGTACTGGTATCTCATGGCTCCTCTACGGTTCCAAAATATATTGTGGATGAGATTAACGGGCTTGGCGGTGACGTGCAGAATGCCTACGGAATCTCCGTGGACGAATTAAAACAGGCGATTCCCTGCGGCATTGGGAAGATCAACGTGGATACGGATATCCGGCTCGCGGTGACAAGAAATATGAAAGAGTTTTTTGCGAAGAATCCGGCGAAACAAAGCAGTTCGTCCATCGGACCGATCTATGAGCTTCTGGAAAAGAATAAGACGCAGGTAGACCCCAGAGTGTTCCTGACGCCGATCATGGAGACGCTCATGAAGGGCATAGTGCCTGACGACGATGTGGCGGCGATCACAGGCTGTATAGAAGCCGGCGTGAAAGAAGTGGTCGGTACATTGATTGTACAGTTTGGTTCCGTAGGGAAAGCGCCTTTGGTAGAGTATGTGACGCTTGACGAGATGGCAGAGAGGTATAAAAAGGCCGGCATTTAAAAAGCGCGGACGGGATCCGGGGATTTGGGAAACGGTATGAAAAAAAATCATACTATCTGAACGGCAGGATTCGTAATATAATGTAACTATTATATTCGTAAAGAAAAAAAGAAAGGAAGACTGCTATGAAAGAAAAAAACAAAGGTAGTAAGATTCCAGGCAAAGTGTGGCTGCTGATTTCGTTTGCGACAGCTATGGTTTTATGGTATTTACTGTCCCTGAACCCCAAAACAGCGCGGAGTTTTCCCAATGTCCTGGTGACGCTCCAGTCTGTGAAGACAATGCTTGAGAGGGGCGTGTTCTGGACTGACATCCAGAGCAGCCTGATTTCCGTCAGTGCCGGTTTCGTGTTAGGATTTGTATTGTCTCTTCCTACGGCAATTCTGATGGCGTGGTATCGTCCCGTGAGAAACATTATCGAACCATGGATTCAGTTTGTCAGGAATATCCCGCCGCTGGCTTATGTGCCGTTAGTGGTTATCTCTGCAGGCGTAGGAAGAAAGCCGCAGATTATTGTCATCACGATCGCTACTTTTCTCATTATGACAATCACCATTTATCAGGGTGTCATCAATATCGATGAAACGCTGATAAAGGCTGCCCGGGTGCTTGGCGCCACGGACAAAGACATCTTTTTGCAGGTAATTGCCCCCGCCACGCTTCCGTTTATCATGACGGCGGTTCGGCTTGGTGCATCCGTCGCGTTGACGACGCTGATTGCGGCAGAATCTACAGGCGCGAGCGCAGGTCTTGGAATGCGTATCCGTTCCTTAAACAACAGTTTTGAGTCTGAGCCGATGCTGCTGTATATCATTATTATTGGTATTATAGGCATTACCGTGGAAAAAGTGATTAAAATATTAGAAAGGAAGCTGACGGGATGGCAGGAGAAAAGAGAAATATAAAACTGAAAATCGACAACGTAAAAAAGATTTACAATTCCCGCAACGGGGAAATGATCGCTTTAAACGGAGTCAATTTAGATATTGCGGAAAACGAGTTTATATGCGTGGTAGGGCCTTCCGGATGCGGGAAATCCACACTTCTGAATATCATTGCGGGACTGCTTGAGCCTACTTCCGGCGCCGTGTATTGTGACGGAAATAAGGTAGTGGGAACAGGAACGGAGCGAGGCGTGGTCTTTCAGCAGTATGCGCTGTTCCCATGGATGACGGTAAAGAAGAATGTCATGTTCGGGCTGAAACTTCAGGGAATCAAAGGCAAAGAAGCGGAAGAGCGGGCCATGAAGTACATAAAAATGGTGCAGCTTGAGGATTTCCTCGATCATTATCCGAAGGAACTTTCGGGCGGCATGAAACAGAGGGTTGCCATTGCGAGGGCATATGCGGTGAATCCTTCCGTACTGCTTATGGATGAGCCTTTCGGCGCGCTGGATGCACAGACGAGGACGCAGCTTCAGTCGGAACTGCTGGAAACATGGGAAAAAGAACAGAAGACATGTTTCTTCATTACGCATGATGTGGACGAGGCTATTATTTTGGCACAAAAGGTAATTATTATGAGTGCGCGGCCCGGACGGATCAAAGAGATCGTGGATATCAATATTCCGTATCCGAGAACACAGGAAACAAAGATGTCGCCTGAATTTTTGGAATTAAAGAATCATATTTGGGGACAGGTATATCAGGAATATTTGGAAGTAAGGAAATAACGGTTACGTTATTGGATTTGTGTGAGGTCTATGGTATGATGTAAAAAGGATTTCTATATCCAGAGTCTGCGCCTGCGTAGCGAACGCAGACTCTAAAATATAAAGCTACGCAGAAACGAGGGTGAATATGAAAAAGATGTTAGGTTTGTTTTTGACGGCAGCGCTGACTGTGTCGTTAGTAGGGTGTGGCAGCCAGCCGGCGCCGGCGGCAGAAGCACCTGCGGCAGAGACTTCGGCAGCGGTTGAGGAAGGACCCGCGGCGGAAGAGCCGGCAGCGGAGGCTCCGGCAGCAGAGGAGGCAGAGGAAGCGCCTGCAGAAACGGAAGCGGAAGCCAGCTATGATCCGGTTACTCTGCATGTGGCTTATATGCCCAACTATGGCAGTCTGTGGTCAGTACTTACCGCAAAGGAAAAAGGATATTTTGACGAGGTTGGTATTACGGTAGAGATGGTTGAATTTGCGGACGGCCCGACGATCATAGCCGCTATGGAATCAGGAAGTATTGATGTGGGCTATATCGGACAGGGTGCACATAAGCTTTGTATCAACGGCAAGGCGTCTATCTTTGCTCTTTCCCATATTTCTAACGGCGATGCATTGATCGGCGGTGAGGGAATCACAAAAGTAGAAGACCTGAAAGGCAAGAAAGTGGCATACTCTTCCGGAAGTTCCAGTGAAGATATTCTGGTGAACTCCTTACAGGCAGCTAATATGACGATGAGCGATATCGAAGCGGTAGATATGGATGCATCCGCGATCGTTACGGCTATGCTTTCCGGTGGTGTGGATGCATGTGCAACATGGTCTCCCAACAGCATTAAGATTTTGGAAGAGATGGCAGGAGCGACCAAGCTGACCGATAATATGACGTTTAAAGATACCACCATTTCTCTTGCAAGCTGGATTGCAATGCCCGGATATGCGGAAGAAAACAAGGATGTTTTGGTGAGATTTACCAAAGCGCTCTTCAAGGCAATGGATTATGCGGCAACCGATCACTATGATGAGGTTGCGCAGTATGTGGCAACACAGGTTGCACAGGATTATGACAGCGTCTATGCACAGAGAGGCGATGCGCAGTGGCTGACAGGGAAAGAAGTTTCAGAGGGAGCTTCAAACGGTGCGGTAGAAGAATATTATGAAGTGCAGAAGCAGGGATTTGTGGCGGCAGAAGCCGTGGAGAAGGATCCGGTTCCGGCAGTTTCTGACTATGTCATGTTAGATGTCATGATTGAAGCAGGCAAGTAATAAAAAGTATTTTTATGGTGAGAGCAGTCTGCCGTCTGGTATACTGCTCTCGCGTGCTGTTGGGAAACAACGGTATGGAGGCTGTTATGCTGATTTTACTGTTAGTTGTTTTTATGATTGTTTCCGGTTTTATTTTGTTTCGCAAAAGAAACAGGGAATCCGTTTTTCTTTCAGGAATGTGCATCAGCCTTGTGCTTGAATTTACCGGCATTTTAATTTTTGTGGCAAAAAAAGGCGGATATTCAAAGCAGATGCTGGAATTTTTGTTTGTCTCCATGAAATTAAAGACAGAAATCCAGTATCTTGTGATTCCGCTTGATTGTATAGGCTATATCATTGCGCTGGGCAGATACCTGTTTCCTTTTTTTCTCATGCAGATGGCAATGCATTATTCGATGCTTCCTGTGATTCGCCGCGATCCGTTAATTAAAAAACTGACGGCTATACCGCCGGCTGTCTCTCTGGTTATTTATTATCCTTTCATTTATAAATCGATCACTGCATGGGATCCGGGAATACAGGATTTTATTGTAGAGATTTCCTACTACTGGATTTTACTTTATATCGGCGCCGCGATCGCTCTTCTTGTAATCGAGTATTTTTCTATAACAATGGCTTTTTGCAGGAGGCAGTTTAGTCTGGTCGTCATCTGTATGATTGCAATGTCAGGACTGTATCTGACTTATTGCGGACAGGATCCAGGTCAGGTATACCGGTTTTACAGCTACTCCTATAAATGGAACAGGGGAATAGGATATTTGCAGCATATGTGGGATATCAAGACCTATTATCTGCTGATTGTGATCAATGTGATTTGCGGTATATTGGGATTCTTCGGCTTGTTCCGGTATACACAGCAGCACTATGCAGACGATTTGGAAGATGTGGTGATGGAACGGAAATATAACACGGCGAAAGTAGGAACATTGGTGTTTGTTCACAGCACGAAAAACCAGCTTTTGGCGAACCGCGTACTTTTCAAGCGTTTAAGCGGGCTTGACATGACGCGTGCAGAGGATATTCGGAAGATGCAGGAGTGCATCGTAACGTTGGAGAATATCAATGACGCGCTGCTGGAACGGATGGAGGAACTGCACCGTTCCGTAAAGTCGAGTTCCATTCTGATGGTGTCCTGCTATTTGGAAGAAATCGTGGAGAAAGCGTTAGACAGATTCTATGATAAGTACCCGGATGCATCCGTGGAAGTCATTCTTGAATCCAATGCGCCTCTGCTTGCGGATAAAACCCATCTCTGCGAGGCTGTCTATAATCTCTTAATCAATGCGCAGGATGCGGTGGACGCGGCAGATCGGGGAACGGAAGGAAAGGTATCCTTGCTGAGTCATGATGAAAGGCTTTATACTGTTATAGAGATAAAGGATAACGGTACAGGAATTCCAAGGGCTTTGATTAAAAAAATATTCGATCCGTTTTATACGAGCAAAAACAGAAGTCATAACTGGGGAATGGGACTGTATTATGTCAGAGCCATCGTCAGGGGACATTTGGGGAATTTACGGGTAGAGAGCAAAGAGGGAAAAGGAAGCAGCTTTTATATTATTTTACCAAAATATGCGGACGACAGACGGCGGATTTATGGTGATAAGAATGGGCGAAAATAAAAAAAAGATAAAGATTATGATAGCGGATGATGTGCCGCTGCTTCTGGAAGACATGACTGAACTGATTGACCGGCAGGAGGATATGGAAGTAGTCGGAACGGCGGGAAGCGGGAAAAGAATTGTCGAGTTGGCAAAAGAAGTGGAGTTTGATGTTATTTTGATGGATATCGAGATGGAAAGCTTAAATTCCGGTATCCTTGCGGCAGAGCAGCTACGGGAGGAACTTGGAGAAACAAATATTATATTTTTGACGGTACATGATACAAATGAGATGATTCTGACTGCGATGGGAGCAGGAGCAGTAGATTATCTTGTAAAGGGATGTGGAGATGAAGAGATACTGAATCATATCAGAAGCGCCTGCAACGGGAATCCAATCATGGAACGCAAGGTTCATGATGTGGTCATGCAGGAATATGTGAGACTGCAGAAGAGCGAGAAAAGTCTTTTGTTTTTTATTAACAATATCTCCGGCCTGACGGCCGCGGAAAGAGAATTGATCAAAATGCTTTTGGAGGGAAAGAAGGTCAAGGAAATTGCGAAAGAGAGATGTGTGGAAATAGTTACAATAAAAACGCAGATTAAGGGGCTGCTTAGAAAATTTGGCTGCAGCAGGACAAAGGAAGTGACAAAGATCATTAATGATTTGAATCTGACACATTTATTTATGTAAAAAATGGGACGCCGGCGCGCTCGGTTCAGAGAATGCTTCGCATTCTCCATAAACGGTTTACGCTGTCGTAATTTCATATAGAATAAAAAAAGATAGAGAGGGACATTCGTGAAATTTTTTGCTGGGAAAAAAGAAGGCGTTGAAAAAAGAATAAAGATGGATTTTCCTGATGTGGTCAAGGAGAGCTTAAAAAAACTCAAGAAGAATATTTTGGAGATGGGCTATATTGCCGACGGCACGAATGTAGCCATTAATGCGGTAGGCAGTTCTATAGATGTAATCAGCGATGCGAATAGCGAGCTGACGTCACGGACGAAGGAAATAAATCAAAGTACGGTCAAAATGGGTCATGTAATAGATCAGACCAACCAGTCTGTGGAGGATTTAAATGAGTCCGCGTCTATTATGCGTACCAGCAACCAGGAAGTAAGCAGTATTTTCAGAAAGTTAATGGAGGAAAATACAAACACGCAAGGATATATCGAAGAAATTGCGATAAATACCTTTGAGACAAATCAGGCGACCGGGGAGATCCGGCAGGCAGTTGATATGATCAACAGCATTGCAAACAAGACAAATCTTCTGAGTTTAAACGCATCCATTGAGGCGGCAAGGGCAGGGGAAGCCGGACGCGGTTTTGCCGTGGTGGCAGGAGAAATTCGCGCTTTGGCGGAGCAGAGCAGGGAAAATGCGAAGGTAATCCAGGAAATTATCAGTTCTTTGGAGGAAAAATCGAATAAGTCCGTTTCCAATATCAAAACCGTACAGAGCGCATTTGAAAAGCAGACCGAAAGTCTGGAAAAGACAGAAGACTTGATGGAAAAGACAAATCGAATGATAGAGGATGTCGCGGTAAGGATTAATCAGATTGAAACGAACTCAAGGGAGCTGGATGCAGAGAAGGATTTTATTATCAGCCATATGGAATCCCTCGAAAAGTTCAGTGAAAGCAACCATTCGGCAATGGAGAATATTGTCTCATACTTTAAACGTGTCGTAAAAAATTCGATGGATATCAGGGAGAAGGCTTGTGAAGTAACGGAGACCAGCGGAGAAATACAGGAATCTATCGGTAAGTCCGAAAAGAAAAAAGCAGCTAATTGCAGTTGCGCCCCGGAAACAATACGTGTCGCCTATATGCCTAATTATGGGAGCCTTTGCGCAATCGTCGCGGCAATCAGGAATGGGGCTTTTGAACAGGAAAATATGCACGTCGAACTTTATGAGTATGCCAACGGTCTTGAAATTATTAAGGCGATGGAAGAAGGAAAGATTGACTTTGGTTACATAGGCAATGGCGCACACAAATTCTGTATTCAGGGAAGAGCGCTGATTATTCTGATGTCTCACTTGTCTAACGCGGAAGCCGTGATCGGAAACATGAAGCATGAAGTGAGGACGACGGCAGACCTGCGGGGCAAAAAAATCGGAAATGTGGAAAACGCATCCAGTGAAACCATTTTGCGCCTTGCGCTGGACGCAGAGGGCATTTCAGAAGGGGATGTCCGGATCATCAATATGAAACCGGATGAAGTGGTGGCGGCAATGATGGACGGCAGTGTGGACGCCGGAGTCATCTGGTCTCCCTATACGTTAGATGTATTGAAACGTCTTGGAAACGATGCGGTCGTGCTTGCGAATAATATGACATACAACAGCAAGACGGCTTCTATTTCATCGTGGATTACATTGCCGGAGTTTGCAAAGGAAAATCAGGATAAGGTGCTGCGTTTTACAAGGGCGATTTATCAGGGGATGAATTACAGGGCAGTGGAGGGCCATGTGAGACAGATAGCCGACTGGATATCGGAGATCACTTCGATTGATAAGAAAAGCGCGTTTGAGCAGCGCAAGGATGCGCAATGGCTGACTTCCGGCTTTGTGAGTATAGGGGCCAAACGGGGTGACATAGCGGGATTTTACAAGATACAGCAGAGAGAATTTGTGGAATCAGGACAGGTACAAAATTCTGTGCCAATTGAGCGGTATGTTTTGATTGACAATATGATAGAGTCGGCAAAGTAAAGAGGTTTGCGGAAAGGAAAACAATGGAATATCTGATTATTGTATTGGTTTGTTTTTTTTCCTCAGTCGTAGGCGCGATCTGCGGCATCGGGGGAGGCGTGATCATAAAACCGGTGTTGGATGCAACGGGCGTGATGGCTGTGACGACAGTATCCTTCTTGTCAGGATGCACGGTGCTTTCCATGTCAGTGGTTTCGCTGTATAAAAATCTGAAGGCGAAGCATACATTCGCCTTCGACAAGGTATTTGCGACTGTACTGGCGTTTGGCGGTGTGGTTGGAGGACTGACAGGAAAGGAGCTGTACCAGGGGATTATCAGCCGTCTGTCTGACAGCAGCCGGGTCGGCGCTATTCAGGCTTTTGTTCTTATGGTGATTACCGTGGGGACGCTTCTTTATACCGTTTTTAAAGAAAAGATACATACAAAGAATTTGGAAAATAAGGTAATTATTTTTGTGATCGGCATTATATTGGGTATCATGTCTTCCTTTTTGGGAATTGGCGGCGGGCCGATTAATCTGGTTGTGCTGTTTTATTTTTTCTCCATGGAGACCAAACAGGCGGCTTTATACTCGATCTATGTCATTATGTTTTCACAGATTTCGAGCCTTTTGTCTACCGTGCTCAAAGGCAATGTGCCTCCCTTTGAGCCGGAAATTCTTCTTATCATGATTGGCTGCGGAATACTGGGCGGATTAGTGGGAAGCAGGATCAATAAGAAGATAGAAAATAAGACGGTAGACAAACTGTTTATGGGGCTGATGGGGCTTATTATCTGTATCAATATTTATAATATTTTCAGATATATGTGATATTAAAATATGTATAAAGAGAATCGATTGAAAATCCGCATTGTTAAAGTGCGGATTTTTTTGTATACTTGTTCTTAGTACAGAAACAGATGAGACAGAAGAACGGAGGGTAAATATGCCACGCAGAACAGACATTCATAAGGTGCTAATCATCGGTTCCGGCCCGATCATCATCGGACAGGCATGTGAGTTTGATTATTCGGGAACCCAGGCGTGTAAGGCGCTGCGGAAACTGGGATATGAGATCGTGCTGGTTAATTCCAATCCGGCAACGATCATGACGGACCCGGAGACGGCGGATGTGACCTATATTGAGCCGCTCAATGTAGAACGGCTGGAACAGATTATTGCGAAGGAGCGTCCCGACGCCTTGCTTCCCAACCTGGGAGGGCAGTCAGGGCTTAATCTTTGCGCGGAGTTGAACAAGGCGGGCATTTTGGAGAAATACAACGTGCAGGTGATCGGCGTGCAGGTGGACGCTATCGAGCGCGGTGAGGATCGCATTGAATTTAAGAAGACCATGAATAAGCTTGGCATTGAGATGGCGCGCAGCGAGGTGGCATATTCTGTGGACGAGGCGCTTGCTATTGCGGAGAAGCTTGGCTATCCGGTGGTACTGCGTCCCGCCTACACGATGGGCGGCGCAGGCGGCGGCCTTGTCTATAATAAGGACGAACTGAAGGTGGTGTGCGCCAGAGGATTACAGGCGAGCCTTGTGGGGCAGGTGCTTGTTGAGGAGTCTATCCTTGGCTGGGAGGAGCTGGAGCTCGAGGTGGTGCGGGATGCGGATAACAACATTATCACCGTCTGCTTCATTGAAAATATAGATCCGCTGGGAGTCCATACTGGAGATTCTTTCTGTTCCGCGCCCATGCTGACGATCTCTGAGGCGTGTCAGAAGCGGTTACAGGAGCAGGCTTACAAGATTGTGGAATCGGTGCAGGTGATCGGTGGCACGAACGTGCAGTTTGCCCATGATCCCGTATCGGACCGGATTATCGTCATCGAGATTAATCCCCGTACCTCCCGCTCGTCCGCACTGGCAAGTAAGGCGACGGGATTCCCGATAGCCCTTGTGTCCTCCATGCTGGCGGCGGGCCTTACCCTGAAAGACATTCCCTGCGGTAAGTACGGGACTTTGGATAAATATGTGCCGGACGGCGACTATGTGGTGATCAAGTTTGCCCGCTGGGCTTTTGAGAAGTTCAAAGGCGTGGAGGACAAGCTGGGCACACAGATGCGCGCCGTGGGCGAGGTTATGAGCATCGGCAAAACGTATAAAGAGGCGTTCCAGAAGGCGATCCGTTCTCTGGAAACGGGACGTTACGGGCTGGGACACGCGAAGGACTTTGACACGCTGCCGAAAGAAGAACTGCTCAGACGGCTGAATACGCCTTCCAGCGAACGACATTTTCTCATGTACGAGGCGCTGCGCAAGGGTGCTACGGTGGAAGAAATTTTTGAGATCACGAAGGTCAAGGCTTACTTTATTGAACAGATGAGAGAACTGGTGGAGGAAGAGGAAGCCATTTTACGGCATAAGGGAGAGATGCTGCCCGATGAAATGCTTGTCACGGCGAAGAAGGATGGATTTTCCGATAAATATTTGAGCCAGCTTTTAGAGATACCGGAAGCGGATATCAGAAACCGCCGTCTTGCGCTCGGCGTGGAGGAGGCCTGGGAGGGCGTGCATGTCAGCGGTACAGAAAATAACGCCTATTATTATTCCACCTACAACGCGCCGGATAAGAACCCGGTGAATGAAGAGAAACAAAAGATTATGATTTTAGGCGGCGGCCCCAACCGGATCGGGCAGGGCATCGAGTTCGACTATTGCTGTGTACACGCGGCGATGGCTCTTAAAAAGATGGGATTTGAGACGATTATCGTGAACTGTAACCCGGAGACGGTGTCCACGGATTACGACACTTCCGACAAGCTGTATTTCGAGCCGCTTACCTTAGAGGACGTGCTTAGCATTTATAACAAAGAAAAGCCCCTTGGCGTGATCGCGCAGTTTGGCGGGCAGACGCCGCTAAATCTGGCGTCAGAGCTGGAACAGAACGGGGTTCGCATCCTCGGCACTTCCCCCTCGGTCATTGATCTGGCGGAGGACCGCGACCAGTTCCGCGCCATGATGGAGAAATTGGAAATTCCCATGCCGGAGTCGGGCATGGCGACCACCGTGGAGGAGGCGCTCGGCATTGCGGTGAGGATAGGTTACCCGGTGATGGTGCGGCCTTCCTATGTGCTGGGCGGCAGAGGCATGGAAGTGGTTTATGACGACGACAGCATGAGGGAGTATATGAATGCGGCGGTGGGCGTGACGCCTGACCGGCCGATTCTGATCGACCGGTTCTTAAATCATGCGCTGGAATGCGAGGCGGACGCCATCAGCGACGGCACGCACGCTTTTGTACCGGCGGTGATGGAACATATCGAGCTGGCGGGTATACACTCCGGCGACTCGGCATGTATCATTCCCTCCGTGCACATTCCGGCAGAGAGTGTGGAGACGATCAAGGAGTACACGAGAAAGATCGCTGAGGAGATGCATGTCAAGGGCCTGATGAACATGCAGTATGCCATCGAGAACGGCAAGGTGTTCGTTCTGGAGGCGAACCCGAGAGCGTCCCGCACCGTGCCGCTTGTGTCCAAGGTCTGCAATATCCGCATGGTGCCCCTTGCGACGCAGATCATTACCTCGGAGCTTACGGGGTGTCCGTCTCCGGTTCCGGCATTAAAAGAACAGGTGATACCAAATTATGGTGTGAAGGAGGCCGTGTTCCCCTTCAACATGTTCCCCGAGGTGGACCCGGTTTTGGGACCCGAAATGCGTTCCACAGGCGAGGTGCTCGGACTTTCCGGCTCCTACGGCGAAGCTTTTTACAAGGCGCAGGAGGCGGTGCAGTCCAAGCTTCCTCTTGAGGGCAAGGTGCTGATCTCCGTGAACAAGAAGGACAAGGATGAGGTGTTGGAAGTGGCAAGGAGCCTTGCAGAGGACGGCTTCAAGATCGTGGCTACCGAGGGTACTTTCAACCTGATCACGGCGGCGGGGATTCCGGCGACAAAGGCAAAGAAGCTTTATGAGGGGCGGCCTAACGTGGGCGATATGATTACGAACGGTGATTTTGACCTGATTATCAACTCTCCCGTTGGCAAGGACAGCAGACATGACGACAGCTACCTGCGCAAGGCGGCGATCAAAGCAAAGGCGCCCTATATTACCACGGTAGCGGCGGCGAAAGTGGCGGCGGAAGGTATTCATTATCTGAAAAACCACAGGAGCAGTGAGGTGAAATCGCTGCAGGAGCTGCATGGGGAGATCTATGACAGGGAGTAATTGTCTGCCATAATAAGAATTCCGCGATTATGCGGGTTTTGGCGTTTCGAAAACGCCTGTAAAAATATATATGAAAGGATGGGAAGAAAATGAAATTGTCTGTAGGAGAAGTAGGAAAGTGGGAGGTGTCCCTGAGAGAGGCGGGATATATGAGCGAGGAGGATCATATAATCGAGCATACGAAGGGCGATTTGTGGCAGATGATGTCGCAGACGAGAGGAAATTTCTTTTTTACGAATGAAAAATTTATCTTTGTCGGCGGGCTGCTCGGCACAAGCAACTTTGCCGTAAAGTACAGCGATATTAAGGAGATGAAGCTTGTCAATGTGGGAGGGGTGATCCCGATCATCCCCACGGGACTTATGGTGATCTGCCAAAATCCCGAGAACGGGAAGAATGTGAAACACAAATGCTCTGTCATGAAGAGGAAAGAGTGGATGGAGTTTTTACGCAAAAAGGCTGGCCTGTAAAACTTTCCGGCGCACGGATGGATGCACGCAGGGCGCGGCAACCCGTATCTGACGGGAGGCGAAAACGGTGAATGGATGGCAGAACTAGTACAGCAAATATTAAATAACTGACATCTTGACTTGTCTGATTGTTCATCTGCGGCGTTGTTATCAGTCAACGTAGCCACCGCTACGCCTCCTTCTTCCGCCTTGCATATGAAGCAATCATCAGCGTCAATATATCAGAAATTAATTATTTGCTGTACTAGAGGCGGAAAATGAGGCTTTTGGTTGACAAATATATGAGATTGTGCTATTCTGTTGAAAAGTTTAACGAAGAGTCAGTATTTTACGGAGGAAAAGATATGATTAACAGGAATCTGGTCCCGTTTACGGTCGTCATGGGTATTGAGAAGATTTTTCAGATTACGGTCACAGCCTGAGGCGGCAAAAAGCCGCAGACGCATGGCCGTAAGACGGAAGGTCTTATTGGCCGTGCGGGAATCAGGATTTCAGATAGGAGAACCGCATGGAAAGTACATGAAAATGTACCGAACACGCGGTTCTCCTTTTTTGCGCGAATAAGCAGAGTCAGAAGGCGGACTGAGTCGGCTTATGACGAGCAACGCGAACGAGAAAGACGAAGTCTTTCAAGTCTGCTTATTCTGGCAGAGTCAGGAGAGGGGGAAACAAAAATGCAGGCAATCACGGTGGAAAATTTATCGAAGACATTCCGGGTAAAGAGGAAAGAGAAGGGGATGTATGGCAGCATCAAAGCGATCGTGCATCCGCAGACAGAGGAGATCAGGGCGGTGAACGGGGTTTCCTTCTCGGTGGAGGAGGGGGAGATGCTTGCCTTTATCGGGCCAAACGGCGCGGGGAAGAGCACAACCATCAAGATGCTGACCGGAATTCTCTATCCGGATGGCGGCAAAGCAGAGGTGATGGGCATCGATCCCACGAAAAAGCGCAGACAGCTCGCCTATCTGATCGGCACGGTGTTCGGGCAAAAGGAGCAGCTCTGGACGCATCTGACACCCTACGACAACTTCCGGTTTTTCGGGGCGATCTACGATCTTTCGGAGCGGGAGACGGAAAGGCGGATCGGGGAGCTTGCGGAGCGGTTTGGGCTGGGGAATTTTATTGACACACCTGTCAGAAATTTGTCGTTGGGGCAGCGGATCCGTTGTGAGATCGTGGCCTCGCTGATCCATAAGCCGAAGGTATTGTTTTTGGATGAGCCGACGATCGGATTAGACCCTGTGGTGAAGGAAAATGTGCGGGAACTGATTAAAGAGATGAACAAAGAGGAGCAAACCACAATTTTCCTGACCAGCCACGACGTGGGGGATATCGAGAAGCTGTGCAGACGTATTATCATTGTGAACGACGGGCGGATTGTGATGGACGATTCGGTGGAGCATCTGAAACACCATTATCCTGTTAAAGAGGCGGCGCAGGCGAATGAAGACTCCTTCGCGTCATTGGAGGAGATCATTGTGGAGATATACAAATCGGAGGAGAGTAGCTGACAGGGAGACAAAAGTTAGCTTTAGGGGAAGATCAAGATGGAAATCCGTCAATCGAAAGGGGTGACTGATATATGCGAAGAGTGAAGAGAGAGTTTGCTTCCGGCAGCTTGCGATGTCAGGCGGGAAGGGAGGCGCGTTGTTTGCCGTGGCGCAAGTATGCGGTTATTTACGGCTCTGTCCTGCTGGAAAATTTACAGTATGCAGCCAATGTGGCGATGGGATTTTTCAGTTATTTTGTCTTTATCTTCATTTTTATCAAGCTGTGGGAATACATGTACCGGACACCGGGGGAACTGATTGCGGGCTACACGAAGGAGCAGATGATCTGGTATGTGATGATGACGGAGATGATCTGGTTCGGCTCCAATGCCGCCTCTGTGGCAAAAGAGGTGTCGAGAGATATACGGGGCGGCAATATCGCTTACCTGATGAACAAGCCGTACCACTACACGTTGTATATTTTGGCCAAATATACGGGGGAGTGGAGTGTCAGGCTTCCGATGTACGCTGCTCTTGCGGCGGTGATCGGGACGGTGATGGTTGGGCCCTTGCCCCGTTTTCCGCTTACCGGGGTTTGGGCGATGGTGGTCTGCGTGGTTATGGGGCTCACCATCAATGCGGTTTTTAAGTTGTGTATCAGTTTGCTTTCTTTCTGGATTGAGGATGCGACGCCTTTCCAATGGCTGTATGACAAGCTGATTCTTGTGCTGGGGACAATGTTCCCGGTTGAAATCTTTCCGGAAGTATTACAGCCGTTATTTAAGTTGACGCCGATCTATACGGTGTGCTACGGGCCGGCCAAGCTGATCGTGGATTTCAGTTTGAAGAAATGTGTGGAAATTCTGGCGGCGCAGGCTGTCTATCTGGCAGCAGGCTGCGGACTGATGTTTCTGGTTTACAGGAAGGGAGTGAAGAAACTGTATGTTAACGGCGGTTAAAAACCAACTGCGGGTGTGTCTTCTTTCTATTAAATATAATATGATGCGGGAGATGGTGAACAAGGTCGCCTTTCTCACCAACGTGGCATTTATGGTGCTGAATAACGCCTCCATTCTGGTGCAGTGGTTTATCCTGTTTAGGCTGCGGGACGATGTGGGCGGATATACTTTTCGGGAGATTTTGTTTCTATGGGGGCTTATCGCGGCATCCTTTGGGCTTTCACATATTCTGTTCGCCCGTGTGTTTTCCCTGTCCGAGCTGATTATAGGCGGCAAGCTGGACGCCTATCTGGTACAGCCGAAAAATGTGCTGGCCAGCGTGATGACTTCGGCTACGGATGTTTCCGCTATCGGCGATTTCATGTATGGTATTGTGCTGGTGTGCGTCTGTAAGCCGGGTGTCAGAGTTTTTTTTCTGTTTCTGCTGTTTACGGTGACAGGGGCGATTGTCTTCACGGCGTTTGCCCTGCTGCTTGGCAGCCTGTCCTTCTGGTTTGTGAGAATGGACATGTTCAGCAACCAGTTGATTCTTGGCATGGTCAGTTTTGGCACATACCCGGACGGCATTTTCAGAGGAGTCTCGAGGTTTTTCCTGTATTTTGTCATGCCGGTGGGAATGGCGGTCTGGCATCCGGTACATGTGATGACAAATTTCGATGCGGGGATGTTATTCACGGTATTCGGATATGTCTCTGTGCTGTCTGTGACTGCGGCAGCGGTGTTTTACAGGGGCATCAGGAGGTACGCCTCGGGGAATCTGATGGAGGCGAGGATGTAAATGACGAAAGTTTTTCTTCCCTTTTCTTCCGGTACATGGTAAAATGCTGTTGCGGACGAAGGTGGAAGGTTAAAAGAGGGATTTTTCAACCCGAATCAGAACGGAAAGGAATACCACAAGTGCGTGGCCATCGGCGGCGTATTTGTGGTACTTTTTATGTGCAGGGGCGCGTTTAGCAGCGAAAGCTGCGCGCCCGGCACGGCGGGTAGGGAAAATTTTCCTGTCCGACTATAGATAGCTATCTGGCGTGTGAAAGCGTCAGAGTCATGCAAAACAGGAGAAGAAGGAGAGATGGTTATGAAACAAATGAAAAAGAGGTGGAGAATGCTTGTACCGACCGTGCTTTTGCTGGCGATGGCGTTTTCCACGACGGTGTTTGCGGCGGAGGAAGAGGTCGAGTATGTGCCGGCCCTCCATGCTACATTCTGGGCGCTGGTTCCGGCCATAGTGGCGATCGGGCTTGCGCTTCTCACGAAGGAAGTCTACAGTTCCCTGTTTGTGGGAATCCTGATGGGCGCTCTTCTGTACTCGGGTTTTCAGTTCGAGATGACGATTAACCATATTTTTTCGGACGGTATTATCGGCGTGCTGTCTGACAGCTACAATGTAGGTATTCTGGTGTTTTTGGTGATTTTGGGCGCCATGGTCAGCCTGATGAACAAGGCCGGCGGTTCGGCGGCTTTCGGGCAGTTTGCGGCAAGCCATATTAAGAATCGGGTAGGCGCGCAGCTTGCGACGATATGCCTGGGCGTGCTGATTTTTATCGACGACTATTTTAACTGCCTGACCGTCGGAAGCGTGATGCGTCCTGTGACGGACAAGTTTAAGGTGTCGAGAGCAAAGCTCGCCTATCTGATCGACGCGACGGCCGCGCCTGTGTGTATCATTGCGCCGATCTCCTCCTGGGCGGCGGCGGTCACGGGATTTGTGGAGGGCGAGGATGGATTTTCCATTTTTATCCGCGCAATTCCCTACAATTTTTACGCGATTCTGACAATCGTTATGATGGTCGGCATGGTGGTGATGAGAACAGAGTTCGGAAAGATGAAGGAGCATGAGCACAATGCGGTCACGAGGGGAGATCTGTTCACTACGAAAGGCCGGCCCTATGAGAATGCGAAGGATGAGAAGATCAGCGCTAGGGGCGGTGTCGTGGATCTTCTGATTCCGATTGCGGCGTTGATTGTATGCTGTGTGATCGGCATGATTTACACGGGCGGTTTTTTTGAGGGAGCAGGATTTGTCGAGGCGTTTTCAAACTCCGACGCGTCACTCGGCCTAACCCTGGGCAGCTTTTTCGGCCTGATTATCACGATTATCCTCTACCAGATTCGCCGGGTGCTCTCCTTCAAGGAGTGCATGGACTGTATCCCGGAAGGGTTTCGTGCCATGGTGCCGGCAATCCTCATTTTAACCTTCGCCTGGACATTAAAGGCGATGACGGACAGCCTCGGCGCGGATATGTATGTGGCAGGCCTGGTGGAGTCCAGCGCGGGCGCGTTCATGAATTTCCTTCCGGCGATCATTTTTGTGGTAGGATGCTTCCTTGCCTTTGCTACAGGTACTTCCTGGGGAACCTTCGGAATCCTGATTCCCATTGTGGTGGCGGTGTTCCAGAACGGCGATCCGCAGATGATGATTATGTCCATTTCCGCCTGCATGGCGGGTGCGGTCTGCGGTGATCACTGCTCACCCATTTCCGATACGACGATCATGGCGTCTGCAGGCGCGCAGTGTGAGCACGTGAACCACGTGACGACCCAGCTTCCCTATGCGGTTGTGGCAGCAGCGGTGTCCTTTGTCACATATATCGTGGCGGGCTTTGTGAAGAGCGCGTGGATTGCGCTTCCTGTGGGAATTGTGCTGATGGTGGCGGTGCTGTTTGCGCTTCGCGGCAAAAACGGCACGGTTCAGTAGACGGCTTCCACGTTTTCTATGCCGTCATCCGTGATGTCAAACTTCCAGACGGCGTGTCCGGGGATGCGGTGCTCTGTTAAATAATAGCTGTTGTCTATAAGGGTGACATAGTAGGGCGTACCGCCGCCGACGAAATTCGCGTACACATCCTCGTAGTTTCCGTCTGCGAGATCCGAGAGCGCTTCGACGCGGATCATGGTGGCGTAGTCCTGGCTGCCTGCGATATCGGTGGAGACGGTGATATAGCAGCCGTCTTCCACGATGGTGAGCTGCACCATGCCGGCCAGGGCGTCGGGAACGGGATAGATTTCCCGTATTTCAAAGGAAGCGAGGTCGGCCCGCAGGATGGCGGGGGAGCCGGGGATACCGGAGACAAAGTAAATGTCGTTTCCGTCGATGGTGAAGGAGCGCACATAGGTGTCTTTCAGGGCGTCCACGGTGCGGATTTTTGTGAGATACATCTGCGGGTCGCCGGGATCATGGCGGCACAGGTACATCTCGCCGTTCATGGAGCTCCACACATAAAAGGTGTCCGTCGGGGCATCATAGACAATATAGTGAGGGCGGTTTCCGACTCCATCCAGCGTTTGGGTGTGATAGAAAACGCCCTCCTTTTTTTCAAAGACGAGGATGCGGTTATTCTCCGTGTCGTCCACAAGATAGACGAGGCCGTCGCTGGCAAGGGTGTGGCCTTTGTCGATGTCGTCCGTCATGACCTGCCATTCCGTCAGGGGATCCGTGAGATTGTCATGGTAAATCACCTGATTGTGGTAGCAGTCCACAATAAAATAAGTGTCGTCCACCTTTGTGACGTAGGTGGGGACACTCAAGTCCGCGCAGGGATTGAGGGGGATGCTCCCGGGGGATAGGGGGGAAAAGTTCTCCGCATTGATGTCCTGTACCGCCTCAAAGCTGCGCAGATGGTTTTTGCTGGCAAGCGGGGCGGGAGGCTCTTGCGTGTCGGTCATTGCCGCTTTGCCTGATGGATGATCCGTTCCGCAGGCGGCTGCCGCTCCGGCCGGAAGGGACAGGAGGAGCAGGAGGCGGATGAGGGATAACGGACGCTTTGTAAGTAGGGGTTTTCTTTTCATATGGAAATCGCTTTCTTTTGTGTTTCGTGTCGGATTTATGATATACTATAGTCTACCATAATTTTGTCAGGAAAGGTATTGTAAAAATATGACACATATGTCGTATAAAAATGCGGGAGGCGCTGTCACAGTGACAGGGGACGCCTCCTATCATGCGGCTTTCGGTCTTCTCTCTGCCCTGGCCATTGTCATGGTGGTGGCGGGACATGCGGGGTATGACATTCTGACTGTGGGCGGCCTGTTCCCCTATTATTCCTTTCACGTTCCGCTCTTTCTGTTTATCTCCGGCTATTTTTATCGGGAAGAAGAGGAAAAAGAGCCTTTTCTTTATGTGAAGAAGAAAGCGAAGAGATTGCTTTTACCCTATTTTACGTGGAATCTGGTCTATGGGCTGCTTGCCTTTTGGCTGCGTGTTTTTTTTGGATTTTCCATGGGGGAGCCAATCTCGCCAAAGAGCCTGTTTCTGGATCCTTTTTTGAACGGATACCAGTTTATCTACAATTTTGCGGCCTGGTTTGTGCCGGTGCTCTTTCTGACAGAGATCATGAACCTTTGTATGCGCCTTCTTCTGCGAAAGCTTTGCCTGTACCATGAATGGCTGATTCTGGCGGGCACTTTGGCGGTCGGCATGGCGGTGGTGTATTTGTCCGTCGGCGGCCATGTGTGGGGGCTTTACAAGACGCCGGGACGGATTCTCTTTCTCTATCCGTGCTTTCAGATGGGACAGTTTTATAAGAAAAAGCTGGAACATCGGGATACTCTTGGAAACATTCCCTATTTTGCCGTTGTGCTGGGCATACAAGTGCTTTTGAATCTGTGCTGTAACGGGCTCGCCTACAGCAGCGTATGGTGCACCGGGTTTGCGAATGGGCCGGTGATTCCATATGTGACAGTGGTGTCGGGAACGGCTTTCTGGCTGCGGGTTTCTAAGATTTTGGTACCCCTTGTCGGGGAGGAACGAAGCGGCGATTTTGCGGCGCGCGATCCCGGGACGGGACATGTGGCGGCGGGGAGGCGGACAGGTGGTTTCCTTCTATATTTGGGCCGCAATACTTACGCGGTGATGATGCATCATATTATGGCCTTTATGCTCGTGAAAGGCGTGTTGGCGGGGATCGCCGCCCATACGGGATATATGGCTGATTTTGACTTTGCGCGCTTTTACTCGGATATAGACTATTATTATCTGGTAAAAGGCGCGGAGGCTTTTAAGATGGTATATCTGGCGGCCGGGATCGCGCTGCCGCTCGGCTTGCAGCGGGGAATAGACTTGTGGAAAGAGTATGGAAAAGAGCGGGAAAGGACTTTTCGTTTGCATTCAAAGTAGGAGTGTGTTACTCTAAAGGATACATGGAGAGATGTGCCTGAAGGGAGGCACAATGAGAGAAACGTTATTGTTGTTTGCCGGCGACGGTCTGTTCACGGCCGCCGCCGTGCTGGCCGTCTGGCTGCTTGTATTGGCGGCGGCGTGCTATGACCTTGCCTGTCACACGGTGAGGATTTATAACTGGGACGGTAAAAAGTACCGGTTTTTGGGGCGGGAGAGACTTCGAGAGAGAGACGGAATATATGTCGTAAGCATGAGCGAGAGAATGGGAGAGGCGTCTTACACCACGCTTTATCTTGTTTTGGCTTCCGCGAAGCTTTTAAGAAAACGCAGATATGCAAATCTGCTGTTCTGCGCGGGAAATACGAAAGTCTGTCTGCCCGTCGAGGAGAGGATGCGGGCGGAGGCTCTGTATTCCCATCGGTGAAGGAATGGACGTATGATTACAATCAGCCTGTGCATGATCGTGAAAAATGAAGAAAAGATTTTGGCGAGATGTCTGGACAGCCTCGAAGGGCTGATGGACGAGATCATCATTGTGGACACGGGTTCCACGGACACCACTAAGAAGATTGCGGCGGCGTACACGGACCAGATCTATGATTTTGTCTGGACGGGGGATTTTTCGGAGGCGCGAAATTTTGCCTTTTCCAAGGCCGGAATGGACTATATCTATTCGGCGGATGCGGACGAAGTTCTGGACGCAGCGAACCGGGAGGCGTTTTTTTTGCTTAAGAGGACGCTGCTTCCTGAGATTGAGATTGTGCAGATGTACTATGCAAACCAGCTCGCCAACGGAACCATCTATAACTATGACAGGGAACTTAGACCGAAGCTCTTTAGGAGAAACAGGACGTTCCGGTGGCAGGGCGCGATTCATGAGCAGATAGGAATTACGCCTGTTATTTATGACAGCGAGATTGAAATCCGCCATCTTCCCCAAAACAACCATAAGGACCGGGATCTGACGGCTTTCGCGCGGCTTACGGCGTCGGGTGGACGTTTGGATAAAAGGCTCCATAATATCTATGCGAAGGAGCTTTTTATATCCGGCGAGCCTTCCGATTTCCTGACAGCCAGAGCCTTTTTCCAGGATTCCTGTAAGGACGGGGAGCGGGGAGAGGACGAGCTTATGGAGGCGGCCTGCGTGGCTGCCAGGGCGGCCAGAATTGCCGGGGACGTGGCGGATTTCTTTAAGTACGCGATGAAAGCCGTGGCCTCCGAAGGCTGCGCGGAGATATGCTGTGAGCTGGGCGCTTTTTATATGGAACGGCAGGATTATGACGAGGCTGTCATATGGCTGTATAACGCGGCTTTTGAGACGGAGAGTATTTTAAACATCCACTGCGGAGGGGATCTTCCCTTGAGGGGACTGGCCAAGTGCTATCAGGAGCTTGGCAACGGGGAGCAGGCGGCCGAGTACGCGAGGCTTGCCGCAGAATGGTAGCGTGAAAAGTACTTCTAGCCGCTCATGCCAGAGGGCATTTCGCGGAGAAGTACTATGTTTCACGCCGAAAAACGCCAAAAAACGGGCGTTTTTCATACGGATTTGAGATTCCGCATAGCGGAATCATGTTGGTTAGTGTGAGAAGAGTTTCTAAAGACGTCCCGCCATAGGGCGGGACGTCAAGAAACTCTAGGAGTTGCCTTGCAACTCCGCTTCACGCAGGAGAATGCCCAAAATACGGGCATTCTCCAGGACGAACTTGTTCGTCCGTGGATTTTGGGTCGACATTATGCGGAAAAGAGGAAACATGAGATGAAATGGGAAGAAAATGTGCGGCGGGTGACGCCTTATACGCCGGGAGAGCAGCCGGACAAAGCGGGTGTTATTAAACTAAATACAAATGAAAATCCGTATCCGCCGGCTCCGGGGGTGTCGGAGGCGGCCGCAGCGTTTCAGGCAGGCCAGCTTCGCCTGTACCCGGCTTTCCCGGAGAAGACCCTGCTGGCAAAGGAGCTGGCGGCGCATCACCGCATCGGGACGGATCAGATTTTTATCGGGGTTGGATCGGACGATGTACTGTCCATGGCATTTATGACCTTTTTTCAGTCGGACAGGCCGGTGTTCTTCCCGGACATCACCTATTCCTTCTACGACGTGTGGGCGGATGTCTATCGGATTCCCTATAGCAGGAAACCGCTAAATGAGGACTTTAATATTAGCGTGAAGGATTACTGCCAGCCAAACGGCGGCGTGGTTTTTCCGAATCCCAACGCGCCGACGGGAATATTGATGTCGCTTGACGCAGTGGAAGAGATCGTGGCGGCGAACAGGGACGTGGTGGTGATTGTGGACGAAGCTTACATTGATTTCGGAGGGACGAGCGCGCTTCCCCTGATTGAAAAGTATGATAATCTGCTGGTCGTGCAGACTTTTTCCAAGTCCAGATCCATGGCGGGTATGCGCATCGGGTATGCCATGGGGCAGCCGGCGCTGATCCGTTATCTGAACGATGTGAAGTACTCCGTCAACTCCTACACGATGAATACCGCGGCTTACGCGTTTGGAGTGGAGGCCGTGCGGGATCAGGCATATTTTGAGGCGTGCTGTCAGAAGATCATAAAGACGAGGGAAAGAGCGGAGTCAGAGCTGTTAAAGAGAGGCTTTGTTTTTCCGAAGTCCTTCGCAAACTTTATCTTTGCCGCCCACAAGACCATTCCGGCGCGGGAGATTTTTGAGCGGCTGAAAGAAAACGACATATATGTCAGGTGGTGGGACAAGGACAGGATCGGCAATTACCTGCGGATTACCATTGGCACGGATGAGCAGATGGAGGCCCTATATCGGGCGCTCGATAAGATTTGCCGCGTATATTCGGATAAAAAGAACAGTATAATTACATAGCAGACAGGTGGGAAAGGAATAATAACAGTATGGAAAGTTTAGCTGTGGCGTTTGCCAATACGTTAGGAAGATATGTGAGTAAGGAAATCGTGGTTTTTGTGATCTCCATGATACCGATTTTGGAACTGCGCGGCGGGCTGATTGTGTCCCAGCTCATTCAGGTGCCGATCACCGTGGCGATCCCTTTGTGCATTATCGGAAATATCATTCCGATTCCTTTTATACTCCTGTTTATCAAGCAGGTTTTCAAGTGGTTAAAAAAGATCAAACTTTTTTGCGGCATCATTGAACGGCTGGAAAACCGTGCCATGAGCAAGAGTGACAATATCAAGCGCTATGAATTTTGGGGGCTGGTGCTCTTTGTGGGGATTCCCCTTCCGGGCACGGGGGCGTGGACGGGTTCTTTGATTGCGGCGCTTCTGGACGTGGATTTTAAGAAGGCTATACTGGCGGAGCTTTTGGGTATCGCCATCGCTACGGTGATTATGTCCTTCCTCTCTTACGGGCTTTTGGCAACGCTTGTCGGGTAAGCGGAATCATGGTGGTTACGGAAGGCATAAAAGGCTGTGGAACCTTGACGGATGGGATCACGGATGAAGGAAAAAAGAGACAGGAAAAAATATTTGCTGGTGTTCGCCGGTCTGGCGGTGGTTCTGGCGGCAGCCGGCCTGGTTGGCGTACTGATTAGCGGACAGATTTTTTGGGAGGACAATCCGAATCTGGCTTTGCAAAAGGGTGTGAGAGCCACCTGTGACAGCGTGGAGCAGGAGACGTTGTCCGCGGAAATGGCCATAGACGGGAACGATGCGGATCTTGCTTCCCGGTGGTCCAGCGAGAATAACAGGGAGGATGGCTCCCACTATATACAACTGGAATTTCCCGAAGAAATTTCAGTTTCTTTTGTTGTGCTGAAATGGGAGAGGGCGAATGCGGTATCCTATGCGCTGGAAAGTTCCGCAGACGGCGAAGGATATGAGACGCTTGCGGCTTTTGAGACTGCGCCGGAGTCTCTTAAGCAGGAAATCGTTTTGGAAGAACCTGTGCGGACGCGGTATCTGCGCCTGTCCACTTTCGCGGTGTCAAAGGAAAGCGCGGATTATTCCGATCTCTACCAGAATGTATCCCTCTACGAGTTTGAAGTGTATGGGGACAAGCCGACGGCTTATAAATTAGAGCCGCCTGTCATAGAAAGGACGGCGGAGGGCGGAAGAAGGCTTGTCATGCCTAAGGCGCCGGAAGGTTTTTCGGTGACGTTTGCGGGGGCGGACTTAGAGCAGGTGATCGGGGCCGACGGCACGGTCTATGAGACGATTCAGGATAAGGAAGTGTCGGTGGGCTGTCTGGTGGAGGACACAAGAGGACGGGAGGAGACAAGGGCGGTTTCCTTCCAGGTGAAAGTACCGGCGTCGGATGATTTGTCCGGTACGGCGGATCCGGGCCAGGGAAGCGGGATATCCGGCACGGATGTGGCGTTGGCGGAGCTTGAGGAGCTTAAGCGGAATGACTGTCCCGACTGGGTGTTGCCTTCCGTTGCGGAATGGAGAGGCGGCCGAGGCAGCTTTAACCCGGGGGAGGGTTCGCGGATTATCGTGGGCATGGACGGCAGCCCGCCGGGAGACGGGAAAAAAAGCCAGGCGGACGCCCAGGCGCTTTGGGACATAGCGGCGCTCTTGCAGGAGCAATGCGGGAAAAATGGGAATTTTCGGATCAAAATGGCTGTCCAGGAAGGGACGCGGGCGGATCTTAAGCCGGGCGATATCTATTTAGGCTATGCGGAAAAAGAAAACGGTTTGGGGAAAGAGGGGTATACTTGTGATATAAATGACACATGTGTCATAGAAGCGGAAACGGCTACAGGAGTACGCTGGGGAACCGTGACGCTCATGCAGCTTCTTCTTTGTGCGGACACCGGCGTTCCCCAGGGGGAGATCCGGGATTATCCACTCTATGAGGTGCGGGGATTCGGCATTGACGTGGCAAGAAAGGCGGTATCCCTCGATATGCTCTACCGGATGATGGAGACGATGTCCTGGTACAAGATGAACGATCTCGCGATTCATTTGAATGATAACACGATTCTTGCGACAAGCGGTCTCACGGACTCGGCACAGCAGGCCATGACGGCAAAAAGCGCGTTCCGTCTGGAATCCGGTCTTGGAAATGAAAAGGGAGAGATGCTGACATCGGCGGAGTACGCCTACACGAAGGAGGAGTTTGCCGGGTTTATCTCTGCGGCGAAGCGTTATGGGGTGACGGTGGTGCCTGAGATCGATACGCCGGCGCATTCCCTCTCCATCACAAAGCTGTACCCGGCGTATGCTCTGCAGACGGGGAGCGAGTCGGTGGATCAGATTGATCTCGGCAACGACCAGGCGGTCGCCTTTGTGGAAAAGATCTGGCAGGAGGCGCTCGATGAGGATACGGGGGCTTTCCGGGAGGCCGGGATCGTGAATATCGGCATGGATGAGTATTACGGGGACGGGGAGCAGTACCGGCAATATCTGGTGCGCATAGAAAATCTGGCGAAGGAAAAGGGAAAGACGGTGCGCATATGGGGGAGCCTCAGCAATATAGGAGGTTCGACAATGCCCTCGCCCGAGAATTTACAGATGAATCTGTGGAGCACGGTTTGGGCGGACCCGACGGAGATGTACGAGGCGGGGTATTCTTTGATCAACATGCAGAACAACCATCTTTATATCATACCGGGCGGCGGTTACGACCGTCTGAGCGGCCGGGATTTGTATGAAAACTGGGCGCCCAACAGGTTTTATGACTATAACAGGCGGGAAATCATACCGGCCTGGTCACCGCAGATGCTTGGGGCCGCGTATATGATCTGGAACGACATGAGCGGCAGGCTTGATGTGGGAATCAGCGAATACGATCTGTACGAGAGGTTTACGGAGCCTCTTGGGGCTTTGTGCGAGCGGCTGTGGGGGGCGGAGCGGATAGAGTCTTACGATGCGCTCTGTCGAAACGAAAAGACGGTTTTTTATCCGTATCTGAGCAAAGAGGCTGTGGCGCTGGAACCGGAATATGAGATACAGATGGATGTCCGGCTGGAACCGGAGGCGCGTAAGATCCAGGTTATTGCGGAGGGTGACTGTGCATATGGCGACTGGGCTTTTTACGCGGCGGAGCCGGAGACGGGTAAGGTCGGATTTACAAGAGAAGGACGGACGTATACTTTTGATTACCGTTTGCCAAAGGGCGAGTGGGTGAATTTGAAGCTGGTGGGCAGGTCGGGAAAAACCACGCTTTATGTGGATGGGAAAGAGGCGGACAGCCTGGGAAGCGACGAACCTTTCGAGGAGCACGCCACTTTTGTGTTTCCGTTACAGAGGATCGGAAAACAGACGGGGCAGTTTGACGGGGAAGTGAAACTGCGGGATATGGGTGAAAAAGGGTGAGGATTTTCAAAAATGGACGCATACACGGATTTTGCGCAGGTTTATGACGAACTGATGGACGACACGCCTTATGAGGAGTGGTGTGAGTTTTTGCTGGAAATCTTTTGCAGGTACGGTGTGGACGACGTATCTTTAAATGACGGTAATGTCATAAATGGAGGACGGGAAAAGGATGCGGATACCGGAGCAAAGGGAGAGGCGTCGGCGGACGATATGAATGGGGCTTTGGAGTCGACGCAGCGAAATCTCGCGCAGGAGCGGAACACAATCCTGGATCTGGGCTGTGGGACAGGAACGCTGACAGAGCTTTTGGCGCGCAAAGGCTACGACATGATCGGTGTGGACAACGCCCAGGAGATGCTGCAGATCGCCATGGAGAAGCGGGAGCGATCCGGGCTTGATATTCTGTACCTCTTGCAGGATATGAGGGAACTGGAGCTTTACGGTACAGTGGGAACGGTTATAAGCATCTGCGACAGTCTGAATTACCTGTTGGAGGAGGAGGACATCGTGAGGACCTTTGAGCGGGTCAACAATTATTTGTATCCGCGGGGACTCTTTCTCTTTGATTTTAATACCGTCTACAAATACGCCGTTGTGATCGGGGACGCGACAATAGCCGAAAACCGGGAAGACTGCAGCTTTATATGGGAAAACTATTATCACGAGGAGCAGGAAGTCAACGAGTATGACCTGACTGTTTTTGTGGCGGAGGGAAGAGGGGAGAAAGGGTCTGAGGCGGATGAGAGGACAGCGGTCGGAGGGCGGTCAGAGCGATTCCGGCGCTTTCAGGAGGTGCACTACCAGCGGGGATATCGTCTGGAACAGATGAAAGCGCTTCTTTTGCGGGCGGGACTGGAGTTTTTGGAGGCTTTTGACGCGGATACGCATGGAGAGGTGAGGGAGGAAAGCGAGCGGATTTATGTGGCGGCAAGGAAGGGAACGGACACGGTGGCGAATCAGAGTGTGAACGGGCGTTGACGTTATGAAGCGATTGCCGCGTTACGGTTAAAATTTTCAATCGCGGGATTTGTGCCTGCGCGTTGCTTGACACAAACTCGTTATACGCAAAGAGCAGCGCAGAAATGGAGAAAAAGATGGATTATTTGGTGAGAGCGACAGCGGCGGACGCGCAGATACGTGCTTTCGCGGTGACTTCGAGGGAGTTGACGGAATGCGCGCGTCTGGCTCACGATACGAGCCCCGTGGTGACGGCGGCTTTGGGGCGGCTCATGACGGGCGCGCTGATGATGGGTAGCATGCTTAAGAACGAGGAGGACATACTGACTTTGCAGGTCAGGGGAGACGGCCCCGTGCACGGGCTTACCGTGACGGCGGACGCAGCCGGTCATGTGAAGGGGTACGCGGACAATCCCTCGGCGATGATGCCGCCGAATGCCGCCGGGAAGCTGGATGTGGGCGGTGTGATCGGCCAGGGCGTCCTTCATGTGATGAAAGACATGGGATTGAAAGACCCCTATGCCTCCACGGTGAATTTGCAGACGGGAGAGATCGGGGATGATCTGACTTATTATTTTGCGGCCTCCGAACAAGTTCCTTCCGTTGTAGCCCTTGGCGTTTTGATGAACAAGGACAACACGGTGAGACAGGCAGGCGGCTTTATTATCCAGTTAATGCCCTTTACATCGGACGAGGTGACCGGCAGATTGGAAAAAAAGCTGCAAGAAATAACATCTGTGACTGAACTTTTGGAGAAGGGAAATACGCCGGAGAAGATTTTGGAGATTGTGCTTTTAGAGTTTGGCCTTGAGATAACCGACAAAATACCGGTGAGTTTTCGATGCGATTGCGGCAGGGAACGGGTGGAAAAGGTGCTCCTTAGCCTTGGCAGAAAAGACTTGCGCGAACTCATTGACGAGGGAAAGGAAGTGGAACTGCACTGTCATTTCTGCAATAAAAGGTACGCGTTTTCGGTGGAGGAGATAGAAAATCTTGTGAAAGCGCAAGGAGACATAAATGGCTGAAAACAGAAGTATTAAATCAGGATATAATGTTTAGAAATAAACACATGGAAATACGTTGTATGGTATAAAAAGGAGAGAACAGGGCGGCTGGAGAGTCGGATAAAAACCGACTGCTATTTTATGAAGGAGGAGGATAAAAGCCTGATAAAAAGGGGAAAATAGAAGAATTGAGAGCGACGGAAAGAGGACGGAAACAGGCAGGAGAAGAGAGGCGGACAGTAAGAGCCGGAAATGTGAAAAATGCCAGGTCACGAGCAGACGCCTCTGTTTTCGGGGAGGGACGTTTTGACGGGGAGGTGCGGGAAAGGCTGTGACGTCGGAAAATTTGCGGACCGATGACAATCCATACAAGCCCTGAAATGCAGAAAAATTAAATCTAAAATTAGCGGTTGAATTTCTCTGTTTTTTCGTTTGAAATAGAGACGGGAGACACAGGCAGGGAAACCGAAGAATATCGTGTTTATAAGGAAAACAGATATAAATACCGGGTGTTTTTAAATAAATGGCGAATTTCATATAACAGTGGGTATGATTTTGATGATAAAGCTACGAGGGGGCGCGGGGAAGCGCTCCCGAAAAAAGGGCTAAAAACAAAATTAAGAAAGGGCTTTGGGGAAATGAGGCAGGGATTTATCAAAGTGGCGGCGGTGACGCCCAAAATTAAGGTGGCAGATCCGCATTACAATGCGAAGGAAATCTGTAAAGGAATTGAGGAGGCGGTACGGCGTGGCGCGAAGATCATCGTTTTCCCGGAGCTTTGTCTGACGGGGTATACCTGCGGAGATCTGTTTTTGCAGGAGACGTTGCTTTGCGGAGCGTCGGAAGCGCTTGCGGAGGTGGCAGGGGCTACACAGGACTGTGACGCGCTCGTCTTTGTGGGACTTCCCATGGTTAAGGGCCACAAACTCTACAATGTGGCCGCAGTCTTGCATGACGGCGAAATTCTCGCTTTCATACCGAAGCGGTATATTCCCTCCTACGCGGAATTTTACGAGACAAGACATTTTGTCGGGGGAAATGTCACACCTGAGCTTTTTTTGTACGGAGACAGGGAAATTCCTTTCGGCACGGATATCCTTTTCAGGGTGGATGCGGTGCGGGGGCTTATGGTAGGCTGCGAGATTTGCGAGGATATCTGGACGCCGGAATCCCCGGGAACGGCGCACGCGCTGGCAGGAGCGACGGTGATTGTCAACCTCTCCGCTTCCAATGAGACAGTCGGAAAAGATGCCTACCGGGAACTGTTGGTAAAGTCGGCCAGCGCGAGGCAGATTGCGGCCTACATTTACAGCTCGGCGGGGGAGGGGGAGTCCACGCAGGATCTCGTATTTGGCGGCCACAATGTCATCGTGGAAAACGGCAAGGTGTTAGCGGGGGCGAAACGGTTCGAAACAGGCGCCGTCTACGCGGATCTGGATATTTACAGGCTATCCCATGAGCGGCGCAGAATGAATACCTACAGGGGAGAAAACCTGAGGGAACATATGGTTGTGCCTGTGCATATGGAGGAGGAGGAAACTTTTCTGGAAAGACAGTTTTCGGCCAGGCCCTTTGTGCCTGATCAGGCGCAGGAGAGGGAAAAACGTTGTGACGAAATTCTGTCTATTCAGTCCTATGGCCTGAAGAAAAGGTTTGAGCATACCGGTTGTCAGTCGGCGGTGCTGGGGATTTCGGGAGGGCTGGACTCCACACTGGCGCTGCTTGCGACAGTGCGGGCTTTTGATTTGATCGGCCTTCCCAGAGAAAAAATAACATCTGTAACCATGCCGTGCTTCGGCACGACCGACAGAACCTATGACAATGCCTGCAAGCTTGCGCGTCTGCTTGGGACTACGCTTAGGGAGGTGGATATCAAAGAGGCAGTGAATGTGCACTTTGAGGATATTGGACAAAGAGGCGACTGTCATGACGTGACTTACGAGAACGGACAGGCAAGAGAGAGGACGCAGGTGTTGATGGACATCGCCAACCAGACGCGCGGTCTGGTCATCGGCACGGGAGATATGTCGGAGCTTGCCCTTGGCTGGGCGACTTACAATGGCGACCATATGTCCATGTACGGTGTGAACGCGGGTGTTCCCAAGACACTGGTGCGACATTTGGTGCGATATTACGCGGACACTTGCAAAGACGAGGCGCTTAAGGAGATTTTGCTCGACATTCTGGATACGCCCGTGAGCCCGGAGCTTTTGCCGCCTGTGGACGGTGTGATCTCGCAGAAGACGGAAGATCTGGTGGGGCCTTATGAGCTGCACGATTTCTTTTTATATTATATGCTTCGTTGCGGGTTTGAGCCTGAGAAGGTCTATCGGGTGGCTTGTCTGGCTTTTGCGGGAGTATATGACGATGATGTCATATTGAAGTGGCTGAAAATATTTTATAAACGCTTTTTTGCGCAGCAGTTCAAGAGATCCTGTCTGCCGGACGGCCCGAAAGTGGGCAGCGTGGCGCTTTCTCCCCGCGGGGATCTGCGGATGCCCTCCGATGCCTGCGCGACGCTCTGGCTTGCGCGGCTTGAGGAGCTGTAATTTATTCCCGCGGGCAACGAGCCAGGTGATTTGCTTAAAGCCAGCCAAGGGCTGGCTTGGCATATTGGCGCCTGCGTAACAGTTCAGCCTTCGGCTTCACTGTCACCGTGGTTACGAAGTAACCACAATGCACACAAAATGCTCCAAAGTCGCATTTGGGGTCACACTATGCTTGACAGCATCCGAAGGAAAATGTATAATAAATCCATCAAGAGTAATCAATGAACCGTGCATTTCGCACATTCCGGCACACTCTGCCGCTTACTCAAAACTACCAATCAAATAGCGGCGGAGGCAAAAGCCGGAATGCACTTTCGTTTCGTAGTGCGACTCCATGGTTTATCCTCTGCCGGACGAAAAGGAGGAAAACTTATGGAACACAGAAAGATGGAAAGAGAGGACATTTTCAGGATGATTGAGGGAGGAAAGTCTCACGGCACACCGGCATCGGAGGGAATGCCGGAAGACAGGGGATATACGGTCAGGGATATTGAGGCATTGCCGGAGGGCGAGCGGGCGGAGCTGATCGACGGGAAAATGTATATGATGGCGACGCCTACGCTGACGCATCAGGAACTTCTTATGTGGCTGAGTGCTACAATTTGGAATTATATAAGAGATAAGAGGGGAACTTGCAAAGTGCTCCCCGCGCCTTTTGCGGTCTACATAAAGGATGACGAGCACAATTATGTGGAGCCGGATGTGACGGTGATCTGCGACATGGATAAGCTGGACGAGAAAGGCTGCCATGGGGCGCCGGACTGGGCGATTGAGATCGCCTCGCCGTCCAGTAGGACAATGGATTATATCAGGAAATGCGCGCTGTACGAACAGGCGGGCGTGAGGGAATACTGGATTGTGGATCTGGAGGAAAGAAGCGTTCTGGTGTACAGTTTTGAGCACGGGACGTCAAGGCAGTATACTTTTTTTGAGCCGGTGAAGGCGGGGATATATGAGGATTTGATTCTCGATTTTGAAGAGGTGGCGTAAGGCTGGGCAGCGTGTCGATCTGCCGTCAGGCAGATTTATGACGATAATGTCAGTTGAATTTGGATAAGAGCTTGGTGTGGAATATGATTTTGCGGCCGGGGAAAGTAAAATGTCCCGGCCGCTGCTGCTTTCTTGCGATTTGTAAGTTTTCCGAACGTCCGAAAAAACAGATACCTTTATTCGGAGTCCGTCTCCCCCTGGTTTTCCAGCGCCTTGTTGAGAGAGCTGGTGATGGCGTCCAAGAGGATCATGGAGGTGTACTTGCTGTCGTCAGGATATGTAACGCCCTCGAGACTCTGGTTTTTGATGATCTGATCGGCCAGATCCTCGAAGGAGGGCTGGATCAGAGGATACATGGTCGTGACGGCCTCATCCAGGTTTACCAGCCGGATAGCGTTGATATTCTTTTCGTCTACGGTCACCTCGATCTCCACGACGTTGTCATTTAAAATCAGGGAGGTTGTATATACGCCGGGCACGTAGGTGTCCTGGGTGTTTTGCGTTATGGTAGACATTGTCTCCTGCTTTTGGGCCTTTTCATCCTTGGGAAGGAACATGATGATGAGAAGGATGATGAACAAAATACCGAGTGCCGCAAAAATTCCGGTATATATTAACTCTTTTACATGGAGCACGACAATTTTGGTTTTAGAACTCATACAAACAATCCTCACAGTGATTCTTTTTTTACATATTTATGCTTGGAAGGGACAGTTTATGCGTGGGATTTATTTTATAAATTAATTCCAAGGCGAAAGACAATAGTGTGAGAAGAGTTTCTAAAGATGTCCCGCCATAGGACGGGACGTCAAGAAACTCTAGGAGTTGCCTTGCAACTCCGTCTCACACAGGAGAATGCCCAAAATACGGCATTCTCCAGGACGAACTTGTTCGTCCGTGGATTTTGAGTCACAGCAGAGCTGTGACATGGAGGTTAGTGTAAATAAAGATCGCGGCAGGTCCCGGACTTGACAAAAGAAATGGGAAACTGGTATGATGATACGGAACAAGGGCGTTCTCAGAGGGAAAGAGCGCCCTTTTTTCGCGCATAAGCAGAGTCAGAAGGCGGCATAAACAGGATGCGTGCTTGCACGCAGGACTGTTTATGATGGCTTATGAGGAGGCGCAAGACGTCCGGGGGACGTCTGCTCTGCGCGGACCGGAGTGGAACGGAGACCGCGAACGAGAGATGCGAAGCATCTCGAGTCTGCTTATGCGCACAAGCAGGGTCAGAAAGAGAAGGAAAGGCGGTATCGCATGAGAAAAAACTATAGCAGGGAAGATATCATAAAGCTGGTTGAGGAGGAGGACGTGGAGTTTATCAGGCTCCAATTTACGGATATTTTCGGAAATTTGAAAAATCTGGCGATCACGGCGGGGCAGCTCGGGAAAGCGCTCGACAATGACTGCATGTTTGACGGTTCCTCGATTGAGGGCTTTACCGGGGTTGAGGAGTCGGACATGTACCTGCACCCGGACTACAGTACGCTGGAAATATTCCCGTGGAGGCCACAGCAGGGAAAGGTAGCCAGACTGATCTGCGACGTATATCGCCCCGGTGCAACGCCTTTTGAGGGAGATCCCCGCTATGTGCTGAAACGGGCGATCCGGGAGGCGGAAGAGATGGGATTTACTTTCCGTGTGGGGGCGGAGTGCGAATTTTTCCTGTTCCATCTGGACGAAAACGGTATGCCTACCACGCTGACCCATGAAAAGGCGGGCTATTTTGATGTCGGTCCGGTAGACTTCGGGGAGAACGCGCGGCGCGACATGGTACTCACGTTGGAAGAAATGGGGTTTGTGGTGGAGGCTTCGCATCATGATGTGGCGCCGGCACAGCATGAGATCCGTTTCCGCTATGATGAGGCGTTGGCGACGGCGGACAACATTATGACGTTTAAGCTGGCGGTCAGAACCATTGCAAAAAGGCACGGACTTCATGCCAGTTTTATGCCAAAGCCCAGATACGGTGTGAACGGCTGCGGCATGCATATCAATATGTCGCTTTTGAAGGACGGGAAAAATATTTTTGCGGATGAAAAAGACGCCCACGGGTTGAGTCGTGACGCGTATGCTTTTATGGGCGGTGTTATGGAGCATATGCGCGGCATGACAGCGATTATGAATCCGATAGTCAATTCTTATAAAAGGCTGGTGCCGGGCTTCGAGGCGCCGGTGTACATTGCATGGAGCGCCACGAACCGGAGTTCGCTCATCCGTATTCCGGCGGCGGAAAAAGACGCGGTGCGGATGGAACTTCGCAGCCCCGATCCGACGGCCAATCCGTATCTGGCTCTGGCAGCGGTTCTGCGGGCTGGGCTTGACGGAATGAAGAGACAGGTGATTGTCCCAAAGAGCGTGGACTGCAATATATTCCATATGAGCGAGCAGGAGCGGAGAGCGCGGAAGATAGAGGAGCTGCCGGGGACACTGGCGGAGGCAATCTCCTGCATGGAGAAGGATGTGTTTATGAGAAAGACGCTGGGCGACCATGCGTTTGGGAAGTATATTGCGTTGAAAAAGGAGGAATGGAACCGCTATCGCAGTCAGGTTACGGACTGGGAGATAAACGAGTATCTGAACCGGTTTTAAACCGGCGGACGGTGGGATAGTCAGAATAAAATATCATATGTTTTGAATAAGGGAAGGGGGTGAGCGTGTGTTTAACATCATAGTGGTTCTGCCAAAACCCGAGGACGCCAAAGGCATCCGCAATCTGCTTGTGAAGAACGGATTCCGGGTGGACAGCGTGTGCACGACAGGCTCCCAGGCGCTTAGCAGAATGGATGATCTGAACGAGGGACTTGTGGTCTGCAGCTACCGGATGTCCGATATGATGTACCATGAACTGCACGCCTGCCTTCCGAAAGGCTTTGAAATGTTGCTGCTCGCTTCCGCAAACGTGTTGCAGGAGTGCGATCTTCGCGATATTATGAGTCTTGCCATGCCGCTTAAGGTGCATGATCTGATCAATACGGTGGATATGATGGGACAGGCGATTGAGCGACGAAAGAGGCGGGAAAGACGGCGTCCCAGAGAGCGCAGCGCGCAGGAGGAAGGATTGATTAAGGAAGCGAAGGCGCTTTTGATGAACAGGAATCACATGACCGAGGAGGAGGCTCACCGCTATCTGCAAAAGTGCAGCATGGACAGCGGCACCAATCTGGTGGAGGAGGCGCAGATGGTTCTCGCCATGATGCGGACGTGACGATTTCTGGAATGGTGTAGCATTTTTGCAAAGATGGATGTATGATGTATACTTGAAGAAAACCCCAAAATTTCGCAGGAGCATCCCAAATATCCATGATGGCGCAGAAATCTGTGTACGATTGAGCGATCTTTGGGATTTGGGCGATTATCGCCGCATGGATGCTCCGGAACGGAGACTGACATGAAATTCACAAAAATGCAAGGATGCGGCAACGATTATGTCTATGTGGACGGTAGCCGCGAACAGATACCACAGGAGGAGAAACCGGCACTGGTGCGCCGTTTGAGCGACAGACATTTCGGTATCGGCGGGGATGGGGTGATCTTTATCAACCCGTCAGACGAGGCTGACTTTGAGATGGAGATGTACAATGCGGACGGCACGCGGGCGGAAATGTGCGGCAACGGCATCCGCTGTGTGGGGAAATTTGTCTATGACAAGGGGCTCACCGATAAAACGGACATAACTGTCATAAGCGCGGGGAGCGTCAAATATCTGACTCTTATTGTCAAAGAAGGAAAAGTGGAACAGGTAAAAGTTAATATGGGTGCGCCGGAGCTTAAGGCGGCTATGGTGCCGGTGGTCAGCGAGAGCGGGCGGGTGATCGACGAGCCGATTTGCGTGCAGGGGAAGGACTATAAAATGACATGCGTGTCAATGGGAAATCCGCATGCGGTGGTGTATCTGGATGATGTGGACTTTCTTGCCATAGAGGAGATCGGCCCCTGTTTCGAGAACCATGAGCGGTTTCCGAGGCGGACCAATACGGAGTTTGTGAAGGTGATTGACAGAAATACCGTGCAGATGCGTGTGTGGGAACGTGGTACGGGGGAAACGCTTGCCTGCGGAACGGGCGCCTGCGCGGTGGCGGTAGCCTGTGTCCTGAACGGTCTGACGGAGGATACGGTCACGGTTAAGCTCCTTGGAGGCGACCTTGGCATTACATGGGACAGGGAGGCGGATCTGGTCTATATGACGGGGCCTGCGGCGACGGTCTTCGAGGGGGAAATATAAAGAGATGGAACAGGACAGGAAAATGTGGCCTGGAAACCGGTTTGGGCGTGGGGCTCACAGTAAAAGATGAGTGAAGACGAGGAAGGATGGAATAACCATGGTAAAGGTGAATGACAATTACTTGAAATTGCCGGGGAGCTACCTGTTTTCTACAATTGGTAAGAAGGTGAACGCCTTCGCGGCGGCTAACCCGGATAAAAAAATAATAAGACTGGGGATCGGTGACGTGACGCGGCCGCTTACCCCGGCAATTATCAGTGCGCTCCACGGGGCGGTGGACGAGATGGCGGATGAAAAGACGTTCCGCGGTTACGCGCCGGACTTGGGCTATGAGTTTTTGCGCACGGCGATTGCGGAGAACGATTACAGGGCGAGGGGATGTCAGATTGATGCGGACGAAATTTTTGTCTCCGACGGTGCGAAGTGTGATTCCGGCAACATCCAGGAGATTTTTGCCACGGACAATAAGATCGCGGTCTGCGATCCCGTCTATCCGGTGTATGTGGACACCAACGTGATGGCGGGCAGGACGGGCGTCTATGACGAGAGCACAGGGAATTGGAGCGATGTGATTTATATGCCCTGCACGGCAAAAAACGGCTTTGCGCCGGAATTGCCAAAGACTGTGCCGGATCTGATTTATCTGTGTTTTCCGAATAATCCGACGGGTTCCACCATCACAAAGGCGCAGCTGCAGGAGTGGGTGGATTACGCCAATAAAAACGGCTCCGTCATCATCTACGACGCGGCTTATGAGGCATATATATCCGAGCCGGATGTGCCGCACAGCATTTACGAGTGCGAAGGAGCCAGAGCCTGCGCCATTGAGCTTCGATCTTTCTCGAAAAATGCGGGCTTTACCGGCGTGCGTTTGGGTTTTACCGTGGTTCCGAAAGAACTGAAGGCGGGGGATGTGGCACTCCACGGACTTTGGGCAAGGAGGCATGGCACGAAGTACAACGGCGCGCCTTATATGATCCAGAGGGCGGGAGAGGCGGTTTACAGCGAGGCAGGAAAGAGAGAGACACGCGAACTGGTTGCTTACTATATGAAGAATGCGGCTTATATTCTGGAGGGGCTCAAGTCGGCGGGGTTCCAGGTTTCCGGCGGTGTCAATGCGCCTTATATCTGGCTGAAAGCGCCGAACGGCATGACAAGCTGGGAATTTTTCGACTATCTGCTTGAGACGGCGAATGTGGTCGGCACGCCCGGATCGGGCTTTGGGCCGAGCGGCGAGACGTATTTCCGGCTGACGGCGTTTGGCAGCTATGAAAATACCGTGGAGGCCGTTGACCGGATTAAGAAGCTTGGAGCCTAGTGTACTGACATGTTCACTTTCAGTCAAATAATGCAGAATGAATTTTCAGTCTGCAAGGCGGCTGAACGAGGCGATGCGGTGGCATCGTTGAGTGAAGCCAACGCAGTAGATGGAAATTCAGGCAAGTTATTTGGCGA
>CAJUMJ010000048.1 GCA_910587095.1 uncultured Lachnospiraceae bacterium
CGGTTATGCAGGAATAACGGAACTTAATTTTAAGATAATAAATCAACTTATAGAAAAATTCTTGTTTCTGAACTCGTAGAAGTTGACGGGCAGAAAATTCAACGACTTACTATCCATTACAAGTTCATAGGGGCACTGGAAACCCTTGAATAATGGATATTTTCTAAGTCACCTATTCCAACTATCCAACAGATGCCGGGCGTATGGACAAACATTATCCTATGGCCGTTGCCAGACGCCATTGCTGCAACAGGATATGGGGCGTAAGTACAGTTTTCCTCCAGATAAGACGTTGGAGATTGCACAGGTTTTGTATGAAAAATATAAAATTTTGTCTTATCCACGTACTGACAGCCAGTACTTGTCAATGGATGTTTACGACGAGATTGTAGAGCATTTGAAAAGCTGCCGGTTTGGGGGATCCACAAAGGTTATAGATAGGATAGATCTTACGGCTTTGCAGGCGGACAAAAGTTATTTTAATGATCTGAAAGTGATAGACCATCATGCGCTGATCCCGACGATCAATGCGGATATGGATAAGGCTTACAGCTCCCTGGCAGTGGATGAGAAGAAGGTATTTGATGCCATTGTCCTGTCCTTGATTGCCATTTTTTATCCGGTTTATGAGTATGATGCCACTACCCTTATCGTGGAAATCGGTGGCAATCATTTTAAATCTACGGGTACAACGATCCGCAGCCTGGGCTATAAGGTGCTTTTAAAAAATACTGCCGAAGAGAAAGAGCCAATACAGATTCTTCCGGAGCTTTCACAGGGAGACAGCCTTGTGGTCGATTCCGTAGTCATGCTGGATAAAAAGACTGTTCCACCCAAGGAATATAATGATGAGACAATCGTTAAGGTAATGGAGAAATATGGGATCGGTACGAGCGCAACGAGAGCCGAAATTATCAAGAAGCTACAAAATCCCAAGAGACAGTTTATCACCCGTGAAAAGGGAAAATACAGCGTCACTAAGCTGGGTGAGGAGTACATAAGGATTGTGCCGAATGAATTGAAAGCGCCGGAGCTTACCCAGCGGTTTGAGGCAGACTTACAAAAAGTAAATGAGGGAGCGCTTACCAAGGATGCTTTTCTTGACTTATGTTTGGCATTTTCCAGAAGGATTTAGAGATTCTCCGCATTGAGAACGAGCAGCGGCAAATGCAGCAACAACTTGTTGATTTGGAGATGAAGATGTATGGAAGGATATCCAATAAAATAGCAGAGCTGTTAGAGGCATTCCAATGTGAGGTTTTAAATGGTATGGTTATAAAAATATATGATTCTGATAAAACCCCAGTTTCTAAAATTGAAACGATCAGACAGGGGACAGAAAAAGAAACAGCCAGTACTTTGCATGGGAAGTTGAAAGCCTATAAGGAAGTAGAGAAGCGACAGCAGACAGACGGCCACGTAGGGGAGAACCGCAAAAGAGAGATGCCGGAGTTAGTGTAATTTATATCATGCGATGTCGCATAGGCAGAGGATAGTATGCGGAAGGCAAATGAAGCAGGCCTTCCGTGTATTATTTTTTGTGATAATTTACGAATCCAATTATTTCGCGGAGGGAAGCGGTATGGAGAAAGAAGTGTTCAGAGTGAGGGACAGGCAGTTAAAGATTTGGGTGACTGACTATGAGTATCAGATAATACAGGAGCGGATGAAGGCATCCAGGGCTGGCACCTTGCGGGAATTCCTGGTGGAAGCAGCGACAAACGGCGTTCTGGTCAATGTTGACTATTCAGATATTAAAACTTTGGCATATGAAATCAATCGGATCGGGAACAACATTAATCAGATCGCGCACAGAATAAATAGTGAGGGGATCATTTATAGAAGGCAGATTGAAGATGTACAGGCTGATGTCGATCTGATCTGGAAGCTCTTAAGGGCAAAGTTTTATCAGATTCCATAAAATGTTTGACATAGTTTATTAGATTGTGTAATCTCGTTTTATTGGGAGGTAGATATAATGCAGAAGTTATATGATCAGGAAACAGGATATCCGATTGATAACAGTTATCTTGAATGTGGTTTGCCGCCTTTTTTGCAGGGATCACTGGAACAAATGAAAAAGCGTGGGCTAAAGTAGATAACGGTGAGGAATATACCCAATGGGACTGTGATTACTGTGAATTGCAGACTGATATAAATAATGCCGAAGTTAATTTAATGATTAGTGAGGAACAGGCATGGTATTTGCGGGAGAAATATTTAAGGATAGAAAGGTATGGGATATGATGGCAGGGATAGACTTTACAGATATGCCCAAACGTAATAAAAATAAAATATTTTGCTTTTATGACATCTTTGCAGTATGAAGAATGTAACAGCGCTATCAAGCGAATAGTTCCTCAAATTAGTATGGAAAAAGTTAGAAAGATAATTTTGGAAACTCCTTTTATTAGTGACCTGCAAAAGGAATTTTACACCACAATGCTTTTCAATAGAAAGGAAAGAATACTGAATTATACACTAAATCAATTATCAAGAGGAACGATACTTGCTACTGATGTAATAGGCCAAAGAGAATCGGTTTTGAAAAAAATAGAGGGCAATCAAAGAAAAATCGACGGCAGGACAAATGTAGAGGGTAAGTCGGAGAAAAAAAGCAAGGACCAGCAGAAACACATATAACATTTATTGTAAAGGGTGCGGAAAGGCATCCTTTTTTTGTGGAGCAAAATATGGCAACGTCTAAAATAAAAACAATCAAAAAGACACTTAAAAAGGCAATTGATTATATTACTAATCCGGATAAAACGGAGGACGGTACACTGATTTATTCGCATGGTTGTTCTGTGGAGACAGCAGATTTAGAGATGGAACTTACGGCGAAGCAGGGAACCGGGAGGGGTGACCGTATCGCTTATCATATAATCCAGTCTTTTTCGCCGGATGATGATATCACTCCGGAGAAAGCGCAGGAGCTGGGGATAGAATTTTCCAGACAAGTCACCGGTGGAAAATATGAATTTGTCATTGCGACACATGTTGATCGGAACCATATCCATAACCACATTATATTTAATGCAGTAGACTATGTGAATCACAGGAAATATCATTCTGACGAGAAGGATAAATATAGAATACGAGATATTAATGACGAAATCTGCAAGGCAAATAATTTGTCCGTGTTACCTAAATACAATGCAAAAAGAAAGTCGAAATGAGTGACAAGTGTTATGATGGGGTGTAGGAGTCTATGATTTTGTAAAGATTTCTGCATCCTGTTTTTTTGTATTTTAGTCCGCATAGGCGGACTTGTATAAAATACATAAAGCTGTTTCGGCGTAAGAGAGGGGTTTGGGGATGTGCCCCGACAAGCAAAATAATCTAAATTTCCGGTACGGAAAATTTTTAGATTATGGTGTAAATGGGTACCCATTTGCGTTGCTTGCTATTCCGTGAAATGGTGATTTTCGCGGAGGCTTTTTTGTGTTTTAGCCCGCATAGGCGGGCTGTATAAAACACATAATGCCGTAAACGGCAGGAATGCAGTGAAAAAATTACATCTGTTTGGTAATCAAATTCGCAAGGGCGACAACGAGAATGGCACTGATGAATAAGAGATAGAGGATATCCCGGTAAGAAACAATGCTAATTCAACAATATTGAAGCTGATTACGTCTTGTGTTCTATTCGAGAATATGTTATATTGTAAGCAGAAAAAGGGAAAGCCATAGAAGCGGCTTTACCCCACAATATTAAGCAAATACCTCTGGTTAGAGGTCAGCCGTCACTATTGGTGGTAGTGGCGGCTATTTCTTTCCCTTAAAAATCTGATAAAGCAGACTGATCAGGGCAACAATGAAGGTACAGAACAAAAAGAAATCCTGATATGTAATCATTGCATCGCCCTCCTTTCTTTTGTCTGGAGGGCTACTTGAACCCTCCGCAAAAATGCAAGAGGGGTAAGGCCGCCTTTGGCTCTATGGTTTCCCATGAAAGAAGTATAGCATGTATGTTGGTTTGGTTCAATAAAAATTCAAATTGCTACGTGTAGTATAATTTGTTATAATTTAGAAGTTTTTAAGCGAAATACAAAGTGTGGGGGATATAAATTATGTCGAATATAGGTGATGATATTGCTACAGGCTCATTGATAGGGATAATTTTAGGAATTCCGATATTTGTTGGAATTGCCATTTTAGCAATTCCTTTTATAATCATATCTGGTATTAGCGGTGTACCAATGCATATTTTGATACAGAGTCTATTGATTTTTGCGGTTGCGGTCTTTCTTGACTGGCTGTTTAGCAGACACCAAATTATAGAAAATGGAATCGTGGGATTGATAGTCGGATCGCTAGTACATACATATTTTCAATGGCATTCCGTAGTTTGTATTCTGATCGGGTTAGCGATCGTAGGACTTCTATTCTTTGTTTCCTATATAAAGATTGGATTTTGGATAAAGACCATTTTGTTTTCTGTGGTTGTGACATTTATGGTTTATGTAGTTCTTTATTCAGATGTAGGGCTTTTTCCTTTGCCGGATAGGATATGGAAAATAGCTTTTGCTATCATATTTTTTCTTGAAAATATATTTATAAGATGTGCAGTTGCACATGATAAAGGAGTTTTGCTTGAAGGGCATGGTGAATACAAGAAGGAAGAATACCACTATGATGTAAGGCAAGACGGAGAGGCGACGGCGCAGACGGATAATAATGAATATCAGGCAAATAATTCAACAATTTCCGAAATGAATGATCTTGTAAGAAAAATAAATGCAGAAGTATTAGATGAACAAGAGAAAGAGATTAGTACAAGAGATGCAGGATTATCTGAGATACAAGAGGAAATGGAAACATCTGCGTATTTGATGGATCGTGTGTACTTGTTTTCCCAAAAGAAGTCCTTTTGGGATGGAAACCCAATCAACAATATGGAGGAAAAAGTTTACTCTGTACTCAAAAGCTTTATTGATACGGAATATTTGATTTTGCCGCATGTATCTTTCAGGGAAATTTTTTGGTGGGGAGATTGGAAAAGCGAATCCAAATTAACAGATAGAGTGACCAAAATGCACTTTGATTTTGGAATCTATAATAAAGAATTTCAGCCGATTTTCTTTCTGGAAATACAAGGCAAAGAACATAAAGAAAATCCAAAGGTAATAGAAAGAGATAAATTTAAAGCGGAAGTAATGAAACGCTGCGGGATGAAGTTAATAACAATGGACTGTTCGGAGCCTATGCCTGATTCAGAGATTAGGGAGAAGGTTGTTGCATGCATTAAGAAAGAAGTGCCAGCTCGGAAAGCATATGCAGTTTATTGTCCAAATTGCAAAAGCCGTGGGAAAAACAGTTTGATGATACTTAGACGGAATAAAACAGATGGAACTTTTTTCTATGGCTGTAGTACCTATGAAGAAAACAAGCAGGATAAATGTCCAACCTTAAATTTGGATGAGGTGCCGCCGCTTTATTGGGGCATACCTTTATTTAAAGAAAAAGACAAATTGTAATTAAATGAATAGTATGGCTTGATTAAACCATGTGTCAAGGAGAACGTCGCAAGATATATTTGGAATACAAAACTTGAAACGCTCTCCAGAGAACCCCTGTTGTGCTGCTGCATAACAGGGGTTCTTTGACAATCTGAATGCAGGTACGGTGATGTACTTGCGTCATTTTTCAGATAGGTTCTCAATTTCGGAAATAAAAGTTCTTTTTACATTTTCTAAAGAATTAGCGAAAGCCAATAATGCGTTCAACGGAAGAGAGAGGAGGCAATGACATGATGACACTCGACAAAGAAACGGCAATCAGAAAGATTGTAGAAATGATGGCAAGGCAGCTTGAAGTTTTAACGCAGCCGTTTTGCAAAGGAAATATTTCTTAAACTTAACAGAGGGAAGGCTTAAGTAAATGACATTGCTTGCTGTATAGGAGGAAAGATAAATTGTGTAAAAGCATAATGGATATCATTACGGAACAGGCAACAAATGAGAGATTGGATGCTCTTCTGAGACGGGATAAGACGTTTGTGGAATTGCAGAAAAGGCTGGATTATGCTATACAAGCGTTTGACGAACTTAACCTGACAAAAGTACAGAGCCGGATGTAGAATTGTTGATTCAGGCAGAAACAGAGCATTTAAAAAAGCAGAATGAAAGCCTGAAGAAACGTGAGATGCCAGCGTACCTGATTGAGGAAAAGGGAGAGTACTTTTGCCCTAAATGCCAGTACTTACAGCCTGGTCCGCAGGTAAGGTACTGTGCGAACTGTGGGCATAGGGTTATGACGAGGATAGAACCAGCCAAGTAGGGCTTTTCTATAATAAATTTATTGAGTTTTATTTCAAATGTATTAGCACCATGACAAATACGCCGCATATGCGTAAGAACACAGCTTTTGCGTTATAAAGTCCGGTAACGTCTGGCAGGCCGGGAGCTTCACAGTGGACACGCAAGGATCCCCATTTTCTGAAACTGTCTAAATATTGAAGGAGGGAAAGCGGTTAGTCTGTTCTGTGTGAATTCTCGTGGTGAAAGAAGGAGCGAAGATCTGCCTGTCAGTGATAATGATACACCCCCGCAGGTGGGGCTTGCCCATAGAAATGGGAGAGGTAGAGTAGCAAGCTACATAATGAGTATGTGAGGGTAACCTGTGGAGCTGACCAACAGCCGCCGGCATTCTTATTTTATGCGATGTCGCATAAAGCGTAACTGATAATTATGCGATATCGCATAAAATCAAGAAGGGAAGTAATATTGACTAATGTGCAGGAATAAGATTGAGCAAGAAATCGTACATGCAGGTGAGTCAGTATGAAAAATGGTGAGGGTATGGATAATGTAAAAAAACAACTATTGTTAAAAATCTCCGAGATTTTAGCACAGCAGGGATTGATTAGCAGCGAAGAAAAATACCGTATGAAAAACATCATTAATGAGCAGAGAAAATAACGTCAGGATCAGGTAGAGGAGGCGAGAGCGTGGCAGAGAGTACAGCGGGTAGGCAGCCTGTAACACGTGTGGGTATATATAATCGTTGCTCTACGGAAGAGGAAGCACAAAAAAACGCCCTGGCGGTACAGGCAGAAGAGAGCAGAGAGATTGCCCAAAAGAAGGGCTGGATGATAGCAGCACAATACATAGAAAGTGAGTCCGGCACTTCCATAAAAAACAGAACGGAATATCAGCGGCTTTTGGAAGATATGGAGAAGGACAGTTTTGACATTGTAATGATAAAATCAATAGACCGCCTAATGAGATCAGCAAAAGACTGGTATCTGTTTTTGAGTAAGCTCACGGATAATAACAAGCGCCTTTATATTTATCTGGAGGATAAGTTCTATACACCTGAGGACAGCCTGATTTCCGGAATTAAGGCGATACTTGCGGAGGAGTTCAGCCGTGAGCTTTCAAAAAAGATAAAAAACTCCCACAACAGAAGACAGGAGCTGCACCGCCAAAACAAGGCGGCCGGGTTAAACATTACCAGGCCCATGTTTGGATGGGATAAGATCGAAAAGGATAAATATGTGGTTAACGAGAGGGAGGCGGAGGCTTACCGGACGGCTTTTTCCCTTGCCAGAGAGGGTAAAGGCTTTTACTTGATTGCAAATGAGATGTACGATCAAGGGGTACGCAGCAAAGAAGGGAAGAGAATTTCAGCCGTACAGTGGAGAAAAATGTTATATTCGCCGAGGGCACATGGAACCATGATCATCCACCAGCGTGAATATGATTTTGATGCTAAAAGGATGAAAAAGTTGCCGCCAGAGGAATGGATTTGCATTGACAATGCTTTGCCGGCAATTGTGTCCAGGGAATATCAGGAGGAGGTATTAAAGGCAATCGGCGCCCGGAGGGTAGACTGCCAGTTTGGCGAGTATACGAGGGATATGAGCAGAGTGGGAATGTATGATCTGTCAGGTAAGTTGGTTTGTGCTGTTTGCGGCGGCGTTTATTACAGAAATTCCTTTCGTTCCGGTCAACGGAGACTGGCAGAGTGGAAATGTTCGACGGCACTGAAAAAAGGCAGGACGGCTTTTCATAAAGACGGCTGCGATAATATTAATTTGGTCGAGGAAAATATTCACAAATTAGTTGAGAAAGCCTGTAAGGATCAGTACGAAAGTCTTTTCGGAACACAGCAGAATATTATCGACGAAACGCTGGCGGCGGTTAAGAAAGCAATCCGGGACGATCAGGCGGAAAAGGAGATGGCCAGGCTTAAGAAGGAATTGGACAAATTAGATAGAAAAAAGAAAGTACTTTTTGAAAAATTAATGAATGAAACGATACAGGATTCGGAATTTAAGGAGTATAATAAACAGTTAGACAGACAGATAGCGCCATTGTCGGAGAAGATCAGGGCGTTGGAGGAAAAAAGCAGTGTATACGCGGATTATGAGACAAGGCTGAGTGCGATCCGGGAGTTCCTCTGTAAGGGAGGGGCCATTGATCAGGCGAAGACAAAAGATCTTGTTACAAGGATTGACAGAATTATGGTATATCCGGATGGCAGGATTGAAATACTTTTTAACAGGGTAAAGCTTTTGGGGCTGTTAAAGATTTATGATGGCAGCATCATAGAGGAGAAGCTGGATGAGCAGTTTTTCAGGATTACGACGAGATACATACATACCAATGTATACAGGGAAAGAAGGGACGAGATTAATAAAAAGATTCTTGACATTTTTAGAAATAATCCGCATATTTGCGCAAAAGAGTTGCCTGCAATGCTTGGAGTAGGGTATTCTTATGTCAATACTTCCATCAGAGAATTGAAAACAGCGGGCAGGCTTCGGTATAAGCAAAACGGGTTTACGCATACCGGGACATGGGAGGTGCTGGACGGATAACGGATGGCAGTGTACTCTATAATGGAAGCTTCCTGCAATCCCGTTTTTATCACGGTGGGACAGAGAATCGGTGTGGAGCGGTATTACTCTTATTTCAGGCAGTTTGGGCTTTTGGATAAGACGGGAATCGATCTTCCCGGCGAAGCGGGAACGATCATGCATAAGATGGAGAACATCGGGCCGGTAGAGCTCGCAACCATCTCTTTCGGACAGTCTTTCCAGATTACGCCGATTCAGCTCGCAACAACGGCGGCTTCCATCGTAAATGGCGGCAGACGCATCACGCCGCACTTTGCCGTGAGAGCGGTGACGGCGGACGGGAAGAACAGCCAGTCTTTCACCTATCCGGTCAAAGAACATGTCGTATCCGGTGAAACTTCCGAGACTATGCGGTATATTCTGGAGCAGGTGGTGGCGGAAGGGAGCGGTAAAAACGGCGCCGTGGAAGGGCACCGCGTGGGTGGTAAGACAGCCACAAGTCAGACCTTACCCAGGGGAAGCGGCAAATATATCGCCTCTTTTTTAGGCTTTGCGCCGGCGGATGATCCTCAGGTTCTGGCACTGGCGATTATCCACAATCCCCAGGGAACATACTACGGGGGACAGATAGCCGCGCCCGTCGTGCGACAGCTTTTTGAGAATATTCTTCCATATTTAGAGGAAAAGTAATATAATCGAACATGAAGTATATCTGAGACAACAAAGAACACTGTCTTAGATATACTGAACCATGTTCTGGAGAATACGCTGCGTATATTTTTCACAGGTTGAGGGAGCGCCCGTATACGAGCAAAAGAAGAGGCTCAGCGGTGAGAAGCGATGAAACGCGATTCTGCGAGTGGGTGCAAGCCGGACAGTAGCATATGGCCAGGGCGTAAGCGGAAAACATTACAATAAACGGAGGAAGCATGAATAGCGTAATTTTAATTTCGGTGTTGGTATCCTTTGCGATCAGTGTGCTTTTGGGGCCGGTGGTGATCCCTTTTTTGCGTCGGCTTAAGGTAGGGCAGACGGAGCGGGCAGAGGGGCCGGAGAGTCACTTAAAGAAAAACGGTACGCCCACCATGGGAGGAATACTGATTCTGGTCAGTATTGTGATCACATCACTTTTATTTGTGAGGGAGTATCCGAACATTATCCCGGTGCTGTTTCTCACTATGGGATTTGGTCTGGTAGGTTTTTTGGACGATTATATCAAGGTTGTTCTGAGACGTTCCATGGGGCTTAGAGCCTGGCAGAAGCTTGCGCTGCAGTTTCTTGTTACAGGTGTTTTTGTGTTTTATTTACAGCGGTACACGGATGTCTCGCTGGAAATGAGGGTGCCTTTTATGGAGGGGGTGTATCTGGATTTCGGGGTGCTTAATATTCCGATTCTGTTTTTCGTTGTGATCGGCACCGTGAACGGCACCAACCTGACGGACGGTTTGGATGGCCTTGCCAGTTCCGTGACGGTGTTGGTAGCGACCTTCTTCTCGGTGGTGGCGATCGGTACGCAGAGCGGTATTGAACCCATCACCTGCGCAGTGGTGGGGGCTCTACTGGGCTTTTTGCTCTTCAATGTGCATCCGGCCAGCGTGTTTATGGGAGATACGGGTTCGCTTGCCTTGGGCGGTTTTGTGGCGGCGTCGGCTTACATGATGCAGATGCCTTTATATATCGTGATTGTCGGTTTTATTTATCTGATAGAGGTTTTGTCCGATATTTTACAGGTAACCTATTTTAAGATGACAGGCGGCAAACGAATCTTTAAGATGGCTCCGCTCCATCACCATTTCGAGCTGTGCGGATGGTCTGAGACGCGGGTCGTTGCGGTATTTTCGATTGTGACGGCATTGCTTTGCCTGGTGGCGCTGGTTGGAGTAACGTGAGAACGCGCCGGAAGGGAGAAGTGAGAAAGGATTTTCTAAGCGGTCAAACCGGTAATTTGAGGTTCTGACATGGAGGTTAATATGAACTTACAGGGAAAGAAAGTGCTGGTAGTAGGTTCCGGGATCAGCGGAATCGGGGCTGTGGAAGCCTTGAATTACGCGGGAGCGGTTCCGGTTTTGTTTGACGAGAACGAAAAGCTTGATGTGGAGGAAGTGCAAAAGAAGCTGAAACCTGGTGTTGAAGTAAATATTGTGATTGGTTCGCTTCCCGAAGATATCCGCTTAGCCGTGGAGCTTTTGGTGCTGAGTCCCGGGGTGCCCACGGATACGGAGTTTGTGGAGGGATTTCGAAAAAGGGGAGTGACGGTATGGGGAGAAATCGAGCTTGCCTTTGAGCTGGGAAAGGGTATGGTAATCGGTATCACGGGAACCAACGGCAAGACCACAACCACTTCTCTGGTGGGAGCCATTATGTCGGCTTGCTATAAAGATGTGGATGTGGTGGGGAATATCGGCAACCCTTACACGGTGACGGCGCTTGATGCTACTGAGGAGACGGTGACGGTCGCGGAGATAAGCAGCTTCCAGCTTGAGACGATCGACCGCTTTTGCCCGAACGTTTCCGCGATTCTCAATATCACGCCGGATCATTTGAACCGCCATCATACGATGGAAAACTACGCGGCGGCCAAGGAGGCGATCTGCAAAAACCAGACGAAAGAGCAGACTTGCGTTTTGAATTACGAAAACAGCTATACGAGAGCTTTCGGAGAAAGATGTCCCGCCAGGGTTGTGTGGTTTTCTTCGGAAAGAAAGCTGGAAAACGGCTTTTATATGGAGGGAGAGGAGATATTTTTCGCTGAGTGCGGCGTTTCCGAGCGGCTTATGAATATCCATGATATGAGGCTTGTGGGAGTATGCAACGTGGAAAACGTGATGGCGGCGATGGCTGTCGCGAAAGCCTGCGGCGTGCCGATGGAAAAGGCGCTTTGCGTAATCCGTGGGTTCCAGCCGGTGGAGCACCGGATTGAATTTGTGGCAACGAAGGGCGGCGTGGATTTTTATAACGATTCCAAGGGGACCAATCCCGATGCGGCAATTCAGGGAATCCGGGCTATGGACCGGCCTACGGTTCTGATCGGCGGCGGGTATGATAAGCAGAGCGAGTACGACGAGTGGATCGATGCTTTTGGCGGTAAGGTGAAATGTCTGGTTCTGATTGGTCAGACGAGGGAAAAGATTGCCGAATGCGCAAGGCGGCACGGCCTTACGGATATAGTGCTGGCGGATACCTTTGAGGAGGCCTTTAGGGTTTGTGTGGAGAAGGCGGTTTCAGGAGACGCGGTACTGCTTTCGCCTGCCTGCGCGAGCTGGGGCATGTTTCCAAATTATGAGGTCAGAGGACAGAAATTCAAGGATATGGTCAATCAAATGGAGGAGAAGTGATTAGTGGCTCAGAGAAGGTCTTCCCGCAGGGGACAACAAAAGGGTGAAAGTTTCATGGATTACAGCCTGCTGTTTATCGTACTGTTTCTCGTGGGTTTCGGTATGGTCATGGTGTTTTCCTCAAGCTCTTACGAGGCGAATTTGGAGCTGGGGGATTCCACAAGCTATTTGAGACAGCAGCTTTTCGCGTCGATTTTGGGGCTGGTTGCCATGATGGTGGTGGCGAATATTCCTTATCATTTTTGGGAACGGTTTGCCCTTTTAGCTTATATCGGCTCTATTGTGCTGGTTCTTCTGATTATCCCCTTCGGACACAGCTCCGGCGGTGCGACGAGGTGGCTATACATAGCGGGTATCTCCCTTCAGGTGGCGGAGGTGGCGAAGCTGGGGATGATTGTGTTTCTGGCAAGCTTTATCTGCAAGCTGGGAAAGGGGATACAAAGCAACAAAGGATTTGTGATTGTGCTGGTGCTTGCGGGAGTTGTGGCCGGCCTGATTTATTTGATTACCAACAACTTGAGTTCGGCGATTATCGTAATGGCGATCGCCGTTTTGATGCTGTTTGTCTCCTGCCCGGATTACAAACGGTTTTTTCTGATGGGATTTCTGGTGCTCGCCGCCGCTGCGGCAGTGATCTTTTATGTGGTGCAGACGGCGGAGGCGCATGTGGATGATTTGGATTTCCGTGGCGCCCGCGTACTGGCCTGGCTGGATCCCGAAGCCTATGCCAGCGACACCGGCTTTCAGACTTTACAGGCGCTCTATGCCATCGGCAGCGGCGGCGTTCTCGGAAAGGGGCTCGGACAGAGTATGCAGAAGCGCGGCTTTTTGCCGGAGGCGCAAAACGATATGATTTTTTCCATTATCTGTGAGGAGTTGGGCCTTTTTGGAGGGATCGCCGTCATCGTTATGTTTTTGCTTCTGATCTGGCGGCTTATGATCATTGCCAACAATGCGCCTGACCTCTACGGCGCTCTGCTGGTAGTAGGGGTAATGGGGCATATCGCGGTTCAGGTCATTTTAAATATTGCCGTGGTCACAAACACGATACCAAATACGGGAATTTCCCTTCCGTTTATCAGCTACGGAGGCTCGTCGGTCATGTTTCTGCTGATAGAAATAGGGGTTGTCTTGAGCGTGGCCAAGGGCATTCGTCTGAAAGATTTATAGGGACAAGATAACTTTTGATCGGAAATCCATATAGATAGAATAGGTCATAAACAGAGATAGAGGTAAATCTATGGACGCTATTCGTATCTATGGTGGAAAGGTTCTTTCGGGACAAACGAAAATACAGGGATCAAAGAACGCCTCGCTGCCGATTCTGGCGGCGACTCTTTTGATAGACGGCTGCTGTGAGATCGAAAACTGCCCTGATATTTCTGACGTATATCATATGCTGCGGCTTTTGGAGAGCCTGGGGTGCCGGGTGACAAGACGGGAAAGCGGTGTTCTTGTCGATACGCGGGGAGTGAAGGAGGGCGATATGCCGTCGGATTCCGTGGGAGTTATGCGTTCCTCCATCATGCTCCTGGGGGCGCTGCTTGCCAGAACGGGCTTGGTGGCAATGGAATATCCGGGTGGCTGTGTGATTGGCAAGCGTCCCATCGACCAGCACCTTAGGGCGCTTCGGCGGATGGGAGTGGAGATCACGGAGGGGCAGGAGGGGTTTTGCGCCAGAGCGACAAGGCTTAGAGGCGCGGTGCATGAGCTCCCTTTTGTCAGTGTAGGTGTGACGGAAAACCTGATTCTGGCGGCGGTGCTGGCGGAGGGGGAGACTGTGATCCACCCGGCAGCAAGAGAACCGGAGATACAGGCGCTGTGCGAGTTTTTGATTCGCGCGGGAGGGAAGATAAGCGGTGTGGGGACTGACTGCCTTGTCGTTAAAGGGGTGAAGAAGCTTTATCCGGTACGGTTTTATGTGCCGGCGGACCGAATTGTGGCAGGCACCTATCTGTCGGCCTGTCTGTGCGCGGGCGGCCGTGTCTTTCTGGCGGATGCACCTTGCGGACAGATGCAGAGTGTGATAGACTGCGCGAAGAGGATGGGTGGCAGGCTGCGGGAAATGCCGGAGGGACTCCTTGTGGAGGGAAAAGCCTGCAGGAGTCTGGAAAGCAGGCTTGTGACCGCGGTTTATCCGGGATTTCCCACGGATTTGCAGTCGCTGTTCATGGTGGTGATGGCGGTTTCAGGACTGGGTGGGGAAATTGAGGAGACGGTCTTTGAAAACCGCTTCCGCATTGTGCCGGAGCTCATAAAGCTGGGAGCGGATATTCGGGTGAGGGGGAACCGGGCCCGGATTTGTATGGGGAGCCGGCTATGCAACACAATTGTGGAGGCGAAGGAGCTCAGGGGCGGGGCGGCTTTGGTGGTGGCGGCTCTCTCGGCGGAAGGCACAGGCATTGTGACAAACCGCCACTATATAGACAGGGGATATGAGGATATCACGCGAAGCCTCCGGGAGCTGGGAGCGGATATAGAGTTAGCTTAACGCGAAAAGAACTTCTAAAGACGTTCCGCCATAGGACGGAACGCCAAGAAGTACTAAGTTTCGCGTGGGAGAATGCCGGAAAGCGTGCATTCTTCGTAAGGATCTGAGATCCTGTAAAGAGGGATTAAGTTAATGAGCGCGAAAAAAACTTCTAAAAGACAGAGATTTTGCCAGGATGAGGGTTTTAAATGGGAAACAAAAAAACCGTAAAGAGGGTGAAGAAAAAGAACCCGAACTTGCGGCTGATCAAAAACGAGAATTACGGACAGGAGAAGAAAAAGCAGGAAAAGAAAAAACAGGAGAAGGACAGAAGGAGGGAGGAGAGACAGGAGAAGCTCCGTTTCGGAAAACCCAAGAGGGTGGTCATCCTGTTAGTCATGTTCTTTGCCCTGTCTCTTCTTTTGGGCGGCGCTTTTTTTTATATCCTCAAAAATTATAAAGTGACGACGGTGCATGTTGAGGGAAACATTCACTATACAAGTGAGGAAATCCGGGACATGGTCATGGGGGGAAGGTTCGGGGATAATTCCTTGCTTTTGTCGCTAAAATACCGTGATAAGGGTATAGAGGGCGTTCCCTTTATCGAGACGATGGATGTTTCCATAGAAGCGAGAGATACGATCCGCATTTCCGTGTATGAGAAAGCGCTGGCTGGTTATGTCAGGTATCTGGAGCGTTATGTGTATTTCGACAAGGATGGGATTGTCGTCGAGACATCCCAGGAGGAGACGGCAGGCATTCCGCAGGTGACAGGACTAGCCTTTGACCATGTGGTTTTGCATGAGCCTCTGCCGGTGGAAAAGCCGGAACTTTTTGATGAAATTTTGAATATTACCCAACAACTTTCCAAGTATTCGCTCACGGCGGATAAGATTTACTTTGACAGCGCGTATGAGGTGACGCTGTATTTCGGGGACGCAAGGGTCGCCATTGGAGAGAATGTAGATATAGATGAGAAGATTATGAAGCTGCAATATCTTCTGCCGAATCTGGTGGGAAAAAGTGGCATTCTGGATATGCGGGAATACAGCGAAGATACCACAACGTACAGTTTTGAGCAGGATTGACGGAAAATTTGTCTATGCAGATCACAATAAAAGAATAAAAAACGAAAAAAAATGGCTTGCTAAGTTCAGAAAATAATTATATGATTAAGTATATGAGTTTATGCTTAGCATACGAGAGTTGGAGGAGGAATCGCCTTGCTTGAAATTAAGTCGAATGAAGCGGAATCCGCAGCGAAGATAATCGTGGTTGGTGTCGGCGGTGCGGGAAATAACGCTGTGAATAGAATGATTGATGAAGAGATAGACGGTGTAGAATTTATCGGTATAAACACCGATAAACAGGCTTTGCAGCTTTGCAGGGCGACCAGGCTGTTGCAGATCGGGGAAAAGCTTACCAAGGGTCTTGGCGCGGGCGCGAAGCCGGAAATCGGCGAGAAAGCTGCGGAGGAGAGCTCCGAGGAGGTCGCGCAGGCGTTAAAGGGCGCGGATATGGTGTTTGTCACCTGTGGCATGGGCGGCGGCACCGGGACGGGTGCGGCTCCCGTGGTGGCCAAGCTGGCAAAGGACATGGGTATTTTGACGGTAGGCGTTGTTACGAAACCGTTTCGGTTTGAGGCGAAGACCCGAATGACGAACGCGCTTACGGGCATTGAGAAGATTAAAGACAACGTGGACACGCTGATCGTGATTCCAAACGATAAGCTTCTGGAAATTGTGGACAGGCGGACAACTATGCCGGAAGCCTTAAAGAAAGCCGACGAGGTATTGCAGCAGGCTGTTCAGGGCATTACGGATCTGATCAATATGCCGGCGATTATCAACCTGGATTTCGCGGATGTACAGACGGTTATGAAGGACAAGGGTATCGCGCATATCGGCATTGGCACGGGCAAAGGAGATGACAAGGCGTCCGAGGCGGCCAAGATGGCGGTGGAGAGTCCGCTTCTTGAAACGACGATCACGGGAGCGACGCATGTGATCATCAATGTCTCGGGAGACATCTCTCTGGCGGACGCTTCCGATGCCTCCGATTATGTGAGAAACCTCACGGGGGACGAGGTGAATATCATCTTCGGAGCCATGTATGACTCGAGCATGACCGATACCTGCAATGTAACCATTATCGCTACGGGGATTGAGGAGAAAGCTGCAAGACAGGGCGGTCTTGGCTTTAAGAGCGGATACATAACGCCTACCTCCCTGCAGGGAAAGAGTCAGATGGGAACGGGCGCAGGCCTTGGCGCGTTTTCCAATATGGGCCTGAAGCAGCCGATCGGTTCGCAGACGGGCACCCAGGCGAGGCCGCAGCCCGGCCTTAAGCCGATCGGAGGCATTCAGAAGACGAATGACATCAAGAGCTCGGTGGAGGAGAAATCGTTGGATATCCCCAGCTTCCTGAGAAAATAGAACCGAATATTTTATAATGCTACAGGAAAATACCAAATTTCCTGTGGCATTTTTTTGTCCAATTTTTGTGGTATTTGTCTGGAAAAATAAGGGAAACGCACCCCGATTGTGACAGAATACGCGAGCCGTATTTTCTATAATGAAAAGGAAATACGGAGGTGGAGAGTGCATTACAAATTATATATTGACAGCGTATTCATTTTGCAGATGGCGGCGAATCTGTATCTTCTGTCTCTGGCCGGCCAGGTACTCAGGCGTACTGCCACGCGCCGGAGAATCTGGCTGGGGGCGGCGACGGGAGCAGTGATGAGCTGTGTATGTCTGGCGCTGCCGGTGTGCACGGTGGGGATAAGGCTTCTGCTTGGCGCGTTGCCTGTCAGTATGTGCATGTTGTGTCTCACCTATAGGATTTATGGCTTGCGCAGGCTCTTTTTCGCATCTCTCTCAATGGCGGCGATCGGCTTTTTTTTTGGCGGCGTTATGATATGGTTTCTGAATCGCCTGAGAATGATCATGAAGGGGAGCGGAGGTCTTTTCTTAACCCTGGCGCTGGGGGCGTTGGCTTATCTGGCACTGGAAATCATTTTGCGGAAGCTTATGAAAAGGAGCATGGATCAGCTTCGGACAGTGCGGTTTTATATACCTGCTTTGGGGCAGGAGATCATCGTGAAGGCTTTGGTGGACACGGGCAATCATCTGGAGGATCCTATAAGCGGCGTGCCGGTGAGCCTGATCAGCCGAAAGATTGCGCGGTGCATGGAATCGGGTTTTACGCCGGATAAGTATCATGTCATTCCTTACAGAAGCGTGGGAAAGAAGAACGGCATTTTGTCCGGCTTTGAGCTGCCGTTTATGGCGATTGAGGAGGATGGGCGCATTTTAAAGAGGGAGCATGTCATAATTGCGGTTTGTGATGCGGGAATATCGGAGGACAGTGAGTACCAGATGATATTACACCCCGGCTTATTAGAAAACTAGGAGGAAGAAAAATGGTTTTGAAGGTGGCAATTCCTGGCAGGATTCAGTTTAAGATGGTAAACAGGGAGCCAAAGTTTTTGATGGCAAAACAGGGAGATATTCATTACATAGGAGGGGCGGAGGTGCTGCCGCCACCTCTCGAAAGCGACAGGGAAAACGAGATTATCGGCGATTTGGGGACGGAGTACGGGGACGAGGCCAAGTCGATTCTGATAGAGCATAATCTGAGACTGGTAGTGTATATCGCTAAAAAGTTTGACAATACGGGGGTGGGGGTGGAGGATCTGATCTCCATTGGAACAATCGGCCTGATTAAGTCCATTAACACCTTCAATCCCGGAAAAAACATCAAACTGGCGACTTATGCCTCACGCTGTATTGAGAATGAAATATTGATGTATCTGAGAAGAAATAACAAGCATCGGATGGAAGTCTCCATCGACGAGCCGTTAAATGTGGACTGGGACGGCAATGAGCTGCTGCTCTCGGATATTCTCGGGACGGATGAGGATGTGATTTACAAGGATCTGGAGAACGAGGTGGAGAGAAAACTCCTGATCAGGGCGATTGCCAAGCTTTCGGAGCGGGAGCAGACAATTATACGTCTGCGTTTCGGGATCGGTAACGCGGAGGGGAAGGAACTGACTCAGAAGGAGGTGGCCGAGCTTCTTGGCATTTCGCAGTCCTATATTTCAAGGCTCGAAAAAAAGATTATGAAGCGGCTAAAAAAAGAGATGAGCAAGGACAATTGAGCGGAGATATGTTTGCTTTTTAGCCCGGTAGCGCGTATAATTAGATTTAAGTCACATTTTACATAGTTGTAGCGGGGGACAAATGAAAAAAATAATCTTAATTGTCGATGATGACAGGCTGACTCTGGCGACGGCGCAGAAGCTTCTGGAGACTGAGTATAAGGTAGTTGCCGTGAACTCGGGGAAACAGGCGTTTAAGTATCTGGAACGACATATGCCGGATTTGATTCTTCTCGATATCAATATGCCGGAAATTGGCGGGTTTGAAGTGATGGAAACATTGCAGAAGGATGCGCGGTGGTGCAAGATACCGGTGATTTTTCTGACTGCCGACCGCAGTGCGGAGACGGAGATTGAGTGTTTCCGCGTGGGGGCCTGCGATTATATTTCCAAACCCTTTGAGCCTAAAATTATGCTGAGCCGCACGAAGAGTACGATCGAGCTGGACGGCTACCGGAAGGACTTGCAGCGCAGGCTGGATGAAAAGACGAAGGAGATGGAGCGAATCACCATTCAGGCGATTATGACAGTGGCCAATACGGTGGATGCCAAGGACGATTACACAAAAGGACATTCCATGCGGGTGGCGGCGTACGCTGAACTGCTGGCGCAGAGGCTTGGCTGGTCTGAAGAGGAGATTCAGAATATTTATTATGTGGCCATGCTGCATGATGTGGGAAAGATCGGCGTTCCCGACGCCGTGCTCAATAAACCGTTCAAGCTGTCGGACGTGGAATTTCGGCTGATCAAAGGGCACACTCTTATGGGGGCCGAGATTTTGAACGACTTCAAGATGTTTCCCAATGTCAGCGTGGGAGCGAAGTACCATCACGAGCGTTATGACGGAAAAGGCTATCCCGAGGGACTTAAGGGGGAATCCATTCCTCTGGTAGCCAGGGTGATCGGCCTTGTGGATTCCTATGATGCCATGACAAGCAACCGCGTTTACCGCAGACGTCTCAACGACGACGTGGTGATGAAGGAGCTGGAGAGAGGAAAGGGAAGCCAGTGGGATCCCGAGCTGGTGGATATCTTTGTGGAGCTGATCAGGGAAGGAGCCCTTGAGAAGGTGTGGATGCCGGAGGAGGATCTGGCGTCGCCGATTTTTGACAGCGGTAAAATTGTGGGCGCTACCATGGGCAGTGAAGATATACTGGAAGCGCCTGTCGATTACCTCACCGGTTTGCTGAGCCGGAAAAAGGGGGAGCTAGATATCTCCGCAAGCTTAGGAGACGAGGACGGGAGTCTGCTCTTGATCGATGTGGATCACTTCCGCAAGATCAATGACGAACATGGCCACTTGATGGGGGATTACGCGCTGAAAGTGATGGCTGATGTGCTGCGCGAGGTCGGCGGGAACGATCTGCTGTGCAGAACCGGCGGCGACGAATTTTTGTTCTACATGGCGGGAGTCACCGACGAGAAGACTGTCATCGCCAAAGTGGAGGAGCTTTTTGATCTGTTTCATAAGAAAAAGAAAGAGGTGGATGTTTTAAAGGACGCGGAGCTGTCCGTGGGCATCAGCGTTTCCGATTCGGAGGGCAGGGAGTTTGACGAGCTTTACAGAAGAGCGGACAAGGCGCTTTATCTTGTCAAACAAAACCAGGGTCAGCATTACGGATTTTATCAGAGGACAGGTATTTTGCGCACGCCCGAACAGTCGCAGGGGGATATGGAAAAGATTATAAATGTCATCAGAAACCGTGAGACATACAAGGGCGCTTTTCAGGTGGATTACGATGATTTCAATCATATTTATGATTTTGTGAAACACATGTCGTTACGAAACGAAAAAGAAACCCAGCTTTTGCTGTTTACGCTGTTTTCCTCCAACGGAAGCGAGGTCAGACTGGAGCGGATGGAGACAGCCATGCAGTGTATGGAGCAGGCGATCTGCAAATCTCTTCGAGGCGTGGATGTGGGCGCCAGGTATAGCAGTTCCCAGTTTCTTGTGGTGCTTCTTGGGACGGAGCGGGAAAACGTGCGTGTGGTGACGGACCGTATTGTGCAGAATTACTTTAAGCTCTATGGGGAAAAGGATATCACTCTGACATACGATATTGCCAAGTTCAATTGATAAAAGAATTCTGACGGTGGGGCAGGCGGCCGTCAGGATTCTTTTTTGCGCAGGTTCGCATAGTGTAGAAAAAGAAATCTTTCCTGCCCGATTTAAGCATTTATATGAATATTTTCCAGCTAATCGCACATGCTTGTTACAGAACGCAAAGAGTCTGTACACAGGCTAATCTTTTACGAAAGGCTGGTATTTCTATGATGCAGGGAAAAGTAGAAATATGCGGCGTGAACACATCCAAGCTGCCGCTTTTAAAAAACACGGAAAAGGAGGAGCTTTTCAAAAAAATCGAAAAGGGTGACCAAAATGCCAGAATGGAGTATATCAATGGCAACCTCCGACTTGTCTTAAGCGTTATCAAGCGTTTTCATTCCAGCAACGAAAACGTGGATGACCTCTTTCAGATCGGCTGCGTCGGTTTGATTAAGGCGATCGATAATTTTGACAGTTCGCTGAATGTGAAATTCAGCACGTATGCCGTTCCCATGATCGTGGGCGAAATCAGGCGTTATCTCAGGGACGCAAATTCCATCCGCGTATCGCGATCCCTGAAAGACACCGCTTACAAAGCCATATACGCGAAGGAACATCTGACCCGCGCGAACTCAAGAGAACCTACCGTCACGGAGATTGCCACGGAGATCGGCATTCCCAAAGAAGACATCGTATACGCCCTTGACGCGATTCAAAGTCCGCTCAGCCTCTATGAGCCGGTTTATACGGATGGAGGGGACACTCTCTATGTGATGGATCAGATCAGCGACAAAAAGAGCGGGGAGGAGGTATGGGTTGAGCATATCTCGTTGACGGAAGCTATGAAAAAACTTACAAAAAGGGAACATGAAATTATTTCCCAGCGTTTCTTCGAGGGAAAGACACAGATGGAAGTTGCGGAGAAGATAGGTATTTCCCAGGCGCAGGTTTCCAGGCTTGAAAAAAACGCGCTGAAAACGATGAAACTATATCTGACTGCCTGACAGGAAAAGACGAGGTTGACGACCCCGTCTTTTTTTCTGTAAAGTTTATTTTAGGGATACTTTACAAAATCTTAAGGAAAAAAATAGCGGATAGGATTTTACAAAAAGAGAGTTTTTTGATACCATAGTCTGTGGACGAAAAGAAAGACACAAGATGAGTGGGGAGTGATTTGAGATGGTTTGTAAGAAATGTGGTGCGCACTTGCTGGAGGATGACCAGTTTTGTCCTGAGTGTGGTGCGAAAGTTATAAGAAAAAAGCGCTGTCCGGAATGTGGGGAGGCGCTTCGGGAAGGAACCAGATTTTGCCCGAGCTGCGGCACAGAGGTAGGAGAAGCGAGAGACGCGGCGCCAAAGAAAAAGGCGGATCCGGAGGCGGCCAAGAGGAGAGAAGATAGCGAGGAGGCGCCCAGGAAGCGGCCCAATCCTGATGCTTCGCCGAGGAAGAAAGCAAATCCCGCGCCGCCGCCCAAAAAACGGCCGGTTCAGCGCGAGGAACCCAGAAGAAGGCGGGACTGGGAGGAAGAGGACTGGGACGATGATGACGACGATGAGGAGAGCGTTGATGTGTTGTCCATTATGACGGTTGCCGTTGGCTGCATTCTTCTCGTGATTGTCGCTGTCTTGGGCTTTAATCTGTATCAGCGGTATGTCCCGAAGGATTACGAGGAGACTGCACAGGAGCAGGAGGCGGACGAGGAGGAACAGGAAGAAGGAGACGACTCGCAGGACGGTCAGATTCTTGAGGAGCGGCAGGAGGAGGAAAGCGTCGAAGAGATGACGGAGAGTTCTTCATCCGGGTCGGGAGGTACGCTAATTATCAAATCGGATGTAAGGATCAGGGATAATCCGAGCACACAGGGAACCAATGTGATCAGAGTGGCGAAAGCCGGAGAGAATTTTGAGTTTATGGAAGCCGTGGAGAATGGCACCTGGTACAAGGTAATCTTGTCGGGAGAGGAAGGGTATGACTACGGATATATTTTTGCGGACTATATAGAGCTGCAGTGACACGAGCGAAATGAAAAGGGAACCTTTTGCCTGGCTTTGGCATAACATAATAAAAAGCCCGGGGAGGTTCCTATGTTATTTTCGGAGTTAAAGAAAAAAGAAGTGATTAATCTGAAAAACTGTGAACGTCTGGGAAAGGTCAGCGATTTCGAGTTTGATGAATGTTCGGGACAGATTTTTAAGCTGATCATTCCGGGGGATAATAAATGGTGCGGATTGTTCGGGAATGAGCCGGACTATGTGATCTGTTATAAAGATATCAAAAAAATCGGCCCGGATATTATCGTTGTGGACATTTGTCTTTAACGTGACGCCTGCAATTTGCTGTAAAATCGGTTACCATAAGATAGTTGACATAATGAAGCATTTCACCTATAATATCCTTATCAAATGTATATAAGTACGGGGGGAGAAGGAGGAAATCCGGGATGAAATGCCCATTTTGTGGTCATGAAAATACCAGAGTAATTGACAGCAGGCCGGCGGAGGACAACAGCTCCATTCGCAGACGGCGCGTCTGCGACGAGTGCGACAAGCGGTTTACCACCTATGAGAAGGTGGAGACGATACCGCTCATTGTCATCAAGAAGGACAACAACAGAGAAACTTATGACAGGTCGAAGATTGAGGCAGGCGTTTTGAGAGCTTGTCACAAGAGGCCCATCAGCGCAAACCAGATCAATCAGTTGGTCGATGAGGTGGAGACGGAGATCTTTAACCGGGAAGAAAAGGAAATTCCCAGCCAGGTGATCGGCGAGCTTGTTATGAATAAGCTCAAGGATCTGGAAGCCGTCGCGTATGTCAGGTTCGCCTCGGTTTACAGGGAGTTTAAGGACATCAATACTTTTATGGAAGAACTGAAAAACGTATTGGACAAGTAAGCGCGCGAAGTACACTTTTGTTCTATGGATTTGAATCAGGGTTTTGTCAAGACGGGAATGTTGACAGAAAAGTATAAAACACCTTGCAAGAAAGCAGGGTGTTTTGCTATTATAGGCAGGAAAGATGCGAATGGTGCGCGGGCATGGGGCAGAGTATCACGTTGCCGCGCAAACTTTTTGGAATGGAGACTGGGATGGAACTCTTTTCATGTTTTTATCCGGATGCATATCTGGATTCCACATACGAGATTGATTTTGAGGCGTTATACAAAAAGGGATTTCGGGGCGTTATATTCGACATCGACAACACGCTGGTGCCTCACGGCGCGCCGGCGGACAAAAGAAGCGTCGCTTTATTTGAGAGACTGGGAAAGATCGGCTTTGAGAGCGTGCTCTTGTCAAACAACAAGGAACCACGGGTGAAATCCTTCAGTGATCAGGTGAAGTCCCGCTATCTGTACAAGGCGGGAAAGCCTGGGAAAAAGGGGTATCTGAAAGCGATGGAACTGATGAAGACAGGCCCCGACGCAACTCTCTTTGTGGGGGACCAGCTCTTTACGGATGTGTGGGGGGCGAAGCGGGCAGGGATTTTGACCTATTTGGTCAAACCGATTCACCCGAAAGAGGAAATACAAATTGTGCTGAAGAGACGGCTGGAGCGTATCGTTTTGTTTTTTTACAAAAGGTCGCTACGTCGGAAGGGAGAACTGTAATGGAAATAGACGGTAAGACAAGGACCTGCGGGCTGATTGGAAATCCGGTGGAGCATACCCTTTCCCCGATCATACATAACACGCTTGCGGAGCGGTTTTCACATAATTTGGTGTATGTGCCTTTTTTGGTGGAGAGCGGGAAAATCGGCGATGCGGTGAAGGGAGCCGAGGCGCTTGGGATTCTCGGGCTCAATGTGACTGTGCCTTATAAAAGCGAGGTCATTCCCTGGCTTAAGGAGGTGGACCCGCTGGCGGAGGCCATCGGTGCGGTGAATACGCTTGTTTCCGTGCAGGGCGGATTCAAGGGCTGCAATACGGATATGACGGGACTTTACCGGGCCATGGAATCGGAGGGAATACGGATAGAGGGTGAGGAGATCATTTTGCTTGGCGCAGGCGGCGCGTCCAGGGCGGTGGCTTATCTTTGCGCGGTGAAGGGGGCGAAACGGATTTATCTTTTGAACCGCACTTTGGATAAGGCGCAGAAAGTGGCGGGGGAGGTGAACGGGCGGACAGGGAGAGAAGTGGTCATGCCGATGCGTCTGGAGGAGTATGGAAAGCTCCCGGAAGGCAAGTACCTGGCGATACAGGGGACTTCGGTTGGGCTTGCGCCTCATGCGGACGAAGCGGTCATTGAGGACAAGGCGTTTTATGGGAATATCCATACGGGATTCGACTTGATTTACAGTCCGTGGGAGACGAAATTTATGCGGCTGGTGAGGGAAAGCGGCGCAGAAGCTTATAACGGGTTAAAAATGCTGCTCTATCAGGGCGTGATTGCCTACGAGCTGTGGAACGGGGTGCAGGTGTCCGGGGAGGATGCAAAAGAGGTCTATGAGAAACTGAAGAGGTATTTTGTGTAGAGGAACGAGGACAAATGGGAAATGTGATATTGATCGGATTTATGGGATGCGGGAAGACGACAGTGGGACTCAGGCTTTCCTATCGTCTGAGGCGGACGATCATAGATACGGATAAGGAGATTGAAAAGGAAGAAAAGAGGACGATCTCTGATATTTTTGCGGCAAAGGGAGAGGCCTATTTCAGGGACAAGGAGACAGAATGTCTGAGAAAGCTGTTGGAGAATACGGGTAATCAGATTATATCGGTGGGCGGCGGTCTGCCGCTTAGAGAGGAAAACAGGGAACTTTTGCGCGAACTTGGCCAGGTGTTTTATCTGCGCGCGGAGGCGGAGACGATCTATGAGAGAGTGAAAAATGACACGTCAAGACCCCTTTTGCAGGTAGAAGATCCGCAGGCGGAAATCAGGATGCTTTTGCGGGAAAGGGATTCTTGCTACAGGGACGCATCGGATGTGGTGATCGATGTGGACGGAAAGGAATTTGAGGAGATAATAGACGAGATAGAAGCGTGTGTGCAGAATGGAGGCAGAGATGAAATTACTTGTGATTAACGGACCTAATTTAAATTTTTTGGGGATTCGGGAGAAGAGCGTGTACGGTACGCAGGATTATGACACGCTCTTACAGATGATCGCAAAAAAGGGGGAGGAGACGAACAGCGCCATTGAGGTCTTCCAGAGTAACCATGAGGGGGCGATCATTGACCGGATTCAGGATTCCTATTTTGACGGCACGGAAGGGATCGTGATCAATCCTGGCGCTTTTACGCATTACAGCTACGCCATCCGCGACGCCCTGGCGAGCATCACCGTGCCGAAGGTGGAAATTCACATTTCCGATATCACAAAGAGGGAGGAATTTCGCAAGGTTTCGGTGACGGCTCCGGTCTGTGACAGACAGATTTACGGGCAGGGATTAGAGGGATACCTGCAGGCAATCGATTTTATATTAAATGTTAAGTGACGGTCACAAGCGTTCTTCGAATCGGATGTGCGGACGTTTTTTTAAAAAAAGAGGTTGAAAAAAAGAATTTTTTAGTATAAACTAGAAAAGAATTATATTTGTGAGAGCGTAGGAGGAGACAGGAATATGGTATCAGCGGGTGATTTCAGAAATGGCATTACCGTCGAGATGGACGGTAACGTTTTTCAGATAATTGAGTTTCAACACGTAAAACCTGGTAAAGGAGCAGCCTTTGTCAGGACGAAACTGAAAAATATCATCAACGGTGGTGTGGTGGAGAAAAGCTTCCGTCCCACCGAGAAATTCCCTCAGGCACGTATTGACAGGAAGGACATGCAGTACTTATATTCGGATGGTGATTTATTCAATTTCATGGATACGGAAACCTATGATCAGATCGCGTTAAACGCGGAAACCGTGGGTGATACGCTGAAATTCGTGAAAGAGAACGAGATGGTTAAGATTTGTTCCTATAACGGCAATGTGTTCGCGATCGAGCCGCCGCTGTTTGTGGAGCTGGAGATCACCGACACTGAGCCCGGTTTTAAGGGAGATACCGCTACAGGAGCGACCAAACCCGCGATCGTGGAGACGGGTGCGAAGGTGATGGTACCGCTGTTTGTGGAAAACGGCGAGAAGATCAAGATTGACACCAGAACCGGTGAATATCTGTCCAGAGTATAAAGCACACAACAAAACCAAGCCCATAAGACAATGTAGACCAACACCTACGTTGTCTTTTTTTTGCGCGCATAAGCAGAGTCAGAAAACGACAAGTCCAGACGGCATGCTTGCATGCAAGGCTGGATATGACGCTTTATGACGAGCAACGCGAGAGAGAAATGCGAAGCATGCAATACCAAAGTCCTCTGAAAATATGATGAAAATGATATGCCCGGAGAGAATGGGGAAGAGAGGAATATGGATTTTCAAGTATTTGTAGATGATATGGTGGAACTGCTGCAGGAGAGAATGGGGGACGCTTATGAGATCAGGGTGATCAGAGTGACCAAAAACAATGATGTGGAGCTGACAGGAATCGCCATGACAAGACAGGAGGACTCTATCTTTCCGACTATTTATCTGGAGAGCCTCTACGAGGAGTATCGGGCGGGAGAAACGCTGGCGGGCCTTGCTAATCGAATCATTAACTGCCATGAGGAACAGTCCATGGCGTTAGAGCTGGATATGGATTTTTTTCGCGACTATGAGAGTGTGAAGGAGCGCATCTATTATAAGCTGGTCAGTTTTGAGAAGAACAGGAAGTTTTTGCGGGATGCCCCGTATCTTCGGTGGCATGACCTGGCGATTGTCTTTTATTATGCACTGGAAGAAGAAATGCTGGGGAAGGCGTCAATTACCATAAAGAGACAGCATATGTTGATGTGGAAGCAGAGTGCGGAATCCCTTTACCGTACGGCGGGACGCAATATGCGCAGAGGGATGCCGGAGCTTTTGATCTCCATGCGGGAGTTTGTTATGGATCTGACCGGCATATCTATGAGGGAGGAGGAAGCGCTGCCGATGTATGTTTTGACCAATCAGGAAAAGCGTTATGGAGCAGCCGCCTTGCTGTACTCCGAACAGATGAAGGAGCTGGCACAACAAGTTGAAAGCGATCTTTTGATTCTTCCAAGCTCAATACACGAGGTGCTGCTTTTGCCCGACGATCATAGCAGGGAATATGACGTATACAGACAAATGGTGGAGGAAGTCAACAGGACGAGCGTGGACCCGGAAGAGGTGCTGTCTTATAGAATTTACAGGTATAGCCTTAAACGTTCGGAAATTGAAGAGATAGTTTCTTAGATATTGTTACTTGACAAGAGCGCCCGCTTGTAGTATGATACTAAAGATGTAACAAACTTGTAATAATTTCGTAATAAGTTTTGTTGCGAAAAAGTTTGTTGTGTCAAAGCGGGCACCCGTAGTCTAATGGATAAAACGTAGGCCTCCGACGCCTTTGATGCAGGTTCGAGTCCTGTCGGGTGCATAGACAGGAAATTCCCGGGATAGTTTGCTGTCCCGGGAGTTTTAAAATAGCGGATATAATGGAATTTAATGGAGGAATCGGATGAGTACATCAAACAATAAGTGGGAAGGGCTGAAAAAATGGCTGGTACGCTACTCCAAAATTGTTCTTCCCATCATTCTGGTAGTTTGTGTCGGGCTTACGATTGTGATTGCGGTTCAGGCCAACAAGCGCAGGATTGCGCAGGAGGAGAGTGTGGTTGCCCCCGAGACGCAGGAGGAGGGAGAGGAGACGACGCTCACTGTACCGGATGTGCCCCTTGAGCAGGACGCCGTGCCGGGGATCAACGAACTGTTTGAGACATACTATACGGCTATGGTGGAGGGGGACACCCAGACCATGGAAAGACTGGTGTATTATCTGGACGCGCAGGAGATTTTGAGGGCGGCAGAGACAAGTAAGTATATCAGCGATCATCAGTCGATGGAGGTATATACAAAGCCGGGCCCTAAGGAGGGCACATATATCGCGTTTGTCTATGTGGAGTTAAAGTTTAACGATTATGATAAACCGGTTCCCGGTATGCGGGTGTATTATGTGTGCACCAACGAGGACGGAGAGTTTTATATCAATGAGGACGGTGAGGAAGGCGACGATGAGCTGCACTATATGAGGGAGATTCAACTGCAGGCAGATGTGGTTGACCTGAATAATAAAGCGGCTGCGGCATACAACGACATGATGGCTGAGGACGGAACGCTGGCTGATTTTCTTTTAGAGCTCCACGAAGAGATTGATAAGAATGTAGGCGAAGCCCTGGCACATGCGAAGGAAGAGGAAGAGAGCGGGGATACAGAGGACGAAGAGCAGGCTGGGGATGAACAGCCGGAGGAAAGTGAAGCCGCCGAGACGGTTGTCACGAAGGTAAAGGCGATCGATGTCGTTAATATAAGGACATCTGACAGCGAAACGGCCGATAAGCTGGGCAAAGCTTCCGTGGGAGACGAATTTGAGCTTTTGGAAGAACGAGGCAACGGTTGGAGCAAGATAAAATACGACGGCGGGGAGGCTTTTATCAAAAGCGATTTTCTTGAGCCGTCCGAGACTGCAAGCCAGTCTGATCTGGCGGCAGCGGAGGAGGAGCCAGAGGAAGAACAGGAGGAGGAAGACAACAGCGCGGCTTCCGCACCCACAAACGGAACCGTGAGAGTGAAGGAAACCGTCAGAATCCGCAGCGGCGCAAGCGAGAATTCAGAGAAGATTGCGACAGCCTATATGGGAGAAACCTTTGAGGTAATTATGAAACAGGCCGACGGCTGGACGAAAATCAAGTACAACGGAAAGACAGCTTACGTGAAATCAGACTATGTGGAATAATACCTGATTAAAACAAAATTTATTGGCAAAACTAGACAGATGAGAGAATGCGATCTCTCATCTGTTTTTTGCGCGCATAAGCAATACAGTCTGCTCATGCGGGGCGGGCCGGAAAGAGAAAGATTCAGATGAGCAGCATTACTTTTGAGGAGGGGTATTTATGAGACATGACGACGAAATGGTTTTGAAGGAGATCCAAAGAAATACGCAGATGGGGATGACTGCTATTGACACGATTCTGAATAAAATCGGCAACGACGATTTTTCCATAACATTGTCCAGACAGTCTTTGCACTATGCGGATATTCATAACAGGGCACTTGACAAATTGCTGGATCAGAACGGGGAATCTTACCGCGGTAGCCAGATAAGCGATATGATGCTGAAAGGCAGCATACATGCGAATACAGCTTTCAATATCAGCACGGAGCATCTGGCGGAGATGATGATTCAGGGGAGCAACAGAGGAATTACCAGCATGTGGAAGAGCCTGAAACACAATGGACTTGCCACCGACGAGACGGTGGAACTGGCGAAGGAGCTGATGGATTTTGAAGAAAAGAGTATTGAGCGACTGAAAGAGTATCTGTAGACAAATGTTTCGATTGCCAATTGTGTATACAAGTATTTTGGTATTATTGTACAATTTATCTAAAAAATACAGGGGAAATTTTTACACTTTAATTCGCTAAATTGTCTTGTGGATTTCCATACGGCATACTATAATGGTACGTGGTAATGTATACAAATGTACTCTCGGAGTCTCTTTGTGCCTGATTTTGTGAGATGATTTTTTGTCAGATGTGCATAAATTTATGAGGCGTACGTGGAACGTACGTTGATTAAATTTATGTGCATATGACGGAAAATCTGCCGCAAAGGCAGGTGCAAAAGAGATTCCGAGAGTACATTACAAGCAAGAAGGAGGACATAACGCAATGTCATATGTTGATGAGGTTTACGAGTTAGTTGTAGCGAAGAATCCAGCGCAGCCCGAGTTCCATCAGGCGGTTAAAGAGGTATTGGAGTCCCTGCGTGTTGTGATTGAGGCGGACGAAGAGGCTTACAGAAAAGATGCGCTTTTAGAGCGTCTGACGGTTCCGGAGAGAATCGTGCAGTTCCGTGTTCCCTGGGTAGATGACAAGGGACAGGTGCAGGTGAATAACGGGTTCCGTGTGCAGTTTAACAGTGCGATCGGTCCTTACAAGGGAGGCTTACGGTTCCATCCTTCCGTAAACCTGGGTATCATCAAATTCCTGGGATTTGAGCAGATTTTCAAAAATTCCCTGACAGGACTGCCCATCGGCGGCGGCAAGGGCGGTTCCGATTTCGACCCCAAGGGAAAATCCGATAGAGAAGTGATGGCGTTCTGCCAGAGCTTTATGACAGAGCTTTGCAAACATATCGGTGCGGATACCGACGTACCTGCAGGAGATATAGGCGTCGGCGGCCGTGAGATCGGGTTTATGTTTGGCCAGTATAAGAGAATCCGCAATCTGTATGAGGGCGTACTGACAGGTAAGGGACTTACCTACGGCGGTTCCCTCGCAAGAACGGAAGCGACCGGTTACGGGCTGCTTTATCTGACAGAGGAAATGTTAAAGTGCAATGGCAAGGACATCAAGGACAAGATCATTGCGGTGTCCGGCGCGGGTAACGTTGCGATCTATGCGATCCAGAAGGCGCAGCAGCTCGGTGGCAAGCCTGTGACCTGCTCCGACTCCACGGGCTGGATTTATGATCCCGACGGTATCGACGTAGCGACTCTCAAGGAAGTGAAAGAAGTGAAGCGCGCGCGTCTGACTGAGTATGCGGCGATGCGTCCGGGTGCTGAGTACCATGAGAAGAAGAACGGAGAACACGGCGTATGGAGCGTGAAGTGTGATATCGCGCTTCCCTGTGCAACACAGAACGAGCTGGATTTGGAGGATGCGAAGATGCTTGTGGCGAACGGCTGCTTCGCGGTGGCAGAGGGAGCAAACATGCCTACTACCATGGAGGCGACAGAGTATTTCCAGAAGAATGGCGTGCTGTTCTGCCCCGGCAAGGCGTCAAACGCAGGCGGCGTGGCAACATCCGCACTGGAGATGAGCCAGAACTCCGAGAGACTTTCCTGGACGTTCGAGGAGGTAGACTCCAAGCTGCAGGGTATTATGGTAAATATTTTCCACAGTCTCGACGAGGCTTCCAAGAAGTTCGGCAAGGAAGGAGACTACGTGGCGGGCGCGAATATCGCGGGCTTTTTGAAGGTTGCTGAGGCGATGAAGGCGCAGGGGATTGTGTAAGAAGCAATCCTGATACGTAAACGTTGTGTTTAGAGTGATAAGCAGGTATTTCTAAGATTTATTTATATATGACAGACTGGATATAGAACAGGACGGAGAACCGGTCGCTTTAAAAGTGGCGGGTTCTCTGTTTCAATTATCTGTTTAGGTGAGGCTATAATATGGGTTCGGCTGGTACATGAATAAGAATTAACTGGGTTTGTGTATTCGAAAAGCAGAGAATGTCCAAAGCGCGGGCATTTTCCGCGCTTACAGTGAGGATAAAAGACATGTTTGGACATCCTGGATTTTCATATGTAGAACTGATTTTTTGCTTATGCTGATGATCCCGAATCGGATCTGGACGAAAATGCAGCCGCAGGTCTACAATGCTGAAAACGCGCGAGTGGACCAATTGGTCATGGTGGCTTGTGGCTGAGTTTGCCATGATGATCATGTATGAAATCTGGTGGGTAAGGTATTTTTGCGGCAGGCGAACACTGGCTGATTTTTATAGCAGTTTCTTAGGGGGTTCGGTGGCGGGCGCCAGATTGCCGGTAATTATAGTTTTGCTGCTTGGCATCTACGGAAAAGTAGTGTGGATGTTCCTTTCGGGCGCGATTTTTGGAATAGGAAATATCGGTATCCATCGGCAACATCGGAATGAGGCGTTATGCGTCAATATCACCGGTCAATGAGCGGTACACCTGATCGCACATGCAGCAGTCAAACAGGGCCCGGTGTGCATTCGAGGTATCTATGCCAAAATAGCTGCAAAGCGTAGTCTGCTTATGGTTGCCGAGGCCCGGAAGCTTCTTTCTTGCAAGTGGCAACGTATCGACCACCCTGTTTTTTACCGGAGGAAGTCCAAGATCGGAGCAGGCTTTATTGATAAAGGGCAGATCAAAAGATTTTATGTTATGTCCGACAAGTGCGTGGTTTTCAATAAAGGACAGAAACTTTGGCAAAACCACATCTATTGGGGAAGCATCCTGAAGGGTTTCATTTGTTATGCCGGTCAGCCGGGTTATTTTTTCCGGAATACGGTCAGCGACATAGACATATTCATGGAATTCAGTAACCTGATCCTTCTTGTGCTTTATGGCGGCAATTTCGATGATTTTGTCGGAGGAATAGCTGAGGCCGGTCGTTTCGATATCGAAGACAACATAAGTTGACAGAGCAGCGTTCTTTTTTCTGCCCGTCTGATGTTCCCTTTTTTGGCGCGGCGTGCCGCGTGTTTTCATTTCAAGCAGATAACCGGAATGTATTTTTACAATGGTATCTGCGGCGTTTATCACGACTATGGCCCAGTTGTCAAAAGCCTGGTCGTAGCCAATAATTTCGCAGGCGACGGGGGCGGAAGAATTGGGCGCATAGTAATAAAATGTCGGAAGGCTGGTTTTCGTCGGGGTTGCCAGCCCGTATTTTTTTAAGAAGTCTAAACATTCTGTCTCGCTGTGAAATTCGTTCATGGCGGGTTTCCTCTGTCGTATGTAAATGAAGTTTTTCCGGATTATGTCTATCATATTAAGATATTCGGGCGGAAGAATCAACATAATTCGAAAAAACACAAAGATATTAACGATACCCGGATTGTGCCATCAAATGGCGTTCGCAGGCATTCCACATCACCAGTGCCGCATCTCGCCGCATTTCCATTGCCTTCCGGGACAGAACGTGTTATAACAAATACGGAGCCCGACAGTCTGCGTCGCAAAAATTACAGCGCAATTCAGGTTAGCATTGCCAAAGATTACAGCGTTTGAGAAAATAATAAAATACCAACGTTAAGGAGATGGTCATGATTACGATTGCGATCTGCGACGACGAAAAACGGACAGCGGACCAAGTCAAAAAACTGGCGTCAGGATTCTTTCGCGAAAAGAATATGGAAGCGAATATTGTATGCTTTTCGGGCGGAGAAGAATTACTAAAATATAATAAAAATATAGACATCCTTTTTCTCGACATCCAAATGAGAGGGATGGACGGTATGGAGACGGCACGGAAGCTGCGCGGCCGGAACTTTAAAGGGTTTCTCATTTTCATTACGATACTGAAGGAGATGGTGTTTCAGTCCTTTGAAGTGCAGGCATACGACTATCTGGTGAAGCCGGTTGAGGAGAAAAAGTTTGCAAGGACAATGGAGAGACTGCTTGTCTCCATGAACAATGTCAACGAGGAAAAGCTGCTTGTGCAGAAGGGCTATGAGAGAATCATTATTTCCTTTGATGAGATTGTCTTTGCGGAGATTATAGACAGAAAGGTGTATCTGCATCTGACGACGTCGGAGGTCGTTGATTTTTACGATCGGATTGAAAATCTGGAGGCAAAGTTGGACAGCCGTTTTTTCCGATGCCACAGAAGTTATCTGATCAATATGCGGTATCTGAAAAGCTACAAAAACGGCGTGGCTTATATGGAAAACGGGAAAGAAATACCGGTTTCCAGACTGCGGAGCAAAGCGTTTTCCGAGGTGATTTTACAGTATATGAAGGAATGGAGACTGTGAGATGGAAAGGTATATCGGTTTTTTTAACAGTTATATCATAGGTGGTATCCAGATGGTGACCGGCTTTGCCTTTTTTATCAGATTTTTGCAAAAAAAGGCAAAGCTTTTTTATTATCTGCTGTTTGCGGCGCTTGGCAGTATTGTGCTGTTTGCGGCGCCTGCGGGAAGCATTGCGGAGTATCTGATCTACACCTTGCTTCTCGCAATCATCGGGATTTTTATATGCCGTGCCGATTGGAGAACCGTTGTTTTGTATGCGGCGTTGATCGTGGAGATTATGCACCTTAGTATTGGCATGGTCAATTCCCTGTCGGGGATTGTGCATCCGGGGCTTTCCCCAGCCTATCAGAATGCTTCCGCAGCGCTGTCTGTCCTGTTGGGAATGGTGGCGCTTGCGATGGCGGTTGTCTGCTATAGTGTGACGTACCGTTATTTTTTGTGTCGGGAATCGATAGAGAAACAGTATCTCTTTATCATTCTGATTCCGATTCTGATGATCTTTTTCATGGATGAATATATCGGCTCTATCATATACGGAAATATAACGTTCTCGGATGTCGGGAGCAGCGTCATAGTGGCAAACCATTATCGGATGCTTGTGATACAGTTTTTTGGTATGGCGAGTTTATTCTGTCTGATGTTTGCATACAAAACGCTGCTACAGAATTTTCATTTAAGTATGGAGCTGTCTTTGCTGGAGCAGGAGGAGGCTTCTTTGAATCAGTATGTGGAGGAGGCGCGGGCGCGTTATGAAAAGACAAAATCCTTTCGACACGACATTAAAAATCATATCACGGTAGTGAAAGACCTTTTGCAAAACGGGAAATCGGAGGAGGCGCTTGCCTATATCGGAGAATTGGCGGATATGTCGGAGGAACTTTCTTTCCCGTGCAGTACAGGTAATCCGGTGGCGGATATTCTTGTGGGAAATAAACTCGGAATTGCCAAAAGCATGGGAATTGACGTCGAGTGTTCCCTGATTTTACCGTATCCATGTCGGATACGGGATATAGATTTTTGTATCGTTCTTTCCAACGGGTTGGACAACGCCATCCGGGCATGTCGCGATGTAAGCGGCGCGGAAAAATATATCCGGGTGACCGGACATACGCAAGGGGACTTTGTCCTGGTGGAAATCGAGAACAGTTTTCAGGGAAAGGTCTCGGTCGGAAGGGGGACGGGCCTGTCAAATATCAGGGCGGTAGCGGAAAAATATCAGGGAGCAATGAGCGTCAAAGCACAGGGAGCGTCCTTTCTTCTAAGCGTCTTGCTTGTCATTCCGCTGCATACAAAGAGCATCCCACGGCAAATTGGTTAAGACCTCCTTTTGGATGTCGAAATGCATAGTGTGAGAAGAGTTTCTAAAGACGTCCCGCCATAGGACGGGACGCCAAGAAACCGTCTCACACAGGAGAATGCCCAAAATACGGTCATTCTCCAGGATGAACTTGTTCGTCCGTGGATTTTGAGATTCCGCAGAGATTCTGCGGGGAAAAAGGAGGACAATCATATGGCAATGGAAGTCAAAGTAAGCGGCAGTACCTACAAAACCGATTATGCGGATCGGCTGCAGGCGGAACGGGAGAATGTGCAGAAGGCCGGAAACGAACAAAATGTGGATAAGGCGACGGATCAGAAAACGGCACAGCATGACGAGTACATCAGCAGCGAGAAGTCAGGTGAAAAACCAAACGGTCTGTACCATGTAGGGCAGGATGAGAACGGCAACAGAAAAATCTTTTATAACGATCCGAAAAAGACATACAAGGCGGATGGTTCCGGCAAGGACGAGGATAAAAAAATGCCGAAAGTAAATGAGGATGTCCCGGACAACGACGAGGAGATATGCGTCGGGAATACGGACAAGGTGGAGCGGGAAATCCGGGAGCTGAAACAGAAGAAGGAAAAGCTTAAGCAGCAGCTTAAAGCGGCTTCCGGGGATGAAGGGAAGACGAAGGAACTGGAAAATAAGCTGGCGCAGGTGGAGCGGGAGCTGAGTCAGAAGGATACGGACACATACAGGAAGCAGAACTCCACGTTTACGGATAAATAATCATACAATTTGGAGTAAAACAAAGAAGCGTTTGTCGTCGGAAATCCGGGGGAACGCTTCTTTGCTGCGTGGGAAACAGGCATGGTATTTTCAGAGGAACGGGTGGAACAGGTTTTTGACATATCAAAAACAGATACGATATAATAGTGTGAAGCCTTAACGTGGAGGTTTAGACATAGTAAAATAAGCACCAGAAAACTGCCGCTTTCAAAGAGGAAACTTTTATATAGGAAAGGGTATCAGGCAACTGAAGGAGGCGTTACAGTCATCCCTTCCTTTTCCAGTAATTTAATAGCCTGCTGTATATACTGTTCCTTCCGCTTTTGAAGGAGCTGTTTCGGGAGCTCTTCATAGTGGATATCCGAAGGCTGGAAAGCCTCCTTTTTCAGGAACATGTGGTAAAGGCAGGTCAGGATCATACGTGCTACGGCAATAATGGCACGCTTATGGCCGCGGCGCTTCTTGATACGGTCATACTTGACTTTAAAATAAGGGTTCTTGCTTGTCTTTGATGGCAGCAAGCGCATATTGAACCAGCAAAGGCTTGAGGTAAGCGCCAGCCCTGGAGATACGGCAGCTTTTCTTTTTCCCGGCGCTCTCATTATTTTGAGGGGTAAGGCCGGCCCAGGAGCAGAGGTGTTTAGCGGATTTGAAGACCGTCATGTCTGCCCCGATCTGGTCGGCGATCCACATGGCATCTTTATCGTCGGTCTTCTGGCCCTTAATAGCCCGGACATATTTAGGATTGGCGACGACGACATGGAGGTGTGCTTCGAGGACATTGAAGATGGGAATCCAGTATTTACCGGTGGATTCCGCTTTTTCTTATAAGAGGTAAGGCCCTTGAAGTCAGTAGTGGCGATACAGACGGCAATAAATTTTTTGTGGACGTCCATACCGGCACAGTTGTAGTGAACAATACGCAGCATAAAAAAGCCTCCTTTCAAAAGAAGCAGGCATTGACTGGTCACCCAGCGGAACAAAAACGCGAGGCTTTGTTGAACAAAGATTAGCGTACGTGCTTAGGATCACGCTGATTTGTGCTTGAAAAGGTAACCGGCACGTGTTAGCGTACGGACTTGAAACCCGAAATGATGGAGGGAGACAATTCTACTTTCCCTCCCGTGCTCTGTAGTGTACCTGCTGATATCATTATAAAAGAAAGGAAGCTAAAAGCAAGGCAATGCAGCCGCTTCATCCGGATTTGTGTTGCCGCGCAGCGGCAAAATGTTGGTTAGTATGAGAAGAGTTTCACGCCGGAAAACGGAGAAACCTTCGATAGTATCGTTTTGAGGATGCGCTGAAAATAAGGAGAGAACAACAGTGGAGCATACAATACTTTTATTGGAAGACGATAAGGATCTGATTGACGGGCTGACGTATTCTTTGGGCAGGGAGGGTTATTTTGTGGATGTGGCGCAGACGGTGAAAACAGCCTATGCCTGCCTGGAAACGCGGGAATACAGCCTTCTGTTACTGGATGTCACGCTGCCCGATGGAAATGGCGTGGACGTGTGCCGTTTTGTGCGGGACAAGGGCAGTCAGACGCCCATTATATTTTTGACGGCGATGGATGATGAGGTCAATGTGATCCGTGGGCTGGACAGCGGCGCGGACGATTATATCACAAAGCCGTTTAAGCTGGGAGAGCTATGCTCCAGAATTCGGGCGCAGCTTAGGAGGAGCGGGGGGAATGACATGAGTGCGGCGAACCGGTTTATATCCGGCCCCTTATCAATCGACCTGCTTGGGGGCGGCGCGTTTTTAAACAGCCGGCCCTTGAATCTGACCGGTGGTGAGTACCGGCTGCTCTGTCTGCTCGTTCGGAATGCGGGTCAGACCGTTTTGCGAAATAGGATACTGGACGAGCTGTGGGATGGCAACGGCAATTTCGTGGATGACAATACATTGTCCGTCTATATCCGCAGGCTGCGGGAGAAAATAGAGGAGGACCCGTCCAATCCGAAATATTTGCTGACGGTGCGGGGATTCGGGTACAGATGGGGAAAAGAAAATGAGTAAATGCGACGTTTACGTGCGACTCTGTGGTACTCTTTCATAAGGTGGAGTGATATGAATATGATGCGGGAAAAAAGCATAAGGTATTACTTGTTATGTCTGCTATGCCTGACAGGATCACTCGTCATGTTGACGATTTTTCTTTCTTGGGTGCATGGAAAGGAGACACAGCAAATCTTATTTGAGCGGGAACGGACTATGGTGTCATCGCTGATGGAACAAGGTGTTTCCAGGGCTATGATCGTCGACGCCATCAAAAGTGAAGAGGTTAGCGGGGCGGGGGAGGACCTGATGCGGCAGATGGGGCGTACCGATGCCGCATCATGCAGGCTTTTTCCGACGGTGGACAGATCGGTGCGGCTGTTTGCAAAGATCGCAGCGGGTATGGCGGTTATCTTGTCTGCTATTCTGGTGGGTGTGACCGTTTGTTTTTTGGGAAAACGGGAAAAACTGTACCGGCATGCGGAAAGTATCATTACGCAATATGCTGACGGGGATTTTGGGAGACATTTACCGCAGAACGAAGACGGAAGTATATACCAGTTGTTTTCCGCAGTGGAGGAACTGGCTGTGGCGTTGCGGGCGCAGAGCGGGAAAGAGCTGCGTTTAAAAATGTTTTTGAAGGACATGATTTCTGACATTTCCCATCAGTTAAAGACGCCTCTGGCGGCACTGCATATGTACACGGAGATCATAGCGCAGGAGCCGGATCACAAGGAGACGGTGGAACGGTTCTCCGAAAAGGCGATGCAGTCCCTGCAACGGGTTGAACAGCTTGTGCAGACGCTTCTCAAGGTCAGCCGTATTGACGCGGGAAGCATCGACTTTCACGGGGAATGGCAGTACGTGGCCGGCTTGGCGGAAAGTGCGGCCGCGGATTTAGCCGTAAGAGCACAACGGGAGGGAAAGAGGCTCGTTATGGAAGGCGATCCGGCGCAGATGCTTTTTTGTGACAGGGAATGGACAAGGGAGGCAGTCGCCAATCTGATCAAGAACGCGCTGGATCATACGGAGGAGAATGGCACGATTACGGTGTCATGGGAACATTCCCCGGCAATGCTGCGGCTGTCTGTGGCAGACGACGGCTGTGGCATTGCCGGGGAGGATATCCATCATGTTTTTAAACGGTTTTACCGCAGCAAAAGGGATGGCGGCAGACAGGGCATCGGGCTCGGTCTGCCCCTTGTCAAGTCCATTGTGGAGGGGCAGGACGGCATGATCTCAGTGAGCAGTTCGCCGGGAGAAGGCTCTGTTTTTACCATTTCTTTTCTTACAAATCTGTAAGGTTTCTTTCATGGGATTGTAAGTTGTTCCTGTTACTCTTATCAAGAGGAACTGATAGAAGGTACTTGCGGGACTCACCACAAAAGCCACGATTTGATGAGTTTCGCAAATGCTAAGTACATTAAAGTTGAAAGGAGGAGCAGTGATACAATGGATATCATGGAAGTAAACGATCTGTGCAAAACTTACGGAAAAGGCGAAGCGAAAGTGGAAGCCTTAAGGCATGTCTCTTTTACATTGAAAAAGGGGGAGTTTGCGGCGGTGATAGGGGAATCTGGTTCCGGCAAAAGCACCCTGTTAAACTGCATCGGCGCGTTGGACGAACCGACAGACGGAAAGATTCTGATAGACGGGCAGGATCTGTTTGCCATGAAGGAGGAGGAACGGACAATTTTCAGACGCCGCAATATCGGTTTTATCTTTCAAGCTTTTCATCTGATCCCGGAACTCAACGTGGAGCAGAATATCATTTTCCCTTTATTATTGGATTACAGAAAACCGGATGCCGGACGAGTGGAGGAAATTCTGGAAGTACTTGGTCTGAGAGAGCGGCGCGGACACCTTCCGGGACAGCTTTCCGGCGGACAGCAGCAGAGAGTGGCGATCGGAAGGGCGCTCATCACAAGGCCGAAACTGATTCTGGCGGACGAACCGACCGGCAATCTGGATCGGAAGAACAGTCAGGATGTGATGGAACTTTTGACGAAGGCGTCCGGGCAGTTTCAGCAGACTATTCTGATGATCACACATAATCCGAATCTGATCACATCGGTGGACCGTGTTATGCAAGTGGCGGATGGAAGTCTGACTGATTTGGGAGGGAATGTCAATGAAAAATTATCTTGATCTGATTCCCATTTCTGCAAAAATACATCGCAGGCAGACTCGCATGACAAGGTGGTGCATTGTGATTTCCGTCTTTCTGATTTCCGCGATTTTCGGGATGGCGGATATGTTTTTGCGAAGCCAGAAAAATCTTGCGGTTATGACGGACGGCGCGTGGCATGTGATGTTCCGGGAACTGAAAGAGGAAGAGATGGCGTTACTTGCTGCCAGACCGGAGGTGGAAACGCTCACCCGCTATGCCGCCGTGAACTATGCGCTGGATAAGGGCTATGAGGTGGAAGGCGTGCAGACAGTCTTGTGTGGATTTGACGAGACGTTTTTTGCGCTCTTTCCGGGCGCCCGTTTGCTCGAAGGTACATTCCCGGAAGAGGCGGGAGAGGCGCTTGTAACGGAAAGTATGAGAGACAGGAAGGGGCTTTTTGTGGGGGATGAGGTGGAGGTGGCGACGCCCGACGGTTCTTTGCCTTTCAGAATCAGCGGTTTTGTGCAAGACACCTCTATGCTGTTAAACGCGGAGGCTTTTGGCCTTTTTATGAATACTGGTACGTTTCTTTCCTGTTTTCCCGATGCGGCGTTTTCGGAGGATTTCGTCTGTTATGTGGCGTTTGCACCACAATGCAGGATACAGAAAGCAATCGGGGATATTTGCGGGCAGATGCGTATTCCAAAAGAAAAAGTCAGTGAAAACGCCAAGTTGATGGGCTCCATGATGCAGAGCAGTGACCAGTATATCTGGATGTTGTATATGATCGCGTTTATTCTGGCGGTGCTGGTAGCCGTTTCTGGCATGATGATGATTCTAGGCAGTATGAACAGCAGTGTGGCGCGGCGGACGGAGTTTTTCGGGATGATGCGGTGCCTGGGCGCAACAGGGAAACAGGTGCGGCGCTATGTGCGGATCGAGGCGCTGTTCTGGTGTCTGAAGGCGATACCGTTTGGGCTTTTCACAAGTGTTGTGACGGTGTGGGGGTTATGTCGGATGTTACAGGTGTTGACGCCCAAATGGTTTTCGGAAATGCCGGGATTCGCAATCAGTGTGCCGGGGGTGTTTTTCGGTATTCTGATTGGTCTGTTGACGGTGCTTGCGGCAAGCCGGACGCCGGCCCGTAAAGCATCCGAGGTTCCGCCGCTGACAGCGGTTTCGGGAAATACCGATACGGTGTTTGCGGCAAAGCGGGCAGTGCATACGGGACGGATGCATGTGGAGACGGTGTTGGGGCTTCATCATGCGGCGGGCAGCAGGAAAAATCTGATTTTATTGACGTCCTCCTTCGCATTTAGTATTATTTTGTTTTTGGGGTTTGGCATAGGAGTGGATTTTATGGAACATGCACTTGTGGGGCTTTCGCCCGATGCGTCGGACGCATCCATGATCGGTGAAGCACGGGCCGTTTATTTTACCTTTGCGCTGTTTGTCTATGGATTTCTTGCGGTGATTGCGCTGATTGCCGTTTTTAACGTCATCAACAGCACTGCCATGAGCGTGGCGGCCAGAATGCAGCAGTACGGCGTCATGAGGGCGGTCGGCATCAGTGTCAGACAGTTACAGGTCATGATCGCGGCGGAGATACTCACTTATCTGATCGGCGGACTGGCGGAGGGGATTTTGTTTGGCCTGCCACTCCACTATTATCTCTACCGACAGGCGATTAGCGCAAGATGGGGCGATGCCTGGCATGTGCCGGTTGCGGAATGTGTCGTGATCGTGGCGGTTATGATTGTTTCGGCGGTGGCGGCCATGGCGGGGCCGGTGAGGAGGATCAGGGATATGTCGGTGGTGGAGACGATTGGTAATTGAGGCCGGAGGACTTTAGTCGCGGACCGAATGTTCCGGTACGGAAAAGTAAAGAAAGTAAAGTGTCAAAAAGGCTTGAAAAATAACGAAATACCATATACAATCATAGATAAGCGTGGCAAAACCAATTTTATTTGAGTGGTTTTTTGTGTCACATAGTAGTGTAAAAATGCGGGAAAGGACGCGGAAATTATGAAAAAAATATTTACACAGAGGCTTTTTATCTACATGATTGTGGCACTGACGGTTACGATTGCGGCAATATTTATTTTGCAGACGATTACAAACAGGCACAGTAATATGGCTTCCAGCCAGAGCAAGTTGGCTTACGTGAGGGAAAAGCTGGCTGGCAACGAAGAAAATATCGCGCAGCTTACGGAAAACCTCGGGCAGAATAATCTTGCCAAGGCGAGAGCTTTTGCCGATATGCTTGCGGCACAGCCTTCCATTGCGGATAATCAGGAAAAACTGCTTGAGATCAGGGACAGACTGATGGTGAACGAGGTACATATTATCGATGAGGAGGGCATTATCACCAGCAGTTCCATTGATGCCTATGTGGGCTTTGATATGAAGAGCGGTGAACAGTCCAACGCGTTTATGGTAATTGTGGACGATCCTTCCATAGAGATTGTGCAGGAACCACAGAAAAATGTTGCGGAAGGGATTATTATACAGTACATCGGTGTGGCCAGGACAGACGCGAAAGGATTGGTGCAGGTGGGCATGCGCCCGGAAGTTTTGGAGAAAGCGCTTGCAGGGACAGACATATCGGTAGTGCTGGATGAAATTGATTTTGGCACAAACGGTTATGTCTACGCGATTGACAAACAAAGCGGACTGCTGCTTGCCTTTCCGGACAAAGCGCTGGTAGGCACGTCGGCCGCGGAGGCAGGATTTCCGCAGGTCTTTACAGGAAAGGGTAAAGCAAAAATTAATGGGGTATCCGGGTATTATTATGCCGAGGACAACGGTGATATGGTAATCGGGACGTTTCTCCCTGCCTCGGAATACTATGCGTCGCGCCGCAATCAGACGATTATCGTATCTTTCAGCATGCTTTTGATTTTTGGGGTGCTCCTTGTCACGATCAACCGGATGGTTGACAGCAAAATTGTTCGGGGAATCAATAATATCACCGAACATACGAAGGAAATTGCGGAAGGCAACTTTGATATTGCCATCAACGAAAAAAGCACGCCGGAATATGAGCAGCTTTCCTCCAGCATTAACATAATGGTGCAGAGCATCTGCCAGAACATGCGCGAGAATGAAAATCTGCTGAGTCAGCAGGAACAGGATGTGGAGAATAACCGGATGCTGATTCAGAATGTGAAGGATGCCTGCAGGGAACTGAGCCAGGTATCAGGAAAGACACTGGAAAATGCGGACAGCATCTATAATGGCACGGAGAGACAGGAGCAGGCGGTTTCAGATCTGGAGAAGATCATGGAACAGCTTACGCAGGAACTGAATAAGAGTGTAACGGCATCCAACGACATTACAGCCGCATCGGCCGCGACTACCGGGGAAATAGTCGAGACACAGTCGCAGATGGCGTCGCTGCAGGATTCCATGAAGAAAATCGGCGATATGTCCATGCAGATTGAGAAAATTATTGATGAGATCAATTCCATTGCCGAGCAGACAAATCTGCTTTCCTTAAATGCATCCATTGAAGCTGCAAGGGCGGGCGAATCGGGCAGAGGATTTGCTGTGGTGGCTTCCCAGGTAGGCGAACTTGCCGCGAGAAGCGCACAGGCCGCGAAAGAAACGAATGAACTGATCACCAATTCCCTGGAAGCTGTCAGGGAGGGGCAGAGAATCACGGAGCAGACGGCCAGTACTTTCGGTCTTGTAGTGGAAAACATCGAACAGTCCAGGCAGGATGTGGAGTCGATAGCCCGGATGGTTGCGCAGAATGTATCTATCGTAGATCTCGCCGTCAGGCAGTTGGTTCAGATTTCCAATGTAGTGACGGAAAATGTGGATATTTCTCAGAATACAAAAGAGGTTTCTTCGAACATGGCTGACATTACGAACAATCTGCTGGAAATTATCGAGGCGTAGATTACAGAATATTCGGTTTGAAAAAAAGGGGATGAAGGAGAATCACTTGTCTGTTGGCAGGTGGTTCTCTTTTTTCGGGAAATATGTTGACAGTCGGCTTCTTTTATATTAAAATACTTCAAAAATGAAATATTCAATTTTGTAACAAATAACGAGGGGATGCTGCATGAAAACAAGTATAAAGATCGCGAGGAATATTTTGCAGGCATACAGCACAAGGTGTAAGCCTCTTTGCAAGGAAATCGGGATGCCGCAGACAGCTTTTGATATTCTGATGTTTTTGGCCAATAATCCCGAATTTGATACGGCGAGGGATATTGTTGAGACAAGGTATATCAAGGCGAATCTGGTTTCCGTGAACGTGGAAAGTCTTGTTAGGGAGGGCTATCTGAAAAGGGAGAAAAGTCCAGGCGACAGGAGGAAGACAAGACTTGTATGCACGCAAAAAGCCTGGCCGGTAGTAGAGAGGGGGAGGCGGCTCCAGGATGATTTTAACGGGGAATTGTTTAAAAATGTGGATGACCGGCTGAAAGCTGATTTTTTTCGGGTACTGGATATTATGGAGAATAATCTAAAGGAAATAAAGAAAGGACAGGATTGAGATGAACTGGTTATGGATGATTGTGGTGACATTTTTTGCGGGAATGGGAGCTGGTTTGGGAACGGGATTTGCCGGGATGAGCGCGGCGGCGGTGATCAGTCCCATGCTGATTACTTTTCTTGACATGGATTCCTATATGGCGGTGGGGATCGCCTTATCCTCGGATGTGCTTGCCAGCGCGGTGTCGGCCTACACCTATGGGAAGAATAAAAATCTGGATATCAGAAACGGCTTGATTATGATGGGGAGTGTGCTGACGTTTACGGTAGTTGGCAGCTATGTGGCAAGTCTGGTTCCGGCGGCGACAATGGGCGGGTTTTCCGTGTTTATGACCTTTTTGCTTGGCGTTAAGTTTATCCTAAAGCCCGTTATGACCACAAAGGAGGCGATGGGAGAAGTCGCGGCGAAGAAGAGGGCGGTGCAGTCACTTATCGCCGGTGTGATGATCGGCTTTATCTGTGGTTTTATCGGTGCGGGCGGCGGCATGATGATGCTTCTGATCTTAACTTCGATTCTTCACTATGAATTAAAGACTGCCGTCGGCACCAGCGTGTTTATTATGGCGTTCACCGCCTTTACGGGGGCTGTGTCGCACTTTGCCATAGGCGGGATGCCGGACTTGCCGGTGTGGATACTGTGTGTGGTCTTTACCTTTATATGGGCGAGGATCGCGGCGGTCTTTGCCAATAAGGCGGAGCCGAAGACGCTGAACCGTGCGACGGGTGTTGTGCTGGTGGTGCTTGGAGTAGTGGTGATGGGATTTCAGTTTTTGACGAGGGCGGCGTAGCTTGGGGCTATGCTAGGAGAGCGGCTCGAAGCCCTCAAAAGGGAGATACGCAAGCACCGGATCTTTCCTCGCAAATAAACCCGGAAGTAACGGGCAGTGCGGGAACAGCGGATTCCATTTGCGATTTCAATGGATATTCCCAACGCAGATACAATCACAGCCATTGACGATGTGAGGAATGGTAGAAATTTAAGCCGTACGTTTTATTAAAAACTGGCAAGCGGAGTACCGTTATCCACGGCTGTTGCCATGATTGCGGGCATCCTGCGTCTGGACGGCGCGGGGGTTGCGAAGAACAGAGATGTGGCGAAGAGAATCACTGTGCTTTGTAAGCAGGTGTCTGCGAGAATCTGCTTATGGATTTTCACGCGCTGATGATAGAGCGTTTGTGGTGGGACAATGAAAAATTCTCCATTCTGACAAACAATACGCAAAATATATATTGCGATGTATGTCGGTAGCAGAACGGATATGATTTATTATATGGCAGCAGTTTGCTCGGTTGGGCAGGCGGCTGTCATTTATAATTAAGGTGATTTGTATAAAAGTGATGAGCCTATTTTGTCAAAAAATGCCAAAGATGAAAAATATGCACAAAAAAGGGACATATGTCCTTAAAATAACAAGACGGAAAAAATATAATAATTTTCAAGAGGTGATGAGATGAATTCCATGGAAAAAATACAACTGTTACCCCTCGGAGAAAGAAAGTATATACAGCAGCTTTTTAAGAACTGCACAAAAGAAGTTTTGGAAAATATGACTGTGATGAAAATCGAAAAAGAGTCAAATTTTATTGTGGCAGGAGAAAAGTGCAGAAATATTTTTATTATTTTGAATGGCAGAGCCAGAGGAATTGATATGCAGATTCAAGGTAAAGTTTATACCTTTAAGGAGTTTGGTCCCGGAAGAGTTTTGGGTGAGTTTGAATGCCTGTCCGGAATTCCCGAATACAGCATAACAATTCGGACGATCACGGACTGTACGTTCTGGGTGATACCGTCGGCAATGTATCTTCGGTGGATGGGAAAAGATGGGGATGCATTATTCCTGAGAGTTCAAAGATTGTTGGAGGAACTGACCTATCAGACGATGGAAAACCGAAAAAATCTTTTGCTTAATTGCAGTGATCGTCTGATCCTTTATTTTTTGGAACAGTATGAGAGGCATCATATAGATAAAGGTGTGACAATCAGAAAAAGCAGGGATGAAATAGCCAACACGGTAGGTTTTTGCGTGAAGACGATTAATCGTAATATTAAGAGTCTGCAGGCGCAGAACTATATTGCAGTAAAGGCGGGCAAAGTTTGTATTTCTGATGAACAGTATGAAGAGATGCTGGAATATACGCAAAAAAAGCTTTTATAAATCGATTCAAATTATGGAGGTCGTCATGAAGAAGAAGGGCGTTTTATTTGCAGCTATAAGTGGGTCTGCTCTAATGCTGCTGACAGGATGCAGCATTCCCCAAAAAGATACTACGAAATATAAGGTAGCCATGATTACCGATACGGGAGGCGTAAATGACCAGGCTTTTAACCAGCTTGCATGGGAGGGACTGCAGAAATTTTCGGAGGAGTCCGGTGCGGAGGTCAGCTACATAGAGTCAAAGCAGGCTTCGGATTATGTGACGAATATGGACCGCGCCACAGACGGGTTTAACGATCTGATATGGGGAACGGGATTTGCGATGGCAGACCCTATCGTTACGATTTCAAAATTAAATCCGGATATTTCCTTCGCGCTGATAGACAATCAGGTGCCGGATGCGCCGTTTAATGTGACATCGGTGGTGTTTAGGGCAGAAGAACCGTCTTTTATCGTGGGATATATTGCGGGCAAAACAACGAAAACTGATAAAGTGGGGTACGTGGGTGCGGTACGGACGGATACCAGTATGCAGTTTGAATATGGATATGCAGCCGGCGTGGCTTATGCTGCAGATGAATTGGGGAAAGAGATTGAAATTCAGATGCAGATGACGGAAAGCTACGCGGATGCGGCTAAGGCAAAAGCGGTAGCAAGTAAAATGTATTCATCCGGCTGCGATGTCATCTTCCATTCGGCAGGAGGCGCCGGATATGGCGTGATTGAGGCGGCGAAAGAGTGGGATCGGTATGTAATTGGAGTGGATAAAGACCAGTCATATCTGGCGCCGGACCATGTTTTGACATCTGCCCTGAAAAAAGTAGATGTGGCGATTGGATTGGTATCCGGGAGAGTGATGGATGGGGAGGATTTGGGCGGAGAGACCCTGAGCTATGGATTGAAAGAAGGATGTGTCGGCATACCGGAGAATAATCCGAATTTAACCCCGGAAGTTCAACAGGCGGCTATGGAAGTCATGGAGCAGATTCATAACGGTGAAATTATACCGCCAAAAACAGAGGAGCAGTATCAGGAATTTTTATCGGAAAGGGGGCTTTATGATGGAAAACAATAGTGCGTATGCTGTTCAGATGAAAGATATCACCATTCGTTTTGGATCGTACTGTGCTTTAAATAAAGTGCGGTTAGACGTCAAAAAGGGTTCGGTACATGCGATTCTGGGAGAAAACGGTGCGGGCAAGACGACTCTTATGAATATTTTATACGGGCTGTACCAGAAGGATTCCGGGGAAATATCGCTGTATGGTAAAACGGAAGAGATCAGAAATCCGAGCATGGCCATTGCAAAAGGAATCGGTATGGTTCATCAGCATTTTATGTTGGTAGAGAATTTTACCGTGACGCAAAATATTATACTGGGGATGGAGACGGTAAAGGGAGCGGGCATACTTGATATGCGCTCTGCCAGACAGGAAGTTGAAGATATAGTGAAAAGGTATGGACTTCAAGTTGACCCGGATGCGCTGATTTCCGATATTTCTGTGGGCATGCAGCAGAGGGTTGAAATTCTCAAAGCATTGTACCGGGGTGCAGAAATATTAATTTTGGATGAGCCTACCGCCGTTTTGACGCCGCAGGAAATAGACGAACTGATAGGTATTATGAAGAAACTGATCTCTGACGGAAAAACGATCATTATTATTACGCATAAACTGAAGGAGATCAAGAAGTCGGCCGATTACTGTACTATTATCCGCAGAGGTGAGTATGTGGATACGGTGGCGGTAAAAGACGTAAGTCAGGAAGAACTTGCATCCATGATGGTTGGAAGGAAGGTACGTCTGGAAGTGGAAAAGGGACCGGCGAAACGAGGAGAAGTGATATTTGAAGTGTCGGATTTAGATGCCATGGATGAAAGAGGGGTTAAGGTGTTGAAAAGGCTTTCGATCCGGGTTCGCGGGGGTGAAATTTTCGGTATAGCCGGGGTGGACGGAAACGGGCAGAAAGAGCTTGTGGAAGTGATAACAAACTTAAGAAAAGCGGAAAGTGGAACGGTAAAAATACACGGAAGGGAGATTCAGAATACAACCACAAGAAATACCATGGATTCTGGAATATCCACCATCCATGAAGATAGGCAGAAAAGAGGAATCATTCCGGATTTTACGGTGGCGGATAATGTGGTGCTTGATACATTTCGGAGCGGCCGGTTTTCATCAAAAGGAATCTTGAACAAAAAGGCGATTGGGGAAGCGGCGGAAAACTTGCTAAAGGAATATGATGTCAGACCAAACGGGTGTAAAGATCTGCTGATTAGGGGGCTGTCCGGAGGTAATCAGCAGAAGGTTATTATCGGCCGGGAAATAGCGAATGATCCGGATTTGCTGATTGCGGTACAGCCGACCAGAGGACTTGATGTAGGCGCGATTGAGTATGTACATAAAACGCTGATACGGGAACGGGACAAAGGAAAAGCAATTCTTTTGATTTCGCTGGAATTAGATGAGGTTCTTGCGCTTGCGGATACGATTGGCGTTATTTACGACGGAGCCGTGAATGCGGTTTTGGACAGAAAGGAAGCAAATGAAGAGAACATTGGTTTGCTGATGGCGGGAGGTACGTTACATGAATAGGACGATGGAGAAATTATTGAAAAAGCCAATCACGGCAACTATTGTTTCGATTATTCTGGGCTTCATTGTGGCAGCACTGATTTTGACAGCAGCCGGATATAATCCACTCGAAGCGTTTGGGGCACTGCTAAGAGGTACTATGGGAAGACCAAAATATGTGGCAAATGTTCTGATCAAGGGGACGCCGATTATCATTACAGGCTTAAGTATTGCATTTGCATATAAGATGGGTTTATTTAATATCGGCGCGGAGGGACAATATATAGTGGGTTCCATAGCGGCAACCATTGTGGGAATACTCTGCGATTTCCCTCCGGCTATCCAGATTCCATTGATTATCATTGCAGGCATGGCGGCGGGTGCCCTCTATGGAGGCATTGCGGGTTATCTGAAAGCCCGGTTCGGAATCAATGAAGTTATTACGACGATTATGCTGAACTGGATTGCGCTTTATTTATGCAACTTTATTTCACAGATTGCGCCGTTTTATAAGACAGGGACAACTGGGACATATGCGATTAATGAATCCGGGTTTACCGTGCTTTTCTCAAAATGGAAGACTTCCGAGGCTGCGGCTGATTTTATAGCCGGACATCCGCTGATCGGGGATATGATGAGGACGGACTTTAATATAGGTATATTCGTGGCTGTTTTGCTTGCGGTGGGAATTACTTTTTTCCTAAATTATACGGCGAAAGGATATGAGTTGCGTGCCGTCGGATTCAATAAGGAGGGGGCGGAATTTGCGGGTATATCCGTGAAAAAAAACATTATTCATACGATGTTGATTGCGGGAGCTCTGGCAGGGCTGGCAGCGGCGCTTAATATTACTGGAATTAATCCGCACAATATTTCGCATCTGGCAATGTTTGAACAGAATGGTATGAACGGAATTGCGGTAGCGTTTATTGCGGGTGGTTCGCCGATCGGATGTATTTTTTCCGGGCTTTTGTTTGGCGGTCTATTGTACGGCGGACAGTCCATTCAGTATGAAGTAGGCGCGCCTTCTGAGATTATTAACATTATGATCGGAACGATCGTATTTTTTGTGGCACTGACAAAAATCCTGCCGACGCTGGCAGAGTATTTGGCAAAGAGAGGTGAAACGAATGCTTAATACATTGTCGTTATTGATTGGAATTACTTTGATGTATTCCACACCGTTTGTATTTGGCGCGTTGGGCGGAGTGATATCCGAGCGTTCCGGTGTGATGAATATCGGTATAGAAGGTATGATGACAGTCGGGGCATTTATTGGCGCAATGACGGGATATTATACCGAAAGCCCGTTGTACGGCGTGATAAGCGCAGCACTCGTAGGCGGTTTGATCGCGGCATTACACGCAATGGCTGCTATTACTTTTAAAGCAGATCAGACCATTTCGGGCTGCGCAGTTAACTTATTGGGTCCGGGGCTTGCGTTATTTTTCTGCAGACTGGCATTTGATGGTGCAACCATGTCTATGCCGGTAGAAAACAAGATTCCCAAAATTTTTGGAAACAAGGTAACCGGTCTTTTGGCGAATCTTAATGTGAGCGTGATTACGATAGTTGCTCTGGCAGCAGCGGTGGGTATGTGGTTTCTGCTCTACAGGACGAAATGGGGGTTGCGGATCTGTGCGGTGGGAGAACAGCCGGCAGCGGCGGATACCCTGGGCATCAATGTATATAAAACGCGATATATTTGCGTGATTGTATCGGGTATGCTGGCAGGAATAGCCGGCGCCTCCATCACTCTGGATGTGATGGCACAGTTTACGCCTACCGCTGTTGCGGGACAGGGATTCATTGCACTGGCAGCAGTTATTTTCGGAAAGTGGAAGCCGATGGGAGCATATTTCGCCTGTTTGATTTTTGGGTTTGCGCAGGCTCTGACTGTGGTACTTGGAGGCGGTTCCGTAGCGATTCCTTCGGCGCTTCTGGCAATGCTTCCCTATGTACTGACAATTGTTATTCTGATCTTGTTTGTGGGGAAATCGGTTGCACCGAAAGCGGACGGAATTGCATACGAGAAAGGGAAACGTTAAGTGGCGATATATTAAAGGAAAGATCCAGTAAAGGATGATATTTTGAAACAAATAGATACCATATTCATTCATGACAGGAAAAGGAGAAAACTATGTTTTATAACAAAATTAAAGAATCTGCGGAGTATATTAAGTCAAAGATCAATGTGGAGCCGGCGATCGGTGTGGTATTGGGAAGCGGACTGGGCAGTCTGGTTGACATAATGGAGGATAAAACTGTGATTCCCTATAAGGATATTCCGAATTTTCCTCAGTCACATGTGGCAGGGCATGCAGGGAATCTTGTGGTTGGCAGAATCGGAACGCAAACTGTGGCTGCCATGCAGGGAAGATTTCATTTCTACGAGGGATTTGAGATGAAAGAGGTTACTTATCCGATTTACGTGATGAAGTTCTTAGGGATTGAGAACCTGATTGTTACGAATGCTTGCGGCGGGATTAATCAATCATTTAAACCCGGAGACCTTATGATTCTTACGGATTATATCAATATGCTGGGAACCAATCCGCTGATCGGGGCAAACGATGAGCGGCTGGGCGTCAGATTCCCGGATATGTCTGAGGCGTATTCCAGAGAACTGATTCAAAAATCAAAGGAAATTGCCAGGCAGCTCGGTATTGCCTTTCAAGAGGGTGTGTATGCCATTTTCTCTGGTCCATGCTATGAGACGGCTGCGGAAATCAGAGCATATGAGAGACTGGGGGCGGATGCAATCGGCATGTCTACCGTGCCGGAGACAATTGTTGCAAATTATCTCGGAATGAAAGTATTCGGTATCGCATGTATCACCAATATGGCGACAGGAATAGCTAAGGAGAAGCATACTCACGAGGAAGTGGTCAAGATTGCCAACGAAAGCAGCGCGAAATTGTGCAATTGGGTAGAGAAAATAATTGCGGACTGGCAGGTGTAAGTGTATGAAGAAATATAAAAGAGTATTTGTTATTGTGATGGATTCACTCGGAATCGGAGAGATGGCGGACTCTTCCGAATACGGTGACATCGGAGTAAATACATTTGTACATATATGGGAAACTCAGAACGGGCTTTCTATTCCCAATCTGCGGAAAATGGGGCTGGGTAATCTCTGCTATGTCACGCAGGATGAAGCTGTCGGCCGCTATCTTGCCTTGCGGGAGGCGAGCGTTGGAAAAGATACAATGACCGGGCATTGGGAGATGATGGGGTTATATATTACAACGCCGTTCAAAACCTTTACTGAAAACGGATTTCCAAAGGAATTGATCAGGGAACTGGAGGAGCGTTGCGGCAGAAAAATTGTCGGAAATAAGTCTGCAAGCGGTACGGAAATTCTGGAAGAATATGGAGAGCATGAGATCGCAACGGGGGATATGATTGTTTACACTTCGGCGGACTCGGTCTTGCAGATCTGTGGCAATGAGGAGACGATGGGACTGGATAATTTATACCGTTATTGTGAAATTGCCAGAGAACTGACGATGCGAGATGAGTGGAAGGTAGGCCGTGTGATTGCAAGACCGTATGTCGGTAGGAAAAAGGGGACATTCAGTCGAACTGCCAACCGTCACGATTATGCGGTGAAACCTTTCGGAACTACAGTATTAAATGTGCTGAAGGAACAGGGATTTGATGTGGTCAGCGTCGGAAAAATTAACGATATTTTCTGCGGCGAGGGAATCACGCAGGCATTTAAGTCAAAGAGCAGTGTTCACGGAATGGAGCAGACAATTGAGATGGCAGGGAAAGATTTTACGGGAATCTGCTTTGTAAACCTGGTTGATTTTGATGCTTTATGGGGGCACAGAAGGGATCCGAAAGGTTACGGCAAGGAGATAGAATCTTTTGATGAAAAATTGGGGGTTCTGCTCCGGCAGTTAAGAGAAGACGATCTGCTTATGATCACTGCAGATCATGGAAATGATCCCACTTATACCGGTACGGACCACACAAGGGAAAAAGTGCCGCTTTTGATCTATTCTCCGTCCATGAAAAATGGAGGCGGAATGGAGGAGGAAAAGACTTTTGCAGTAATCGGCGCTACGATAGCGGATAATTTTGGAGTTAAGATGCCTGAAGGAACGATTGGCCACTCCATATTGGATAAAATTTCATAGAATGACAAGTAGAAACAAGGCGGCAGCTTATCCTGATGGAAGGCTGCTGCCTGCTTCTGCCATACGGTTTCGCGTCAGGATTCCGTGATAATACGGGAATCCGCTTTTGAGGGATTTCATTGACGGAAGAAATGACATATGAAGTCGACAACAATCCATACACGTGAAAATAAGGGAAATTATCGGCGTATTCAGATCCCTATGAAGAAAACCCGGGCGATATCAGAGCGATCAGTTTTTCACCGAACGGAGATGTGCTGAACGGCAATTTGTACGAAAAATATCATAGATATACTCAATGAGTATAGGCCATGATATTTTAGGAAAGAACAGGTTACGCATGGTTTCCGGTATCCCAGCACCACTTTGCAATTTTTTCAATCAGTGCGGCATCGACCTTGCCATAGGGGATACGGATCGTTCCCTTATCGGTTTTGTAGTCCTGAAGCTCCTTCGCGAAATGCAATACGGCTTCGGGCCCCGGGTACAGTCCGATGTGCCCTTTGGAAGCGGCAAAGTGAAGAATATTATGCTTTTTCCAGAAGGTTGGCATACTCCATGAGATACGTTCCTCCGCTTCCGGCAGGGCGCTATGGAGAATCTGGCGGACATACTGTAATTCTTTCTGTTTATCCGCGTCCTGACTGAGTATATATTCGTCAATCGTCTTTGGCTTGTCGCCACAGTAATGACTCTGATCCTTTCTCTTAAATTCTCTTCCGCATTTGGGACATTTCCACATAGGTTTTTGCTCGGTTTCCCTTTCCTGAATCACTACATCGACATTATCACCAAAGCTCTTTCCAATCTGTCTGCGTATCTGTTTGGTAACGCCGATGATGTAACAGGGCGTTCCCATTTTTACCACCTGTCCACGGTAGGGAACACCGTCGAAGGTGGCGTTTACAAGCAAACGCCCTTTGCCAAAAAGTTCTTTGATGTCATAGGGCACTTCTACATAGGCGGCATCCATATTTTCGTTTTGCAGTATCGTTGCACTGAACTTTAATTCCACAGTAGCTTCCTCATTTTCCTTTTTGCTCTTGGCCGACTTTTCCGTTATACGGGTCGCTTACAGACCAATCCGCAATTTTTATATCATTATAAAATAAATGCTTTCTTTTTACAAGGCGTATGGGCATGTGGAAATTGATGGAAACAGGCGGAAAATAAGGAAGGAATGATGCGGTGATCTTAAACTTGGAAATACACATTGACATTTGTATAACACAATGTTATATTTAATGCATAACATAATGTTATACATAAAGTGAGGAAGAACAGATGACGCAAAAACTATCCGACGCGGAACTTGAAATCATGAAAATCATTTGGGAAAACAAGAAAGAAACGACTTTGTTTTCCTATCTCATGGAGGAACTGACAGCGCAGGGGAAGCCCTGCCAGAAAAATACGCTTATTGTCCTGTTATCCCGGCTTGTCGGCAAGGGATATCTGAGCGCGACGAAAATCGGACGGCATAACGAATATACACCCCTGATTTCGGAGACGGCATATCAGACGGCGCAGACCCAGCATTTTATAGACAAAGTCTATGAGGGGAGCGTCAAGGGACTGGTCACCAATTTGGTTACGGGTGACCTTCTCACGGAGGAGGAGTACGAGGAGCTGAGAGCGCTTCTGGAAGGAGGGCGGAGAGGATGACGCAGATTTTTAAGGCGGTTTTGTCCATGTCCTTGTCGGGGGCAGTACTGATTGCGGCTTTGCTTCTTGGCGTCAGGCTACTGAAAGGAAGGCTTGGCAGACAGTGGCAGTATTATATCTGGCTGATTGTTGTGATGCGTCTTTTACTTCCTTTCGGACCAGAGGCAAGTCTGATGGGGCAGGTGTACCGGGCTGTGGACCGTATGGCGGTGCAAATGAAGCAGGGTACGCAGGGGGCGTGGCAGAGCGGTGAGGACAACGTAAAGAATCCGGCGCGGAACGCAGGGCAGAGCGCTGAGGAGAGCATAGAGCGGAGTGTCAGGCAGAACGCTGGAGCGGGCACAGAGCGGAGCGTCGGGCAGAATACGGAACGAAACAGCACACAGGACACTGTACGGCAGGGGTTGGAAGCTGTCGGGGAAAAAGTGCAAGAGTCTGTCACGGAGAATGGGAACATGGGAGGACATGGCTTTTTGGAGGCAGCAGCCTTTGTCGGAAAACATCTATGGGTGATCTGGCTGACAGTGGCGTTTGGTATGCTGATCAGAAAAGGCAGTATGTACCAGAGTTATATAAAATATGTGAAAGCCGGGGCGGAGCCGGTCTGCGATCTTGCCCTTCTGGACCAGCTTGCGGTGACGGCAGATCTGATCGGAATCGGCAGGACGGTGGAACTTTGCGTGAATCCTCTGGTTTCTTCGCCAATGCTTGTGGGATATAGGCATCCCTGCATTGTACTGCCGGACGCGGATGTGCAGGAAAAGGATTTTCAGTATATTGTCATGCATGAACTGACGCATTATAAACGGCGGGATATTTGGTATAAATGGCTGGTGCAATTTGCGGTCTGCCTGCATTGGTTTAACCCGTTTGTCAATATAATGAGCAGGGAAATTGACAGGGCGTGCGAGTTTGCCTGCGATGAGGCGGTGGTTGCGAAGATGGGGTACAATTATGCGGCGGAGTACGGGGAAACGCTGCTTAACGTCATGGCGGCAGGCGGCACATACAGGGAGCCGCTTGCTGCCGTGACCATGAGTGCCAACAAGGAATTGCTGAGAGAAAGGCTGGGTGCGATTATGAGTTTTAAGAAGAAAACGAAGGAAGTGGGAATGATAACGGCGGCACTGACCGTGGGGATTGTACTGGGAGTGGTTTTTATCGGGGTGTATCCGGCTTCGGCTTCGGAACCTGACAAAGCCGGAATGCCTGTAACTGACAGTGTTGAGGGGACTGTGTTACCAGATAAAGACAAAGCGGCAGCGGCTGTCAGCGATGGAATATCGATACAGAAAAAAACAGATTCCGCGTCAAACAAAAACGAGGTGAAAGGAACCGCAGAGCAGGGGAAATCGGAAACCGACAATGAAGCGGCATGGGCGGATGCCGAAAAATATTATAAGGCTGGCAGCCTTCCCCTGTTCTATATCGCATTCGGCGAACTGGACGAGAAGGCGCAGGAAAAGTGGCTGGACAGGATTTATGCAGACGAGAATCATCCGTTTTTTTCTGTCAGCGTAAAGCGGCTTGATGCGGACAGTCCGCTGGTACAGACTTTTGCACAGAGATTCTATGAGGATGACGAAATTGCTTTTTTCTCCATTCTGGCGGATGAGATTATGAGCGAAGAGACGCTGGAGGGGTGGCTGGAACGGGCGCTTGCGGATGATAAATGGAGCTTCCAGTCGATGCTTTATGATAAATTGAATCGGGATGAGGAGAAGGATGAACTGGATAAAGCGCTGGAGGAGGAGCAGAGGGAGGCATACCGTTCAGTCGGCGTTACCTGGAACGGTAAAAACTGCTATTATGAAGGTCAGCTTGTCAATGTCTTTCTGGATATCCACGTGCCGAACCGCTCTTTCTATACGCTGGACATGAATCCGGCGGGCACGGTCAATATCAGAATCATTCGCTCGGCGGACGGGCAGATCACAGGCGTGGCATATATGACGGAGTCGGAAGTCGGGGAGTTGTTTGGGGATATATATGGAGACGGAGAAGAGGACAGCGAGGCGACGGCAGGTGAGAGAGGGGGGACAGGTAGTGGAGTGACAGAGGCGGATAAAACGGAGGCGGACGCATCTGACGCGGAATTTCCCCGGGAAATGACAGTGATCATGCCTGTGTGCAATATCAGAGAGGGCGCCGGGGCGGAATATAAGGTGGTTGGCCTGCTGGGAGAGGGAGAGATTGTCACTGCTCTTGGAAAGAAGGAAGACGCCGACGGCCGGATGTGGTATCTACTGGATCAGGAGTCGTTGTCGGAGAAGGTAGACGCTTTTGTGAAAGAGTGTTATATTCGGGGGGATTTACTGGAGGAGGAATAACATGCGGTCTGCACGAATGAAGAACGCTCATTGCGGAGGCGGTCGGGAGAGCGGCGGCCATCCACCTCTACCTGTAAAATATCCTCAAACGGGATCTTTGTATTTACGATCTGCAATAACCGGCTGGTTTCGTCGATGCGGGCGACCAGACCGGTTATTTTGACGTATTCCCCGTTTTGGAAATAGACGACAGTCGCCATTTGCCCTTTGACGAGCAGATGCATCTGTCTGTCCAGCTCTTCCTCCATTTCCGGAGACAGTTCGATTTTGGGGACAAGAATTTTCTCCTTTTTTGAGAGGGCGTCCGGCAGCCCGCGCAACGCCGCAAAGGGCATAAACTGTTTGGCTCTTTCCTCAATCGGCATTTTGTTTTTCGGTTTACCTGCCATTTTTTTCCTCCGAAATACTTGAAATTGGTTTAAATTGACAATCGGGGAATTTATTCCGCTTTGTGTCCTCCGATCTGGTGATTGCGCTCTCTGGTGGTGGCGCCTTCCTCCAGATTCATGCCTTTGAGAATGGCGTCTTTTCCGAATTTATTCTTGATGCTGATAACGGCTTTCTGTATTCTGCGGTTTTTCTCAAGTTCCTCGGCATCCACGAAGAAATTGTACTGATGATATTCCTCCGGCATCACATGGTTGCACGTCAGATTGACGCGATGGATCGTCCATTCGGGATTCACGATTCTTTCATAGAGTGAGGTTACTGCGGGAATCAGAATGAGATCTGAGTTGGTGTCGGTCCGCAGGTCTGTCGTGCCGTGGGCGGACGGCTTATTCAGGCGGTTGGAATAGCCGACGTGCAAGGTGACGGAGCGGGTGACCAGATTCTTTTCCACCAGATCGAGACACAGAAGATCCATCATCTCCTTGACAATAAGGAGCCCTCTGTCAAAGGGGTAATCGCTGCCAAGCACCTGCCCGCTGGTGAGACAGTTGGTGCGGGGACGGTAATTTTTGATATCCGCGATGGTGACAGGTTCTCTGCCCCAGGCGTGGTCGATCAGAAGCTCCGCGTCTACGCCGAACAGTTTATACAGGAGATTTTCGTCCGCGGCGGCCACATCTTTCATGGTGCGGATGCCGAAGGTGTCAAGCCGTCTGGCAGTGCCGGCGCCCACGCGCCAGAAGTCCGTGAGAGGCTTGTGGGTCCAGAGAGTTTGTCTGTAGCTCTCCTCCGTGAGTTCACCGATAAAGTCTTCGGCGTGTTTGGCGGTGATATCAAGTGAAACTTTCGCCAGATACAGGTTGGAACCGACGCCGCAGGAGGCGCGGATACCGGTCTGCTCATAGATATCCTGCATGATCTGAAAGCCGAGCTGTCTGGCGGAAAGCCGGTAGAGCGCGAGATACTCCGTCACATCCAGGAATGCCTCGTCGATGGAGTAGACGTGAATGTCCTCCTTGGAAATATATTTCAGGTAGATGGCATAAATATCCGCGGAGACGTCCACATATCTCTGCATACGGGGCGGCGCCACAATATATTTCACCGCTTTCGGAATTTCAAAGATACGGCAGCGGTTTTTGATGCCAAGCGCTTTCATGGCCGGCGTGATGGCGAGGCAGATGGTTTTCTCTGTCCGAGAGGGATCGGCCACCACCAGATTGGTGGTCATGGGATCTAAACCCCGCTCTACGCATTCCACCGAAGCGTAGAAAGATTTTAAGTCAATACAAAGATAGGTGTGACTCATGGAAAACTCCTCCCTGAATACCCATGCGGAAGTACCGCTTGAAGGCTGAGACTGATACAAGACAATCATAGCACAGGAACATGTGTTTGGCAAAGGAAAATTTTCCCTGAGATTCACAGGGGCGGATGTGAAAAGCGGACGGGCAGGGCGCAAATCTCAGCGTCCAGCCCGAATATAGGTGATATCGTGTTCATTTATATAGGATAGCGCCTCTTCCGACAGCTCCTTGTCGGTGATCAGATAGTCAAAATCGGCAAGGGGAGCGACAGAAAAGACTGCGGCATGGTTGAATTTGCTGTGGTCTATCATCAGTATGGATTTTTGTGTCGCCGCAAGAAGAGCCCGCTGAAACGCCACATCTTCGTCGTAGTAGCCGGTCACAATATAGTTTTCACTCAGCGCCGCGCCGCTTAGGAACGCTTTGGTGACGTGAAATTCTTTTAACAGGGAGACGGTCTGATAGCTCAGGCAGGAAAACTGCTGCGTGTGTACCCAGCCGCCAAGGAAAAACATTTTTTTGCACTTTCGCCCGCCGTCAAAGGTGGAGGCGATGGCAAAGGAATTGGTAATGATGATTAACGTTTCAAGCAGTTCAGGGTCAAGAACAAGCTCTTTTGCCAGCTCCAGATTTGTCGTACAGCTCTCCATAATAATGATATCTTTGGGCTGGAGCAGTTTTATGGCGCTTGATGCAATAGCGCGTTTTTCCGTGACATAGTGCGTGGCGCGCAGGTCGAAGGGAATCTCCGCGACAGCGCCGCTTGCGAGGGCAACGCCGCCGTGGACTTTTAAGATCAGTCCCTCGTCGGCGAGTGCGTCCAGGTCCTTGCGCATGGTTTCGTTGGAGACGCCGGTTTCCTCGGCGAGCTGTTGGGTGGAGCTGATCGGAACTTTGGCTAATATATTAAGGATCTCTTTGCGTCTTTTGTCTAATTTACTGTTCATGCAGCGGCCTCCCGGAAAGTGTATTTACTTATTTTATCAGAAAAACCGCATCGTGCATACATATAACTGCAAAATATTTATCCGATTTTCTGGAAAGTTGGAAAAAGCCAATAAAGAAAGCAAAGAGATTTGGAAAAAACAAACAAAATATTGACAGAAGAACTGTATATTCTTCACAAAATACGGAATTTTGATAAGGGAAGAATTGACGGGAGCAATTCTATGTGATATTATGATAAAAATTGGAAAAAAGCAAATTATGGATGATATAAATTGTTGAAAAACAAATTATATTGTTATAATTGTTTTTTGACAAAGAAAAGGAGGAGAGAAAAATGGAAAGTCCAAAGCCATATTTGTTTACGGATAATAATCCAAACGCCATGGAAGATTATGCGCAATCAATCAGAAGATTGGAAAAACCAAAAGGCAAAGTTGATGTTGTACTGGATTCTGACATGTACAACGAGGTAGACGATCAGTTTGCGTTGGCTTACTTGCTGCAGTCGGAGGAGAAGATGAGCTTAAAAGCCATCCTCGCAGCTCCATTTTTTAACCACCATTCGGAGAATCCGAAGGACGGGATGGAGAAGAGTTACGAAGAAATCTTCCGGGTATTGAAGCTGCTGAAACGGGAAAGCTATGGAGACAGCGTCTACAGGGGTTCCGAGGCTTTTCTCAGTGATGAAAAGACGCCGGTGGAGTCGGAGGCGGTCGATAAACTGATCGAGATGGCGCAAAGCTATTCGGCGGAAAATCCGCTGTATGTCATTGCGATTGCGGCATGTACCAATATCGCGTCGGCTTTGTTAAAGTGCCCGGAGCTGAAAGAAAAGCTGTTTGTCGTGTGGCTCGGGGGAATGGGGTTCGACTGGCATGACAACAAATCCTTCAATGCCGGGCAGGACGTTGCGGCTGCGCGGGTACTTCTCGGCAGCGGGGTGCCGCTTGTCCTGATTCCGGGCCGGAGCGTAGTGGAGCGCTTTGCCACGACGGGGCCGGAGCTCGATTACTGGCTGAAAGGCAAAAACGAATTCTGCGATTATATTGTGGAGAAGACGGCGAGAGAAGCCGGGATTTGCAACGGAAACAAGTGCTGGAGCAGGCCGATTTCCGATGTCACGGCGGTGGCCTGGCTGCATGACGAAAAATTTATGCTGGACCGGCTGGAGCACAGTCCGGTGATGGAATATGATCATCTCTATGCCGAGGACAAACGCAGATTGTTTATCCGTTACGTCTACAGTGTGGACAGGGACAAACTGATGGAAGATCTGTTCACCAGAATCAGCCGATACGAATAGTTTTGCAAATGAAGTTCAAATGCTCACTATTTTATTCGGTTAAGAATGGGGTAAGATAGCAATTATGAGTCAGAGTCTTCAATATGCTTTGATCGCAGTCGAGAACAAAAGTATTCCTTCGGAAAACTTTGAAATTTTCGCGCGTGTCATTGCAGTAAATGGCTCTGACATGGAGGTAACTATGAAAGGAAAAACATTTGGAAAAAAACTGTTTGAGACAGTGGAGCCATATTTATATTTGATTCCGGCTTTTGTACTGCTGATCATGTTTGCCTATTATCCGTTTGTAAAAAATACGGTGATGAGCTTTTTCACAGTAAACAAGTTCAGGGAGATCAGGGAATTTGCGGGCATCACGAATTATCTCAAAGTATTGGGAGACGAGAAGTTCATCCAGTCCATCGGGAACACATTGATTTTTGTGGCGGTTACGGTTCCGGTCAGTATCGTAATTGGGTTTGGCCTGGCGTTGCTTGCCAGAAAGAGGACGAAGACGTCTTCTTTGTACGAAGCGATGTATTCCATGTCCATGGCGATTTCGGTTTCTGTTGTCGCGATGATTTTTCAGTTGGCGTTCAATCCCTCCATGGGAATTGTGAATAAGATTTTCGGGACGAACATTTCCTGGCTGACGGATCCGAAGACTGCGCTTGCGGCGATTATATTCATCCAGATTTGGGCGAATGTGGGCTATAACTTCATTTTTCTCCTGTCGGGTCTTCGAGGCATGAGCGAGGACGTATTGGAGAGTGCCAGGATCGACGGGGCGACGGGGATCCATCTTTTGGGAAAGATTATCGTCCCCATGGTATCGCCCACGCTTTTGTTCCTGCTGATGAAAGACATTGCGTACGCGATGACGACATCGAGCTTTACCTTGATCCTGACCTATCCGGTATTCCATAACGGCGGCCCCAACGGGACGACAGAGACGATCATGTCATATGTCTATGGAAAGGGAATCGTGGGAACAAATTATAATGCGGCGTTTGCGGCAACTACGGTAGGATTTATTTTGGCGGCGGTCATGATGGCACTTAGCCTGGTTCTTGAAAAAAGGAAGGTGAACTACAATTGAATAAGAGAAAAAATTTATTTTATCAAATCATATGCATCGTGACCGGAATTGTACTGATCCTGCCGATTATTTACGCAATCAACATTTCGTTTATGCCGCAGGATGAGATACTGACGACCAAGCTTCACTTTTTCCCGAGCAAATTGGCATACCTGGAAAATTACAAGATTGTGTTTATGCACACGAGGATCTTGCGATTCATGTGGAACTCGCTTGTTATGGCCGGTATTTCCAGTATTGTGAGGGTGATCATAGCAAGTCTGGCGGCTTTCTCCTTTTCCTTCTTTGAATACCGGGGAAAGAAGCTGCTGTTCGCGCTGGTCGTGGGAAGCATGATTATCCCCGCTGACGTGCTGGTTGTGCAAAACTACTTTACGACGGCGGAGCTTGGACTGATCAATACATATCTGGGTATGATGGTAGTATTCTTCATCTCAGGTATCAACATTTTCGTCATGCGCCAGAATTTCCTGTCCTATTCCGTCAGTCTAAAGGAGGCGTCGCAGGTGGACGGATGTACGAACTTCAAGTTCTACAGGAAGATTTTAATGCCCAGCAATATTCCGGTGATCACGACCGTATTTATCTCTTCCTTTGTGGGAACCTGGAATACTTACCTGTGGCCGTTGCTTGTGACAAACACGGATGCGATGCGCACGGCCCAGGTTGCTGTAACCATGCTGAACAACAATGAGGGCAGCAATTACGGCGTGGGCGCCGTGATGGCGGCGGCGGTAGTGATCTTAGTGCCTTCGGTGGCGGTATTCCTGTTATTCCAGCGCAAGATTGTGGGCGGCGTGATGGCAGGTGCGGTAAAAGGATAAAACGGAACATAAAATTTCACTTATGAAAAGAAAGGAAGAAGAGATGAAAAAACTATTGGCATTATTGTTATGTGGCGCGATGGTGATTGGAACCACAGCCTGCGGCGGTGCGGATTCTACGCAGTCAGGCGGGTCTGCGGATCAGAAAGCCGGTGATTCCGGTTCGCAGCAGGCGAGCGGGGATACAACGGAAGTGGTATTCTGGCACAGCTTTTCGGGAGCTACGGAGGCAGCGCTGACTTCTATCATCAACGAGTACAATGAGGGCAGAGGAAAAGACAAAGGCATTCATGTAGAGCTTGTGTATCAGGGATATGAGGGCACGGATAAGGTGATGCTCGCTTACCAGACAAAGGACTACGAGAACGCGCCGGATATCAATGTGGGACTGACTTCCACAATTCCGGCGGTGATGGACATGGGCTGGACGGTCAATGTAGAAGAGTTTATGAACGACGGGGAGTCCGAGGTGACAAGGGACAGTTTTTATGAGCCTTTGCAGCAGGCGTGTACTTATGAGGGACAGATGGTAGCGGTTCCTTTCTCCAACTCCATACCGCTTCTGTATTACAACAAGGAGATGCTGGAGGAAGCCGGTTTTGACAAGGCGCCGGAAACCATGGATGAACTGGCGGATTACGTCACGGCGCTGACGGTGAAAGAGGGAGACGAGGTAAGTCGTCACGGACTGAACATGCAGGTGAAGAGATACCAGCTCGTAGAGTTCTGCGTCAGCCAGGGAGAGGTAAGCTTCTTTGGCGATAACCAGGGCGGAAGAGAGGCGCCGATGACAAAGATTGTAGCGGGAGACGACGGGACGCTCAAGACATTTTTGGAAAAACTGCAGGCGCTTTTGGACACGGGCGGTTATAAATATGTGGAAGACAATATCAATGAGGAATTTGCGCAAGGACTGTCGGCGATGGTTATTATGTCTTCCTCCCGTATGGGAACGCTGGACGAGCTGATGCCCGGCCAATATATGACGGCGTATCTGCCGAAGGTAAATGCGGATGACGCAGGCGGAGCCGCAGTAGGCGGAAGCTGCCTGAACATTTTCAACAGGGATGACGATGAGCGCGCAAAGGCGGCATGGGATGTCGTACAGTACTGCGTATCTCCGAAGAGCCAGTATACCTTCTCCACCGCTTCCGGTTATATTCCGGTGAACAAGGGATGTGAAGATTTGGATGAGATGAAGAAGTATTATGAGGAAAACCCGCAGTATAAGGTTGCGCTGGATCAGATGAAGGAGGCAAATCCTCTTTCCCAGGAGCCTCTCGACTTGACATACAATGAAATTAACGGCATTATCACAGAAATCATGCTGGAGTTCTGCCAGGGCAACTTGAGCGTGGATGAGACTGTCGATAAGATCGTGCAGCAGTGTAACGACGCGCTGGATGAATATCATTCGGTGAACGGGTAGACAGGATCCCTATACCAGCAGCGCACCGAACCTGTCAGGGGACCGTGCGCTGTATGGATATACGGGACGGAAAGGGGGCATGGCGTGAGACACGGAAATATTAAATTGGTGGTTACGGACCTGGATGATACGTTGCTATCGCCGGAGAAAGAAATATCTCAGGAGGCGGTCAGCCTGATCGAGGAGCTGGAAACGTCGGGCATACGGTTTACCTTTATCACAGGACGCCCTGCATATGCCGTTAAACGATTTGCCGAGAAGGTAAAAATCACCGCGCCCATCGTAAGCTGTAACGGCGCAGTCGTCTATGACTGGGAGACGGGGCGGATTTTAAAGGACATTCCGATGAGAATGGAAGGCGTCGAAACGATTTTAAGCCGTGCTGCGGAAATAGGGTTGACTGCATTGGTCTACGCCGGTGGCGTGGAGTATGCGCTGTCGGAGACAAACTGGACGAGGATACGCAAGGAAGCGGGAAGGGAACTTCCCATCACCGATGTGGAGAGCATCAGAAAAAGCGGGGATCCGGTTTATAAGGTGAATATTATGGCGGACGGGAACGAGGAGGCGTTCGCGTCCCTGAAAGACCAGATTTGCGAGCTGAGAGACAGGTATTGTATCGCACTGTACGGAAACAGCGGATGTGAGATCGTGGACAAGCATGTGAACAAAAGAGAAGGGCTTGCCGAGCTTTGCGAAGTGTGCGGTATTGATATGGAGAATGTGCTGGCGGTTGGAGATAATGCGAACGACCAGGAAATGCTCAGGGCAGCGGGGATCGGAGCGGTTGTGGCAAACGGAACCGAGGAGACGAAGGCGTGTGCGGATTATGTGTGTGATGCAGGGTATACGGCGGGCGTCGTGGAGGCGATAAGGAAGTTTGCGGCAAAGGAGTCGGGACTGAAATTATCGACATCGACAAACATTTATTTTGAGCGCAAAGACGGCGACTTGATTCCTGTGGATGAGACGATGAGACAATGCGCGGCGGCAGGATTTCGGTATCTTGATTTTGGCTTTGCGGAGCTGGCGCTTGCATCAAAACGTTTTTCAGGACAAGAATGGCGCGAGGAGATACAGGAGTACATAGACCTCGCGGAACAATTGGGATTACGGTTTGTCCAGGCGCATGCGACCATTTTCGACTATTGCAACAAAGACGAGGAATACGGGAAGAAGGAAGAACTGTTTTGGCGCAGCATTCAGGGGGCCGGAATGATGAAAGTCCCGTGGCTGGTAATCCACCCTTCCAGCTACCTTGTAGACGGCAGGATCCATCCGGATACGCATCAGAAAAATGTGGCATTTTTGAGAAGATACGCCGATATTGCGGCAAAAGAGGGAATCGGCCTTGCGGTGGAAAATATGTGGGGCAGGACAAAGGCAGGCGAAAAGCCTTACTGCCTGGAACCGGATGAATTGCTCAGACTGATGGAAGATGTGAATCGTGAAAATGTGAAGGTGTGCTGGGACGTCGAGCACGGCAGCATTGAAAAGCTGGATCAGAGAAAAGCGCTTCATATGCTGAAAGATCATATTGTTGCAACTCATATTTCCGATGAGGCAGGTGTGGAGAGTATCCATATTCTTCCTTATTTGGGAAATGCCGACTGGGATGAGATTTTAGGGGCACTTTCGGAGATCAATTACAGAGGCGTATTTAATTTTGAAATTCAGCATTATCTTCCGGGCGTGCCAAAGGAGCTGGTGCCTCTGGCCATGCGGCTTGCCTATGAAGTCGGCATGCAGATGGCAGATAGGGTGTAGACTGCTGGAGGAGAACATGAACGATTTTTTAAACTTTATCGGAATGATCGGGGTCGGCGAATGGCATCAGACTGTGGTGGGGATTATAAGGATTTTGCTGGCGGCTGTCCTGGGATCGATTATCGGTTTGGAACGCGGGCGAAAACACAGGCCGGCGGGCGTCAGGACGCATACGTTAGTCTGTGTGGCGTCGGCGCTTGTTATGGTTACCAACGAACAGTTGATGCTCGCTCACGGCACGGGCGATCCGGTCAGAATGGGAGCGCAGGTGATCAGCGGCATTGGCTTTTTGGGAGCGGGTACTATTTTGACGGACAGGCAGAACCGGATCAAGGGACTTACCACGGCGGCGGGCTTATGGGCCAGCGCATGTATCGGCCTTGCGGTTGGCGGCGGTTTTTATATCGGAGGAATTGTCGCGGCGATTCTCATTTTGGTGATCTTTACAAAGCTTGTCGATGTAGAGCAGCATTTGGTCTTAAGGAGCCGCGTGATGGATTTAAACGTATCTTTTGACAGTGCCAAAAATATGAATAACTTTATCAGTGAGATTACGAGTCACGATTGCAGTATTCTTTCTTTTTCCTACATAGACATGGACGAGGAACTGCAAACCATGGTGGAAAAAGGTGAAATTGTACTGAAAAAGGTTGTCAGTGTGAATCTGCATATTTTACTGCCGGTTAAAAATTATCATTCCGAGATATTAAAAATTCTGGAAAACAGCAAAGGAATGATTCGGATGGAGGAATTGTGACGAAAGGGAGGTATTCTTGCACAAAGAAGAATTAAAGAATTTTCCGAAGGTAGAACTGCACTGTCATTTGGACGGATCGCTCGGGGAAGAGGCGCTAAGGAAGATTGTCCGCGAGGAGGGGAACAAGGTGGAGTCCTTGCTGAACCGTATGAGAGTGAGAAGGGCGGGGACGGATCTTGCGAACTATCTGTCCTGCTTTGAGAGTGCGATGCCCTTTTTGCAGTCGAAACAAAATCTCCGGATAGCGGCGTACGACGCGGTAAGGCAGGCGGCGCAGGAGCACGTGATTTATATGGAAGTGCGGTTTGCGCCTATGTATCACGGACGGGAAGGGATGACGCAGAAGGAGGCGGTTTGGGCTGTTTTGCAAGGGCTGGAGACGGCGGAAAGAGATTTTGGCGTCAAAAGCCGTCTGCTCCTATGCATGATGCGCGGAAAGCCGGAGGAGCAGAACGGAGAAACACTGTCCTGTGCCATAAAAATGCGGGAGTATGGAGTGGCCGGCGTCGATCTGGCCGGAAATGAGGCGGCATATCCGCCGCAGCTTTACAAAAGCCTCTTCCAAAAAGCGCGAGAGAGCCATATACCGTTTACGATCCATGCGGGAGAATGCGGCAGCAGCGCAAATGTCCGGATGTCCATTGAAATGGGAGCGGCGCGTATCGGACATGGGGTTGCGATCGCGGATGACGAGGAGACAAAAGCAATCTGCAAAAAAAAAGGGATTGCGTTGGAAATGTGTCCGGTCAGCAACTTGCAGACAGGGGCGGTGAAGGAGCTTTCGCAATATCCGTGGGCGAAGTTTTGGTCGGAGGGAGTCCCGGTTACGATTAATACAGATAACCGCACCGTATCGGACACTACGCTGGTCAGGGAATGGCAGACACTGGAGGGAGCCTTCGGGCCTTTTGACCGGGAGATTCTTGCGCAGGCGGCAGACCATGCCATTGACGTAGCGTTTCTGCCCATGGAAGAGAAGGAGAAACTGAAAAAGGAGCTTCGGGAAAAAACACGCTGATGTTATTATAGGAAAGAGAAATGCCGTTCGTCCGCTTTGCGGCCGGCGGCATTTCTTGTGTATCGGAAGAAAGTAAAAAAAGTGGGGACAAAATTGTAATTTAATGTTAGAATACCCTTATATGCAGGAAAGGGTCAATCGAAATGAGTGTGATCAGCAGCAAGGATGTCAATGAAATTATTCGGAAAACGCTAAGTATCATTAACAGTAAGATTATGAACCATGGGGAGATCACCGGTTATATCTTATATAAGATGATGGAGTATGAGAATACTTACGCGGAACAGAATTACACGGAGCAGGAACTGGTGGACTACACGATGCTCGGCATTCTGCATGACATTGGCCTTTATAAAGAGGAAAATATCAAAAATGTGTCGGACTTTGAGACAAAAAACCTCTGGTCGCATTCCATTTACGGCTTTCTCTTTTTGAAATACTTGTCCCCCATAGGCGACAGAGCGGAAATCGTGCTTTACCATCACCTGGATTATAGCCTTTACAGCATGATACAGAGTCGTTACATGCATGTCATTGAGCTTCTAAACATGGCGGATAAGATGGATACGGCTTTGCATTTGAAGGAGGAGAAGCTGGAACCGGATTATTTTACGAAGTACCGTAACATTAAATTTTCCGGCGCGGCGATGGATCTTTTTCAAAAAGCGGAAAAGCATTATGGAATTATGGAAAATCTTGTGAGCGGCAAGTACCGAGAGGAACTGAATGTGCTTCTGGCGAAACGCGCCTTTTCCGAACAGTATAAAAAGGGCTTTCTGGAAATGCTGGTCTACACAATCGATTTCAGAAGCGAACACACGGTAATCCATACGCTGGCGACGGTGAACTTTGCGCAGCAGCTTGGCAGACTTTCACATGTTTCGGGAAAGGACCTCCGGGATCTTTACTACGGCGCGCTGCTTCACGATCTCGGAAAGATTGCGATTCCGTTACACATTCTGGAATCTACGGGTAGGCTGGACGATGATGAGATGAAGGTGATGAAAGCCCATGTGCGGATTACCGAAATGATTCTGGAGGGAGTAGTGGATGACGATGTTTTGCAGATTGCGGTCAGACACCACGAGAAACTGGACGGGACGGGCTATCACAAGGGACTTTCGGCGGAGGATATGACCCTTCCCCAGCAGATCATCGCGGTGGCGGATATTTTGAGCGCGCTCTACGGCAAACGCAGCTATAAGGAGGCTTTCAGTAAGGAGAAAATTCTCGGTATTATGAATTCCGATGCGGGCGGCGGCAAGATTAACGCAAGCGTAGTGGCAATTCTTGAAAAGAATTATGACGGTATTATCGCGGAATTTGAGAAGGAGAAAGAAAGTACCATCGGACTGTACCTGAAAATTAAGGAACAGTACGCAATTATGATTGAACGGTTTAAACGGTTTGATTAAACGACGGCAAAGATAGGAGGATCATATTACATGGAACAGGCAAAAGTTTATTTTACTAATTTTAAGGCGACGGCGCATGAAAATTTGCTGCAAAAGCTCCATCGCCTGATGAAGACGGCCGGCTTTGAGAGCATTGATTTTGCGGACAAGTACGCGGCCATCAAGATTCATTTCGGTGAGTACGGGAATCTGGCGTTTTTGCGCCCGAACTATGCGAGAGTGGTGGCGGATTATGTGAAGGAGCTGGGCGGAAAGCCCTACCTGACAGACTGTAATACTCTCTATGTGGGCAGCAGGAAAAACGCGTTGGATCATTTGGAGACAGCCTATGTGAACGGGTTTTCTCCCTATCAGACGGGATGCCATGTCATCATCGGAGACGGCCTCAAGGGCACGGACGAGACGTTGGTGCCAATTGACGGAGAGTATGTGAAAGAGGCGAAAATAGGCCACGCGGTCATGGATGCGGATGTGTTTATTTCACTGACTCATTTTAAGGGCCACGAGATGGCCGGATTTGGCGGCGCGTTAAAAAATATCGGTATGGGTTGCGGCTCCAGAGCGGGCAAGATGGAGCAGCACTGCGACGGCAAGCCGGAGGTGGATCCGTCCCTATGTATCGGATGCGGTGCCTGCGACAGAATTTGCGCCCATGGCGCGCCTGTCATTGAGGGCGGCAAGGCGCATATCGACCATGACAAATGTGTGGGTTGCGGCCGGTGTCTGGCGGTTTGTCCGAAGGATGCGATTTCCGCGAGCTTTGAGGATTCAATCGCGATGTTAAATTATAAAATGGCGGAGTATGCGTGGGCAGTGTGTAAGGACAGACCATGCTTCCACGTATCTCTGATTTGCGATGTGTCGCCGGATTGCGACTGCCATGCGGAAAACGATATACCGATTATCCCCAATGTGGGAATGCTGGCGTCCTTCGACCCGGTGGCGTTAGATCAGGCTTGTGCCGATTTGTGCAATAAGATGACTCCGGTCGAGGGGAGCGTGCTGAGCGAAAACCTGCATAAGCACGGCAACGAGGACGGACACGATCATTTCTTTATGACACACCCGGATACAGAGTGGAAATCTTGCATCTCCCATGCGGTGAAGCTCGGTTTGGGGACGGATCAGTATGAGCTGGTGACGATCTAAGAGCAAAAAGAGAGGAAAATAAAGGAAAATAGAAACGACCTTTAACTGTCAGACGTTTGGTCTGCCAGTTGGAGGTCGTTTCCGTTTCGGGCTATAGTATGGTTATGCGCTGACCGGAGATTATCTTGCCTCGCCCGCGTGCGGGATATTGGTGTGCTCCGAAATCTCACGGTTTATCGTACAAAGATCATCCACAGATAAGTCATGAATGTCTGTATTGCCCGTGATCCGGGCGAACGTTTTTAACTCCTCGGCGGAACATCTGAGATAATTTTCAACCCGCTTTGCGGCGGCGTCAATATGCAGTCTTTCCCGGAGTTTTTCGTCCTGTGTAGCCACGCCCACCGGGCACATGCCGCTGCCGCAGATACGGTACTGCTGACATGCGGCAGCCACCATTGCCGCGGAGGCAACGGCGACGGCGTCCGCGCCCATAGCGACCGCTTTTGCAAAATCGGAAGATACCCTTAACCCTCCCGTGATAACCAGATCAATATCCGCGCCCGCGGCATCCAGATATTTTCTTGCCCGGTAGAGGGCGTAGATGGTCGGTACGCTGGTGGAATCCCGGACGATGGCGGGAGATGCGCCTGTTGCGCCGCCTCTTCCGTCTATGGTGATGAAGTCGGGCTCGGCATAGACGCAACACGCCAGATCTTTCTCAATACGACCTGCGGCGATTTTGATGCCGATGGGTCGTCCCTCGCTTCTTGTGCGAAGCTCTTCTACCAGCTTCTTTAAATCATCCGCGTTATCTATTCCGGGGAATTTGGAAGGGCTGATCACGTCTTCCCCGAGCGGTTTGTTCCTGATTTTCGCAATTTCGGGGGTCACCTTGCCACCCGGCAGATGACCGCCCATGCCCGGCTTCGTGCCCTGTCCGATCTTGATTTCAATGGCGTCGGAGGTTTTCAGATTCTCATCGGTAACGCTGTACTGATTCGGAACATACTCAAATATGTACTTGTATGCCGCTGCCTTTTCCTCCGGGAGAATACCGCCTTCCCCGCTGCACATGGCGGTTTCCGCGGCGGCGCTTCCCTTAGCCATGGCGATTTTAGTCTCCCGGGAGAGGGCGCCAAAGGACATGTGGGAGATATAGACAGGCATGGCAAGCGTCATCGGTTTTTTCGCGCGCTTGCCGATTACGGTCTGCAAAGATACCTCGTCATGTTCGTTTAAGGGCATCGGGTTTAACTGCGCGCCGAGTATCAGCACATCGTCCCAGTCCGGCATCTTCATCTGCGTGCCCATCGCCTCAATCGCGGATTTTCCGGTGACGGCCATCTCGTGAATTTCTCTCATATAACGGTAATTGCCGTCCGTTTTTCTTGTTTTTGCAGGATAGCTTAAATCCAGATTCCCGCTTTCTTCGGAAGCGGGTTGTTTTGCTGTTTCTTTGAAAGCGGCAGACTTTTCCGGCTCCAGGGCGTTAAATTTCTCCGGCGGTTGTTTGCAGATGGGGCATTCGGTCAGTTCGGAGAATGGTTTTCCTTCTTTTTCCTCATCGTACTCGTAACCGCAGATGCTGCATTTGTAGACCATAGTAATTTCCTCCTTTGTTTTGGCATTTCGGGCAGGGATCATATTTCAAAATTAGAATTATTCTAATTATAATATGGCCTGATGCTTTTGTCGAGGAATATTATCTTGTCGGCATCTTGAAGTCCGCGAGTGCGCGGTTCAAATAATCGTTAAAGGGTTTCATCGCCTCAAAAACCTGTACCATTTTTGGCAGGAATGTCCCGATATCCAACATATCCTGATCCATTACAGGGTATTCGAGATACCAGCTTTTATATTTCAGGAATTCGGCCTGCGGATGTTCCTTGTCATAACCGGCGGGCACATTTTTTAGGGCGGTTCCCTGTACTGTGAAATATTTCGTAAAAGCGTCCGCGTGAATGATCTGTTCCCATTCGCCGGGGTGTTTCGAGATATAATCCCGTACCATGGCGGTGGCGTCCTTAAACATGTCGGCAAAAAGTCCGCCGCCTAAAAAGGATTCATTGCCGGGCTTTATCATCAGATAATATCCGACCGGGACAGGCAGCTTTCCCATGGCGCCGATATGGGCGCGAAAGGCGGGATTGTAGGGTGATTTGTCGTGGCTGAAACGGGTGTCCCGCACCAGCTTAAAGGTAAGGTCTTTCGGTACATTCTGAATGATACTGCTGTCTGTCTGACCCAGCGCAAAAATCAGCTCCTGCACTAGCGCTTCAAACTGCGCGTTTGCTTCCTTGTATTCTGTCTTGTGCTGATGATACCATTCCCTGTTGTTGTTTTCTTTTAATTCGGATAAGTATTTGAAGATCAGTTCCGTGTTCATCATTTCCTCCATGTCAATATAATTTTCTGTGATATGCATAGTCCCTGCTATGCGTTTTTTACGACCGATAAGGTGGCTGAGGACAGAAAACCGCTGATAAACTGTCTGGTCTGCTCCGGGGTCGCATAGAGTCTGGCGAACGAAAAATTCTGAGCAAGATCATCGATCTCTTCCATGGCTTCCTTCACGTCAAGTATGGTCTGTCTCTCAATCTCTTCTGCGGCGGTGTAGTCCTGATGGGACGGATTGATCCGGTGGTTTTGAATCGCATAATTGATCCGGTTTGCGCACCGGCATGTCCCATTTCCGTACTCGCCGCAGTATTCACTTAGAAAATCCGCCATCTTTTTGCGGACACGGGAGAGCCGCTGTCGGTATGCTTCCGGTGAAATCCCTAAAATTTCTCCGGCAATGCGGCTGTCTGCCTGAAACATTGTCCCAAGCACGAAAATCAGACGGCTGTCCGTATCGAGACATTGCAGCATCACATTGGTGCAGGACAGTTTCAACTCTTCCGCCAAAACGGTCTTTTCGACATTCTGCGTCAGGTCCGGCACATCATGGATATTTCCGTTTTTGATATCCTCGCCGTAAAATTCGAAACTGAGCGGATGCTGGGCAAACATATGCTTTTTGTAGTTTTTCAGATGGTTCACCGCAATGCGGAACACCCATGTCGAAAAAGCGCTTTCTTTTTTGAAGGAAGAAAGATGGGTGATAACCTTTAGCAGGATATCCTGTGTTGCGTCCTCCGCGTCGGCAAAAGTGCCGAGCATGCGCAGGGACAGGTTAAAGACCAGATCCTGCACGCTCAGGATAACGGTTTCCAGAGACTCCCTGTCTCCGGCGGTGGCTTTTTCCACCAAAGCAAATAATTCTTCTGTATTTTTGTCCATGAATTTTACCTCCTACCATATTAGACAACGCCGAAGAGCTTTTGTGACATATCAATTTTTGTAAATTATTTATACTAACCACCATGATTCCGCTGTGTGGAATCTCAAAATCCACGGACGAATAAGTTCGTCCAGGAGAATGCCCGTATTTTGGGCATTCTCCTGTGTGAGACTTAGTACTTCTCCACGAAACAGCCTTTGCTGTGAGTGGCTAGAAGTACTTCTCACACTAATCTTAGCACACGGTCATGAAATTTTCCATCCATGACGAAAAAAGGATCGTTAATGACAAACAGCCTTTATAAATATGCGTGGCATACCGAAATAAAAAGCACAGGAGTAAAACAAAAACGCGTTCACTATAAAAATAAGGAAAGGCGGTTAGCGTTTATGAATATTTCGTGGGATCAGACCAGCGGTATTTTGCGCAGAATGAATACTGCGGGCATGTTAAAGAGTACACAAGACAGACTGGAGCGTCAGGAGGAGACTCAAAAGCAGGTAGATTTTTTTGAAAAGCAGAAAGAGAATCTCAAAAATGTTGCTTGCGGGAGTGTGGAGGAGATCGCTGAAAAGCTGAAAATGTTCCAGTCCTATGAGGATCAGATTGCATCCGTAAAAGCGGCCTACAACCAGGAGCAGATGTTCCACATTCTGGACGAGTCCACAGAGCGCGGGGAACAGATTGCGGAGGCAGTCGAGAAGATGGAGCCGAAGACGTCGGAAGAGAGAATGGAAGAAATGGCGGAAGAGGCGCTTGGCATCGAGGATGGCGGCGAACTCGAGGAGGCTATGGAAGAACTCGGGGAAGTTGTCGAGGAACTGACAGAGGAACTGGTGGAGGAGACGACAGAAGAGCTTACGGAAGCGCTGCCTGAGAACGCGGATGAGGTTGCGCAGGCGGCAGGCACGGCGGAGGCGGTGCAAAAGGAAGCGGCTAATGTGGCAGAGATACCGGAGGGGTATATACCGTTTGACGTGAGATTATAATTGCTTCACCGTCTTGCGCCCGCAGACTGTCGGCGTGTCTGTATCAGAAAAACGGGAAGGACAATCCGTGTTTCACAACGCATATCACAGGTATGAAAAGGGACGGCACAAAGAAAGCCGTCCCTATGAGACATTCCAGTAAGAGGTGCTGCAACCGCCTTCGCGGGAGCCGGCTGAGTTGTCGGATCGGAATGCGCAGACAAGTCAGCGGGGGGTGGTGAGTGTGACGATCTTTGTCGCCACAGTTTCCCGAAACCGCACGTCATGTTCCACAAAGAGGAGCGTCGGCTCATATTCCAATAGCAGTTTTTCGATCTGCATTCGTGAGAAAACGTCGATATAATTCAGTGGTTCGTCCCAAATGTAGAGGTGTGAGGGGGTCAGCAGACTCGCCGCCAACAGTACTTTTTTCTTCTGCCCTTCCGAGTAGTCTTCCATGTTTTTTGAAAACTGTACCCGCTCAAAGTCAAGCTGTCTTAAGACGGCGCAGAACAGGCTTTGATCCAGATCCCGGTTTTTACAAAAATCGGCGATGCTGCCCTTTAGGCCGGATGTGTCCTGGCTGACGTAGGAGATCACAAGTCCCGAGGCGGTTTCGCAGACGCCTTCCTCTGTGAACATCATATCAAATTTCTTAAGTCCCGCTCTTTCCAGAATCACCTTGATAAGCGTCGACTTTCCACAGCCGTTTTCCCCGTGCAGGGCAACGCGATCCCCTCTGTGAATTTCAAAGGTCACGTCGGTAAAAACGGGATGCCGTGCGCCGGTATACTGTAGACGGTAGTCCCGGATATTCACAAGCCTGTCTTTGTGGTGGGAGAGGGGCGTGAGCCTTAAATCCACCGTTTTTTCCAGATCTTGCAGGAGCCCTTCCTTCTCCTCAATCTCCCGGTCAATCCGCTGCATCATCTGTGTGACACGGCTTTGCATCTTTTTGGTCTTTGCACCGATATAAGCTCTTGTGCTCATTCCGCGGTCATGTTCTTTGACGGGGTCATAGCCGATCTTGGTGGCTTCGTTTTTGTCTGCCCATTCCGAGGTGCGTCTGGCGGCATGTTTCAGCTTTACGATCTCCTTCAGATGTTTCTCGTTCTTCGCAATGACGAACTGATCCTTCCGCTGTTTGTTTTCCCACCAGACGCTGAAATTGCCGCTTTGCACCTCAATGGTCTGTCTGTTTAATACAAGGACATGGTCTATGCAGGTGTCCAGCAGATCCCGTTCATGTGATACGAGAATAAAGCCTTTTTTGGAAGCCAGATAGTGTTTTACGGTTTCTCTGGCGTTCTGGTCCAGATGGTTTGTAGGTTCGTCGATCAGCAGAAAATCATTTTCGCCGGAGAACAGGACGGCTAAAAGAATTTTCGTCTGTTCCCCGAAACTCAACGTCTCAAAAGGGTGGTAAAGGATATCCGCATCTTCGCCTAACTGCGCCAGTTCACAGATCACCCGCCACTCCTCACATCCTGTCTTTAATTCCTCCAGAAAAGCGGAGGCGGGGAGCGCTTTTTGCGTTTTGGTGACGGCGTAAGGAAAGTAATCAAAGGCGACGGATGCGCTGATGGACCCATGATAAGAATAGCCTCCCGTCAGCAAGCGCAGGAAAGTCGTTTTGCCCTTCCCGTTTCGCCCGATAAAGCCCAGTTTCCAGTCAGTATCGATGGAAAAAGATACATTTTCAAAGATATCGTCAAAGCTCCCCTCGTAGGAAAATGTCAGATTAGCTACATTGATTTGTGACATACACATCTCTCCCTTCTAAAGGTTCTTTTGCACGAAAAAAGAACCGTCCGCCGCCGGAAAGTCCTATTACATACTCAGCCACCTCACAGGGAAATGCGATATCAGAAGCGCATCACAAAAGAAAGCACACAAAAAGAGAGGATATGAGAACATAATCCACTTTTGGCGACATGAAACCGGTATGGGAACGCATTCCCACACATCAATACCTTCATGCAAACAAAAGTAGATTATTTCTTCATCCTTTCACCTCTCTCCATAAGATAGAGTTATTCTATCATTGCTTGATTCCTTTGTCAAATGTGCAAGAAATTTTTGTCAAATTTACTAAAAATGGACGAAATTTCTAGAATAATATATGTAAAGGTGATATAATGTTTACGTAAATGTTGGAGCATACCAGTACAACTGATATTTAATATTAATATTCGTTGCACCAGTCGAAGACGGGGGATTCTTTTATGAAAAGGGAAAAAGAGAGTAGTAAAGGTTTGAAGAGAACAGAAAAGGAAGAATTTATAGGAATCGAGAAAAAAATTTCGAGGCATTTTGGACGATTCGTCGCGATTTGTTGTATTGTGCTGGGAGTGATTACTTCTGTTTTGAGCTATATTTCTTCTATCAGCGCTATTTCCGAGACGCTTAACGAGACTTCCGTTGTTGCGGCAAACTATGTTGCGGCATCTTTACAGAAGTTTGTGGCGATTGCCTATGAGACGGGAAGTATTGCGCGGCTTGCGGATCCGGAGAAGGCGACGGAAGAAAAAGCGGCTATTATGGATCAGAGAATTAAGGATCATGATTTTGAAGGCGGGTATCTTCTTGACAGTAACGGCATCGATGTGATCACGGGAGAAAACCTTTCCGACAGGGATTATTTTAAAGAGGGAATGAAGGGAAACACTTATATTTCAACGCCGGCGTACAGCGAGGTCACGCAAAATGTATCGTATGTTGTGGCGGCTCCTCTGTGGGATGGGGGGATTCCCGGTACAAAAGCGGTCGGCGTGGTCGTATATATTCCGAACGGAGAGTATTTGAATGATATCATGCGTTCCATCAAGGTGGGAGAGGGCGGCACCGCGTTTATGCTGGACCAAAACGGTATTACGATTGCGGATATCGATTCGTCGCTCGTCGGCGTGGAGGACAGTGTGGGACTTGGAGATACAAATCCCAAACTCAAGAAGTACAGCAGTATTTGTAAAAAGATGGTTGCCGGTGAGGACGGTACGGGTACATACAGTTATAACGGGAAAACAAAGGTGGTTGCCTACTCTCCGGTTCCGGAGTCAAACGGATGGAGTATTGGTGTTGCGGCGGTGCGGAATGAGTTTTTGAGTAAATTTTTCCTTGCGCTTTGCTTGACGGTTATTCTTGTGATAGCCTTTACGTTCAACGGAATCAAAGACGGTATTAAAATGGGCAAGGCGGTTGCGGCACCGCTTATCGCGGTGGTGGACAGGCTTAAACTCCTGGCGGCAGGAGATATCCATTCCGCGATACCGGAGCCGACGGAGAATGATGAGACGGCAATTTTGCTGAATTGTATGGCGGAGACGGTTCAGGACTTAAATACGATAATTTCAGATATCAACAATGATCTGGCGCAGATAGCGGACGGAAATTTTATGATTTCCGTGGACGAGGATTATAAGGGCGACTTTGCACAGATCAGCGAATCGTTCCGCTTAATATTAAAGTCGCTGAGCAACGCCATGAGAAATATTGATACCAACTCGGAGAGCGTTCAGAAGGGAGCGACGGATCTGGCAGGGGCGGCCCAATCGCTGGCAGAGGGGGCGACAGATCAGGCCAGTGCGATTGAAGAACTTACGGCAACGATGACGGATATATCCGAGAAGATTCATATCAACGCCGAGAATGCGGAAAAAGCCAGAAATGTTGTGGCGGATATGAACAGACAGGTTGTTGAGAGCAACGAGCAGATGAAGCATAGCACGCAGGCTATGGAAAGAATCGGGGAAGCGTCCAACAGGATTGCGGAGATTATAGGCAGTATCGAGGAGATCGCTTCGCAGACAAACCTGCTTGCGTTGAACGCTTCGATTGAGGCGGCGAGAGCAGGGGAGGCAGGGAAAGGTTTTGCCGTGGTTGCGACTCAGGTCGGCACGCTTTCGGAGCAGAGCACGGAGGCGGCCAGGAACACGAAGGATCTGATACAGAATGCGATTGCCGCAGTGGAGGAAGGAACGAAGCTGGCGAATTCTACGGCGGAATCGCTGCTGCTTGTGGTAGATAACGCGAAAGTGGTGAGCGAGACAATTTCAGAGATTGCAAATGCTTCCGAGGCACAGGCTGAGGCAACCGCGCAGATTACAGAAGGGATCAATCAGATTGCGGGTGTTGTGGAATCTAACTCGGCGACTTCCGAGGAGAGCGCGGCGGCTTCCCAGGAACTGTCGACGCAGGCGGACATGCTCAAAGAACTGGTTGGTAAATTCCGGTATCATGTCTGATATGTGTGTATACAAACGGCGGTCCGCGGATCGCCGTTTCCGGTATGTGCCATTTCGGACTTGCGTTTCAAACGACGGAATAGTATAGTAATAGAAAGATACGAAATAGCGTGAGGAGGTACTTATGATTTTACAATTTGATGCGATTGAGGAACAGGTTGTGCCCAACTTCAAAGGAGGGGAGAAGCAGTTTAAAACCCGTATGTACGCGGACGGAGCCTGCAAAATTATGCGTGCATCCTTAGAACCGGGAGCGAGTATCGGGGTACATACGCATGAGACGGACAGTGAGGTTATTTTTATGTTAAAAGGAACCGGCGTGGTTTCCTACGACGGAGAAAAGGAAATTCTGCATGCCGGAAGCTGCCATTACTGCCCGAAGGGCCACGGACACAGTCTGTGCAATGAAAGCGATGAGACGATTGAATTTTATGCGGTGGTGCCTGCGCAATAGCGGTGTGGGAAAGAATAGAATAGAGCGGTATGAAATCATGACTTGGAAAATATTGCGCGACGCGCGGAAATGAGGTAGGTATGAATACGATGGAAAAACTGAAAGCGCTCAGAGAGCAGATGCAGCGCCGGAAAATAGCGGCCTATATCGTTCCGACAGACGATTTTCACGGCTCCGAGTATGTCGGGGATTATTTTAAAGCGAGAGAATATCTTTCCGGGTTTACGGGCTCTGCGGGTACGCTTTTGGTCATGCAAAGGAGGGCGGCGCTCTGGACGGACGGCAGATATTTTTTGCAGGCGGAAGATCAGCTTGCGGGCAGCGGTATTGAGCTGATGAAAAGCGGACAGCCGGAAGTTCCTACTCTGGCGGCATTTTTGGGTGAAGAGCTCGCGGTTGGCGATGTGGTCGGGTTTGATGGGCGGACAGTGACCGGCGCGTTTGTGAAGGAGCTTGAAGAGAGCACGGCGAAAAAGCAGGTTACCTTCCGTGGGGATAAGGATCTTGTGGATCGGGTTTGGGAGGATCGGCCTGTCATGTCGGCCGAACCGGTATGGCAGGTTGAGATATCTTATGCCGGGCTTTCCAGGGAGGAAAAGCTAAAAAAGGTACGGCAGGAGATGGAGAAAGAGGGTGCGGACGCTTATCTGGTGACGGCTCTGGACGAGACGGCATGGCTCTTGAACCTGCGGGGAGGGGATATCAGGCATACGCCTGTATTTCTTTCCTATATGTTTATTACACAAAAACGCGCTATACTTTGCGCGCAGGGAAGCGCTTTTTCGGAAGAGATCCGCAGCGTATTGAAGCAGGCGGGTGTAACCCTTCTTCCTTATGAAAGCATAGAGGAGCTGGTAGCTTCCCTGCCTGCGGGGCAAAGGATTCTGGTAGATGAAAGAAAAGTAAACTACCGCCTTTTGCAGGCCGTTTCCAAGGGAGTGGAGACGGTAAACCGGCAAAGTCCTATCGAACTTTTAAAGGCGGTAAAGACGCCGCGTGAGATGGAACTGATCAGAGAAGCCCATGTGAAGGACGGGGTGGCGGTAACGAGGTTTATCTATTGGCTTAAATCGCATATCGGACAGGAAAAAATTACGGAGATGACTGCGGCGGATAAGCTGGAGGAATTCAGGGCTGCGCAGGAAGGGTATTTGGGACCAAGTTTTGATCCCATTATTGCGTATGGAGCCCACGGGGCCATCGTCCATTACGCGGCAACGCGGCAGACGGACATGGAGTTGCAGCCAAAGGGACTTTGCCTGGCGGATACGGGTGGGCACTACGGCGAGGGCACCACGGACGTGACCCGCACGATTGCCCTGGGAGAATTGACGGCGGAGGAGCGGTCATCTTTCACAGTGGTACTCAAAGGGCATCTGCGTTTGGGTGCGGCGCGATTTGCGAAAGGCGTCTGCGGACAAAACCTGGATGTGCTGGCAAGGATGCCCTTGTGGGAAAACGGAATGGACTATAATCATGGTACGGGACATGGCGTGGGCTATCTTTTGAGCGTGCACGAAGGCCCGCAAAATTTCCGATGGCGCATTGATAAAAATACAACCTGCGTCCCTCTGGAGGAGGGAATGGTTATTTCCAATGAGCCCGGCTTGTATGTGACAGGGCATTTTGGCATTCGTCATGAGAACCTGGTTTTGGTCAGAGAAGGGGAGAAGAATGATTACGGGCAGTTCATGTATTTAGAACCGCTTACTATGGTTCCGTTTGACAGGGAGGCCGTAGACATAAACCTGATGAGTGCGGAGGAGAAAGTTCTTTTAAACGATTATCACGCGAAGGTATATGAGACGCTTTCCCCTTATTTTTCAGGGGAGGAGCTTGCGTGGCTTGAGGAGGCTACCGCAGCGTTATAGGAAAACAGCAGGGAAACGCCGGTTAAAGCGTTTCCCTGTTTTGCTGATGCAGATTTGCATTCAATTTCTTAATGTTGTGTCTGATGAAGGCATACTGTATCAGCCATATGATGGCATAATTACATGCGAACATGCCGAGATAGTTTACAAAGCCCGTCAGACTGTGCTCCATCCAGCAGGTGATATAGGCGATCGGCATCATCAGGACGGAGATCAGCAGAAAGTAGATGCCGGTCTGTTTTGCTAACCCCCAGGTCTCTACATCCCATATGACGGAAGCGCCGGCGCACCCAGCGCCCAGCAGACCGCACAGGAGCGCCTGTACGATAACGGCTCCTATTTCACTTCCTACCAGTTCCACCAGTTTCGGCATGCAGGGAGTGTAGTAACCGTCCGCCCAGATCAGGGAAGTGATGATCGTGAAGGTGTAGCCGATGGAAAGGCCCATGGGAAAACCGTATAGTCCGCGTAAAATAATTTTCTTTAACATGTCTTTTACCTCACATTCCTAATATTTTTTTGATTTTTGATACATAGCGTCTGGAAACATAAGTCGTGGTACCGTTTGTCAGCGTTACGTAGATCGTGCCGTTGAAACTCAGATCAAAGTTTTTCACTTTTTTCAGATGAATGATTTCTGAGTTGGAGATTCGGACAAACCGGGAGGGATTTAACCTTTCCTCCGCTTCGTAGAGTCTGAGCCGCAAGAGATATTCACCCTTGTCCGTCACCGCAAAAATCTTGCCGCCTGCGGCATAAATCCGGAATAGATCGTCCGGCTCCAAGACTTCCATCTTACCGTCTTTGCTGCCGGTGAGAATGGGCGGTGTATTTTCGGATAGCTTCTGCATAAGGGTATTCACTTCCTCTGTTATGGAAGCGGTGTGTATGATGATTTTCGGTTCAGTACAGGAACTATCTATTTTTATTTCAACCTGCATTTCTGTTTTCACCTCCCGGTCATGTCGAAATGGTTTTCAGATTTCATTTCCTTTTGTCTTTGGCTGTGATATCATTATAGGCAAAAGAAATCTGTGCTACAACAGATTTTCGATAGCTGGTCGTATAAGGCATACAGGTGGCTGCTGCTTTAGGATATGGCAGGGCAAAATTACGCAGAGCGATTTGTGAGAGGATATCTGACAATGGAGTATAACGTCAGGAATTGCATTTTTGCGATTTTAAAAGGAGGAAAATCATGCAGGACGAAAAAGCAGTTCGCGAAGAAATATGTGAGATTGGGAGAAGGATGTACGGGCGGCGTATGGTGGCGGCAAACGACGGCAATATATCGGTGCGCCTTTCGGAGAATGAGCTGATCTGTACGCCCACAGGCGTCTCCAAAGGCTTTATGAAGCCGGAGCAGCTCTGTAAAATAGATTTTATGGGAAATGTGCTGGAAATGTCGGAAGGGTTCGGGCCGTCCTCCGAGGTAAAGATGCATATACGGGTATATCAGAAACGTCCGGATATCGCTGCCGTGGTACACGCACACCCCATTTTCGCTACCAGTTTTGCGGTGATGGGAAGGGCGCTTGACAGCCCCATCATGCCGGAGGCGATCGTCAATTTTGGGAAGGTCCCACTTGCGCCATACGGTACGCCCTCCACGGCGGAGATCCCGGATGCCATTGAGCCGTATCTTACGGATTATCAGGCGATCCTTTTAGAGAGCCACGGCGCGCTCACATGGGCGAAAGACCTGCAGGCGGCTTATATGAAGATGGAGTCGGTGGAGTTTTACGCAGAACTTCTGTATCGGACGACGCAGCTTGGCGGACCGAGAGTGTTGGATGAAGATAAGCTGGAGCGGCTGGAAAAAGTAATCGGTGCGCAAAAGTAGAAAGCAGCCTGCGGGCAGCTGACGGTTTGTGTGAAGACGGAAACCGTGCAAAGTAAAAGACAGCATGAAGGGGCATATGCCGGTCATACTGTCTTTCTTATTGCATCTCTGCGTCAAACCGGGGGCGCGGAGCGATCCTCGCGAGGTAAGTACCAAAGAGATTTATCTCATTTATTTTACGGATACAGACGTGATATGCGGGTTCGCACCGTTGTACCAGTACAAATAACCTTCCATATCAACAGTATCGCCGACCTTCAGATTTTCTACGACTTTGTAGACATCCGTGCTGCTGTCGCAGAGATAAGACTCCACACAGAAGGTGTAGGTCTGCCCGTCTTTGGATACGTTGAAATAAAGATCGCTGTTGGAATCGGCGGAGCCAGAGTTGTCGTCATTGTAGACGAAAGCGCAGTCGTAGGACTGCCCGTCCTTCTCGTAGGTCTCAACAGTCATGCCTTTGAAGGATACCAGCTCATTCTGGTGTTTGATCAGTTCGTTCTCATTGGCGAGCAGACTGGTTACATCTGTTGCGGAAGCGGTGAAGCTGCCGTCCAAAATCTCAATGGTTGCGCCCTCAGCCACTTCCACTTCGCCGGACCACTCGGTCTTGTAGCCGGTCACTTTGATTTTTGTGCCGGGGGTGAGCTTGGCGTAATCCGCCTCCGAGCAGACTGCGTTGTAAACGAAATATGCGCCGTCCTTATCCTGCGTGTAGAGGGTCGCTTTATCTTCCCACCAGGACTGTTTAGCCTGCACATATGTCTCGATTACCACTTCACTGTCAAGTGCGGCAGCCATGTACTCGTCGTGGGTCATTACGCCCTCGGATTTCTTGTCTTCGCCGCCGCTTCCGCCTTTACCGCAGGCGGTAAGGGACAAAACAAGGGCAAGTGTCAGTGTTAATGCGATTGCTTTTTTCATAATATCCTCCATTCCGAAGCGTAAGCGGAGGAAAGTGCGATCATGGAAACTTGCGACGCTTCTGCACAAATTTCTGACTGGAAAATAAGATTATCAGACTTATTTTCAATCTTTTCCCCCGCAATAGCAGTGTTCCTTTGGGTTGCTTCTACAGCGACGATTATACCATACTCAGTGGATAAATCAATGCTTTTTTCTCTTTTTGACAAAATCGGACAACACATAGAGCAAAATCAGACACCATGAAAGAACCAGTGTGGAGAGGAGAAGCACAGCGGTATGCGGTAACGGACCAAGCTCCTGTCTGCTGCCTGTTGCAATGTCTTTCTGGTCTAATCGGTAGAGTGCGGTGACGTCCGCGACCAGCGTTTCCATATAAGCGTCGTCTACCGTTTCTCCGCGCCGCACTGCGTTTGCCACATTTTCTATAAGCTGTCCCGCCGCATTCCGAAGGGAGGCGGAGCCGTTAAACACAGGCGTTACAAAGGTGTCCCCTGTATGGGTGAGAAGAAGCTTTGAAGCATCCAGTTTTACGGCGTAGTGTGTGTCATTGTCCTCCCCGCTTCTGGCAAGGTAATCCTGATAGGCAGGGGATTTTTGCGCCTTTAATGTGACGGGCAGATACCCTTCCGTCCTGGCGTAGCCAATCTGTACCTCGTCCGTCAGAAGATACTGGGCAAAGAGCCATGATGCCAACACCTCCTGCGGATCGGCTTTGTTGAACACGCAGACGGAAGGCCCTTGGGAAATCATCTGCGGATGTTTGGGGTCATGCTGGGGCACCATCCGCACAGCCGTCTCAAAGTCCACAAAGGTGTCCTCGCTGATATCCGTAAGAGGCGCGTTGGCGCCCATCCAGGTTGCGCCTGCCGTGGAGTCGATGGCGAACACACACTGTCCCGCGTTGAGGAAATTGGCGGGATAGCTGGAAATCTTAAAGGTGGAGAAAGCGCCGCTGTCCACATGATCCGCGATCTCATATAAAAATGCCTCTGTGGTATTGTTGAAAAGTCCGATGTCGCCCTCGGGTGTGGAGTAATCCGCCCCCTGCTGTTTTAAATACTGGATCATCATGTTGTCCGTGGATTTATAGATAAAGGGAATCATTACATTCTGACCGTTTAAGGCGAACGTGCCGTCCGCGTTTTTTGCGGCGGCGGCTTCCGACACTTCCCATATGAAATCCCAGGTCAGCACGTCCGGAAGCGTGTAGCCCAGCTTTTCCACATAATCCTTGTTGATGTAGCAGCACTCGGTGGAACGCATGTAGGGGATGGCATAGTGCTGTCCTTCCAGCACGCATTCCGATAGAAACTGGGGAACCATCTCTTCCTGCGACGGTCCGTCATAGAGGAGCGCATTCCCGCCAAGACCGTATTTTTCATCGGCAAAAAGCGCATCCAGAGGCACCACGGTGTTTTTTCCGGTCATGTAGGTGGCGATGTGATCCGGGTAAGTGATGCACACATTGGGCGTGGTGCCGGTGGCGATATTGGTGATCACGTCGCTAAAGATTCTGCCGTAGTCGGTGTAGAGCTTCATGTTGACTTTGATATTGGGATAGAGCGACTCAAAGTCCGCGATTGCTTTTTTGTAGACGTCCGTCTGGTTTTTATTGGTGTCGTTCTTTGCCCAGAAGGTGATCTCATAATTCCCGGAGGCGTCAAAATCCGCAGGCGGGGTAAATTCCGGCAGCGCCTTGGAGCCGTGACAGCCGGTAAGCGTAAGGAGACTTGTGCCGATAAAAAGCGCCGCCACTGTTTTTTTCCATTTCAAATGTACTGTTATCATTCCATAACTGTTTTTCAATGTTTCTTCCTTTCCGAAATGGTTTTGACTGATTTAACCCTTGGTTCCCCCTCTTGCCACGCCGGACATGATCTGCTTGCGGAACAGGAGAAACAGAATCACAAGGGGCAGGGAAATCACGACCACCGCCGCCATCATGGCGGGGATATTCGCCCGCCCGAATCCGTTTTCCCGGATTTCCTGAATACCGTTGGATACAAGATAGTAATCCGCGTCGTCGGTGATCAGTCTCGGCCACACATAGGAATTCCAGCACTCAATGATTTTTAAGATCGTGATGGTGATAAGCGTAGGTCTGCAGATGGGAATCATTACCTTGCGCAAGAACCGCAGGTCCGACGTGCCGTCCACTTTGGCGGCGTAGTAGAGCTCGTCGGGAATCTGAGCGAAGTTTTCCCGCAGCAGGTAGATATAAAACACCGAGGTCACCGAGGGCAGGATCAGTCCCGTGAAAGTGTTTCGCAGTTCCAGATTTGTGATGGTGGTAAAGTTGGTGATCACCACCAGTTCATTCGGAATCATCATCAGCGCCAGAAACAGGGTGAAGGCGATATCGCGCCCCACAAACTGCAGTCTTGCGAAGGCGAAGGCTGCCAGCGTAATGACAACGAGCATAAGCGTTGTGGTGCCCACCGTAAAAATAAGCGTGTTTAGCAGATACTTGCCAAGCGCAACGGTGGTAAAGGCGTCCGCGTAATTTTGGAGTGTGGGGGAGAGGGTGAAAAACTTCGGAATATACTCCGCATTGTAGGCACCGTAGTCCTTCACGGAGGTCAGCACCATCCAATAGAAGGGAAATAGGACAACCAGCGCCCAAAAAGTGAGAAACGCGTAGGTGATTATGGTGAGTAAACGATTTTTTGTCATTGTAAAAATCTCCTCTTTTTGTCTTATTGACAGATGCCGCAGTGGAACATGGAAGGAGAAGCATTCTCCGTATCAGGTGCGAAGGTAACCGATGCGGTCAGTGGTAGTGCACGTGTTTTTTACTGACCAAAAGATTGATACAGGTGATGGTCAAAACAATGGCAAACAGAATAATTGCCGCTGCCGACGCGTAGGAAGGGTAGCCGCCGCTGTCCCTGTAAAGCATGTCGTACACATAGCCTACGATGGTGTTCATACCCGCCGCGTTCAAATTGGTTCCGAACAGCGCCACCGCGTCGCTGTATGCCTTGAATGCGCCGATGAAGCCCGTGATCACCAGATAGAAGAGCATGGGAGAAATCAAGGGCAGAGTGATCTTAAAAAACATGCGGATCCGTCCTGTGCCGTCCACCCGCGCAGCATTGTAGTAAACCGGGTTGACCCCAGCCAGCGCGCTTGTCAGTATCAGGATTTTAAAGGGCATTACAACCCATACCGTGTAAAAGCACAGCACGAACATTTTCGCCCAGTAGGGACCTTCGATGAAGTCAACGGAGCCGCCGCCAAAACAGTGAATTAACAGATTAACCAGACCGTCGGAGTAGGGCGTTTTTTTGAAGAGAATCATAAAAACCAGACCGACCGCCAGCGTGTTTGTCACATAGGGCAGGAAAAAGACAGTCTGAAACAATTCCTGTAAGGGCTTGATGGAGCTGAGCGCCACAGAGATCAGAAGCGCAAGCCCGGTGGAGAGAGGTACGGTGATAATCACCAGAATAAAGGTGTTTTTTAGAGCCTGCAGAAAATAGGCGTCGTGCAGGACATAGGAGTAGTTATAGCCGCCCATACCGTAAAACGTCTGGGAAGCGGAGTTGTAGCCCTCCTCAAAAGAATAGACAAATACGTCGATTAATGGATAGATCAGAAACGCACCTAAAAACAGGAGCGCGGGCAGCAAATAGAGCCAGCCCTTGTTATTTTGTTGTTCCATGGGGTTCTCCATTCCGGAGCATTTGTGCAAACGGAAAACCGCCGGCCCATAAAAAAGCAGCGGATATCCGAGTTGTCATGCTCCTCCATGTGCGGATTTTGGTCAGGCGATCTCAAAGGGAATACGCTGTCCCGTAGCATGGTCAAAGAGAAATACCTTGCGAGGTTTCAATGCAAACCGCACGGTTTCGCCAGACAGATGCTCGCAGCTTTCCGCGTCGACGATGGAGCGGACCACGGGATTTTGCGAAGCGGGGTGGGTGGAGACGATGCTCACGTCCCGTCCCATGACCTCCGGTCGGCTTAAGCGGCATGTAAAGGAACCCTTTTCCGACAGGATAAAGCCTTCCGGGCGTATGCCCACATGCACCGGCCGGTCAGGCACGTTTTTCAGTGTAAGAACCGCTTCCTCCCCAATCAGGAGGGAGCCGTTTTCCACCTTTCCCTCAAAGAGATTGATGGGAGGCGTCCCAAGGAACTTCGCGACAAACAGATTGGCGGGGTTGTCGTACACATCCTGCGGTTTCCCGATCTGCTGTACCAGCCCGTCTTTCATCACCACGATGAGATCGGAGATACTCATCGCTTCGTCCTGATCGTGGGTCACAAAGATTGTGGTGATAGCCGTCTTTTTCTGGATGCGGCGGATTTCCTCGCGGGTCTGGATTCTGAGTCTGGCGTCCAGATTGGAGAGAGGCTCGTCTAAAAGAAGAACCCGGGGCAGTTTGACCAACGCTCTTGCGATAGCCACGCGCTGCTGCTGACCGCCGGATAATTCCGCAGGTTTCCGATCCAGAAGATTTCCGATCTCCACAAGCCCCGCGGCTTCTTCCACCCGGGCGCGCATCTCTTCTTTGGAAAGCTTGTCCGCGCCCTTCAGATTTTCCAGAGGAAAGCGGATGTTCTGCTCCACATTCAGGTGGGGATAGAGCGCGTAGTTCTGGAATACCATGCCCACGCCCCGCTTCTGCGGGGTGAGCGACGTAACGTCCTCCTCGTCAAAGAAGATCTGTCCCTCCGTCGGTTTCTGCAGACCGCAGATCAGATTTAGCGTCGTGCTTTTCCCGCAGCCGGAAGGGCCGAGGAGTCCCACCAGCTTGCCGTCGGGTATCTCAAAGGTAAAATCGTTTACGGCGGTGACGTCTTCCTTCTTTTTATTACCTCTTCCCCTGCCGGGGAATTTCTTTGTCAGATGTGAGAGAACAATTTTCATACTTTTGCAGTCCTTTCCGACAATGCGTATTTTCCGTGTAAGCGTGAGCTTTTTATGTCAGTATTTCAGATTCCGTATTCATCCCTTAAGTCGACAGATATATGATCCAAGTCGGGATAGACAAAGCTCTCCGTGATACCGAGTACCCGGAGACTTTCTATAAAGTATTTTTTCCGCTCACAGGGAATGATGATTTTGTAGAGCATATTATCGTCGCAGATGTCTTCCAGATGCTTTAGCGAGTTGTGGACGGTGAAATTGGAGTGCTGGGAGTACATGCGCAAATTGTTTTCCGTGGAGCTGCATGCCAGAATACGGTTTACCAGTTCGGGGTTGTGGTGAGCGTGCTTAAAAGCGGGCAAAAGCATTTCCTGTGTGGTGTCGGCGTCGATGGGATAAATACAGTTGCCAAATCCCTCCCGCTCATTCAAAAGCCCCGGAGCCAGCACCCAAACGCAGCCGTCCGTATCGGACAGCTCCCGGTAGGTTTCCGTGGCAAAAAACACCGCGATCAGAGGGGACTGGCTCCAATCCAGCATTCTCGTGGGAAGACCGTAGTGCTGCATCAGGGATACCCAGCCAGCGTAGTTGTGTTTGGCGGGGGGATTGTCGATGATCTGCCTGGCGCGGGTGTAGAAATCGTTGGTGATATAGCGCTCGGCGTCAAGCCGCTTTTTACTTCTCTGGATGGAGGGGATGAGCGTGAGCGATGCATTTTCCTCCCCACGATACCAGAGACGTATGCCGTGTTCTTTATATAAACTGTTTACGAACTGTAACAGCTCGTCGATGGTGCGTATTTCCTGGGTAATCATAATTCCTCCGCATCAAAATGAAATGCTCAAAGAGAATAATTTCTGAATCGAGTGCGCGGCATTTTCCTGTTGAGTGCACATGCACTCAATATAGTATAGAAGATTTTGGCACGATGCACAAGGGTTAATAAGAAAACGTCACATCAAAACATTTTTGCGGATGTGGCTATGAAAATTTGAAAAACTGTTGTAAAATATGTTTTAATTTAAAAAAATTGGCAGAAAATGATAGGGAGAAAGAAGGAACTTTATGGAAAAGAATACAAAACAAAATTTACTGATCGTGATTGTGGGAGTGGGATTGTTCGCGGCTTTGATGAATCTTCACGCGGTAATCCTCTTTCTGGAAAAAGGCGTAGGGATAATCCTCCCGATTATTGTCGGCGGCATATTGGCGCTGTTTATCAATGTACCTATGATGGGTATCGAAAAGCGGCTCCGCAAGTTGCTGCAAAAAAGGAAAAAGCAGCCGTCTGACAAGTTCTACCGCGCCGTTTCGTTTCTGCTCACGTTTGCCTGTGTAGTGCTGGTGCTTACGCTTGTGTTCACCCTGCTCATACCGGAGCTTGCAAATTCCGTGAAAGGGCTTTATCTGTTGATCGAAGCGCGTCTGCCGCAGTGGATCGCATGGCTGGAGAGCCTTGACCCGGAGGCGGCATGGCTGGAAGAAATGCTCGCGGACATCAATCTGGAAAAGATCATGCAGAAAATTGGAACCGGTGCCAATTTCTTTTTGGAGAGTGTGGTGAGTACGGTATCCTCTGCCGCGAGCATCGTGATAACGGCGGCTTTCGGGCTGATTATCAGTATTTATCTGGCGCTCGGAAAAGAACAGATAGGCGGACACGCCAGAAAGCTGTTATATGCTTACTTGAAGCCTGCATGGGCGGAAAATGTCCTTCATATCAGCCGGACATTCAGCAGATGCTTTGCCAATTTCCTGTCGGGGCAGTGCGCGGAAGCGGTAATTCTTGGGATACTGATGTTTGTTGCATTCACGATCTTTAAACTGCCGTATGGAAGTCTGGTCGGCGTATTGACGGCGGTCTGCGCGATTATTCCGTATGTCGGGGCTTTTGTGTCCGGCGCTGTCAGTGTGGTTCTTGCCCTGCTGATCAGCCCTGCGCTGGCGGTTCGCTGTCTGATCGTTTATCTGGTCGTCCAGTTTGTGGAAAACCAGTTTATCTATCCGAGAGTCGTGGGCGGCTCGGTAGGGCTTCCGCCGTTATATACACTTGTTGCGGCAATGATCGGCGGAAAACTTTTTGGGATTATCGGCATTATATTTTTTATTCCGATTATGGCGGTGGTGATTGAACTGGTGAAGGAGGATGCGGGGAAGCGCCTTGGCCGTAAAGGGAATCTTGCCGTATAATTGGAGGAGTCTGTACAGAGAACAAAATTCATTAATGAATCTTTGGCAGTACATATTTTTCGGAGTAGAAGGCATACTGATTTTTGTAATAAGGGCTTTCCTCCTTCATTACGGAAAGGGAATGGTGCAGATTCATGCTGTTTTCGGCAGCGTCCACGATACAGATGGCGATGTTGGAACAGTGGTCTGCCGCCCGTTCCAGGTTGGTGAGAAGGTCCAGCCAGATAAAACCTGTCTCGATGGAGCAGATGCCCTTTTTCAGACGGTTTACATGGGCGTTTCGCATGTTTTCCTTCAAATCGTCGATGACCTGTTCCAGCGGTTCTATATTACGTGATAATTCCAGATCGTTTTGTACAAACGCGTTACAGGAGAGCGTCATAATTTCTGAAACGGCGCCGCAAAGCACTTCCAGTTCTTTTAAGGCTTCAGGGGTGAACTGCAGCTTTTTGTCCTTTAATTCTTCCGCGGATTTTAGAATATTGATGCTGTGGTCGGAAATCCGCTCCAGATCGCCGATCACTTTTAACATCATGGAGACGATGCCGCTGTCGGCGTCGCTCATCTGATAGTTGCTCAGTTTCACAAGGTAGGTTCCCAGAATATCCTCATAATGATCGCATTTATCTTCCGCCTCTATTACTTCTTTGGCGGTTTGCTTATCGTATCGGGTCAGAAGGAGCATTCCCTTTTTCAAAGATGCGGTGGAGATTTCTGCCATTTCTCTTACTAACATATAGCATCTGTCAAGCGCGATATGGGGAGCGGCAAGGAGCCTTTCGTCCAGTATGGAGGCGGTTTCTTCCGTTCCAGCGTCGGGGACGAGCTTCACCGCCAGTTTTTCCAGAAGGGCGGAGGTGGGGAGGAGCAGGATGGTGCAAAGGATATTAAACGCGGAGTGGGTAAGCGCGATGCCGAATAGTGACGCTGACTCATCCAATATCGCGGGCTTTATAAACAGGGATACGGGAAGAAAGACAAGGAGCAGGATCAAGGTTCCAAGTATATTAAAGGACAGATGGACGATGGCCGCCCGTCTGGCATTCTTTGTCGTGCCGAAGGAGGAGAGGAGCGCCGTCGCGCAGGTGCCGATATTCTGTCCCATGATGATCGGCATGGCGGCGCCGTATGAGACTTGTCCCGTGGAGGCAAGTGCCTGCAGGATACCGACGGAGGCGGAGCTCGACTGGATCACCGCCGTGAGCACGGCACCCACGATAATACCGAGAACGGGATTTTTAAACAGGATAAACATCTGCCGGAATGCGGGCACGTCGGCAAGCCCCGATACCGCGGAGGACATGGCGTCCATGCCGAACATCAGGGTGGCAAAGCCTAAAAGGATGGTTCCCGTATCCTTTTTCTTACTTGTTTTTCCAAACATAAAAAGAAGGATGCCGACCGTTGCCAGAATGGGCGTGAAGGAGGTTGGCTTTAGCATCCTGATAAAAAAGTTGTCGCTGGAAATGCCGCTTAAACTCAGAAGCCACGCCGTGACGGTGGTACCTACGTTTGCCCCCATGATCACGTTGATTGCCTGCTTTAAGGTCATTACGCCGGAGTTGACAAAACCCACCACCATCACGGTAGCGGCGGAGGAACTCTGAATCACGGCGGTGACGACCAGACCGGTAAGGAAGCCGGCGGTCTTGTTTTGGGTCAGTCTGGCAAGGAGCAGCTTCAAGCTCCCTTCCGCGCGCCGCTCCAATGCTTCGCTCATCACGCTCATGCCGAACAGAAACAGGCTTAAGCCTCCTGCCAGTGCTAAAACGTCAAAAATATCCATAACAGTTCGATGCCTCCTCTCATTTTGCAACGGTTGAATGGCTCGTCGCAGCCGTCTTGTCTGAAACCGGTTCACTTCGCTCGCACATGCGGTAGCCGATTCCCAGTTCGTTTACAATGTAATTTTTCTTGCCTGGCCTGGCTCCAAGTTTTTTGCGTATATTGGCCATGTTTACCTGGAGTTTTTTGACACTTCCTGAGTCGCTGTAACCCCATATTTCTTTGATAATGGCGCTGTAGGTCAGAACCTTTCCGGGATGCCTGGACAGAAAGGCAATAATGTTATACTCGGTTTGCGTCAGCTTAACCTCCGTTCCGTCTACAAAGACGCGTCTGGCGTCGTAGTCTATGAGAAAGCCGTCCGAGACAAAAACGCCGTCGTAAATCCCGTTATCGGAGTGAAATGCCGCTGTCCGCAGAGCAGAGCGGATTCTCGCCAACAGTTCGGCCGAGCTGAACGGTTTGGTGACATAGTCGTTGGCTCCATGATCCAGCGCTTCCACCTTGTCAGCCTCATCTGTTCTCGCGGATATAACAATGACAGGTATAAAAGAAGCTTTTCGCACTTCCCCGAGCAGTGTTATACCGTCCGCGTCGGGAAGTCCCATATCCAGAAGGATGAGATCGGGTCTGTGGGAGAAGAACAGCATTTTGCCGTTGGCGCAGTCGGATGCCGAAATCACCTGATAGCCGTCCGCCTCAAGCAAGGCGCCGATCAGACTGCTTATATTATGCTCATCTTCCACCACAAGTATTTTATATTTGTTGCTCATGGATTTCCTCCTCCGTGTCTAACTGAAATCGAAAAACAGCGCCTCCATTTTTTGTGTTTTCCGCCTCGATTGTCCCGCCGTGCGCCCGGATGATGGCGGAGCAGACGCAAAGACCGATTCCGGCATTGCTTCTTCTGCAGTCGGAGGGCAGCGTCTCTGTATTATAATATCCTTTAAAAATATGTTTCAGTCGTTCTTTTTCAATGCCGCAACCGTCGTCTGCAATCTCAAACACAACTCTTCCGTGAATCGTAAAAACTTTCAGGCTAAGCATCGTCATTCCTTTGGCGTGGCAGACGGCATTTTCCAGAATATTTATTAAAACCTGTTCGATCAAAAGAGCGTCCATCTGGATGGAGATAAATTCTTCAGGCAAATCAACTGACACTTCCTGGCAGGGATAGCGCTTATGAAAATGGATTAGTGCCGTGTCAAGAAATTCGTCCAGCACGGTTGATGTTTTAAAAAGTCTGACGTTTGTCCCGTCAAGTTTTGTGATGGAAAGAAGATTTTCCACCATACGGGTGAGCCATTGGGCGTCCTCCCGTATGCCCAGCAGCATTTTTTCTTTCTGCTGCGGGGCCAATCCGCTGTTTTCGTCTAACAGGGCCGAGCTTGCGCCGTATATGGTGGTGAGTGGGGTGCGCAGATCGTGGGAGACAGCCCGGAGCAGGTCTGCACGCATCTTTTCCTTTTCGCTTTCTGCCTTTTCCGCCTCCTGTTTTTTCAGCTTGGTGGTGAGCGTGCATGTGGCAAAGGCAATGACGATCATAATGAGAGCGGAAACCAGATTGTCAGCCACCGTAAAGTTTAATTGAAAATAGGGAAGCTCAAAGGCAAAATCGAAGAGCAACACACCGGACAGAGCCGATAAGATACCCCAAATATAGCCTTCCGTGATAAGGGAAGTGAGAAAGGATCCCAAAATAAAGATGGCAGGGATCAGGGTGTATGCGCCGAAGGCGTTTTGAATCAAAAGGCACAGAACAAAGCAAAGGAGTAAAAAGAATACGGTAATGGCGGCGTCCGCCAGAGGTTTCGGTATTTTTTTCATGGAACGCTCCTTGATAAATCGGGAAAGCAGTATGACACAGGAACATACTGTCTGCGAAGACTTGCTCCTACAGACAGTATACATGGAATGTGGCTAAGATTTGGATAAGAATGAAAGCGTGGCGGCTTAAGAGGAGCGCACGGCATTCTTAATAGCCTCAAAGCTTTCCTCGCTCAGATCGTGCTCCATCCGGCAGGCATCCTCCATCGCAGTCTGGCGGTTTACGCCGAGGCCGATGAGCCAGTCGGAGAGGATGGTGTGTCGTTCCAGCACATTTTCGGCACGTTTCTTTCCACTTTCGGTGAGCATGATAAAGCCGTTTTCGGACATGGTGATATATGATTTTTCACGCAGGTTTTTCATGGCAACGCTGACGCTTGGTTTGGAAAAGTTCATTTCATTGGCAATGTCTATAGAGCGGACTTGTCCAAGTCGTCTTTGCAGTAAAAGGATGGTTTCCAGATAATCCTCCTGCGATTCGTCCGCTCGGTGTTTAATATAGCTCATAATGTTCTCCGTTCAAATATGGCGTATCTATGTTTGTTGGAATTTTATCATATCATTTCCAGTGGGGAAAGACAATAAAAACAGGGACAGGATTATTTTGAAAAAGGGGATTGACAATGCGGGATAGTTATATTAAACTAACTGTAGTTAGAAAAAGCTAACCACAAAACGAGAGAATAAAAAAAGGAAGGAGGCTGTTATGAACCTGATCGATGCAAGAGTCGGAGAAGAGTACATTGTGAAGGATATCGAGGCGCAGGATGAGGAGTTAAAATCTTTTCTCTTTTCGCTGGGGTGTTACAGCGGGGAACCGATTACGGTGATCTCTCATCTCAGGGGCGGATGTGTTGTTTCTATAAAAGACGCCAGATACAACATGGACTCTGATTTGGCGAAAGCTATATCTATATAATCCGTATATATGCTATCGGCAAAAAAGCCGACATTATTTTGGAATATCAGTTAGTCTATACTAACACAGAAGTGAAGGATGGAACGGTGAAAAGAAGAAATGGGAATGAGGAGGATCTAGAGATGAGAATTGCACTGACGGGAAATCCCAATAGCGGAAAAACCACAATGTACAACGCCCTTACAGGCAGGAATGAAAAGGTCGGCAACTGGGCAGGCGTCACCGTGGAAAAGAAAGAAAGCCGGATCAAAAAAGCTTACTATGACGGGACGGAGGAACTGATTGCGGTAGATTTGCCGGGGGCTTATTCCATGTCTCCTTTCACATCCGAGGAGAGTATCACCAGCACATATGTGAAGAACGAGAACCCGGATGCGATTATCAATATCGTGGACGCTACCAATTTGAGCAGAAGCCTCTTTTTTACGACTCAGCTATTGGAACTTGACATTCCGGTGGTAGTCGCTTTGAATAAAAGCGACGTCAACGAGAAAAAAGATACGGAGATCGACGCAGCGCTCTTGTCAGAGAAGCTTGGATGCCCTGTGTTACAGACCGTTTCCACGGCTTCCGGGTCTAATGGTCTGAAAGCGGTGGTGGAGAAAGCGGCTTTTGCAAAGAATAACGGACAGAAAGCTCCTTACGAGCAGGGCGAAATCGACTTGCATGACAAAGCCGCGGTGGAGGCCGCCGACAGAAAACGGTTCGAGTTTGTGAAGGGGATCGTGGAAAGCGTGGAGAAACGCAAGGTTCTGACAAAGGAAAAGAACGGTCAGGATCGGATTGACGCCGCGCTCACCAGTCCATGGCTTGGCATTCCGGTTTTTGCGGTGGTCATGTTTCTGGTATTCTATATTTCCCAATCCACCCTGGGCACATGGATTGCCGACTGGCTGGTGGGCTGGATTGAAACCTTTCAGGGTTTCGTGGCGGTACATGTGGAGGGCGCGAATCCATTCTTACAGTCTCTGCTGGTGGACGGCATCATCGGCGGCGTGGGGGCGGTTGTCGGCTTCCTGCCTCTTGTGATGGTGATGTACTTCCTGATTGCGCTTCTGGAAGACTGCGGCTATATGGCGCGTGCTACAGTGGTGCTTGACCCGGTCTTTAAGAGGGTGGGGCTTTCCGGCAAGTCTGTGATTCCCATGGTAATCGGTACGGGCTGCGCGATTCCGGGCATAATGGCATGCCGAACCATCAGAAACGAGAGAGAACGCCGCGCTACGGCAATGTTGACGCCATTTATGCCCTGCGGCGCAAAACTGCCGGTGATCGCCCTGTTTGTGGGTGCGTTTTTCCAGAAGACGCCTTGGGTCGGCGTGCTGATGTATTTTGCGGGTATTGTGCTGATTTTACTGGGAGCGTTGTTAGTCAATGCGGTGACGGGCTATAAATTCAGAAAATCCTTTTTTATCATCGAGCTGCCGGAGTATAAGCTGCCGAGCATGAAACGGGCGGTCATTTCCATGCTGGGGCGTGGCAAGGCATATATCGTCAAGGCGGGAACCATTATTCTCGTATGTAATACGGTGGTGCAGATCATGCAGTCCTTTGACTGGCGGCTGCAGGCGGTGGAAGAGGGAATGGAGCACACTTCCATTCTGGCTTCTATCGCTTCACCCTTTGCCGTTCTTCTTGTGCCGATTGTCGGTTTTGCGGCATGGCAGCTTGCGGCGGCGGCGGTTACCGGCTTTATTGCCAAGGAAAATGTGGTCGGCACGCTGGCGGTCTGCTATGGGCTCAGCGCGTTTATTGACACGGAGGAACTGGCGCTTGTGGGGGACGGCAATGTGGTGGCGCAGGCGATGGCGCTCACGAAGGCAGCAGCTTTAGCCTACCTGATGTTTAACCTGTTTACGCCTCCCTGCTTTGCGGCGCTCGGCGCGATGAACTCCGAGATGCAGAGCAAAAAATGGCTGTGGGCAGGTATCGGGCTGCAGATGGGCATCGGATTTACCGTGGCGTTTCTCGTGTACCAGATTGGCACGCTGTTTACTACGGGAAGCGTCGGAAACGGTTTTGTTGCGGGACTGGTTGCGGTACTTTCCATGGCGGCTGTGGTTGCATGGTTGGTGCAGCGGACGAACAGACAATTTGACGTGGAATACGGTTTGAAGAAGGCTGCGTAATAATATGGCGTATGTGAAAACGGAATGTCACCGCATAGGGTGGATAAGAACGGGAAAGGAAGAAGAGGATGACGAATTTGATTACGACAGGGGTTCTGTCTGTTCTGATAGGCGTGGCGCTCATCTATCTTGTCAGGGCAAGGCGGCATGGTGTGAAATGCGTAGGATGCCCGCATTCGGGAGATTGCGGGAAGGGAGGTATGGAAGGCGGCTGTGGGTGCCGCGTTGCGAAACGGCAGGAATGAACGGAATCAGGAAGACGGACGACAGTTTGCGGGTTGTTGCCTTATTCCGGCGCGGTACTTTCCGGGAGACATGCCGGTAAGCCGTTTGAATACGGTGATAAAGTAATTGTAGTCAGCGAAACCACAGGCGGAGGCGGTTTCGCTGATATTCCATTCAGGATGTTCGGCGAGAAGGGATTTCGCTTTCTCTATGCGCAGGGAGCGGATATGTTCGGCGATGCCGCATCCGTAATTTTGGGCGGAAATTTCGTAGAGATAGGTTTTCCCGATCTGGAAGCGGCGACACAGGTCAGCGACGTTTAACTCTTCGGTAAAATGCGCACAGATATATTCGTCGATTCGGGCAGGCAATTCTTTGCGCTGTACGATGGCTATTCGTTCCAGGCACAGGTAGGAGGCGACGGCCTGCATGATGTGGGAGACGGAAGCGATATAATCCTCTGAAATAAGCGGACCGGCCAGGCAGGCGGCTTCTAACGCGTTTTCGTCAATGTGGTAGGAGGCGCACTTTTCCCGGACGGTTTTTAAACCTTCCTCATAAGTCGGGTAGGAAAATACATGACCAAAAAACAGATAACCGATCACAATATTGCCCAAAGTGAGCGGGGTAATACTCTCGGTTAGTCCGGCATGACAGCGGTAAGTGTAGGCGCTGCGGCTTTTGGCTGCCATCTCGCAGGCGTGAGCGTCGCAGCGGGCGCACTGTGCGGCTGCGGCCTTGTCAGTCCGTATGATCTGACAGCAGGGAGCGATCTGCGCCGGGTAGGCGGTCAGCTCACGGAAAGAATCGTCAAAGACCGTGATCCGCAGTCTTGTGATACGGTAAAAATCCTGTAAAAGTGAATTGAGTTTGGAAAGATCAAAGGTTGAAATCATGGCAGGCACCGTTTTTTCATATGCTAGTGCATCGAGTAATAAGTTTCTGCGTCATATGGCCGATTACTTATTATTCGATGTACTAGGAATCGATTGTCAGTCTCTTCTTCATTATAGCAGTTTGGCGAACAAATTCAAAGAAAATAAGACGGATATCTCTATATTTTCCTCTGTAGAAGAACTAGAATAGAAGCATAACGGACAAGGGGAAACAACTGGTAGGCCAGTCGTTTTCACGGAAGACAGGAGGACGAACAAAATGAGAAAGATGACGTTTGCGTTATGCTTTTGTAACAGAGGGTTTATGCCGGGCGAGTTGATCTACGGGGCAAGGGAGGATATGATTCGTGCGGTGACGAATGCGGGTTATGATTATATCGCCATGGATGCGGAACTGACGCGCTACGGTGGCGTGGAGACGAGGGATGAAGGACTGCTCTATGCCAAGTGGCTCAAAGAACATGAAGGGCAGTACGACGGCGTGATCTTTTCCATGCCGATTTTTGCGGATGAAAACGGTGCGATTACGGCTTTGCAGGATGCGGGAGTACCTATTCTGATGCAGGCTTATCCCGACGAAATCGGCAAGATGGACTTTGCCCACAGGAGGGACGCTTTTTGCGGTAAATTTTCCGTCACGGACGTTTTTACACAGTATCAAGTGCCGTTCACTGTTTTAAAGCCTCATGTGGTGCATCCCCTCAGTGAGAAGTTTGCCGGGAATCTCAGGGATTTTGCCGCTGTGTGCCGGGTGGTGAACGGTATGAAACGCTGTAATATCGGCTGTATCGGTGCGAGAACCACGGCGTTTAAAACCGTCCGCTTTGATGAGATCGCCATGCAAAAATACGGGATCAATGTGGAATCATTTGATTTGTCGGAGCTTGTCTTCAAAGTGGGGAAGCTGGATGACGGGGACGAGAAGGTTGTGGCAAAGAAGGCGGCGCTTGAGGCTTATACGGATTTCTCCGGCGTGTCCGTGGAGAAGAAAAACACCCTTGCCAAAATCTCGGTTGTCATCGACGAGTACATAGAAGTGTACCATCTGGACGCGCTCGCGCTGCGCTGCTGGAATGAGATGGAGGAGATTCTCAGAGTATGTCCCTGCGTACTTTTGTCCGAGTTAAATGACCGGGGAATTACCGCCTCCTGTGAGATTGACATGTGCTCCGCCGTCACGATGCGGGCGATGGCGTTAGCCAGCGAAACGCCAACCACGGTTCTGGACTGGAACAACAATTACGGCGAAGACGAGAACAAAGTGATTTTGTTCCACTGCGGACCGGTGCCCAATTCCCTGATGACAGACAAGGGAAGGGTGACCAGCCACAAGATGTTTGACAAGACCGATGCGGGAAGCGGATGCGGTACTTGCGAAGGGCGGATGAAAGCCGGAGATATTACCCTTTCCAACTGTCAGACGAAGGACGGCAAGCTGGTTGTGTACGCTTCCGAGGCAAGATTTACGGAGGATGAGATTGAGGATGCGTTTTTTGGCTGTGCCGCCGTTTGCGAGATCCCGGATATGCAGGATAAGCTGATCCGTCTGGCGAGGGGAGGCTTCAAGCATCACACCTCTGTGGGCGTCGGGCATATGAAGGAAATTTTGCGGGAGGCGTTTGTCACTTATCTTGGATACGAGTGGGTGGAGATCGACGGTTAGCAGCGTGAAAAGTGCTTCTAAAGACACCCCGCCATAGGACGGGACGCCAAGAAGCACTAAGTTTCACGCAGGAGAATGCCAAAAAGCGGCATTCTCCAGGATGAGCTTGTTCATCCGCGGATTTTGAGTCACAGCAGAGCTGTGACATGGCGGTTAGAGTGAGAAAGATAGAAGCGGGACAGTACAATGGGAATGGATTGTGCGGGGGGACAGCGGACAGGGACAGGAGGCGGTGAATGATGAAAATAGCGGGACTGGATATCGGAACCACGGGCTGTAAACTGACGGTTTTTACTGAGGAGGGAAAGGATATAGACCGGGCGTACCGGGACTATCCCGTCACGAGAGGCAGCGGCGAACATGAGGTGGATGCGGAAAGCATTATGGAAAGCGTGCTTTCGGTGCTCTCGGTGATGGCGGAAAAATACCCGGACATCTGCGGGATCGGCGTCACCAGTTTTGGGGAGACTTTTGTGTTTACGGACGAGGCGGGAAAGCCTCTTCACAGGGCGATGCTCTACACAGACCCAAGAGGCAGGGAGGAATGTCTGGAATTGACGAAGAAAATGGACGGTCGTAAGATCGCCGCCATTACGGGACTCCGCCCCCACGAGATGTACAGCCTTCCCAAGATGATGTGGATGAAAAAAAACAGACCGGAAGTTTACAGGCAGGCAAAACATGTTTTTCTGATGGAGGACTATGTGGTGTTTCATCTGACGGGACAGGCCCAGATAGACTATTCCCTTGCGACCAGAACCATGGCTTTTGACATCGCATCCCTTGGCTGGAGCAGGGAACTGTTTGAATTGGCGGGAATTGATGTTTCTCTCATGTCTAAGACAGTGCCGGTCGGAACTTCGGCGGGCAATGTTCTCCCCGGCATTGCCGGACAGACCGGTCTTTCGGAGACGACGCGGATTGTGAGTATCAGCCACGATCAGGTGGCTGCCGCGGTGGGCGCGGGCGTGTTTGACGCGCAGACGGCGGTGGAGGGCGCGGGGACGGTGGAATGTATCACACCGGTATACGAGGGACTGCCGCCTTCCGATGTGATGTATGACGGGTATTTCTCTGTAGTGCCCCACGTGATACCGGGCAAGTATGTGTGCTACGCCTTTTCCTACACGGGCGGCGCACTGATCCAGTGGTGTGTGGATACGTTGGCTAAGAAGGAGAAGGAGCTGGCGGCAAAGAGAGGGATTTCCGTACACGAATATCTGGAGAGAGAGTACGTGTGCGAGCACGGGGATAGCGGCGCGGATGAGCCCACGGGGCTTCTGGTGCTCCCCCATTTTGCGGGAGCTGCAACGCCCTATATGGATACCGGGTCGAAGGGGGCTGTGATCGGGCTGACGGCGGCGCACACGGTCAGCGATATTTATCGGGCGTGTATGGAAGGAGTGGCTTATGAAATGTTTCTCAACCTGGAATGGCTAAAAGGCTCAGGCATTCATTTCCAGATGCTGCACGCCACCGGGGGCGGGGCGCGTTCCGCAGTCTGGACACAGATGAAGGCGGATGTTCTGAACGTGCCGTTTACGACGCTTGCAACCGCCAATGCGGGAACGGTGGGAAGCGCCATGCTGACGGGGATCGCGGTGGGCTGTTATCGGGATTTGGACGACGCTGCGGCGCATATGGTGGAGAAAACAAAAGTTTATCTGCCGGACGCAACAAGGCACGAAAAATATATGGAGGTTTACAGACGTTATCGGAAGGTGTACGATGTGGTCAGAGGGTTGTTATGATACTGAGTGCAAGCAGGCGGACCGATATTCCCAATTTTTATGCCGACTGGTTTTTTAACCGTATAAAAGAGGGATATGTGTATGTCCGCAATCCATTGAATCCGCATCAGGTGAGCGAGATCAGAATATCGCCGGAAACAGTCGACTGTATTGTATTCTGGACGAAAAATCCGTCGCCGATGCTTCCACGGCTGAATGAACTGAAAGACTATCTCTATTATTTTCAGTTTACGGTCACGGGATACGAAGAAGACATTGAGGTAAATGTGCCCCGTAAAAAGGAGATCGCAATACCGGCATTTTGGAGACTGTCGGAGAAAATCGGTCGGGAAAGAGTGATCTGGAGATATGACCCGATTCTCTTTACCGGGAAGTATACGCCCGCATACCATCTGTGGGCGTTTGAACAGACGGCCGCCGCCCTGCGGGGATATACCCGCAAGTGTGTCATCAGCTTTGCGGACAGGTACGCCAAAAATAAAAAGGCAATGGACGCGCTGGGAGCCTACGATCTGGAGGAGGAGCAGTTGGCTGGTTTTGCCGGACAGCTTTGTATGATCGCCCGGAAAAACGGGATGGAAACGGGAAGCTGCGCGGAAGAAATGAATCTGGAAAGCAGTGGGATCAGTCATAACTGCTGTATTGACAAGGCGTTGATCGAATCTCTGGCAGGTTGCCGGATGGATGTAGGCAAAGATAAAAACCAGAGGGAAGCTTGCGGCTGTGTGCAGAGTATTGATATCGGGGTCTATAATACATGTAAAAACGGCTGTGTGTACTGTTATGCGAACCACAGTATGGAAAGCGTTGTCAGGAATTGTGCGAAATACGATCCGAAGGCCCCGCTTCTTTGCGGGACGGTTATGGAGGGCGATAAGATTACGCTAAGACAGGTCAGATCGATGAAAGACGGGCAATTAAGTTTGTTTGACAGATCGCGTGAGAAGTACTTCTAATCACTCGCAGCAAAGGCTGCATTCGCAAAGTCAGCATAGCTGACTTGGAAGTACTAAGTCTGCTTTGCAGACTTTTTTCACGCAGGAGAATGCCCAAAATACGGGCATTCTCCAGGACGAACTTATTCGTCCGTGGATTCTGATTCACAGCACAGCGGTGTGCGCTACAGGAGGAGAAGGCAATGGAAGAGAAGAAGATAGTTGATGAAATCAGGGAGGAACTGTTTGCGCTGCAGGATACGGCATACCGGGATTTTCAGTCCAAGCTGATTCCCGGTTTGGAGAGCGGTTCCATGATCGGTGTCAGGACGCCTGAACTTCGAAAGCTTGCCAAAAGGATGGCGAAGAGGGAGGAGATCAGTGCGTTTCTGGAAACACTCCCTCACCGGTACTTCGATGAAAACCAGCTTCACGCCTTTGTCATATCGGAAAACAAAGACTTTGGACGCTGCATGGAGGAGGTCAATCAATTCCTCCCGTTTGTGGATAATTGGGCGACCTGCGACCAGATGTCCCCGAAGGTCTTTAAGAAACACAGGGAAGAAATGCTGCCTTATATCAAAGAATGGATTGCCTCCGACAGGACTTATGTGCTGCGGTTTGGAATCGGTATGCTGATGGAACATTTTCTGGATGAGGATTTTGATCCCGCCTATCCGGAAATGGTTTCACAGGTGCGTTCGGAGGAATACTATGTCAATATGATGATCGCCTGGTATTTTGCGACGGCGCTGGCAAAACAGTATGAAACCGTTTTGCCTTTTATTGAAAAGAGGCGGCTTGCGCCGTGGACACACAACAAGGCGATTCAGAAGTCTGTGGAGAGCAATCGCATCACGGCAGAGCAGAAAGCATATCTGAGAGAATTAAAGAAATCGGAAAAATAGAGAAAAACGGGACAAGGAGGACGTGACCGATGGCTAAATATGTACTGGAATGCTGTGTGGACAGTGTGGAATCCGCCCTTGCGGCGGCGGAGGGCGGGGCGAACCGTCTGGAGCTTTGCGCGGCGCTTGTAATAGGTGGAATCTCGCCGGGACCGGCGCTCTTTGAACAGGTCAGGTCCTGCTGTGAACTGCCTGTCAGGGTGCTGCTGCGGCCGCGGTTCGGGGATTTTTTGTATACGGATTATGAATTTCGGATTTTAAAAAAAGAGGTGGCGCTTTTCAGGGAAGCGGGTGCAGAGGGTGTGGTGATCGGCTGTCTGCAGGCGGACGGCAGTCTTCACATGGAACAGATGCGGGAACTGATCGCGGAGGCAGGCGATATGAAAGTGACACTGCACCGTGCCTTTGATGTGTGTGCTGACCCGATCAGGACATACAGACAGGCAGGGGAATTGGGTGTTGACACGATACTGACCTCCGGGCAGAAGAGAGAATGTCTTGAGGGGATGCCGACTTTGAAAGAGCTGTGCAAGATACAGAAGGAGGAGGGCATGCCCCGCATTATGGCGGGCGCGGGCGTGACGCCCGATGTGATAAGGAAGTTTTGCGCGCAGACGGATATTACGTGTTACCATTTATCGGCAAAAAAGGTGCTGGACAGCGGGATGCGCTACCGCAAGGAGGATGTGCCCATGGGACTTCCCGTCATGGACGAATACAGCATTTTCAGGACGGACAGCAGCGTTGTGGCGGAGGCGAAGCAAGCGATTCTGGAGCATTTAAGCCAGGTGCATAATGACGATTGTAACTGAGTGGACTTTACACCTTTTTAATGTGTGGGGAGAGACAGAAATGGCAATTGAGAGAGTAAAATCATATTTCAGACAATACGAGATGGAGGAGAAGATCAGGGAATTCGATGTGTCCAGCGCAACGGTGGAGCTGGCGGCGCAAGCTCTTTCCTGTGAGCCGGCAAGGATAGCGAAAACGCTTTCGTTTATGGTGGACGGTCACGCGATGCTGATCGTGGCGGCCGGGGACGTGAAGATTGACAACCACAAGTATAAGGGGCAGTTTGGCACGAAAGCGAAGATGCTCTCCCCGGAGGAGGCAAAGACGCTGGTGGGACATGCCGTAGGAGGCGTCTGCCCTTTTGCGGTGAACGAGGGCGTCAAGGTGTACCTTGATGAGTCGCTGAAACGTTTTGATACGGTATTTCCCGCCTGCGGAAGCTCCAACAGCGCGATCGAGCTGACGATCCCGGAGTTGGAGAAGTATGCGCGTCCCGTGCAGTGGGTGGACGTCTGCAAAGGGTATACGTGAAGAAAGTTTTCAGGATACGCAGGAGAGAAAGGGTTATTCGAGAATGGGAATCTCGATCAGGACAATATAATCTTCGATCCGGTCGATGACATTTTCGTTGATTCCCATTTCATACGAAAATTCATGAAGCGTCAGCCCATGCGTTTTGGCATACTCAAAGATTTCAAGATATCGTTTTGGTATTTCATCCCAGCCGCCTTTATGGAAAGCCTGCAGGTATTTTCCGCCGGGCGGCCGATGCAGACCAGGCTCGTATGCGAGAAACGGCATTTCGATAAAAAGTCTGGAATAGTCGTTGTAGTTTCCGCTTCTCAGGCTGGAAACAGGAATCATGGAGCCGTAGGAGGCTTCATGCAGCCGGCCCAGACGGTATTTCTCCGTCTCGGCTGTAATCAGTTCCACCTCCTCCTCAAAGGAGGTATTTTCGTTGATTTCTACCGTAATCAGGTAACGCTCCTCTTTTTCTATGATGCTGATCTTTGACAAATCCATGGTGAGCAGAGTATCCATATTCCGAAGGTGTGTGTTTAGGGAAGTGCGCACCGCCTGAAGATGGGTAATCTGTCGGTCGAGATCGCTTATCTTTTCTTCTAAAAGGCATTTCATGTTTTCGGCGGAGCGGTTTTTCATAAAATTCTGTATCTCAGGGATGGATACGTCAAGTTCCCGCAACAGCAGAATGGTTTCCAGAACAGGGCTTTGATAATAGGTATAGCATCGGTATCCGTTTTCGGGATTGACGGTGGCAGGCTTAAACAGGCCGATTTCATCATACCACATCAATGTTTTTTTGTTGATACCGTGCATGGCCGCAAACTGGCCGATAGTGAGAAGTCCGCTTCGCTTGTCCATATTTTCCCCATGTCGGAGCTTTATTGTAATCAAAAATTTGATTTACGATCTTGTCTCCATTAAGTTTTAATTTTTGCCTTGACCGTACAGTTACTGTATGGATTATGATACTACACACAGGAACAAAAAGCAAGAGCAAAGGGGAGAAAACCATATGGAAAACCAAAATGTATATGAAAGACCTGTCACATTAAAAAATATTCTTAAATTTGCCGTACCTACTATTGCCATGACGGTGTTTATGTCCTTTTACACAATGGTGGACGGCCTTTTTGTGTCAAATCTGATCGGCACAAACGCACTCTCGGCAATCAATCTGACCGCGCCGATTATCCAGCTTGTGACGGCCGTATCCACCATGCTTGCCACAGGCGGAAGCGCGGTTATCATGAGAAAGATGGGGGAGCAGAAGGTTGACGAGGCCAGGGAGGATTTTACTTTCCTGATTTTAGTGAATGTCATTGTTGGAATTTTTATGTGCGCGGTGGGCTATCTGTCCATGAACCGCATTTTTGCGGGCATGAATCTTTCCCCCGAAGTGGAGGGGTACTGCGTGGCGTATTTAAGTCGATATCTTGTGTTTACCGTGCCGATCCTTCTGATGAACAATTTTACCCTTTACATGATTGCGAGCGAGAAGGCCACTCTTTCTCTGCTTTGTTCCGTGACGGGCGGCGTTTTAAACATGGTGTTTGATTATGTGTTTATCGCCGGATTTGATATGGGGATAAGTGGGGCGGCAATCGCGACTGGGCTTGGCTATTCGGTGACGGCGGTTGTCGGAATGTTTGTCTTTTCGAAAAAGAAGAGTCTGCTTCATTTTAAGAAGCCGGCGTTTCGGCTTAAAGTACTTACAAACGCGGCGACTAACGGCTGTTCGGAGATGGCGACCGCGCTTGTCACAGGAATCATTACCATGATGTTCAATTGGACGATGCTGCATTATGTGGGTGAGGACGGCGTTGCGGCGGTTACGATTATCATGTATGTGCTGATGTTTGCAAGCTCCCTGTACACCGGATATTCCTATGGCGTAGCGCCCATGATCAGCTATTATTATGGGGAACAGAATCACGAAAAGCTTAAAAAACTCGTTGCGGTCAGCATGAGAGTGATTGCGGAGATTTCGCTGGTGAGCGTTGCGGCTTCCTTCCTGCTGACTAAACCACTGGTGTCCGTGTTTGCCCGTCCGGACAATCCGGTGTATGATCTTGCGGTGACAGGAAACAGAATTTGTACCATCGCGCTTTTGTTTATCGGATTCAATATTTTTGCCAGCGGCATGTTTACCGCCCTGTCAAACGGTGTGGTTTCGGCGGTGCTTGCGTTCTCGAGATCGTTTGTGTTCATGCTGATCACTATGATCACGCTGCCTTTGATTTTCGGTGTGAACGGCGTCTGGCTTGCCACACCTGCGGCGGAATTGTTGGCGCTTGCCCTGTCGGCGGTCATGTTTCTTAAAAATAGAAAGCGGTATGGGTATTAAACCTGCTTTTACTTATTGTGGGATAAGTGATATAATAACCGCAGACAAATCATCGATTGCGGTATCGGCTGTGGGGATTTATGATGTATGAGAATAAGAGACAGAAGAAACAGGGAATACATGTGAGGCGGCCGTCAGATTATATGGAATAAAAACCGAACTATGTAAGGTGATTTTAAGCGGGGAGGAAAACTTGTGAAAAAAGCGAAAATAACTATGGTAGCAGGTGCGCTCAGCCTTGTGCTTTCCGCGTGTGGGCAGAAAGAAAACACGGAGGAGAAGCGCCTTATCATTGAAAAGATTGATGTTGCTAAAGAGGTTGCTGATGAGGTTGATGAGGTACCAAAAACGCAGAGAGCCGATCCGGCCGATCCGGATCCGAAAGAAAGTGTGGAAGAGGAGCAGACAGTGATCGCTAAAAGCGATGACGAACCGGAGGAGGCCGGAGATTTACTGTATGACGCTTTTTTGAAAAATGAAATCAGTGTGACAAATCCATACGTGGAAGGCATGAATCTGACCGTTATGGATGATAAAGAATATGAAACCGAATTTGAAGACGCACAGAAAAAGTATACTTACGTGGATGTAAATGGGGATGAAAAACCGGAGCTTATTTTCAAAATAAGTTCCTATCCAAGTGAATTGATGTATATTTTAGGAATATGTGATAACGAACTGGTTTGTTTTGATGTATTTGAGACTCATACAAAAGATATCGCGTTCGGAGTGTATGATTATGGTTTCGTTTGGAAAATTCAGAACTATGACGGATTTGAAATGACATTCTATACCTACACTGCAGAAGGACAGCCTACGCAGGCCAGATGCTTTACGCAAGAGAACGAGGCCGATATGGCGGCTTACGAGGGAGAAGAGCCGGAATGGATTGACTGGTCGCCGTCATTGTCAGGAGGGCAGTAAGTCTGAAACGACTTGCGGTCTTATATTTTTTGACATTTGAGACAGAACCGTTTTTGTTTTAGTGACAATACCTGTGCAATTGCTCATGTGAGCCGCCGCTTATCCCTGTCACGCCATGCGTTGATAGCTGCATAGTATATGACCACTCTGCAAAAGGCATTAAACGTATACTCGATATGCTCCTTGTATGCTTCTGTGCAATTCATAAATGATTCCCCCTTTCTCCCACATAGGGCAGTGCATGGTTGACAGTTGCACTTTTATAATTCAGAGAGGCGGCAGCACTTTAGGCTGTCGCCCCAGACTGTCAAAGAACCCCTGTTATGCAGCAGCACAGCAGAGGTTCTTTTTTAAAGCAGCAATACTCATCGCGACAAAAAACTGTCGGTGAGCTGCCTTCCATTTCCACATCGCC
>CAJUMJ010000049.1 GCA_910587095.1 uncultured Lachnospiraceae bacterium
ATGTGTTTCACCCCGTTATCTATAAAAAGCTGCAAAAAAAATGAGCCTGTTTCACGGAAACCTTTGTAGATATTATATCAGATATCGGGGCACAAATCAGTAAAATCAAGCGTTGTAGAGTTAATCAGCAGACACTATTTAACGAAAAAAACTAAAAAATGAAAAATCGCCGACGCTCCTCATCTGGGCGCCGGCGTCTTCTCATTCCCCTATATTCTACCGGATGCCGATCTCCTCGTCAGCCTCGGTGGTGTGGCTGTTTACTTTGATATAATCCACAATCTCATCCAGCTTCGTAAAGGCAAGACCCACATAGCTGTCCGCGCAGCCATAGTACAACGCGATCTTTCCGCTTACGGAATCGTGAATGGTCGCACAAGGGAAGCAGACGTTCGGGACAAAGCCTCTCTCCTCGTACCACTCCTCCGGGGTCAGCAGAAAATTTTCGCATCGGTACAGCACTTTCGACGGGTTGTCAATGTCGAGAATCGCACCGCCAATCGAGTACACCAGACCGTTGCAGGTGCCGGTTACGCCATGGTAAAACAGGAGCCACCCTTCCGTCGTCTCGATGGGCGCCGCGCCGCCGCCGATCTTGACGGACTCCCACCACTCGGAACTTCTCCCCATCACATGCCTGTGTCTGCCCCAGTAGACCATATCCGGACTCTCGCTCAGGAAAATATCCCCGAAAGGCGTATGGCCTGAATCCGAAGGACGGCTAAGGAGCATATACTTACCGTTAATCTTTCTCGGGAACAGCACCGCATTTCTGTTAAAGGGAATAAACGGATTCTCAATTCTCGTAAACGTCTTAAAATCCGTGGTCTTCGCCATACCGATGGACGCCCCGTAAAAATCCTGACACCATATAATATAGTAGGTGTCCTCCACCTTCACCAGACGGGGATCGTATGCGTATACCGGCATAAAGTCGTTGCCGTCCTCATCCTTAAAAGGAATCTTCTCCTTCTCAAACGTCCAGTGGATCGCATCCTCACTGTGTCCGAGATAAATATACGGTATGCCGTTTGTCTGTTCCCCGCGGAATACGCCGATAAACCCATCGCCATAAGGCATTACCGCACTGTTAAAGATTCTGGCAACCCCCTCCACAGGATTCCTTCCGATAATCGGGTTTTCACTGTATCTCCAAATCGGCGCGCCCGTAAGCCCCGCCGGCTTCTCCTGCCAGGGAACGTTCTTTACCACAGGGCTGATCATTTTTACTTCGCTCATTTTATCTTCCTCCATTCCGAAGCGTTCAACGGTTACAAACGCCGGCAGCCGGTTTTCCGAAAGAATACTCCGGTTCCGCTCCGCGCTCAAAGGAATTTGCGACGCTTCGGCACAAATTCCGAATTAAAAACCAGCACTCACTGTTCCGATAAAAAAGTAAGATTTCTCTTGATAAACTCGCATCTTTGGGCCACGCACCCTGCGGAGCGGTAAGGGTCCTGCGGCGTGTTGAACACATAGTCAGTCAGCTTGTCAATGGTCGTCACCGCCACGTGCATTCTGGTATCGCTGGCCGCATAGTAGATATACACCTCGCCGTTATCCTTCGCGATCGCGCCGTTTGTGAACACTACGTTGGACACGTCGCCCACCCGCTCCCAATTCCGGGGACCGATCAGCATACCGGAAGGCTCCGCGATCACCTTGGAAGGATCTTTTAAGTCCGTCGCAAAGGCATAGATCACATAGCGCAGTCCTGCCGCCGTATTTCTCACGCCGTGGGCGATATGTATCCACCCCCTATCCGTCCTGATCGGAGGCGCGCCCGCCCCGTTTTTCGCCTCGGTGATGGTGTGGTATCTGCGGATGGAAGTCATCTTCTCCTCGTCGATCACCGCGTTTGTGATATCGTCGCACAGGCCGAATCCGATGCCGCCGCCTGATCCCGTCTCTATGAAATCATCCATGGGCCTTGTGTAGAACGCATATTTGCCGTCCACAAATTCCGGGTGCAGCACCACATTTCTCTGCTGAGGAGAACGCTTCGTCACAAGATTTGGCAGCCTCTCCCAGTTCTTTAAGTCCTTTGTCCGCACGATGCCGGCCGCCGCCACAGCCGCGGACAGGTCGTTCACCGTAGGATCCTTGCTCTCGGAACAGAATACGCCGTAAATATAGCCGTCCTCATGCTTCGTCAGACGCATGTCGTAGACGTTCGTCTCCTCCGGGCAGGTGTCCGGCAGAAGGATCGGATAATCACAAAATTTAAAACCGTCGATCCCATTGTCGCTCTTTGCCACGCCAAAGAAGGATTTTCTGTCATTTCCCTCGATTCTGGCCACCAGATAGTATTTTCCGTCCAGCTCGATGGCCCCCGCGTTCATCACCGCGTTGACGCCCAGGCGCTCCATAAAGTAAGGGTTCGTCTCCGGGTTCAAGTCATACCGCCAGTACAACGGAATATGCTCCCTCGTCAAAACCGGATACTGATACCGGTCGTAAATCCCGTTGTAATCATCCGACTTTACATTCTTTCTCGCAATCAGCTTATTGTATTTTTCTAATTCCACATAATACTGTTGATGCAGCATATTCTATTTTCCTTTCTCCTCTTTTTCTCATTCTCATTTCTATTTTTGCACTGTTATATTGCCGACACTTCCTCTCCTGATGACTTCCAGGCACATCCTCCCGTTATGGTACGGACACTTCCATGGCTCCACAATCGGTTTTGCGCTCACGGACTTCCCGTCCTTATCCACATCCCAAAGCCACTCGGAACCAGGTCGCTTATCGATTACGTGCGCCTTGATAAACTCCCACTCGGCTCTCGCCGCCTCCAGATACTCTATCTGTGCCGGCGCAAGCCGGAATCCGTTCAAAAAGCCCACCAGAGCCTCCGCCTGCACCCACCAGACGCGGTTCTCATCCACCACGCCCCTCTCGCACTCGTTGGCGAGAGACTTGCCGTCAAAAGCCGTCCGATACACTTGACCGGTTAAGTCAAGTACAATCGGCAACATCTTCTCCGCATATGTATCATCCCCTAATACATCCGTTCCTCTTCTGATTAACCACGCCGTCTCGATATCATGGCCGTAGGAATGCAAGTCCAGAATCGTATGCATCCCACGATCAAAAAATACTTCCTGCCTGTGCAATTTCGGATTGTAAATCTTTTGCGCAATCGTATCGAGGATCCATTTGAGTCTCTCTTTCACCGCCGTATCGCCGGTCACACGGTACAACTCCGTATACGCCTCAAATACATGAAGGAGCGTGTTCATCGTCTTTTCCGCGATCACGCCGTTTTCGGACAGTTTATCGTTCCTGATCTCCCGGAATTCCCTGTCAAAAGCCTCCTTGTAGCCGATTTCATCCGTGCAGCGCGACTCGATGATATGAAACAGCTCCATCGCCGTCTCCCGTGCGTTCTCATCCCCGGACGCATCATAATAGGAAGAAAGGGCGTAAATGGAAAAAGCCTGGTTGTACGTGTGCTTCGTCGTATCTTTCGGCGTACCGTCATAGTCAACCGACCAGTAGACGCCCCCCTTTTCCTGATCTACACAGTATTTTCTCATAAACTCGTAACCGTGCCTCGCCTCGGCGAGCAGAGATTCATCCCTTAACACCATATACGCGTTTGAGAAAAACCAGGTGATACGACTGTTTAAAATGCATCCCTTCACCGCTCTTTTGTCCACCTGCAGCTCATAGTCCATATACCCGTAGTAGCCGCCGTTTTCGTCATCCCGCAGCCTTTTCCAAAACGGAATGATACAGTCTGTCAGGTGGCTTCTGATCTCTTCCACCATCATCGCCTTTCTCCCCTCCTCTTCCCTTTCTGTTTTCTTTGCTTCATCGTGCGAAGGCTAATAATTAGTTCATATTTTAAACAAATAACTTAAAACTATGATTAAATTATAAAGTAATTTTTGTTAATGTCAACACGTTTTTACAAAACCGGCATCTTCAACTTAAATTGCGGCCGGCTTTTGTCTATTTTCACTATATATCGCATGAGCGGATGTGAAAGCCGTCTCTGCTCATGCATACATCCTTTCTCTGGCGCTTTCCGTCTCTGCATGCATGAGCAGACTCGAAATGCTTCGCATTTCTCGTTCGCGTTGCTCGCCGTAAAGCGCCATAGACAGTCTTGTATGCATACATCCTTTCTCTGGCGCTTTCCGTCTCTGCTCATGCGCGCAAAAAAAGCGCGTCGGTTTTGACGCGCTTTTTATTCTTACAAGCGATGCAGACTCACGGATATGCTCTGCAAACGCTGTCCTTATATATAATTTTACCGTCCACTATGATCACGCCCCGTCTGTAAGGTTCCCCGGAAATCTTACGGATCATATTTCTTACGGTCTGCCGCGCCATCTCGCGCATGTCCACCTCGTAGGTCGTAATCCTCACATCGCACAGTCCCGGCGGCTGGTAATTGTCATACCCCACCACGGATATATCCTGCGGCACCCGATATCCCTCCTGTTCCAGAAAATCGACCAGCGTGGCCGCCGCCACATCGTTGTTGCAGACAAAAGCCGTCGGCATCTCTCCTGGAAGCTTCCATTCAAAGTTCTCGTCAGACCGCCCCGTCTCCGCGTTTCTGTCCTGGATGACCCACTCCCGGTTCACCGCAATACCATGCTCGCCAAGCGCTTTCGCATAGCCGAAAAAGCGGTCGGTGATGGAGTCCGTGAAAAAGACATTTCCCACAAAAGCGATCTTTTTATGCCCCATACCGAAGAGATAGTTCGTCATCCGGTACATGCCGAAATAGCCGTTGGAAATCACCGCGTCGTAGATGCCGTTGGGATCCGAAAAGTCGAGCAGTATAAAAGGCATGTTCACCTGCCCGATCAGTTTTTCAAGATACTCCTTGCATAGATTCCCTATAATGATAAGTCCCTCCGCCTTTTTCTCCCTGATCAGGCGCGGCATGACCTGTTCCTCCTCGTCCTGCGCCGACAAAACCTCCAGCATCGTAAAGCTTCCCTGCCGCAATGCCGCTGTTGCAACCTCCTGATAGAGATTCCAGTAAAAGGATTCATACCTGGCCAGATATCTGTCGGAAACAATCACGCCGAAAGTATGGCTGAGGCTTCCTTCCGCGCGCTCCCTGTAACGCTCGGAAGCTGTCTTATACCCCATCTGTTCCGCCTTCTCCTTGATTTTCGCGCGAAGCTCCTCACTGACGCCCTTCTGGTCGGACAGCGCCTTGGATACCGTTACCGTACTGACACCCATCGCTTTCGCAATATCCGCCATTTTTACCGCTTTAGCCATCGTTCATACCAGCCTTGTTAAAATTTAAGTAATTTACTCAATTAAATTATAAAGTAAATCAGCGGTTTGTCAACCCACTCTGAGCCATACTGAGCCCGTAAAAGACTCCTTTTTTCCTGAGCAGTTCGTCCGCACCGCCCTCCTCGACGATCCTGCCGTCGTCCACCACAAAAATGCGGTCCGCATTGCGAATCGTCGACAGTCTGTGCGCAATGACAAAGGAGGTTCTTCCCTTGAGAAGATGCGCAATCCCCTCCTGCACCAAAAGCTCCGTCTTCGTGTCGATACTGGAGGTCGCCTCATCCAAAATCAGAATCTTCGGATCGGACACCATGGTTCTGGCGAAAGCGAGAAGCTGTTTTTGTCCGACGGACAAACCGCCTCCCCTCTCGCAAAGCTGCGTGTCATACCCTTTCTCCAGCTTCACAATGAAATCATGGGCATTGACCGCCTTGGACGCCGCCACAATTTCCTCATCCGTAGCATCCAGCTTGCCGTAGCGAATATTCTCCCGGATTGTGCCGGAGAACAAAAAATTATCCTGTGTCATAATTCCCATCTGCGTGCGAAGGCTGTTTAAAGTGACATTTTTCACATCATATCCGTCTATTTTTACCGTTCCGGCAGTTGTGTCATAAAAGCGGCTGATCAAATTGACTATTGTAGTCTTCCCCGCTCCGGTGGGCCCGACCAAAGCGATCGTCTCCCCAGGCCGGATGCAAAATGAGACATCGTCAAGTACCTTCACCTTGTCGTCGTAAGAAAACCCCACATGGTCAAACACAACCTCCCCCTTTATCTTCGGAAGCCGAAAAGCGCCTTCCCCATCCGCTACAGCAGACGGCGTATCCAGTATCTCAAAAATCCGCTCCGCTCCCGCGATGTTCGTCACAAGCTGGTTGTAGAAATTGCTGATATTGTGTATGGGCTGCCAGAACATATTCAGGTACGTGCCAAAAGCCAGGAACGTGCCCACGGACACCTGATCTGTTCCCAAAATCACAATGCCCGTAAAGTAGAGAAAAATACAGCCCAGCCCCCAGGAAAAATCGATCACGGAACCGAAAGCGTCGCTCAGGCGCACCGCGTCAAAAAAGGCAATCCGATGTTCCTCCAGAAGCTCGTCAAAAGTTTCCTCCGTCTCCTCCTGCGCGTGAAAACTCTGTATGATCCGAATGCCCGCCATATCCTCGTGAATGAAAGCGTTCAGATTGGCCGCTTTTTTCCGGAAACTCTGCCAGCGCGGATGCGCCTTATATTCGATGTAAAAGGTTGCCGCCGCCATAAACGGCAAAGTCAATAGGGACGCAAACGCCAGCTTCGCGTTCTTGCAGACCATAATCGCAATCACGGCGATAACCGTAAGCCCGTCGGGGATCAGCGTCGTCACAAAGTTGGACAACACATCCTTCAGGGAATTGATGTCTCCGATAATGCGGGAGAGGATTTTCCCAGTCGGCCTGCTGTCAAAAAAGGCAAAGTCCAGCTTCTGTATATGCGTGTAAAGCTCCTGTCTGATGGTCAGCAGAATTTGATTGCAAATCTTCGCCATGATAAACATCCGAAGCTTCACCGTGGCCACGAGAGCCAGATTGAGAGCCAGCGCTGCGGCCAGCAGCCTGTATAGGCCCTTCAGATTCTTTTGACCAATATAGTCGTCGATCGCGGACTCCATAATCAAAGGATTGATCAGGCTGACCGCCACCCCGTATCCCATAATCACAAGCACCAGGACGATCTGCCGCTTATATACGAACAGATAATCCATAAGCCGCTTCAGCGTCTGGATTTTGCTTCTCTCAACGCTTCTCTCATCTTCCTTATATGAATTAAAAGACATTCCTGCTCCCCTCCTTTGACGGTTCCCCATACTGGGACACAAACGTCTCGTAGTACAGTCCCCTTTTTTTCAAAAGCTCCTCGTGCGTTCCCCTCTCGGCAATAGCGCCGCTCTCAAGCACAAGGATCTCATCCGCCTGCCAGACCGCGCTGATTCTGTGCGCAATGATGATTCTGGTCGTGTGTTCCAAGTTTCGCAGCGTCCGCTGGATCATCTGTTCCGTCTCCATGTCCAGAGCGGAAGTGGAATCATCCAGAACCAAAATCGGGTTTCTTTTCGCCAGCGCCCTCGCTATGCTGATTCGCTGCTTCTGCCCGCCGGACAATCCGACGCCTCTCTCCCCGATAACCGTATCGTACCGCTCCTCCATCCGCTCGATAAATCCGCTCGCCTGGGCGTCCGTCGACGCTTTCCGCACCGTGTTAAAGTCCAGATACCGTTTCTTCCCGAGCTTAATGTTGTCGTTGATGGTGTCGGAAAAGAGAAATACGTCCTGCATCACGACCCCCACGCCGGCGCGAAGCTGCCCAAGCGACAGGAGACGGATATCCACGTCGTCCACATAGACGGCGCCGTCCGTGGCATCGTACATGCGCTGCAAAAGCTGTATGATCGAGGTCTTTCCCGCTCCGGTCGCCCCCATGATGCCAAGAGTTTTTCCCGGCTCCACCGTAAAGGAAATGTCATGAAGTATCTCATGCTGATCCTCCTTGTGGAAGGATACGTGGTCGAAACACACTTTCCCGCGCACGTGGTCTAGTTTGACCGGTTTGGTCGGTTCTTTGATTGTCGGCTTTTCCCCGTATATTTTCTTTATTTTTCCGTTCGATGCCACAGCGGAGGAAAAGCTGTTGGTGAGCCATCCGAGCATTTCCATGGGCCAGACGATATTCATGGAATACTCCACAAAGGCTGTCATCCGCCCGAGAGTCATCTCTTTGCTCATCACAAGACTGCCGCCGACCAAAATAGTCAACAGTGGCAATACCTTGGACACAACGGTAAAAAACGGATAATATCGCACAAACACCTTGGACTGCGCCATATTCAAATCATAGTAACGCTTATTGTGGGCCAGAAACTTGTCGATTTCAAAGGACTCCCTGGCAAACGCTTTGACCGTGCGCACGCCTCCCAGGTTCTCCTCCGCAACCGTATTGAGCGCCGCGTTCTCCTCGCTGATTTCCTCGTACACCACACCCAGCTTGCGCTCCATGATAATGGCTATGGAGCCGCATAAAAGCATGGCGGCCGTCGGAAGAAGCGCCAGTTTCCAGTTGAGCATGTACATGCAGACCAGAATAATGCCGGTGTGGTAAAAAACCTCCAGCAAAAGCATCCCCACATACCCGACCGCATCCCAAATGTGGTCGATATCCTCCTTGACACGCGCCATCAGTTCACCCGTATTTGTCCTGTCAAAAAAATCCGCGCTTAGCCCCTGGATATGGCGAAACAGATCCCGCCGCATATCACCCGAAATCCGCGCGCCGTTTTTGTCGAACGTATACTCCTTGATGTACTGGAAAACGCATCTTCCCAGGCCGATTCCCAAAAAGCCAAGGAGAAGGAATCCCAGCTCCCCGGTTTTGCCGCCCAAAATCACGTCATCCACCACCCGCGCCGTCAACCTTGGCGCCATCATATCCAACGTAACCGCAGCCAAAAGCGACAGCACGGCTCCCAGGTAGGAAAATTTGTAATCCCATATGTAACTTGATATTTTTTTCATTCCTTCCTCCATTTTAAATTGATGTACTCTCGGAGTCTCTTTGTGCCTGATTTTGTGAGATGATTTTTTGTCAGATGTGCATAAAACCGCCATATGCACATAAATTTAATCAACGTACGTTCCACGTACGCCTCATAAATAATCTGCCACAAAGGCAGGTGCAAAAGAGATTCCGAGAGTACATATTGACTCTGCAAGTCATAAGTCGGCATAGTCAGTCTTACATGCCGGCATGTATCCCGTCTTTGCCGTCCTCCGACTCTTTCAATGCATGAGCAGACTCGATATGCTTCGCATTTCCCGTTCGCGTTGCTCGCCGTAAACCGGCTCATGCGCGCAAAAAAGCCATGGCAAAATTACCATGGCTCTAAAACGTCCTGCATATAAGTTGACCATTCAAGTCATCTAATGGATATCAAGTCGGTCTTCTGTCTGCGGAGGTAATTTTACGTACACGCTGCCTGTTCATTTTTCTGATTTCTTTGATCACTGCGTTACATACAATGTTAAACATAAGATTACCTCCTTTCGTCATTTTACATCTTATCGGTTGCTTTTCTGTCCCTGTCTCCAAAGAGTCTGCTGTCATATTAATCCATATGGCATGTTTTGTCAAGAAAGATTTTCCCGGCCGAAAAATGGGTAACGGCTCAGTCAGCGTTCCGTCTTCCAGAAATACGCACTGTAGGCGGGAAGCAAGCTTCCGCCTCCGAAATCATGCTTCTCCCCGCTGATCAGATCGACAGCCAGACCACAGCCCGCGTCGAAATGTGCGGTGTAATCCTCTGCGTCCGCGTTGATTGCGACAAGCACTCTCTCGTCGTCGCACCTGCGCTCAAAGATGCACTGCTTGTTCGTAAGCACCACCGAGCGGAAACTACCGTAATTGAGAGCTTTCGATCCCTTCTTCGCCTCGGACAGTTTGCTGATCCATTCGGTCAATTCGTTCCACTCCGGTGCCTCAAAGCAAGCCCGCAACGCCGGATCACCCTCGCTCTTATTGGCCTTCGCCCCCCACTCGCTGCCGTAGTACACACAGGGGATTCCCGGCATACCGAAGCATAACGCGTAAATCAGGGGCAGATGCTTTTCGTTGGTCAGGTTACTGGCAATACGGGTTACGTCGTGATTGTCCACGAAGGAGAGCAGGTGCTTGCCTCGATAGAGGCACCAGTTATCCGGCCCGAACTGTCTGATCAGCGAATGGTTGATCTCAAACATGTTCATGCTGTTAAAGCTGGAGAAAAGACCCTTGTAGCACTCGTAGTTCGTAGCCGAGTGCAGCATCTGGTCATTGACCATCTGGTTGTAATCGCCGTGCAGCATCTCTCCAAGCAGGTAGAATTCCGGCTTGAGAGCGTCCGTAAACGCCCGAAGTCTCCTCACAAAGTCATGATCCAGGCAATATGCCACGTCAAGGCGCAGGCCGTCTATGTCAAACTCATCCACCCAGCCCTTCACGCTGTCCAGAATATGCTGGATCACATCCCCGTTTTTCAGGTTGAGCTTGACCAGGTCATAATTTCCCTCCCAGCCTTCATACCACAGGCCGTCGTTATAGTTGGAATTGCCGCTAAGATTGATATGGAACCAGCTCAGATAGGGCGAGTTCTCCCGGTTTCTCAGCACATCCTGAAACGCCCAAAATCCCCGGCCTACATGGTTGAACACGCCGTCCAACACAACCTTGATTCCGTTCTCGTGCAGTTTTTCGCAAACTTCCTTAAAGTCTTCATTCGTTCCCAGCCTGCAATCGATCTTGTGGTAATCCCTCGTATTGTAGCCATGGGTATCCGATTCAAACACCGGAGAAAAATAGATTGCATTGATCCCCATCTTCTTCATATGGGGAACCCAGTCGCTTACCTTTAAGATCCGATGTTCCAACACACCGTCATTCTCAAAAGGCGCCCCGCAAAACCCCAACGGATATATCTGATAAAACACACTTTCAAAAGCCCACATACTTTCCTCCATTCTGAGACAAACTTCCAAGCCCGGCCACACCTCAACTGTTTGTCCACCGATTGTCCCATCGCTCTATTACCTTAAAAAAATCTATATCTTGTAGTCAGCCGTTTTTCAGTATACCACTATCTGCCTTCTTTCGTCAAACACGTTCTTGGTTTTTTCTCCGACATCAATTGACCGGACAGGTTTCCTTTTTGATAAACTGAAATACGTAAACAGAGTTTTCCACAATTTTTACTCCCAATTTTTTTCAAAGCCACCCAAAATCACCTGAGAAATCCCCAATTTCCACAAAGTTATCCACATCGACGTCCATGTCAGTTCTTGTCCAATGCCGTCATATTTCCCTCCAAGCTGTCTGTCATTTTCGCTTTTTTCTATCATCTTTTTGTCGATCCGCCTCTGATTCTGCCAAAACCAACGACTTGTCTTGTCATATTATGTTCCAAAAAGGTCAATCGGATTTTGTCTCTTTTATTCCTTTTCTCTATTGACTTATCTGGATACCCGCTAAAATAGAGGCTTTACAGCCATTCATCCCAGAACCTTCCAATTCTTCGACCTATTTGGTCAATCGTAACCGGCGTATATTCTCTCCACTCTCTCGGAAAAAGTCTCCGATAAACAGGCGACAGAAACCGTTCGTCCAGCAAAACCACGATCCCAAAGTCGTCCACCGTCCTGATGACTCTGCCAGCCGCCTGCAGCACTTTGTTCATCCCCGGATAACGGTACGCATAGTCAAACCCGTTTTCCCCCCAGCCGTCAAAATATTTTTTCAGAAGCTCTCTCTCGTTGCACACAAGCGGAAGTCCCGTACCTACGATCATAACGCCGATGAGACTGTCGTTCTTCAAATCAATCCCCTCGCTGAATATGCCGCCCATCACGCAAAATCCCAAAAGGCTTCTCTCCTCCTCCACCTCTATATCCATTCGGATCAGGCGTTGCAAATCACAGTCCTCATTTCCCCGGAAACGGTTTATAAACGCCTCTCTCGCCTCCTCGTTCATATGACTCTCCTGCAAAATGCACTCCACAGCTCCTTCCGCGTTAAAAACATCCTGGTAAATTTCAAAGACACGTTGCAAAAAAGTGTGTGAGGGAAAAAATGCCATATAGTTTCCCTGTCTTTCCCCGATCACATGGTGCAAATAAGCCGCAATCCGATAATACTCCTCGTCTCCTCTTCTCGCATAACGGCTGGTCACGTCGCTTCCTATATAAAGCCCCAGCTTGTCCGGCCGGAAGACGGATTTCGCATAAACCTCATAGTCTCCTTCCTCCGCCCCCAAAAGCTTCTTATAATATTGTATAGGAAGAAGCGTTGCCGAAAACAAGATGGTGCTCCGTCCCCTGCGCATACAGTTTTGCAGATTTCCCGCCGGATTCACGCAAAAGAGCTTAACTATAAAGCTTCCGTCCTCTCCAAGCTCGTCATAAATCACATAGTTTTCATCAACGAGCTCATACATCTCCAGAAAGTGTGACACCTCAAAATAGAAGTTCAGCACGTCCGCGTGCACGGGACTGTCCTCGTGATCCTCGAGATAGTCCTCCATGACAGCCCCAAGCCGCATCAACGAACGCGAAAGCGCGTCAATCTGTCCCAACACCTTACATCCCTCGCACTCCCTTTTCAGCGCGAGCATTTCTCTGTTACACTTTTCCAAATTCTTCGCAATCCGGTCATCGTATGGTTTTACGGTTCTTTTTAAATCCAGCAAAGTCTCCTTGCACAGCACGGCACTGTACATATCCCTTCCCCGCTCCACCAGATTGTGCGCCTCGTCCACAAGAAAAATATACTCTCCTCTTATCCCATCCGTAAAGAAACGGCGCAGATACACATGGGGATCAAAGAGATAATTGTAATCGCAGACCACCATGTCCGCAAACAGGCTCATATCCAGACACATCTCAAAGGGACAGACCTGATACTTCCGCGCATACGTCTCGATCTCCTCCCTTGTGAAGTTGTCCACATGGGTCAACAAATCAAACATCGCCGCGTTTATCCTGTCAAAGTGCCCTTTCGCATAGGGACAGGCGACAGGATTGCACTCCGTCTCCTCCATAAAACAAATTTTGTCCTTGGCAGTCAATATGACGCTTTTCAGTTTTAGTCCCTGTTCCCGCAAAAGAGAGACGGCGTCGTCCGCCACCGTGCGCGTGATGGTTTTTGCCGTCAGATAGAAAATCCGTTCCGCCAGCCCTTCCCCCAGCGCCTTCACAGAGGGAAATATGGTGGAAAGGGTTTTTCCCACCCCGGTCGGCGCCTCAATAAACAGCTTGCGTTTATGGTAGATAGTCTGATAGACATAGGAAACCAACTCCTTTTGCCCTTCCCGGTACGGAAAGGGGAAAGACAGCTCCTTGATGGAAGCCTGTCTGCTCTTATGCCACGCAAAGCGGTAATCCGCCCACTTTCTGTACTGTCCCATCAGCTCTTCAAACCAGTCCCGCAATTCCGCATAGGTATAGTCCTCATGAAAATACCGTATCTCCTCCGTCTCCATATGACAGTAAGTCATGCGAACGCGGATGGCGGACAGTTTTCTCCGATTCGCGTAAATATAGGCGTAGCACTTCGCCTGTGCCAGATGTACGGGCAGAGGGCCCTTCATCCTTTTTAGATCGTGATAGGTTCCCTTAATTTCGTCTATGGTAACTGCCACTTCCTGCACGGCCTGTTCCTGCTGCCGCGGTACAACAGCCCCCTGCGTTTCCGAAATCTTCTCCGCCGTCCCGATCGCCTCTACCGGTTTTGTTCTCTCTTCCGGCTCCGTGATAATGCCGTCCGCCCGTCCCTCCACCACAATTTCATAATTTCCGGCATCATAAACATAGCGAAGGGACACCTCCGCCTCATAGGAAGGCCCCATACGCCGCTGGATCATGCGATGGATCCGTCCGCCCTCCTGCATGGCATTTTCCGGGGCTGCAGCTCTTCGGTTGTCAATATCGCCGGAGCGCAGAATAAATTCCACCAGGCTCCGCACAGAAATCTGTACTTCCATGTTTTTCTCCATTCTGGGGGGGGGAGCTAACCTTCCCTCCATCAGCAGACTCGAAACGCTTCGCCTTTCTCGTTCGCGTTGCTCGTCATAAGCTGGCTCAAAACGGCTCGCATGTTTCCATGCGGCCTTTTTGATCCTGCTTCTGACTCTCCTTCCCTCCATCAGCAGACTCGAAATGCTTCGCCTTTCTCGTTCGCGTTGCTCGTCATAAGCTGGCTCAAAACGGCTCGCATGTTTCCATGCGGCCTTTTTGATCCTGCTTCTGACTCTGCTGATGCGCGCAAAAAATACTCCCTATATAAGATAATCTTACGTCATCTTACATAGGGAGTCAATGTGTCTGGTATTGGCAAAACCATCTATACTGCTACCGCCCACTTTCTGAGATGTCTCTCAAAATCCGCGTCGTAGCCGTTGTACGCAACGGTTAAAATCTGATTGAAATTCAGCCCTAACACGCCAATAATGGACTTGGCATCAACAATAAAGCTATTGTAGTAGATATCCACGTCACAGTCACATTTGGTTGCTGCGGACACAAAGTCCTTTACCTCATCCGGTCTCAATTTGATTTTGTGTTGCATAATGTTCACCTTCCTTTTCATTTATGTATGCAAAAGGCACACACAGAGAAAATGTTTTCTAGCTCCTCGTTTGAGATGATTATACACTTTTCAGTTCGTTTGTAAAGTGTCAATTTTGGCGTCAAAAATTTACAAATTTTCCTTATCATTACAACCTCACACAAATAGTTTGATCTTCAAATGATTCTTTGTGAATTCTGCCTATTATCTCCCGATTGACTCTCCCGGACGCATCACAAATTTTCATTTTTTCATGAATTCTACCATATAATCTTGGTAACGATATGCACACATCTGTCTTTGTAAATTTTTGTTCTCCCGGTTTTTGATCCCGATCGTGCGGTGGAATGCCCGAAACAACTCCTGATACGCCTCCTCTCTCTCCGACAGGCAAAGGCTTTGCAGGACAAACGTCTCTTTTGCCGAGACGAGATACCACTCCTCCGACGCCGGATGAACGCCGAAAAGCTTTCTGTTCTCGTCGTAGACCATAAAGTTTTCTATGCTCAGTCTGTCCGCAAAATGAGGCATAACAAACGGAACCACATTGTTCTTCGGCCCGATTCTGGAAAAGAGTACACTTTTTTCGGAAGCTTCTGCCCTAAGCTCCTGAAAGCGGATAAACTCAATCTCAAAGTGGGCTTCATTGGCAGTAAAGCGCGCAAGCTCAAAGCATCTCGCCACATAGGGATTTTTCAGGTTTTCCATGACCCTTCTTCCGCTTCCCGCCGTAAGTGCGTCAACCACCGTCTTATAGACCGCTTCCCCCTTATCCGAATAGCAGGAAGCCGCCGCACGGCACAGAGAATGATATACGTGCTCTCCCAACCGCTTTCTGAGCGTCTCCGCTACCTTATCAGTCTTTACGGGATCCGGGGAAATATACATGTAACTTGCAAATAATCTTAAATTCTCCTCCTCGCCAAGCTGGATATGCACATGCGTATGCCCCTCCCTCAGAGCATATGCCTCATATATCCCGGTAAAGATTCCTTCCAGAGAATCCTCGCAGATCAAATATTTTTCTTCCATAGATAATACGCTTCCCTCCCGGAAACATCCCGAAATGTCAGCCGCCGGCCGCCCTCCAGTTTTTCCCGAATCCGTCGTTTTCAAACAGAGACATCTGTCTATAAGCCGTGCCGTCTGTCATAAAAGGCAGCTTCTCCCCCCTGCCCATCTGATTCTGGTAGGTGAGGGCACGCACGATGTACTGCTCCTCCAGCTTCGTCGGATACATCATCTTTCCGCTGCAGGTGATAAAATAGAGCGCTCTCTTGAGCACAACACCTATCTTTTTTAAATCCTCAAAGGTCAGATTTCCAAACCTCCTGGCCGCCACAATCCGGCTCGCACTCTTGACACCAACCCCCGGAATCCGCAAAAGCAAATGGTAATCCGCCCGATTGATCTCTACCGGAAAACACTCCAGATGTCGGACCGCCCAGTCCGCTTTCGGATCGATGGCCGTATTGAAATTAGGTCTGTCCGCCGTCAGCAGTTCATCCACCTTAAAGTCATAAAAACGTAAAAGCCAGTCCGCCTGATACAGCCTATGCTCCCGCAATAGAGGCGGTCCTCCCACAGGGGCCGGCAGCTCTTTGTCCTCATTGACATTTACAAATGCGGAGTAGTACACCCTCTTGAGAGAGAACTTTTCATAGAGGTTTTCCGCCACCGACATGATCTGGTAATCGCTCTCCGGCAAAGCGCCTATGACCATCTGTGTAGACTGGCCCGCCTCACAGAAACGGGGCGCGTGTTTATATACGGTAAGTTCATTTTTATTTTCGACAATGCCGTTTTGAATCTGACGCATGGGTTTTAAAATATTTTTGCGGTGCTTATTGGGCGCAATAGCCCTAAGCCCCTCCGCCGTGGCCATCTCCAGATTCACGCTCATACGATCCGCCAGATAACCTGCCCTCTGGATCAGCAGCGGATTCGCCCCCGGGATCGCCTTAATATGGATGTATCCCTGGAAGCGGTGTACCGTGCGAAGTCTGTGAACCGTCTCGCAGATCAGTTCCATTGTATAATCAGGGCTATACAAAATACCCGAACTCAAAAATAGTCCTTCTATATAATTGCGTCTGTAAAATTCCATGGTCAGCTCGCATACCTCGTCGGGGGTAAAGGAAGCCCGCTGTACGTCGTTGGAGCTGCGGTTGACGCAGTAACGGCAGTCGTAAATGCACTCATTGGTAAAGAGAATCTTCAGCAGGGAAATACATCTGCCATCCGCCGCAAAGCTGTGGCACAACCCTGCAGCCACGGTATTTCCCATGCCCTGCCCATCGTTTTTCCGAGAGGAACCGCTGGAACTGCACGACACATCATACTTTGCCGCGTCGCCGAGTATTTTCAGTTTATCCATGAGCGACATCTGCGGCGCAATACGAATATCCATTTCACTCACTCCCTTACGTCAAATGTTTCTTCTCCGAAAAGCGTTCCGACCCATATATGGCGTCTGTCAGTCCGCCCGATTCGGAACATACGTTCTTTTTGGTAATATCTTAACACGGCATCTCCCATATTGCAACCCCTTTTTTAGAACATTCGTTCTTTTCCTTTCTAAAAGCATTGCATAACAGGACATGTTACAGTATAATCAGAATATTACATGCAAAAGGGAAAGGAATAGAATTATGGAGACTACTAAGAAAAGAGGAAACTTTACAGGCCGAATCGGTTTTGTTCTGGCGGCGGCCGGCAGCGCGGTAGGACTGGGAAATATCTGGCGATTCCCCTATCTGGCGGCGAAAGACGGCGGGGGATTATTCATTTTCTGCTATATCATCCTTGCGCTGACCTTCGGCTTTACCCTGCTCACCACCGAGATCGCCATCGGTCGCAAAACCGCGCAGAGTCCGCTGACCGCCTACGGGGTGATCCACCCGAAATGGAAGGGACTCGGCGTTCTGGCAAGTCTTGTCCCGGTTATTATTTTACCTTACTATCTCGCCATCGGCGGATGGGTATTAAAGTATCTATTGGTTTTTCTCACCGGAAAAACAACGGATGCCGCCGCAGACGGCTATTTTACCGGGTTTATCTCAGAGCCGTTTGGCCCCGTGATCTTTATGGCCGTTTTTACGGTTCTGTCGGCGGTCATTATCTTCGGCGGCGTGGACAACGGCATTGAGCGGGCGAGCAAATTTATCATGCCCCTGCTTCTCGTTCTGATTATCGGTATATCCGTTTACGCTCTGACGCTCCGGCACACGGATGCCGCCGGGATCCAGAGAAGCGGTCTGGAGGGACTGAAAATTTATCTGCTCCCCAATTTTGAGGGCGTTACCTTGCAGGATTTGTTTCTGGTAATTATGGACGCGCTGGGACAGTTGTTTTACTCCATCAGCGTTGCCATGGGCATCATGGTGGCTTACGGCTCCTACGTCAAAAAGGACGTCGACCTGATGCCCTCCATCAACCAGATCGAGATTTTTGATACCGTAGTCGCCCTGCTCGCGGGTCTGATGATCGTCCCTGCCGTTTATGTTTTCATGGGAACCGAGGGTATGTCCGCCGGCCCCGGACTTATGTTTATCTCCCTTCCTAAGATCTTTGCCGCTATGGGATGGGTCGGAACACTCGTCGGCATCCTGTTCTTTGTCATGGTTGCCTTCGCGGCAGTGACCTCCGCAGTATCCATCATGGAGGCTATCGTCTCAAGTCTGGTGGACAAGTTTCATTTATCCAGAAAAAAGAGCGCGGTATTCGTGACCGCCTACGGTCTGATCGTCGGGATGATTGTCTGCTTCGGCTACAATTTCTTCTACTTTGAGTTAAAGCTGCCTAACGGCTCCGTCGGTCAGCTTCTGGATGTCATGGATTATGTCAGCAACAACTGTCTGATGCCGCTCGTCGCACTTCTGACCTGTGTTCTGATCGGCTGGGTTGTAAAGCCCAAGGTGATTATCGACGAGGTGACTTTAGGCGGTTATAAATTTGGAAGAAAGCGCCTCTATATTGCCATGATTACCGTCATTGCCCCGGTGCTTCTGTTTTTACTGCTGCTGCAATCGTTCGGCTTTTCCCTGTAATGTCCGAACATAGCTGAAACGGAATCATTTGATTCACACATACACAAAAATCCCGGAAACAGTCATCGAACTACGACAAGGTGACTGCCTCCGGGATTTCTTTTACCTGATGCGGAACTGGCTGATCAGGCGATTCAGCGTCTTGGCCTGACCGGATAATTCGTTGGAAACTTCCGCGCTCTTTTCCGCTGCGGACGAATTGCTCTCAATGACTTTGGAAACCTCCTTGATCCTGTTTTCCACAGACACAATCATCTCCGACTGCTGTACGCTTGCAAGGGCAATTTCATCCATCAGCGTCTTGATGGCCTGCACGCACTCGTTGATGATCTGCATCGCGGATATCGCGTCTTTCGTGGACTCGGTTCCCGACTTCACGTCGTTTGTCGAGCGGTTGATCAGCTCGCCCGTATTTTTCGCCGCCTGGGAAGACTTGGAAGCGAGGCTTCGCACTTCCCCCGAAACGACGGCGAATCCCTTTCCCGCCTCCCCGGCTCTTGCTGCCTCGACGGACGCGTTCAAGGCCAGAATATTTGTCTGGAAAGCGATGTCCTCAATGGTCTTTACAATACTTCCGATCTGCGTGGAGGACTCGTCAATATTTTTTGTGGCGGCGGAAAGCTGTTCCATTTTCCTGTCGGCTTCCCTGGCATAGCCGATTGCCCTGTCCACCAATTCACTCGCGTTGCTGCAGCGGGCGGCGCTTTGTTGAATCTGTTCCGTAATGTCCGTGATATTGGATACCAGACCGTTGATGGAAAGCTCCTGTTGGGCGACTCCCTGGGACAACGCCTGCGCGCCCTCCGCCACCTCGTCCGCACCGTTGTTCACCTGATTTGCAATACTCGTGATATCCCTCATAACATTTGTCAGATGATCCCTGATGCTCTTTAGGCTCTCCGACAGCACTTTGAAATCGCCTATGTAGTACCCTTCGTTTCTGTCCACGTCCACGGCAATATTGCCGCCCGCCATCTCGCCTAATATCCTGCCGATATCGTCAATCGTTTTGCGGAGACATTCGCAGACAAGATGTATCGTCTGGGCAATCATGCCGATCTCATCGTTTCTCCCGTAAAAGGATTCCAATCCGCGATCCGCAGACAGCTCCAAATTGCCGAGCCGTCGTATAGCGCCTTCCATAATCATAAGCTCTCTGCCTTCCCGGTACAGGATCAGCAGGATGACGAGAATAATGACTACCGCTACCATAGCGCAGAGAACGCCAACCGTACCTCCCACCGTTTCCACTTCCCTGTAGACTTCCTCCACGTTGTCATGCACCATAAATACCCAGTCCCGGTCCGGCAAATATTTGTACACGACCATCTGGTTCACGCCGTTTTCATCCTGATAAAAGTAAGTGCCTGCATTGGAGTCATTGTTCTCCTTGATCCTGCGTATGATTTCCAGATATCCGGGATCGGTCGTCTCCGTATTCAAAAGGGATTCATCCGAATGGTACAGATAAACTCCGGTCTGCGCGTTTAAAAAGACATACTCACTGTTTGGCAGGCCCTCCATATCCAGACCTAACAGCACATCCATAAGCCCGCTGGCATAGACGCCGGCGCCCACATAGCCGATGCATTCCTCGTTTTCAAAGATCGGATTATACATGGAGAGAATCATGCTGCCGCTTCCGGGTGATTCCATAATGCCCAAATTCGTGAGTTTTGGCTCCGCCAGAATCGTATTCTGGAACTCCTTCAGGGAATCGCCGTTTCTGGTCGTGATGCCGACCACCTCTCTGTTCGTATGTGTCAAAACATGTGTATCCGGCGTGGCAATATACAATCCCTCAAATATGCCCTTGACGGCTGCGAAGTCCTCCGTGTACTTCTGCCCACGCTCCAAAACGGCTGAATCCTGCGTTGTCAGGCAGTTTCTCACGTCACTGCTAAGCGCAAAAGCGGACATGTATTCCTCCGCGGACGCCACATAGTCGTTGATGATGGAAGCTCTGGATTCCACAACGTCAATCATCTGGTTCGTAATGTTATTCTCAACCATCGAAGAAATGCGGTTGGAAACGATAAACCAGAGAAGAAACATCCCCGCAAAAATAAGCGCCGTGGTAATGATGCCAATCCGAGTAGCCAGCTTTCGATTTGCAAAAAACTTCATAAGATTTTCCCCCTCTATTTTTTTCGAAAATATTTTACCACAGGTTTTTTCCGTTCACAAGACAGATTCCACACACAGCGCAATTACTGACTCCTACTGGAAACGCGCCTTCAATTCTGTTATACTGTCTTCTATAAAAGAAGGATATGTAATTTTTTACAGGAGGAAAGACGAAATGAAAAAAACAACAAAGCCGTGGAAAATGACCGTTTCAGTCATTACGGTTCTTGCGCTGACGCTGGCAGGATGCGGGAAAAGCGCCGGCAAAACCGACTCCGATACCGTTCAGTGGTTCAACAACACCTATGCCGTACTGACCGTGCTGAATGAGCGCGACTACCGCATATACAGCGGGAGCCGCCCGAATATAGCCAGCAAAACGCTCGCCCAGGCGCTTCTGGAAAACACATGGGATGTTACGGACAGAGAATCGGCCGACGAATCGCTCCTCTGGCTTCTGGAAGAAGGTCACCGGGTTTCCATAGCGGAAGAATTGGACTATCTTGCCGAAATGGGACTCTCGGATATACCGGAAGACGAACGGGTTGAGGCGATTCTTACCGGTTTCGATCTGGACGATCAGCAGGCCCAGCGATACGCCGATTGGTTTTCCCTGTATGAACAGTGCGGTGAGGATACGGCTGCAGCCTGGGATTACAGCCGGGCCATGTGGCTTTTGAGCTATTACTATCTGGCGGACTATTATACAAAGGAGGAAGCCCTGGATCAATCTCTGGCGCTTGCGCAAACCGTTCAGACCACCTTCGATTCATGGGACAGCTTCATGGAAAGCTATTTTGCCGGATATGAGTACTGGTCGGAGGAAAGCAGCGACGAACGCCGAGAAATATATGAAAATCTGAAGACCTCCTCCGACAATCCCTTTGCGCTGGACTGGAATACGCCGCTTGAAAAGACGTGGTAAAAGTTTTTCTTGCTTTCCTGCCGTAAAAGCGGTTAAATAATAGGTGAGAAACCGTCGTTACGCGATTTCTTATATCAAAAAAAGCGAGGTATCCTATGGAACACTTAATTATCCCAAAAGATTACAGTTCCGCCCTGAATCTGCATGACACGCAGATCGGCATCAAGACTGTCAAAGATTATTTCCAGTTACAGCTTGCGGAGAGGCTTCACCTGCTGCGCGTATCCGCCCCCCTTTTCGTAGAGCCGGCTTCCGGCCTGAACGACAACCTAAACGGCGTGGAACGTCCCGTCACCTTCGGTATCAAGGATCAGGAAGACGCCCCCGCCGAGATCGTGCACTCCCTGGCAAAGTGGAAACGAATGGCTCTCGGAAAATACGGCTTTGTCCACGGCGAGGGACTCTACACTGACATGAGCGCCATCCGCAGAGACGAGGAGACGGACAATATCCACTCCATCTATGTGGACCAGTGGGATTGGGAGAAAGTCATTTCCCGCGAGGAACGTTGTCCGGATTATCTGAAAGAAACGGTAAAGACGGTCTATAAGGCACTGCGAAAAACGGAAAAGTACATGGCCATCCAGTACGATTACATAGACGAGATTCTGCCCCATGACATCTTTTTTATCACGACGCAGGCGCTTGAGGATCTCTACCCCGGCACGACCCCAAAGGAGCGGGAATACTTGATTACAAGAGAAAAGGGTGCGGTCTGCCTCATGCAAATCGGGGATTTGCTGGCCTCCGGCGAAAAGCACGACGGCCGTGCGCCGGATTACGACGACTGGACGCTCAACGCGGATATTCTTGTCTATTATCCCGTCCTCGATATCGCGCTGGAGCTCTCTTCCATGGGAATCCGTGTGGATAAGGATGCGCTTTTGTCCCAGCTTGAAAAGGCAGGCTGCCCCGAGCGCGCCGAACTCCCCTTCCAGAAGGGCGTCATCGACGAAACCCTTCCCTTCACCATCGGCGGCGGCATCGGGCAATCGAGAATCTGTATGTTTTTCCTGCGCAAAGCCCACATCGGTGAGGTACAGTGTTCCCTCTGGCCGGAGGAGATCACGAAGGAAGCGCTGGCGAACGGAATACAACTGCTATGACTTATGAAGAAAGGCCGGTTACAACATGACAAAACAGAGGGTACTGCGCAAAAAGCACAGCGCCCTCTGTTTTTCATTTATCTCCTCAGCCGAAATCATACATCGCGCACGTCTCCACATTCCGGTACTCGTGCTTCTCGTAATACCCGATCAGCGTTCCGTCCTCATCCCGCAGCGCAACCATATAGCCATCCTTGTTTTCCTTCTCATTATAAAAAGTGTGGATGATATTGTGCTCTGCGCTCTCCCCGAACCATGCCGTTATCTTTCCGATCTGCTCCACAGACTGCGCGTTATGACAGTCCAAGAGACTTTGCCCCACGAGAGCCGCCCCGCCCCGCTTTGAAAACCGCTCTTTGGCCGCAGGATTCATATAAATAATCTCGTGGGACAGATTGCAAATCACCACCGCGCTCCTGTCCTGATCTATGATACTCTTAAAGTACTGTGATAAATTCATGTTGTTCATAAAATCTCCTCCATCCCGTGAATCACAAGAGCCGGTTCCTTCTCCGGGCAGTCCGTCTCAAAGGAAATCCGATCCCCCTTTCTGGAAGCCCTCGCCGTCATCACAATTTGACCAGATAAGTCAGTAATCTCGCAAACCGCCTCCGCGCCGTCTGCAAGCGCGTACAAGTGCAGTTCCACCCCTTCCGTGTAATCATAATCGGGCCGTTTTTCATTGCCGCCCATGGCAAGCAGGGTATTTTCCCGCACAAAGAGCGGCAAGGAAAAGTAATCGTAAGTCTCCCGGTACCAGCGGCCGCCTTCCCGTTCTTCCCCGCTCAGAAGGTGCGTCCACTTTCCTTCCGGCAGATAGTACTCTCCCACGCCGTCCTCTCTGAAAACCGGCGCGACCAGAAGGGAACTGCCAAGCATATACTGCATGTCCAGATCCTTTACGCCGGGTTCCTTTGAAAACTCCAGCACCATCGGGCGCATCATGGGGACGCCCGTCTCGTGGGAGAGAGCCGCCTGCCTGTAAAAATAAGGCATCAGACGGCATTTGAGTCTGGTAAAATACCGGAGCACGTCGCAGGCTTCCTCGTCAAACAGCCACGGCACCCGGTAGCTTTGGGAACCGTGCAGCCTGCTGTGAGAGGAGAGCATCCCAAACTGCACCCATCTCTTATAGATATCCGGAGAGGCGGTCTTCTCAAAACCGGAAATATCATGGCTCCAGAAGGAAAATCCGCTCATGGCAAAACTTAAGCCGCCCCGCAGCGTCTCCGCCATGGACGGGTAGGACGCCGAACAGTCGCCGCCCCAGTGCACCGGAAACTGCTGACAGCCTGCCGTTGCGCTTCTGGCAAAGAGTACCGCCTCCCCCTCTCCTTTTACTTCCCGCAGCAGCTCGAACACTGCCTTGTTATAGAGATAAGAATAGTAGTTGTGCATACTGACGGGATCAGAACCGTCGGCGTACGTCACTTCAATGGGGATCCGCTCGCCGAAATCGGTTTTGAAGCAGTCCACGCCCATATCGAGGAGGGTTTTCAGTCTGGCAAGATACCATTCCTTCGCATCAGGGTTGGTGAAATCCACCACCGCCATGCCCGGATTCCAGAAATCAATCTGCTTCGCCCCTCTGCCGTCCGCGCGCATCAGAAAATAGCCATTCTCCATACCTTCCCTGAAAAAGGGCGTCCCCTGCGCAATATAGGGGTTGATCCAGACGCAGATTTTCATGCCCTTCTCTTCCTTATACCGTGCAAGCATATTTTCCACGTCGGAGAAAGTCTCGTCGTCCCACTCGAAATCGCACCAGTGCAGCGCCTTCATCCAGTAGCAGTCAAAGTGGAACACCCGCAGGGGAATGTCCCTCTCTGCCATCCCGTCGATAAAAGAGCTGGTCGTCTCCTCGTCATATGCGGTCGAAAAAGAAGTGGTCAGCCAGAGACCGAAACTCCATGCGGGCGGCAGAGCCGGTTTCCCCGTCATATCCGTATATCTGACCAGCACCTCCTTCGGCGTCGGCCCGTAAATAAAGTGATACCGCAGCTCTTCTCCCGGCACGGAAAAGCCCACATACGCCACCTTCTCGCTCGCCACCTCGAAGGAAACCGGTGTCGTGTGATCCACAAAGATGCCGTAGCCCTCGTTTGTCATATAGAACGGCACACTCTTGTAGGCAACCTGCGAGGAAGTACCGCCGTCCTCGTTCCACATCTCCACCACCTGCCCGTTTTTCACAAAAGATGTAAACTGTTCACCGAGTCCGTAGACCCGCTCGCCCGCTTTCAGGGAAAGTTCGGTTACCATATAGGGCGTGTGGCGTTCGGAGAGATAATTCTCCTTTGGGAACATCGTGCCCGGCTGCTTCGCCCAGCGGATATAACCAAGGTTCCGGAACCCGCATTCCGTGATTACCTTTCCCTCCGCCTCGAAGCGGTATGTGCCTTCCTGTCTGTTGACCCGCACAGTCACCTCTTCGCTCGTCATAACGGCTTCATCCTCCGTAATCTGTACATCGAAGGGCACATCTTGACCGCTCAAGTCAAACCTTGCCTCCCTGTCCTCGTAGGCTTCGTAGTGCCTTGCCTTCACCAGAATGTTGTTTCCGGCAAAAACGATAAAGTCAATGGTGATTGTCGCGATGTTCTGGGCGTCCCCTCTGCTCAGAATCTTCCTCTCCGGCGCCACAATGCGCATCCCTCTTTCCGTCTTCTCTGCATAAAACCCCTGAGACGCATAGGACGGCGCCATATTTTCGCTCCGTAACCAGTACCCTTCCGTGAATTTCATATCTTTCCCTCCTTATTCTCTTTCCGTTATTGTCTTTTCCAGTCATTTTCTGCTCTGCAATCCACCTGCAGCGGGAACACCCCACAGAAAGCTGGATATGAAGCGATAACAGACGGGGCGGCGGGATAGTCAACACCTATTACCGCCGCCCTATTTTGGACTTTTATTATACCGATAAACTGGAATTCTGATAAGACACTTTTTATAGCATTTAATAACTGTTATATCTTATCTTCAAAAAGTCCGCAAACCCTTGAAAATACTAAATTTATAGCAAGTGAGTTTGCCCTTATGCTTTCCCTTGTATTATATCCTTTTCCCTCATGTTACGAACCCTCATAAGGGCAAAAATAAGGGAAAGAAAAACCTGTAACAAATTATAACATGAAATGAACAGAACAGGAAGAACTGATTGGAATGCTTTACAAATTCCTCCAAAACACAGACAAGAAAGGGCTGATAAGATATGAGATTTATTTATGCAGCGTATAATATGCTCCATAACTGTATTGACGTAACAACTTTTGACGAATATGTTTTACGGATAGACTGCGGAAAAGCGGAAGAAGGATTAATAACAACACCATACTCTGAATGCGCCTTAAATGCTTTGGCAATAGACAATCCCCTTGAATATGCAACGTTGTATCTTGAGGACGGTATGCAGACGTGGGTAGATGCGGAAGATTCTTTAGAATTGTGGTAATATATCTTTTTTTGGACAGAGGACTGGTTAAGATATAAACCAGTTCAGACTGTCAAAGAACCCCTGTTATGCAGCAGCACAGCAGAGGTTCTTTTTTAAAGCAGCAATACTCATCGCGACAAAAAACTGTCGGTGAGCTGCCTTCCATTTCCACATCGCCAGTTTCTTCAGGTTCATGGCAG
>CAJUMJ010000050.1 GCA_910587095.1 uncultured Lachnospiraceae bacterium
CAGACGCGCTTTCGCTCCAATCCAAACGTAGTGGTACTAAGGTTCGAAAGAACCTCACCAAGTACCAACAGTTTTAATCCGAAGGATTTAAACACTTACTAGGGTCTGCTTATGATTATACTATTTGCACAATGTAATGCAGCCTTGAGATGAGTTTCGCAATTACCTATTCTTTCAAAATTCATATCATACAATTTACTCCGCTTCCACGCGCCCTCACAACGCCTTTTTCAGTTTTACCGTGAATGTCGTCTTCACATGAGGTTCGCTTTCCAGAAAGATATCCCCTCCCAACTGCAAAGCAAGATTCTTCGCGATGGTGAGGCCAAGCCCGTTTCCCTGGATCTCACGGTTTCGGGAATCTTCCAGCGTGTAAAGTCTGTCAAAAACATTTTGGGCAAAGGCTTTTTCTATGCCCTTGCCCTTGTCCGTTATATCGATATACACATATCCTCCGCTCTCCCGCAAGGCGAGCCCTATGTATTTCCCGTCCCCGCCGTAGCGCACCGCGTTTGAAATCAAATTGTTTAAGATTCTGTCAACAGCCCGCGTTTCTCCCCGGACAAACATATCTTTTTCCGGGATAGACAATTCCACGGCAAAATCCCGTCCCTGCAAAATATCATAGTAGCCAAGCATACTTTCCCTGCACAACTCGCTGATATTCATTTTCCCGATCTCAATATCCATGTCTCCGGCTTCCAGCTTTGCCAGCGTGAAAAATTGATTGATCAGCTCCATCACCTGAACAGCCTTCGCCTCTACCTTACGAAATTCCTCGTTTCCCTCATCCGCAAGCCGCATCATCTCCAAATACCCCAAAATAACCGTCAGGGGCGTTTTGATATCATGGGAGATATTGGAAAGCATCTTTTTATAGGAAATTTCTCGCTTCCTGTAATCGGCTCTCGTTTTCTGGCGGTTCAAAAGCAGGCGGTTTATCTGTGCACAAAGCTCCTGAAGAGCCTTGTTGTCCGTAAACACCATCACTTTTTCATCGCTGTCCTGATCCAGAATATCGGACAGCTTTTGGCTGATCTGCCTAAGGTTTGCGTTTAGCCTTACATTTCTCATTGTATATCCCCCAGTTTGTATCCTATTCCCCATACCGTGACCACAATCCGCGGATCATGCGGATCGTCCTCCAGCTTGTTGCGAAGTCTGCTGATCTGCACATTCACGGCGTTCTCGTCCCCAAAATAGGCATCCTTCCAGACCTTCAGGTATATCTGCTCTTTGGTATATACCTTTTTGGGGTTTTCCAACAGGAGCCTTAAAATCTCAAACTCCTTCGCAGTCAGTTCAATTTTCTCCCCGTTTTTCGTGACCGTGTGCTCCTCCACGTCAAGAAGAAGGCCGCCCCGTATCAGGACGTCCTTCTCATTGTTCTCCTTTGCCGCATATTGTGTATTTCTCCTGATGTTGGCCTTGATTCTCGCCAGCACCTCCGTGACAGAAAACGGCTTTGTGATATAATCGTCGGCCCCAAGCCCCAAGCCAAGAGTTTTATCCGAATCCGTGTCCTTTGCGGACATAATTATAATCGGCACCGTACTTTTCTCCCGGATGACCCGCATGACCTCCATCCCGCTTCTTTTCGGTATCATGAGGTCAAGCAGAACCAGACTGTATTGTCCTTCCCCGAATTTTTCACAGGCGCTCTCACCGTCAAAAGCCGTCGTCACCTCAAAGTTTTCCGTCATCAGAAACGTTTTGAGCATGTCGCTGATCTCCGGATCGTCCTCCACCAGTAAAATTCTCAACTGCCTCTCCTTCCCACGCCGCCCGGCGTGCATCCAAAACAGTGCTGCGCCAACCGTTTCCCGCAAGTTAATCCGCCTCTGTATTCTTTTCTATTATAGGTGATTGTCCCTCCCTTTACAAGCCTCCCCAAATTTGATTTTCCGCTCCATCGTTTCAACAGGACATTCGGGAAGCCGCAAAGCCTCTGTTACCCTTTGATACCTGTGGAGGCAATTCCTTCCACATAGTACTTTTGCAGGAACACGAACATGACAAGCATCGGAATCGCCGAGATGGTCAGCGACGCCATAATCGGTCCGTAATTGATCGGTTTGGATCCGAAAAATGTCTGGATCGCAAGCTGCACCGTTCTCTTCTCCTCCCCTGTCACGACAAGCAAGGGCCACATGAAATCATTCCAGTGCGCCACGAAATCCAGAATCAGGATGGTCGCGTACACGGTCCCGGAAATCGGCACGACAACCCGGAAAAACGTTTTGACCGGCCCGCACCCGTCGATCTTTGCCGCCTCCAGCAAATCATTTGGAATGTCAAGGAAAAACTGTCTAAACATGTAAATACTAAAGCATTTTGCCACGAAGGGGACGATCAGGGACGCCCAGGTATTGATCCACCCCAGATCCGCCATCTCCCGGTACATGGGCAGCATAATCGCTTCCGCCGGAAATACCATCTGGCTGATCACCAGCGTCAGAAGGGCATTTTTTCCCTTAAACTCAAACTTTGCCAGCGCGTAGCCGCACAGGGAATTGACAAACAGATCCAAAACAATGATAACCATCACATAAAACAGGCTGTTGAAGATAAATTTCCACATATTGATCCGAGTGAACACTTCCTGATAATTCGCAAACGAAGCGGCCTTCGGAACAAAGGTAGAGATCGAATTGAGGCCCTTAAAAATTTCCGCCTCCGGCTTCAGGGAGGCCGCGATCATCCATATCAAAGGCGAGACAAATATCAACGCGATAACGGTATTTCCGATATAAAAGGCAAGACTGCCTATCTGCTTTCTCTGTTTCTGTGTCATAATGACGCTCCTTTCCTTCCTTTCTCAGGGCTGTGTGCCCAAATCCACGGACAAACAAGTTCGTCCTGGAGAATGCCGCTTTTTGGCGTTCTCCTGTGTGAGAGGGAGTTGCAACGCAACTCCTGGAGTTTCCTGGCGTCCCGTCCTTTGGCGGGACGTCTTTAGAAACTCTTCTCACACTAACCACCATGATTCCGCTGTGCGGAATCTCAAAATCCACGGACGAACAAGTTCTAAGTCTCACGCTACGCTTTGATTATCTTCTTCATCCCGATTGACAGGGAAATGACTATGACGAAAAATACCGCCGCCACCGCACAGGCATAGCCGAAATTCCGCTTCTGGAATCCCTGCTCGTACACGTAGTACACGAGTGTTCTGGTCGCGTTCTGCGGACCGCCCTTGGTCATGACATAGGGCTGCGTGAAAAGTTTCATCGCCTGAATAACCGTAATCATAATGACATAGGAAATCACGTTCTTAAGCCCCGGCAGCGTCACATAGAGGAAGCTCTTGATCTTTCCTGCGCCGTCGATGGAAGCCGCCTCATACTGATCCTTCGGGATACCCTGCAGACCCGCGAGGAATATCATCATCTGGTAGCCCGCTCCCTGCCAAGCCGACATGAAAGTAATGGAGTTCATCGCCGTCTTCGGGTCATTCAGGAAACCGCAAGGCTCCATTCCCAGGTTAACGAGTAATGCATTCAAAAGACCACTGTTCGGATTAGAGTTGTACAGAACCGTCCAGAGAATAGCCACCACAACCATGGAGGTGACCTGCGGGCTGAAATAGGCGGCCCGGAAAATGGAAACGCCCTTCCTTCTCGACGAAATCAGGAGCGCCAACGCCAGCGCCAGCACCGTCTGAAAAGGCACAACCAAAATCGTGAAATGCAGCGTATTCTTCACCGCTATCCAGAAATCTTTGTCCTGAAACAGTTCAATGAAATTATTCAGTCCGCAGAATTTGATCCTGTCGGGACGCATAATGTTATAGTCCGTAAAAGCATATCTGACAGTCTGCAGCGCCGGGTAGAGCAGGAATGCCGCCAGCAGGACGACCGCAGGAATGATAAAGAGATATGCCGCTCCTCTCTCACTTTTTTTATCAACCGATACTTGCATAATAGCCCCTCCTTGTTTTCCTTCCGCGCCCTTACTCCTGCGCATAATATTTGTTGTAATCCTTATCCGTGGCTGCCGCCGCCGCATCCAGCGCTTCCTTCGCATCCACGCCCGTAAAGATATTTAACATAGCCTCCGAAAACTCCGCCGACAGCACGCTGTAAGAGGGCGTTCTCGGACGGGGATGACCTGTCTCCATGAGCTGTTCCTTAAAGAGGGAGCGGGGGTACTCGTTGTATTCCGTCAGCACTTCATAACTGGATATGCGTGTGGGCGGCTTCGAGATTGCCTTCGCATAAGTGGTCACATTCTCGCTGGAAAGCAGAAACCGCAGCACCTCTCTGGCCGCCTCCATGTCCTGTGTGTTTTTTGTCACGGAAGCTACCCAGTCCCCTGTGGGGGATGAAGGAATCCCGTTTTCAGCCACCGGGAAATATGTGACACCCCAGTTCAAATCGGGATAATCGTTCTCAAGAGTCGCCACCTCCCAGGAGCCGCCCAGCATAGTGGCCGCCCGTTCGTTGTGAAACTCCTTCTGGATCGGGTCGATGTTGGCGTAGCCGCCCTGAATGAGACTGTTCAAAAACTCCGCCGCCTCTATACCCTCCTGGCTGTTGATATAACCGTCGGCCTTGCTGCCATCCGCGCTCACCAGATCGGTGCCGTTGGATATCCAAAACTGCTCCAGAACATAGGGAAGGCCTTCTCCCTTGTCCATGATAATGTTCGTACCGACCACACCGTCCTTCGTCAGCTTTTTCGCCGCCTCATAAAACTCTGTCCACGTCCACGCTTCCTCTTTCGACTGCGGTATGCGTATGCCGGCTTCCTCCAACATATCCGCATTGTAGAACAAGGCTACCGAACTCTCCGTCGCTCCCACCGCATAAATTTTCCCGTCATATGTATTCTGCTGTTTGGAAGAATCCAGAAAGTCTTCCCATTCCGCCTCCGTAAAAAGATCGTCCAGCGGAAGTGTAATCTCATTCGCCGCATAGACGGACACCGTTGGCCCATCCACTAAAAAATGTCCGGCAGATCATTGGACGTGATCGCCGCGTTGATCTTATCTTCGTAGGCGTAGGAATCCGCACGCACGATCGCCTCCCGCCGCAGATGGATTTTTCCTTTGTGCGCCTGATTGAACGCTTCTATTTTTTCCACCCACCACTCTTCGATAGCCGGCTCATCCGTCGGGCTCCACACCGTGATAACCGACTCCCCGGCCTCATTGACCCTCTCCTTCGTCTGCCCGCACCCGACGCACAGACCGGCGACCGTCATGGCCGCAAGCACAGCCCCAATCACTCTCTTCCTCATTTTGACCGCTCCTTTCTTCTCTGCCTCACACCGCTTTTATATCCACTGCTTTTTAATGCCAGATGGACTTCATACAGGCCACTTCCACCCATGCGACATGTTCCGGCGTCTCAGCGTTAAGCGCAAAGCACCCGTCTGTGGAACTGTTGTAAAACACTTTTGTTCCCGCCGCCTCTCCTCCGTTGACATAGACCTCCGCTACCCGTCTGTCCACATAGATTTCCAAGTCTCTGACTTCCTCCACATCCGCTTTAAAGCAGACGCCCTCACTTTTGACTCCTTTGGTCACAATGTGCAGACCGCCTTCACAGTTTACGAGGGAAATCGACTTTTCCCCGTCCGCTCCGAGCAGGATGGAAAAGAACGTGTTCTCCGAAAACCTGATCCCGGCCCGGTACGCGTTGCCCTCTATCTTTGGAAGACGGATATTCTCCCCTTTTCCCTCATAGAGCGTTTTCCCCTTAAGCGCCCGGATTTCCTGCACCGGCGTCATGTAAAGCTTTCCGTCTTTGATATGAAGCTCTCTCGGTATCGTCATGCTGCCGTATGCGCCATTCTCACACGGCACATGCTCCTCATAAAAATCGGAAATCCAGCCGATGCTGATCCGCCTGCCCTGATGTTCAAAGCTCTGCATCGCATAGCAGTTGCTCCCAAAGTCAAACCAACCGTCGTTTTCCACCGTAAATTCCCCGTCCTTAAAAGTTCCGGTGTAATATCTGCTCATCTGGTATCTTCCGCATTCGTCGTAGTGCTCCATCCATGCGCCTATGACCATATATTTACCGTCCAGCTCCATAAAATCAGGGCACTCAAAACAGCGGATTTTCTCTTTCCCTTCCCGAACCAGCGGACACACATACTCCCACCGCTTTTTGTCCGCGGATTCATATAAAAGAATTGCACCCTGTCCCGCTATGGCGCTCCCCAGCACCATATACCAGCGCTCTTTGATCCGCAGCACTTTGGGATCCCTGAAATCGAAAGACGCCTCCTGCGGCGGTTGCCCGATCACGCACGTTTCCTCCGAAAAACGGATCATGTCACGGCTTTGCATCATCCACTGCTGTTCCACTGTTTCCTCGCCGTCCTGCAAGGGCCCCTTATGTCTTGTCAGATAGAAGACGACCTCATCGTCGGAGGCGACCGCGCAGCCGGAAAAAGCTCCGCCCTTCACTTTCTCCTGATTTTCCAGAATCTCTTCCTGCGGGGCAAGCACGACAGGCAGGTGCGTCCAGTGCACCAGATCCCGGCTGACCGCGTGACCCCAGTACATGTTAGACCACTGCTGTTCATGCGGATTAAACTGGTAAAACATATGGTAATATCCCTGAAACCAGCAAAGCCCGTTGGGGTCGTTGATCCAGTTTTTCCACGGGGAAAAGTGATAGGTTTCACGTGTCGGCCCGTCGTACCACGCAGTCTGGTCTACTATATAAAAGCTGCCATCCGCCTGATCCTTCTCCAAATAACGCACCCCGGTCTCAAGCGGATGGGCGCCGCCGCTCAGGTAGCAAAGCGACACCTCGCAGTCCTCGCTGCTGATTTCATATTCCGTATCTTCTCTCAATGGAATTTTCAGCCATGCAAAATAATTTGCGCCCGCCGGTTTCTCCAAAGTTTCCCGAGAGCCATCAGCCTTCCGTGTCAGGACACGGACTCTCCCTCCGTCGGCCGTCTGTCTCGCAAATACTTCCAGGCACGTATATTTTGCAGAATTTACCTTTTTCATTTTCTGTCTTTCCTCCTTCCCTGTTTTCTTCTCAATTTGTACATTATTCCCTTACATTGTAGAACCGTTTCCATATAATTTTTTCCTTATTTATGCGTATATTGTAAATACTATTCTTATTATATGTTCGTATTTAATGGAACGCGTTCCATATTCATGATTATATTTCCACTCCATTCATTTGTCAATCACTCTACCGCACTTTTTACTCTATACACAAAAAAGCAGGGATATTTTTGTACACATTGCACATTCCCTGCTTTCTCTATATTTTTCTGCCTGACACGGAAAGTCTCTGCTGCTTTTACAGCCGGCTTCCCTGTCAGTCGGTGCATTTCGTTGTTCCCCCGAAGCAGATATCCACGTTCAGTATTTGCCTGTGAAGAATATCCCTCCTCTGTTCAATCTGGTCGAGCAGCGTGCTCACGGACACCTCCGCCAGCAGCGGCGTGTTCTGTCGGACGGCGGTAATCTGCGGGGATACCATCTGCGTCACACTTGTAGCGTCGAATCCGATCAGACTGATATCCTCCGGAATACGCATCCCTCTTTTTCCGGCTATGTTCATACAGGCCACAACGCCCAAATCCCCCGAAAAAATCCCGTCCACATCCGGGTATTCGTCCAACAGTCTGCAAGCCGCCTCACAGAAAGCCTCCCATTCGAAGACGTTCCAGTCCATAGCCATCGTCCTCACCTTCACCCCATGTTCCTCGAGCGTCTTCTGGAATGCCGTGTGTCTCTCGTTTGCCAGAATATGCGGGGATACTCCGGCAATCTGTATCACGTCTCTTCGTCCGTCGCGGATCATCAGTTGTGCCGCCATCCTTCCACCCGTGGCATGGTCGCTCCCCACAATCGGTATTTTCGGGCCAAAATCACGGTCAATGGAGACGATCGGCTTCTCATGCCGCAGATATTCCTCCCCGTCAAGACAGTGCGATCCCGTGATAATCCCGTCCACAATATTGCGTTCCAGCATGTCCAGGTATTCCCGCTCCCTGTCGCTGACGCCCACCGCGTTACAGACCATCGTCTTATAACCTTGTCGGTATAACTGCATCTCTATGTTTTTGACCAGACTGGAGAAAAAGGGATGATCCAGATCCGGCACAATCACCCCCACAATTCCGCTTTTGTTGCGAAAAAGATTCCGCGCCAGCTCGTTGGGCGTATAATTCAGCTTTTGTACCGCCTTATCTATTTTCTTTTTTGTCTCGGGTGAAACGTACCCGGTGTTGTTGATCGCCCGCGATACTGTCCCGACACCGACCCCGGCTTCCTTTGCCACATCCTTGATACTTGCCATGCCTCTTTCCCTGCTCCTGCCATAATTTCCAAATTCTTACTTACCAGTCTATCACCGACTCTCTTAAAATGACAAGTCTCACTTTCCTTTTATTCACAAATTGTACCGTATTTTCTGCAATCCGTTCTTTTACCTTGACACTTCCATGCAATGTATAGTATCTTATATGAAATTTTACTATTTATTGCATATTTTTATGTAAACCAAACTGCGAATTTACTTAAATATATGACAAAGGAGAAGTCCATGCAAACTCTTGGAAATATAATCAACCGCTATATACGGGCAGTCACCCTCTTTCTGGTCGCTGCTCTCTTAGCCCTGATCCTGTATCTTCAGACTGCTCATGAGAGGAGACAGGCTTATGCGGCCGCCACGGAAACTTTCTACCAGATCGGACAGGTTCTCGAAAAAAATCAGGCGGAGCTGACCGAGATCAAATCAGCCTACCGGCAGACCTGCCTTCACAACGCGGAGGCAATCGCATACATGATTGAGGATAATCCTTCCGTTTTAAGCAGCGTAGAAGGCTTAAAGGAAATTGCCGCTCTCATGGAAGTGGATGAAATCCACATTTTTGATACCGCCGGCCGTATTTATGCCGGAACCCACCCGGAATACTACAATTATACTTTTGATTCCGGCGATCAGATGCGTTTTTTCAAGCCCATGCTCACGGATAAATCCCTGCGTCTCGTTCAGCGTATTACTCCCAACACGGCGGAAGCGAAGCTGATGCAGTACTCGGCGCTATGGAGCAAAAACGAGGCGTTTATCGTTCAGGTGGGCATGGAACCGGTCAACGTACTCAAAGCGACCGAGAAAAACGAACTCTCCTATATTTTTTCCCTGTTCCGCGTCAATCCCGACGCCAACTATTACGCTGTCCACAAATACAGCGGAATCGTTGTCGGCTCCACCGATTTATCCTGCGTCGGGAAGAACCTTTCGGAAATCGGGCCTGATCTGGACAAGGTCGCCTCGCATGATAAGGGATTTCACGCTGATATGAACGGCGAAAGATCCTACTGTGTGTTTATGGAGATCGGTGAAAATTATATCGGGCGCATTCTCTCCTGCCGGAATCTGTACCGGCGTATTCTGCCTACGACCATCGCGCTTGCGATTTGCCTGATTACCATCGCGATGATCTTATCCTATGTGGTCACCCACTACTTGAATCGTTATGTGGTGGAAGGCATCCGCAGTATAAACGAAAAGCTGCACAGCATCGCCCAGGGAAATCTGGATGAGATCGTCGACATACAAAGCAGCATGGAACTTGCGGAACTGAGCGGCTATATCAACAGAATGAAAAAGAGCATTCTGGATAACAGCCGCAAAATGTCCTACGTCCTTGACAAAACCAATATGTACATCGGCGTGTACGAATACAACCGGCATATGAAAAGAGTCCGCGTCACCGAGCATGTACCGAGAATCCTCGCCCTGGAAACCGGGGAGGCCAAACGTCTCTGTGCAGATTACAGAGCTTTTGGGGAATTTATTACCGATCTTCGCAAAAATCCCCTTCCCGATGAAACATGCGTATTTGCCAGCCGGGATCGCTATGTCAAATTGGATGAAGTCATTGACGATGGTGAGATCTTCGGCGTCATCATCGACGTGACGGAAGAAATCGTGAAGCGCAAAAAAATAGAAGCCGAGCGTGATTTCGATCCGCTGACCGGCCTGTATAATCGCCGCGGTCTGGATAATCGGTTGTCCACCCTGTTTGGCAGCACGGAAACGCTTGGCCACAGCGCTGTCGTCATGATCGACACGGATAATCTGAAAATGATCAACGATACCTACGGCCACGACGCCGGAGATATCTATCTAAAGGAAATTGCCCGGTTATTCCGGGATTTCGAGCCAAATAACTGTGTTGGCGCAAGACTTGGCGGCGACGAGTTCGTCCTGTTCCTATACGGTTACGACAATGAACGGGAATTAACCGACGCCGTGGCTCTTCTGGCAGATCTGGAAAACCATAACTTTACGGACTTGGGCGATCAGATCCGGGTTCCTCTGCGCTTTTCCCTCGGCTACAGCCTGGCCGGACAGTCTGCGGACTACGAAAAGCTGATGAAGGAGGCCGACGAGAAAATGTATGAAAATAAGAAGATGCGGAAAGGGTTATAGACTCTTTCATTTAAAATGGCGGTCGACATCCATTTTCATGGGTTCACCGCCATTTGAAACATTATATTTTTTCCATCGCCGCGGCCACGTCAGCCTCACAGCTTCTCATCGCCAAAATGGTCCTGTCAAACAGGTCGTCCAGCTCCCAGCCGAGCATCGCGGCTCCCTGTGTAATGACCTCTCTGGAACAGCCCGCCGCGAACTTCTTGTCCTTAAACTTCTTTTTCAGGCTCTTGACTTCCATGTCCATCGTGCTCCTCGAGGGGCGCATCAGCGCGCAGGACCAGATCAGTCCCGTCAGCTCGTCGGCCGCGAAGAGCACCTTCTCCATCTCAAGCTTTGGCTCCTCCTCGCTGCAAAGCCCGAAGCCGTGGGAGCAGACCGCGTAAATCATGTCCTCGCCCACGCCGCCCTCACGCAGAAGCTCCGGCGCTTTCTTGCAGTGCTCCTCCGGATAAAGCTCAAAATCGATATCGTGCAGGAGCCCGGTAATGCCCCAAAACTCCTCTTCCTCCGCATACCCAAGTTCTTTCGCGTACCAGCGCATCACGCCTTCCACCGTCAGGGCGTGCTGGATATGGAACGGTTCCTTGTTGTATTTCTTCAAAAGCGCAAGCGCCTGCTCGCGAGTCAGACTGCTCTTTTTTGCCTCGCCGCCCGTCTGCTTCTTCACGGACCTGGCCGTGTCGGAAGGCTTCTTGTCCAGGCTTTTCATCGTGGGGATTTCTTATCACTTTATTTTAAAATGACTTATTTCCCTTTATTAAGCCACTTTTCGGCATCTTACAATCAGTCAAATAACACTTTTAAACTGATTAAAGCACCCGAATTTGTCGTACCCTTGTCGTATGGCACACAATTTGTCGTACTCTCTGTCAGTCCTAGCCGGACTCTTTCCTAAAATACATCTAATTTGTGTGCTAAGTTTTGAATTGCTTCCTGCTTCTTTGCATCGGTGACTTCCGCATAAATGTCCATCGTGGTTTCAATGTTGGCGTGTCCCATGATCGACTGGATCACCTTTAAATTTGTTTCATTCTCGCAAAACCTTGAGCAAAAGGTATGCCTCAAATGATGACATGAGAAATGTGGTATTAGCACTGGCTCCCTGTGCTGCTTGGAAGCGTTTACCACTTCTTCTGCATTGTACGATTCGTATATACGCTTAATTGCCCGGTTGATAGACTGCGGATTATGGACATAGCCAAAACGGTTCATAAAAATAAATCCTTTCATACCGTCAATCTCCGTTTCATTAAACCCGTTTTCCTGCTGGTCTGCAAGTTCTGTCTGGAGTGCGTCATATACCGCATCCATCATCGGAATAATGCGTATACCTGCTTCTGTTTTTGGAAGTGATATAGAAAACGTACACATGGGATGTTCTTTATACTCTGTACTGTAATACACTAAACTGTGGTTGATGCTGATTATCCGTTTTTCAAAATCCACATCTTCCCATCTGATTCCGATAGCTTCCCCTATCCGGCATCCCGTTCCTAACAAAAATTTAAACAAAGATGTCCAGCGGAAATACTTCGGACTGCTTTCTACATAGTTTATAAAGGCTCTCTGCTGTTCCAGAGTCAGAGCATGTCTTACGCCATGATTTTTCCCCGGCTGTTTTTTTATCTGCGCCATAACTCCGTCACTTGGATTGTTGCGGATAATATCATCCCGCACTGCTAACTGAAATGTTGGGTGAAGAACCGTATGGATTGTTTCCAATGTGTTAATCTGCATTTCTTTGTCCTTCAGCAGATGCTGGTAAAACTGCAATACATCAGAAAATTTTATTGCTGCAATTTTTTTCCTGCCAAATCCATTCCTGATAAAACGGTCATACATATATTTGTAGTTCCTCATGGTTGTTCCCCTGAGTTCTGACTTTGTAGATATGTACCTGTCAAAAACAAAATTGACTGTTGCACTGCCAGCCACATATGTATCCAATCCGTCTAACTGGTCTTTAATCAGTTTTTCTTCCCTCACACGCAGTTCCATAATATCCTTTGAGTATATGCTCCGGCGCTTTCCTTCCGGATCAGTATAAGTATATACATACTTGCCATCACAACTGCGCTGCGTTTCGCCTTTCCTTAAAACCCTCCCTTTATTATCCTTTCTTGATTTTGCCATCTCTGCTCCTTTCTCAAGGAAAGAGATTTCGTACTAGCTGCTCAGGGTTTCTTCCATTGCATACTGCAAATCAATCCCCTTTTGTAGCACCTGCGTTATGGTCATGTCATGTTTGGACGCATATTCTCTGAGTTTTGCGGCTTCATCCTCTGTCAACTTTAATCCGATAAGATTCTTCTTCGGATTGTCCGACTTTGGTCTGCCTGTCCTTGCCACAATATACACCTCCATCCATTTCATAATCATTATACTTTCAGTTAAACCAAAAGTCAACACTTATTTTCAGTTATACGAAAAATCTTTCTTAACCAAGACACCAGCTACCTATTTCACACGAAATGATTCAAGATATTGGTCAAATATATCTAAATCAACCAATACCATTCTGTCAATCTTCAAGATAGCACCTGCATCTTTCGCTAAAGATTGAAATTTATTCATGCCCATACTGTACATTTCTGCTCCGTCCTTATATCTGACTAACCTCTTTTTGTTAATTGCTTTCGGTATTCTCTGCATTAAAATAGTCCTCCTTTTTTGCACAGCCTTATCTGCTAATAAATAGACAGAATACACTTCTCCCCATTTATTAGCAGATAAAAAACTGCAATACAGGTGGCAGATCGCTACACTGCCCACATCGGTCTTGCACCGTCATTCAAATTGACCGGATTGCAGATTTCCTGCAACCCGGAAGTATCATTATCACAGATATGCTTCATCGCCCCTTGTAACCGCTACACACTTTGCCAGATTCCACTCGCTCCTTACCTTTGCTTCAATGCAGTTTTTCAGCATTTCCTCACGTTCGCCCCGCCATAAGACAGGGCAGGTATGTCATGGCGCATCTGCCTAGTGGCTCCGCATATCCTCACGTCCTGTATGCAATACAGTATTCAGTTTTCAATGTACGACGCTGATAATCAGCTATAGAAAAGGGCAGTTAACCGCCCGTTATACCGCTTCAAATGCCAGTATCTTCGTAATCAGCTTTGTTTCAAGCCTCCGGCGCAACGTTTCATCAACACAAAAATGCAGCCGCCCACCCTCGTCATACATTTTCCGGGTGGACAAAGTGATTATGTATCCCTCGTAATGCTTCAAAACTGCGTTGATTGCCATTACATTGCCTTCTGATGCTGCCTTTATGATATGGAAAGGCAGCAAATTCTTTTCTTCACTATTCTTACATTTCTTTTTCATCTGCTTTTTCCTCCATAATCTTTCTCAAAATCTCAAGCGAGCGTGTCCGGTGTTCGTGGATCGTACTGCGTACAAGGTTCATTTCCCTTGCTATATCCGCATCGCTCATTTCCAGAAAATACGAAAGCAGTATTACATTCCGCTTCCGTTCCGAAAGTGCCTGCAACGCTTCCGCTATCAGGGTGTCTTTTACTTCAATGTCATATCCATGCACTGTAAAATGACTGTTCTCCACTCCATACTCATCCATAACAGACAACTGGTTCAGCTCCTTTTCAGACAGTTCAGAAAACATGGCTTCATGCTCCCTGCGGTAATCCATGTGCCGGTAATAGTTAATCGCTTCACCTTTCAGCGACATCTGGCACAGGCGGTCAAAGCGATGCCTGATTGTCAGTTCATCATGGCAAGAAGGTTTCTTCATACGAGTTCACCTCCTCCCCCGTTGTGACGTGACAAAGGCATACACCTTTTCCCTTTCCGTTGTATCTGCCAAATAGCAATAGGCTGATGTTCGGGTGGGAGTAAAAATTTTTGAAAAATTTATATAAAAAACGCCCGAACAGGCTCAATGCCCATTGGACGTTATTCATATCTGTTATTCTGTTTTCTCCACAAACTGCGAGCGTGTATAGTTCACTCTTTAAGGTATATTCTGCTTCACTTCCAGTAAAACACCTTATAAAAGAACCTTCCCACGCCAATAGACGGACAGGTTCCCGAAGTCAAAAAAATATCCCTCAGACCGTTCAGAACACATAAATTCCCCTAAACGTACCCAAAGGATAAAAACCACGCAAAAAAACCTTTGGATACTGCGTTTTTTTATATGCAATATCCAAAGTCATTCTATTTTATTATGTATTATGCCCCTCTGATAAAGTGAATTATTAGTGCATTTCAAAAGTAAAATGTGCAATATACACTATACATGGAGGTGCATATATGGCAAGAAAAAAGAAAATTGACAAGGAAATGGGATTTCGTTTGAAACAGGCTAGGACTGAACAAAAACTGACCTATGAAGAACTGGCTGAAAAATCCGGCGTTTCCTCACGCTATATCAAGGAAATCGAAAATCATGGAAACGTGCCAAGCCTTGAAAAGCTGGGGCAGCTCATACGAGCCTTACATATTTCCGCCGATCCGTTTTTTTATCCAACTGTCCCGGCAGACAACCTCGACTACCAGCGGCTGTTGGTTTATCTGTCACAATGTACAGAAGAACAGATTATAACAATTCTCGCTATTGTGGAAGCCTATCTTCGGACATATAAAAATTTTTCGAAGTAAATCCACTCCCTCTCCTATCTCTTTTCTAAAACAAAGGCGGCTGCCCTTAGCCGCCTAATTACCTCCTTCCTCTGCAAAACTGTGGCTTGTTTCGCTATACAGAACGCTTCTTTTTAAGGAAGCAGAATATGTCATCATTTGTCATTTCTTCTCAATGTAATAATTGCATGGCATATCAAGCCAAATACAAGAGAAAAACAGCCACCGCCAAATAGTGATGCTCCCCATCCTGCACCCGACATTGTCATAAAACCGCCAACAAAGAAAATACCAATGCCAAGAAATATACCAACACCATAAAAAAGTCCAATTGCCATATCGTACTTATTAAATTGTCGTTTCTCCTTTTTTTCATATGTTTCCATCTTTGTTATTACCTCCTTCGCAAAATCGTCCATGTGGACTCCAAAAAGAAAGCAAATTTTTTTCAACGTATTTAAATCGGGTTCATTAACATCTCTCTCCCAATTCGATAGTGCCTGCCGGGTAACATTCAATTCCCCGGCTAGTTCTTCCTGTGTCATTCCCGATTGTGTTCGCAGATGACGTATTTGCTTTCCTGTTGTAATATTCGTCTGTTCCTGGTTCAAAATAGTTCCTCCTCTCTGATACTGATTTTATCAATGATATTTCGCAATAGCCAGCAATGAACACTTGCATTGCGCAAGACGTTACATTATCTTCTGAAACATATGGCGAACCTTATCTAACCGACTATTTGGGCGGCGAGGTTGTACTACAGGTTCCCCAGAAGTTTCCTGATACCCTTTCAATTCTGTCAAACAAACGCTTCTTCCATTTGTATAGAAATTCAAATCACTTTTGTATTCCCCGATCCGCCGAGCCGGTATTTCTCCAGTTAAAATTGCCTCATTATTTTTTAACGAAGTTGTTTCAATTACCGCATCATATTTCACAGCATCATGATAAGCTCGTGAAAGATATTCCTGCGGCGCAAATAGGATAAAAGAAAGATAGGGTTCTAAAACTTGCGTTCCCGCTTTTTTTAATACCTGTTCCAACACAACAGGCGCAAGAAAGCGGAAATCTGCCGGAGTACTGACCGGGCTGTAATAAACACCATATTCAAAGCAAATTCTGCAATCTGTTACCTCCCATCCATACACTCCCTGCTCTAATCCATACCGAATCCCTTCCATAACTGCGTTTTGAAAGCTTTGGTTTAAATAACCGAGAGACACTTTACTTTCATATTCTGTTCCGCTTCCAACAGGAAGAGGAGTGACAGCCAAACCAATCGACGCCCAAAAGGGATTTGGCGGTACTTCAATATGAATTGTATAATGAGCCTCTTTTCGTGGTCTTTCCAGATAAATAACGGTAGGCTCTTTTATTGCTACCTCGACACTATATTTTTCATTTAATAAAGAACAAACAACTTCCAATTGTACTTTTCCCAAAAAGGAAAGAATAATTTCATGAGTAATAGAATCAATCATAAAATGCAGAAGCGGATCAGTATCCGCAATCTCTGTAAGGGCATCCAGTAATACTTCCCTTTGCTCTGCTTTGATTGGCTCTATCGTTGTCCGAAGAAACGGCAGGGGATTATCCGTCCACGCCTTGCGTGGCAATAGTTTTTCATCTCCTAGAACATCATTTAGTTTTAATGTATTGTCAGATAAAATAACAATCTCCCCGGAATCAGCGGTGTCTGTTGGGACGATTTCTCCATCAAATGGAATTGACATCTCTGTAATTTTAATTTTTTCCTTTTTTGACAAAAGAATCGTTTCCCGTAAACAAAGCGTACCGCTATAGAGCCTTAAATAGCAACGTCGTTTTTTCTGCTCGGTATATTCAATTTTAAATACATACCCACACAATTCCGATTGACTGTCGTCTGTTTCCAATGAAAAAACTTCTGTAATCACTTCAAGCAATTCTTTTACCCCGATATTGTCTTTTGCGCTTCCATGATATACCGGAAAAAGCGTTCCCCTTTGTACCCTTCGTTTTATTTCTTTTTGCAGTTCCCACAGTGTCAAAGGGACTCCTGAAAGATATTTTTCTAAAATATCATCATTCCCAGCAATTACAGCATCCCACTTTTCAAAATCTGCAACATCAGAAAGTATTATTTCTGAACATAAATGAACTTCCTGCATAACAATCATATCTTCTGTCAATTTTTCTCTGATATTTTGATAAGTTTGCTCAAGAACAACACCACTTTGATCTATTTTATTGATAAAAATGATTGTTGGTATCTTCATTTTCCTTAGCGCATGAAACAGCACTCTGGTCTGGGCTTGTACACCATCTTTTGCGGACACTACTAAAATTGCTCCATCCAGAACCGATAAGGAGCGATGCACTTCTGTTAAAAAGTCCATGTGTCCGGGGGTGTCCACAAGATTAACTTTGTACCCTTTCCAGCGAAAAGATGTAACGGCAGCCTGAATTGTAATTTTCCTTTGACGTTCCAAAGCCATAGAGTCCGTTCTTGTTGTACCTTTATCTACACTACCTGGTTCCATGATTGCCCCACTTGTATACAGCAGGCTTTCTGTCAGTGTTGTTTTTCCTGCATCAACATGCGCAAGAATGCCGATATTAATTATTTTCATATGTCGTCCTCCATTCACAGCCAAAAAAGGCATAAAAATCCCCAGCAGTAAAATACTTTTACCACTGGGGATATAATCTGTGGACATACACATAAAAGACACGCACCAATAGGTACTTGCCACTTGTCTTGCTATGTCAATATAAATAAGGCAAAAGTATTCTTAAATTTGGCACAAAAAACTAAGCCCTTGTTCCAAAGGACATCCCAAAGTTTTTTGTTCCCACTATTTGATTATAGTTTTATTTAAGAATACCTTGCCGCATATTTTTTAACTCCTTTTTGGAAATGTAGTAATTATAACACATCTGCATCTGAAAAGAAAGCATTAAATAATATTGACTTACATTAAATTTTCTGGAGACTTATGCTAATATTCAAAGAAACAAATCGAAATATACAAGAGGATTTTTTATGGGAAACGAGATAAATATTGCATTACTTCAAATGCTTCCGGGTAAGGATATTACAGAAAATATGGAAAAGGCATAATTATTTAAAAAATAGAGCAATCGCAACCATAATCTGAAAAGGGAGATAATATTTAAGAAACATCAAATATTCGGATAATTATCCTGTAAAGGTTGTCATTCTCTGTTCAGATGCAGAGACAATAAAAACAGCCGAACAACATCAAGGAAAATTTGGCTACTCCCCATACTGGCTTTTGCTAAACAACTCCAACCAGTCACCCCAGTAGACAATAACCTCCATTTTGAAACTGGAATAAATTTGTCGATCATCACAATTCCAATCTCATAGAAATGACTTCCTGAAATCCGGCTATGCGGGAGCGAAATCCTTTGGGATTTCTTCCACACTCGACAAATCCAGCCCGTTCGTACATAGAAACTGCTCTTTCATTTTCAGCAACTACTTTAAGTTCAAGCTGGTTATATCCCGCTGTTTTAGCACATTCGATACACGAAGTCAGCAAAGCCTTACCAATTCCAAGTCCCCAATACTTTCTCACAACACTGATGCCAAATTCTGCTCGATGCCGTACCTTATATTTTGTACCGATTGCCTCAATTCCTGCTGTTCCCGCAATTACACTGTCAACTATGGCAAGCAATTCAATCTCTCTTTCACTCTCAGCTTTTTCTTTCAGAAACTGGCTCTCCTGTGCGGCATTAAAACTGTTTTCATCTGGATATGTAAGCAAATAATCTGTTTCACTATGTGTCAGATTGAAATTATCCACTACAAGCTGACCATCACTCTCTGTTCCATTCCTCAAACAACATTCCATGCCATTACTTAATATTATTGTTTTGTTATATCTCATAACTGCTCCTTTACTGACAACTGTCCTCAAAGTCAGCTTCTTCATCTATACAATATCCTAAGCAGAAAAATGTTTTCTCATTTCATATTGTTTAACAAATACACTAAATTTCAATTTCTTCAAAAAAGCATTCAATGCCTGATCCCGTTCATCCACATTTATTACTCTCATCTCTAAACTCTTTGTTTGTTTAAGTAAATCTAACAAAATCTCTGTGGCAACTCCCATTCTGCGATATTTGGGATGTACCGCTAACTGCGCAATATCTCCTTTTATTTTGTCCACAATACCATATCCAATCAAGTTTCCATCAAATTTAACAATCGTATAAGAAAAGGATTTAGCGATTGCACAAACAGCGTCTTTTGCGTTTTGCCATGAAGGTGGATAAGTCCAAAAATCTTTGACTGCTGTCCATTGATCATCTTGTAATTTTTCCGGATGTTCCAGTTTCCACACTTTATGTACGCCCGGTTCTTTTATCTTGCCCGTCAGTTGGTAACAATTCAATATTCTGTTAATTCGAAATCCCTGTTTTTTATATAAAGTGAGCGCCTTCTCATTATCTTGAATCACTTCCAGTTGATACACGCTGATTTTATTTTTTATACATATAGTGCTAACCAGATTCAATAATTCCCCCATAATTCCTGTTCTCCGAAAATCGGGGATAACTCCTGTTCCGAGGTCATAGACTGTCTTTTCGTTATCCCAATCTCTCACTCCATTCAAGATAAAACCGACAAGCGTTCTATCTGCAAAGGCTCCAACTGAAACCGCAGGCATAAATCCATTTCTTTTCAGCATTGTTTCAAAAGATTTAAAAGGCATATCAACTGAAACCTGATAATCAGAAAATGCCTGTGTAAACGCTTCGTATATACAAACGGAATCTGTATTTTCCAATGTCCGGTATTCCATATTCTCTCCTAAAATGTCATATTTACTCTATTGGAAGATTGTGCTGTTTCAAAAATGAGAGCTTATCCCAATAGCCTCGCTGGAATAAAATTTTCCCATTCACTACCTGAAAAAAACCACACCCCCGTAACCCCAATGGATCTCGCCATTCAAGGATTGCCCATTGCCCATCCTCAAAAATATTTTCTACGATAGCTGTCATATCCGATGTTGAAAATTCGGCTGTGAACATAGTACGGATTGCTTCAATGCCTACTACTGGCTCATTCGCTACTTGGTGATTCGTCGCATTTTCATGATAAAGGGCTGTAATTGCTTCCACATCATGTTTATTGAATGCATCTACCCATAACTGAACAACTTCTTTCGGTCTTAACATTTCTGTTTTTCCTCCTATGCCTTGTGTGTTTTTATTATATCAAAAAGCAAGTTAAAAGTCGAGAATCATGATAAAGGCACAAAAACTCCACAAACCAACACACCCTCCGGGAGTGTCGAGGGTAGAGTAGCAAGCACTGCTCATGTCCGGACACATGAGCAAAATTCCCCATACTTCCCTGCCGTCCGTATGATGAAATTTCCATAGGGAAGTATCCCTAACCCTCTTTGCTTTTCTTTCCTCTTTTTCTCTGCAACTCCTTGACCTTCTTCCGCAGATTTGCTACAATAACACATGGATAATTCTATCCAAAACAACTGAACAGACACGAAACCAGACTGTTGTAAACCGAACAAGTTACAGCAGTTTTTTTATGCCCAAATTTAGAAAGGACGATG
>CAJUMJ010000051.1 GCA_910587095.1 uncultured Lachnospiraceae bacterium
CGTCAGACCGGAGATTTGCCTTCACCTTCCTTCAGATTCCACCTCACGATGGACACCCTTGGTGTTCGGCTGTATCCTTCCCACTACTAGGGCGGATTGGGGACTTTCACCCGTTAGAAACGTGCGCCGCAAGGCGCACTGAAAAAAGACCTCATCCTTTCGGATGAGGTCTTTTGATAGTTTAAACTGCAATTCACAAATCCTGTTACAGCGATTAGCCGAGCAAGGACAGTGCCAACTGATTGCCCTGGTTTGCCTGGGACAGCATAGATGTACCAGCCTGCTGTAAGATGTTGTTGTTGGAGTACTTAACCATCTCTGTAGCAATATCTGTATCGCGGATAGCAGCCTCAGCGGACTGGGTGTTCTCAACGATGTTATCCAGGTTGCTGATGGTGTGCTCTAATCTGTTCTGGATTGCACCGAGATCAGATCTCTGCTGGGATACAAGTACCAATGCGCCCTTGATGAATGCATTCAGGGAGTTGAAATCCTGAGATGTAGCAACGGAAGCCGCATTACCACCATCCAACTTCATGAAGGAAGTGATCAACTTGTTAGCGATAGCCGTGCTCATGGTCTGGCTAGCATAGTTCGAACCCTTCAAGGTTGAGAAAGTTGTGGTTGTCTTGTTGCCTGCAGTACCGAGCATAACGTTCTGGCCGGATGTTGTAAGCTTCGTGCTGCTGTATGTTGTTGCATTGTAAGTAGCAGCCTCATTCTTAACCAGATTGTTGTAAGTAATCTTGGTATACATCTTGACGTCGATATTATGAGCAAGACCTACCATACTCATGTTAGCGATGCTGATGTCGATGTGCTGACCAGCCTCTGCACCTACCTGCAGACCCTTTATGAAGGAACCGTCTAACAGGTTCATCTCGTTGAAGGTTGTGGTGCTCTGTACACGGTCAACTTCGCTCATCAACTGTCTGATCTCAGCCTGGATAGATGCACGGTCAGAAGTTGTAAGAGTACCAGTCTCACCTTTAACAGCCAGCTCGTTCATTCTCTGGAGCATATCCTCAACTTCGTTCAGAGCGCCTTCTGCGGTCTGTACTACGCTGATACCATCCTGAGCGTTAGCGGAAGCCTGTGTAAGACCTCTGATCTGTCTTCTCATCTTCTCGGAAATGGAGAGCCCTGCTGCGTCATCAGCCGCACGGTTGATCTTATAACCGGAAGATAACTTCTCTGTAGACTTAGCCTGAGAAGAAGTGGTCAGACCTAACATTCTGTTAGAGTTCATCGCTGTAATATTGTGTTTTACTATCATATTATATTCCTCCTTGAATTTTTTGCGGCATCCTTGCCGCATTTCCTTTTTTTCGTAACTTCTCCGGTGTCCCGTCCGCTGACCTCGGTTCCGTCACTGACTTCAAGTAAGTATCTTTACTTTACTTGTATTATATATCGGTGGTAATCCGATATACTTTAGACCCTTCCAAAAATTTTTTTATATTTTTTTCGGGCTCTCTTACTTTTTACTGTCATAAAATTTCGGATCCACATAGTTGAGCCGATTCATATTATTATAGTAGTTTTGCGTCACCTTCATCTTGGAGGACGCCTGGCCGATCTGCTGCCTGTTGCGCCTGAAATGAGACTCCGCCTGATGTTTATTGCGCATTCGGGCTGCGTTGATGCTCACCACCTTCTCGGTGATCTGAGCGATCAGCTCCTGCATCCGCTTAATTTCCGCCCGATAAGCCGACTTGTTTTCCATCAGCTCTTTTTTGATTCTGTCATACACCGCTTCGAAACCGTCATCCAAAAGCTCCAGCTTCTCCGCCAGCTCCCCCATCCTGTCCGAGGACGCGTCAAGCGCTTCCATATCAAGCGTTTCCTGCTTAAATAGCTGCTCCTGGATCTCGTTTTCCTTTATAACCTGATCGAGAATCCGGCTCTTTTTTTCCAGACTCTCCACCAGAATCTGCGCGCTGCTCAGACTCATGCCGCCACCTTTCTACACATGTTGGTTGCTCTTTTTCATGACTTCCTTCCAGGTATCCCGGACGCTCCGCAAATGCATGTTGACTTCCTCCAGAATCGCCTTGTCTTTCTTCACATTCGCCTGAAACAGACGCTGAAGCAGATACACATAAATCCGGTCAAAATCCTCCGCCACCGGATACTTGTGATCCAGGGTGTTTCTAAATTCTTCTATAATGCGCTGTGTCTTTTTAATGTTCACATGCGCCTTTTCGATCTCACCGTGCTCGATGGCTACGATCGCGATATTGCAAAATTTAATGGCTCCCTCATACAGCATCAGCGTCACCTCCGCCGGGGAGGCCGTCAAAATCTTATTGTTCGTGTATTCCGCGAATGGATTACGTGCCGGCATAGTTTTTCTCCTCCTTGATCCTACCTGCCTTTTTCAGTTCATCACCCTCCGAACAGACTGGAAAGTGAATTGTTCTTTGACTCCAGTTTTGCGAGCGCCGTCTCCATAGCCGAGAACTTCGCGTACCATTTGTCGATGAAATCATTCAGCTTTGCTTCCTGCTTTTTGATTTTATCGGTATACTCGTCGTACTCGGTCTTCATCGCCTTGTCGTTGTAGACGGTAAGGGCACTGCTCAGCTTGGTAGGCGCCATCTTTTCGTTCAGGTCGTCGTGCAGATTGTTGGTCAGCCCGACGAAGAAGTCCATCACCGCCTCCGGATTGGTTGCAATCATAGTCTTTAACTCGTTGGCCTCGGCCATCACGGCGGTGTCGTCCGCGTCGCCGTTGATATGGTACGCGTTCCGCTCGTTTTCCTTCGCCTTGAAATAGCCGAGCGTATTGATACCGAAATCGGACAGATACATCTGTTTGCCGCCCACTGTCACACCCTTAAGCATCACACTCTTCAGGCTGGAACTCACCTTGCTAAGCGTGCTGTCTCTCCGAAGCAGGGAATCCTTGATCTTCTTCTCCCACTCCTCAATCTCCTTGTCGGACAGGCTCTCCTTCTCCTCCGACGTAAGCGGATCGTAGTCCTTCGCCGCATCCGCGTTGTAGAGCGAATCCATCTCGTTGATCAACTCATTGTAGCTCTTGAAGAGCCCCTTAATCATATCGTAAACGCCGTCCGTATCGGATGTAGTTGAGAGCGTAACCGACTTGCCGTTCGTCTCCTCCATCGCCGTGATGGTCATGCCGTTGACGGTGAGCGTATTGTCATAGGACTCGTATTTCACGCCGTTTAACGTAAACTCCGCATCCTGTCCCTGTATTTTGTGGGCATCTTTCCCGTTGCTGTAGGCGCCCGTCAAAAACTTATCCGCCGCGGCAATTTTCGTGTCCACCTCAGCAGTCACATCCGTTATGAGTTTCCCCGTACCGGTCACTTTAGTCGCGTCCGAAGGATCGACTGTGAAATTCTTTGCGTTTTCCTCGATCTCCTTCTCATTGGCCTTAATCTTCGCTTCATTGCCGGCGATGGCGTTGACAAAGCTGTAGCAGTCGGTAGCTTTCCCTATCTCCTTCTGCGCATCTTCCACAGCCTTCTTAGCCGCATCGATGTCCGCCTGGCTCGCGCCCGCCGCCTGCTTGTCGGCCAGATCCTTCTGCGCTTTTTCCAGATCCTGGACAAGTCCGTTCTGGCGTACCTTCTCCATAACGGGATTATTGTTCTCATCGAGCACCGGATCCCCGTTCTCGTCCGTCTTCGGAACCTCTACTTCCTCGCCGTAAATCTTGTCATAGAGCGCTTTCTTTAAGCCCTCGTAGTCGCTGACTCCCGCAAAGCTCGAGAACTGTCCGTACTGGTTATATCCTTCCAGCTTCTGGAGTTCCTTCTCATTGTAGCCTTCATTCGCCTTTTTCAGCGCCTCGTTGTCTTTTGCGAGAGCGTCGTTTCTATCCTTGTATGCCTTCGCGCGCGCCGCCACTTCAGCGTCAATCAGCTCCTGCTTCGCCGTCGCGCCGGCAGCCGTGCCGTAGTTCTGCCATTTCGCGTACTCTTTGTACTCCGCGGTTTCCTTATAATCCGCATAACCCGGGTCGGTCGGAGCGGGAGGGCTGGTCAAAAGTCCCAGCGCCGCCAATGCCTGAAAGCCCTTGTCGTCATTTCCGGATAAAGTGAAATTCGCGTCCGCGCCCGTATCCCTTGAGCTGATGTAGATACGCTGATTGTCCTGGTCGAAGCTCGCGTTCAGTCCGGTAGCCTTCACCGCCTCCACAAACTGGTTGATCGTCATATCCTCGGTCACATTGATCTTCACGGACTGTCCAAGGGCGCCGTTTAAGCTGATGCTGCCCTCGCCCGTGAAATTCGGGTCAAGCTGCTTTAAGGAAGCTCTGCCCGTAAAGCGCACGCCGTCCTTCGTCTCCAGATTGCCGCTTGTCAGATATGCCTGCTTCGCGAGCTTATCAACCGTCAGCGAATGCACGCCGTCAACGGTTCCCTCACCGCTCACAACCTTAACCGCGCTGGGGTTTGACACCGTAGTCTTCTTCTTCAGATAAGAAGACTGCAGACGCATATCGTCCAGCTTCTGATAGAAGCTGTATATCTTCGTGTTCAAAGATTTCCATGCATCCTGTTTCCAGGAGTGCCTGATCTGTGCCTTTACCAGCTTGTTTTTCTTATAGCTCTGAGCCGAAGCAAGCTCATTGATAATACTCTCGGTATCAAGACCTGAGTACATACCTGTAATTCTGATAGCCATTGTCGTCTCCTCCTAACTGCCTATAACTTCTGATCCACAAGAATACCGGCCATCTCCCATATTCTGGCGATCATATCAAGAGTCTTCTCGGGCGGAAATTCCTTGATAACTTCCTTTGTCTCCTTATCCATTATCTTGATCATGATCCGGTTGGTGTCCTCGTGAACGCCAAAAACAGCCTCTTCATTGCTGTTATTGATCTTTTTATTCATTTCTGTGATCGCTTTTTTCAGTTGCTCGGACTGCTGCTGCGTCTGCTTTGTCTGCGCCGCCTGCTGCTGTGCCTGTTTGGCACTCGCCTGCTGTAACTGCCTGGCCGCCTGTTGCTGCTGCTGTGATTGCCTGACGCCTGCCGCCTGCTGCCCCGCGCTGGCGCCTGCTGCCTGCTGCTGCTGGCTTCCCGCGCTTTCGCTGCCGCTCTCTTTCTCGTCCTCAGCCTGTGCTCTCGTCACGGATGCGGTCGTCTCGTCGACATTGACCGTCTGCCCATCCTCCGGAACCTCCGTGTTCACCGGTGTCACTGTCTGGGGTTTTGCCGCCTGCTGCGCCTGATAAGTCATGGCACTGCTTAATGGTTCAATTGTTGCCATCGTCAATCACCTCCGTGTGATATTTGTAAGGAATTTATGGAATCGTCTCTCGATAGCGTCGCCGCCCATCTACGGATAGACGCAATCTCTTATAACTTATATCGGAAAAAAGTAATAAAAATTTAGCCGTTATCAAAAAGAAATTTCTCCCTATTTCACTATGACCAACTTTCGTTTGAAAAAAAACGGCGTCTGCGTTATAATTTGATCATTATCACATCAACCGAGGAGAGTTTGTCCGGCCTATGAGAGAGTACAGAATTTGCGTTGTTCCGGCCTATCCGCTGGAAAATGTACAATTGTTAAAAGACCGCGTTTTAATTCCATATGTTTACTACAGACAGTTTGGCGCCAGCATGACCATTATTACGCAGCAAAAAGAAGAATATCCCTATCTCGCCTCTCTGCCCGGCGCGCAGCTACATATTCTGCCATGCCGGAATGCGGCTTCGCACATGGAAGCCGCCGTCAACTATGTGACCGCCCACCACAGTGAAATCGATCTTCTCTTCCTGTTCGGCGCCAGGCTCGAATATATGGATCTGGCAGCATGTTATAAGGCGCACCGGCCGGACGGTATCATCTACCTGAAACTGGACATGAATTCCGGGTGGGCCAACGCGCTTCCCCTGGATTTCGAACCGTACGCGGCCTTTCTTCGCTCCTGCGATATCATAAGCTGTGAATGCCGGCGCCTGCAACAGCTAATTTCCCAAAAATGGAGGCGGCCGGTCGAATATATTCCAAACGGCCTCTACTACCCCCTTTATCCCGCCATGCGTGATACTGCCTACGCGGATAAGGAAAATATCATTCTCACGGTTGGCCGGCTTGGCAGCGCGCAAAAAAACTCCCATGTCCTTCTATACGCCTACGCCTTGTCCTTTCTGCAGTTGAAAACGACCTGGGAGCTTATTATGATCGGCTCCGTCACACCGGAATTCCGGGAAATCTACGATGTATTTTGCCGGGAGTTTCCCGAGATCGCACCCCATGTCCGTCTGACCGGAATCATCACGGACAAGGCTCTGCTCCACTCTTATTACAGACGGGCCAAAATCTTTGCGCTCACCTCCGAGATGGAGGGGGGCTGTCCCAACGTGTACGCCGAGGCCGCCGGTTTTGGCTGCACGATCCTCACAACGGATATCGACTGCGCGCAGGATATGACCGACCACGGGAGACTCGGGCGGATCGTAAAGACATTCGGGGATATCCCCGCCTATGCCAATGCGTTGTCCTCCCTGTGCGCAGACCAGGCTTACCTGGAGAGCAATTTTGACGCCGTCAGAAAATACATCCGCAACTGTTTTGATTATGAACACATTGTGAAGCGGCTCCGTCTCCTCATTGACTGCGCCGCCTTGGAAAAGGATAGCTTATGAACATCATCTTCAATGACGACAATATAATCTTACATACAGAGGATGGCTCCGCCTCCTGCACGCTGTTTGTCAAGCCGGACATCGCCGACTACGGAAACGTCACGGCAAGACCGCTTGTAAAATCCTACCACCTTGTCCGGGAAACCGTATGGGAACGGCTCGTCCGATGTGTGAAAACACTGGAAGCCGGCAGTCTCAGCGACACCCGGTTTGGCTGTTATGTCCTGGTTTTCAGCGCCCTTTACCCGCTTCTGCTCTCGGACAGCCAGGCGAAAAACATCCTGTACTACGGCTTGCCGGACGCCGGTTCCTTTCACACTGCCTTGCGGGACTTTATGGGCTTTTTGCGGGAAGACAACTGCTTTGTCCTCCTGCCCCACAATCCCTCTGTGTTCTCCGGCCTTGCAGGCAACACCTGGCACGCCGCTATCATAGAGCTTGACAGTTGCGACAGCCTGCGGACAGTCTACGACGCCATGACAAAGGTGCGTACAAACGGAACCGTCCTGTTGTATACGGCAAAGGCCGCGCCCGCAGACGATATGGAGCCGCTTATAAACCTTGCCTCAAAAAAGATTTGCCTCTCTTCCTGCGCTCTCTATGTCTATATCATGGACGACGAGCTAAGCAGCATCCTGGCCCCTTGTACCTCGGAGGCTCTTGTCCTTGCCGGCACGGAAACGCTCGTTAAACAAATAGAGGCGGTACGGACTTTTGTCGAAAATACCACGCAAGGACAGTATGACCCGGCGTGCTGCCTCCATACAGTCAGGCAGCTTGGACAAATCGAAAATACGCTTTTCGCATTCTATGATTATCTGGAAGATCCCCTCCTTCCCGTCCGCGCCAACACGCTTAAGGAGGCGGTTATGGACTGTCAGGCCGTGATGGAGGAGCATGGTGATGCGCAAGTCTGCCTGGAAAATCTGACATCTGCGGCTTGTGCGTTCTTTGCGGCTGTAGAGCGCGAATTCCGGTAAAAATTGTTGCCAATCTTTCAACAACCTATGTATTCGAAGGGAACGCCTTGCAATGGAAATTTTATTTTACCGCTACAACAGTATATGTGAACCTGACATTCTAAAGGTCTTCGAGAGCTTCGGCCTCACGGTGCACACGGAAGAACTGGAAATATACAACAAAAAGGTTACGCCACGCGAATGTGCCGGCAAAGTGGCCGGGTGGATTATGGAAAAGCCGCTTGCTTTTGTGTTCAGCGTCAACTTCTTTCCCGCCATCTCCTACACCTGCGAGCGGCTGAAAGTTCCTTACGTCTGTTGGAGTGTGGATTCCCCGGTGCCGGAGCTGTTCTCAAATGCCATAAAAAATTCTTTCAACCGCATTTTTCTATTTGATAAAGCGCAATACGCTTTCTTCTCTCCGCTCAATCCCGGCTGCATTCACTATCTTCCCCTTGCCACCAACGTAAAGCGCTGGGAAGAAGTCGTTCTTGGCATGACCGACGAAGACTACGGCCGGTACGGCGCCGACGTGTCGTTCGTTGGGTCGCTTTACACCGAGAAATGCCGATACGACGCTCTGCTTGCCTCCAGGCAGCCTCTTGCCTGTCAGGAGCCGGGGCGGGCGTCCGCCCCGCCTGTTCCGGGCGCCGGCCCAATCTCCCCCCACACCCGTGGTTTTGTGGACGGGCTCATAGAGGCGCAGCTTAAGGTATTCGGCTGCAATTTTATTGCGGAAAGCCTGACGGAAGAAGTCATTCGGGAAATTGCGGCCGCCGATCCTGCCTTTTATAAGGGGACCGATACTTGCGGCGACACCGACCGCTACCTTGTGGCGCACCAGTACATCGGGATGAAGCTGGCCGCAGTGGAGCGGGAGCGCACCCTGAATCTCCTCTCGAAACATTTTCACGTGAGCCTCTACACGAGAAGCGACGCCTCCTCACTGCCAAATGTCCACTGTAAAGGCGGCGTGAGTACCCTGACCGAGATGCCTAAAGTATTTCAGGCAAGTAAAATCAACCTGAATATGACCATGCGTCCCATCGAGACGGGACTGTCCTTGCGTATCTGGGATATTTTAGGCTGCGGCGGTTTTCTGCTCACCAACTACCAGACTGAAATTCCCGATTATTTTGAAATCGGAAAAGAGCTGGAAACCTACGAATCGATGGAGGAACTGGTCCAAAAGGTGCAATATTATCTTACACATGAGGAAGAGCGCATGGAGATCGCCATACGCGGCTATGAAAAGGTGGCTAAGTATCACACCTACGAAGTCAGGCTTGCGCAAATGATAAAAACTCTGACACAGAGCGGAAATGTAGCCGGCTGACAGTTACAGGCACGATTATGGGCAGATACAACACTTGTCATATCTGCCCTTTTTTTCGCGACCAGCGAGCCGAAGTCGTGCTTACATGACCTTGGCGACTGTGGTAAAATTGAAATACCCCGCAGCTTGCCGAGGGGTATTCGCTGATGTGTTCTTATATTATCCCAGCAAATTCTTCAGCGCTTCCATGCCGCCTACATCTCCGGCTTCCTTGTTCGCATCCTGAATCTGCACATAGACTTCTTTCCGATACACAGGCACTTCCCTGGGTGCGCTGATGCCAAGCTTTACCTGCTCGCCCTTAATCTCAAGAATCGTGATCTCCACGTTATTATTGATCACAAGCGCTTCATTCTTTTTTCTGGATAAAGCTAACATTTACTCACCCACCTTCTGTTTTTTTTGATTTAGTATATCATAGATGGGATATTTCACTACATATTCGTCTCCCTCCACGATCACCTGTGTCGCCAGTTTCTCAGCCGCATTGATCACGATAGGGCCTTTTAAGTTAACTGACATCTTCTTAATTTCTTTGGGTACGGTCACTGTCACCATGACCAAAAGCTCGTCTGGTTTAATCTCCCCGATATTGTTTAGAAGCTCGTCATCCACCTCTGGATTGTAGTCCGGACATACGATCAGCGGATCCATCACCGGCATGGCAAAAGTCGGCTCCTGCAAAGACTGCATCCAGTGAATCGTATCCGTCCCTTTTTCCTCATCATGAATCAGGGCAAAATCCTGAAGGTCCGGGAACCCTATGATTCCGTTGGGAAAATGTATGATTTTTTCGTCATCAACCGTAATCTCTCCGAATACTCTCGTTGTAATCCGCATACCTGTAGTCCTTTCCCTATACTTGGTTGAATGTAGCCGATATTTATGCAGCTCTCGCCATATAGATATATTTCAAAAGAGTCTGCCGCAACCAAGCTCCCACAGTCTTTCTATACCACTGCACTCCGCCGTGCTACATTCGCAAAATCGCGTCTCCGACGCTTTCCTTTTGCTCATTATGTGGCATTCGCCACATAGCTCCATTCCGAAACAGCCTGGCGTGAGCTTGCTCCCACAGTCTTTTTCCATGCCCTGCACTCCGCCGTGCTACATTCGCAAAATCGCGTCTCCGACGCTTTCCTTTTGCTCATTATGTGGCATTCGCCACATAGCTCCATTCCGAAACAGCCTGACGTGAGCAAGCTCCCACAGTCTCTTTCGGAATGGCACTGCACGGCTCATTGCTTATCAAATATAATTCATCAAATTAGTTTGCATGATTTTGCCGGTGGCCATGAGGGCTGCGTTGTAAGTCAGCTCGGAGCTGGTCAGCTCTATCGCCACTTCGGTAATGTCAATGCCTTCGTTGTCCTGCTGAATTTCCTTAAAGGTTGCTTTCTGGTTCGTCAGTCTGTTGGAGATCAGCTCCAAGCGGCTTCCTCTTGTGGCATTGTCTGTCATCGCCACTCTGGAGTCATCCGAGTATTTCTGGTATTTCGTCATCTGATTCTCAAATTTTGTGTGAATGTTATCACGGATATGCGCATCCGCTTTCTCCACACCTTCAAGGCGCAGAGCAAGATCCTTGTACTCCGGGCTGTCCTCCGCGTAATCTTCCATCTTTTTCTTCAGATTCGCCTCAAGTTTTTCAATATCCTCAAGCTGCTTTATATAATACTCGAAATCATCCAAATCTCTCTGCACGTCATGGGTAAAGATCTCGTCAGCCTTGGTATTTACCTGAATCTGCTGGTTATATCCCACATCGTAGTAGATATCCTGGGTTCTTCCCTCTTCCACCTGCGTGTTGTACCATGTCTTTCTCGGTTCCGCCACATGGGGATTTCCGCCGGGAGCCGCCAGATCTTTGGTTTCCAGGCACTTAAAATAGTGCACCGGATTGATGTCGCCGTTTTGCCATGTGGATTTGTCGTAATTCACCTGGAAGGTCTTTCCTCCCTCAAAAGCGCTCTCACTGAAATTTTCTTTATAATACTGATCGGAGAACACCAGCTCTCCACTGCCGGGAACATACGCAATCCCCGTACAGGTGCCTTCCGCGATCGCCTTGTATGCCTCCTCCTGGCTTGCAAACTCCTGTACGTCAAGCGCGCCCAATGCCGTCGACACCGACGTCGGCAGCGGAGGCACGGAAGTAGGGGTCAACTCGTTGCCGTTCGAATCCTTCGCGCTCACTACATTCACCGTAGCGGCGAAGTTGGTGCCCGGTGTAACGCCGGCCGGCGCCGTGATTTCCAGCTTTACGTCGCTATAAACCGTAGGCGGGTTAGTCGCCGCATCCTCGTACTTCGGCAGCGTGATAGTCAGTTTCTGAGGATTCCCCTCTATGTCCGTTTTAGTCAGGGAGTCCAAGTTATTATAGGAAATACGGAAGCGGTACATCGTCGTATTTTCAACGGTCTGCTCATAAGAATTCGTGGAGCTTGTGATATTCGTATCCATATCCGCCACCTGGTCGAAACCAGTGTAGAGAACCCTGCTGATATCCTCAAACCCAAACTTCTCGTCAATGTTGAAGGACACCGGATGCTCCTTCATCTTCTTCATATCCTCCTCGGTAAAAGTCACCGGGAGATCCGTCCTGTAACCGGAGAATACAAAACGCCCCGCATAGTCCACATTCGCGCAGGAATAAAACTCCTCTGTCAACTGCTTCATCTGTGAAAGAAGAATCCGCAAATCTTCCGACGTCTCATATTTATTTGCGGAAGTTTCCACCTGCCTGTAAAGATCGGTAAGCACCTCATCCACGGTCTTCATGGCATCCGCTGTCAGTGTCAGCCACTGATCCGCATCCTTTGCGTTCTTGTCATTGTACTGACTCACCGTAGTCACATTGCTTCGCAGGCGAAGCGCCCTGATCGCCACAACCGGATCGTCGGAAGGGCGCACGATCTTGCTCTGGTTCGTCATCTGGTTTGTCAGCTTATCCTGTAAAATCTTATTCTGGTTTATGTTATATGCGGAATTGTTCCGCATAATCTTATTTGTCATTCTCATAACCGGAAACCCTCTTTCTTATTGTTCTACATATGCTGCTCTCACGATCTGTTCCATCCTAAACCTTCATGTCACAATGTTAAACCCCGGTCTGTAAAATCAGCCGGTCGTATACTTCTGTCAGCACATTGATCATTTTCGAGGCAAGGGTGTATGAATTTTCATACTTCACCAGATTCATGGCTTCCTCATCCTCATCCACACCGGAAATCGAAATTCTCTGGTTGTCGATGTTTGTCTCCAGGCTGAAATACGTCTCATAAAAGGTTTCGGCATTGCTTGTGTTTAAGGTAGCGTCAGACAAAACACATTCCAGGAAGCCGCCGGCATCTCTGCCACGGAAGCTGAACTGATTGACATCCCCAAGCATGGAGATTACAGCCCATACCTGATCACACTGCTCCTGTCCCTCAATCTCGTCCTTGCCGTCGCCCGGCGCACCGATTCCCGCATCCTTGTCGATGTCCTTTCTGGTTCCCAAAAGATCCGGGTTCTTCACTACCGCATCCAGAAGATTGATATTGCCTGCGGTCAGATTATAATAACCGGTATTTTCCCCGTTCTGAGTCGCCATATCCAGCTCATTTTGCGTGTACTGCCCGTCGTTTCTCACATAGTCCCCCGTGAAAAGAATATCCGCTTTCTGCGGCGGGTTCTCCGCTGTAAGACCAACTTTAAAGATATCGTTTACTTTTCTGGCAAATTCGCGCACCCACTCATTCATCTGCTTCATGTAATAAGGGATACCCTGATAGTTCATCTCGCCGCCTGTGGACGCGTCCTGCCATGTCTTTTCCGCAGTCAGCGGAAGGTCGCTCTTCTTATTGTCCACAATGAAAGTATATTCGCCGTTTCCGTTGTAGGTCCAGCTCTTATATTGGTAGAGCTGATCCCCGATATTGATGATACCGCCGGTATCGGAGAGATTGCACTTTGTTATATTCTGCAAATGGGGATCCGTCGTCTTTATCGTCACCGAGGAAAGAGCGCCGTAATAAGTTACTTTAGTTGCCGTCCCCTTAAAATACTCGCCGTTATTGCCGTCACGCATCTCGATCAGGCCACGCAGCTCGCCGCCCATAGAAGCGTTATATAGATTAAACGACAAACCGTTGCTCCACATAATATCGTATAGGCCGTCCACATCGGTCTGGTTCATCTTTTCCTCATCCTTGCGGGCTACGCAGGTCAACGTCCTGTAATCGTCCATATCCACCAGAGTCTGCCCACCGGCGATCTTTACTATATATCTGTGAGTCGCCGTCTCATTGCCCTGTTTATCCAGAATCGGAAGCTCCTCGGCCTTCACATCCACAATAACGGAGAGCTCATCGATCAGGGAATCTCTCTTGTCACGCAGCTCGTTTGCTATTTTTCCCGTCATCTCGATGGTGTTAATCTGTTTGTTGACCGTTGCAATGTTCTGCGCGATCGTGTTGATCTGATCCGCCCGGATCTTGATCTCGTCATTGACATCCGCCTGAAGATCCTGCAAATCTCCGTACATGTTGTTGAAATAATCCGTCAATGCTTTCGCCGCGCCCAAAAACTGCGCCTTTGTATCGGTACTGCTGGCATTCTTTGTAATTTCCTGCAAAGTTACGCCAATCTGGTCAAAGAGGGTCTTAAAACCCGTCTTGTTATCGTCCTTAAAATACTCCTGAATCATGTTACAATAGTAAAGCTTCGCATCATACTCGCCCAGCTTCGTCTCATTTGCCCAATATTTATGATCATAAAAAAGATCTCTCACACGCTCAACCGACAAAGTCTCCACACCTGCGCCCGCGCACCCGTAGGTTGCGAACACACGCAGAGCACTAGCCGCTTCCGTGTTTACCTGCTGCCTGCTGTAGCCAGCGGTATTTACATTACTGATATTATTGCCGGTGGTATTCAGTGCGGCGTTGGCCGCCCGAAGCCCCGATGATGCGATTGTCAGTCCAAAAAATGTAGATGCCATATTTTCCTCTCATTCCGAAGCATTCTACGCTGAGAAACGCAGGCAGAATATCAAACTTTGCTCTGCGATCAAAAGAATTTGTGATGCTTCCGCACAAATCCCCGAATCAGCGTCCAAGAGTAGACAGAAGATGATCTAGCATCTCGCTGACTACATTGATATATCTGCTGGATGCGTTGTATGCGTTCTGGAACATGATCATGTTGGTCAGCTCCTCGTCGGAAGATACGCCAACGATCTCTTCCCTGGCATACGACAGCGCATCCGTAGCCACTTCCTGGTTCGCCTGAATCCCGCGGCATACCGCTCCCGTGTTCGCGATCTGTGCTACCAGATTCTTGTAGTAATTCGTAAAATTGAGAGGTGTTGTTACATTGGGATTCAAAGTATATTTAGCCTCTTCAAAAGCCTGTTTAAGCGCCTCCATAGTCGCATTGTCCTCGGAATGCTCATCCAGACGGAAGTTTAACAGCGAAGGCGTCTGGCGCAGTTCCTGGTTAATCATTATATTTCTCACCGACCATCCTGTTTCGGGCTTGGATTTATCCTCCGGAACCATAAGCTGAAAAAGCTCATATGGTTTGCCGTTTTCGTCCCGCAGATATGTGGAATCGGGATTTAACTGTGTAGCTCTTTCCGCTCCATCGGCTAACACCTGGTTAATCTTTGTCGTGATAATGTGTACCAGCTGGTCGAACTCCGCCTGGATATTCATCACGAGAGACTGTGATACATTTTTGTCGTACCAACCCTCCTCATACTCTCCGTCCGGATTGATATCGTTAATTTCACTGTAGGTAGCTCTGTGGTCACCCCTGGCAAGCACCGTGCTTTTCAGGGAACCGATATCCGTATTGTACATGGAAGAGATTTCCTGGGTCAGGTTAAACACCTTTGCACTCGCTATGTTTTCCTCCGAAACAATCGGATTCCCATCCTTATCAAACTTGTCATAGGTCGCAAGCTTTTTCCAGTAAGGCGTATAAAAACCGGTCTGCGGGTCTGTATAGAGACACATTTCGCTGACCAGACTGCCTTTCACCAGATCTACCTGTTCAAAACGGACACTCACATAACCGGTAGGACTTTCGGAGTATGTGATATTTCCAATCTTAGCCAGCTCGTCCAGAAGATAGTTCCTGCGGTCGCGCAGATCGTTCGCGCGCTCCGGGCCGCTCTCCACTCTCATGATAGCTCTGTTTAAGCTTTCAATTTCCTGCGCATATTTATTAATCAGGTCAACATCCGTCTTGACCCTTTTATTCATATTATCCTGATAATCGCAAAGGCTGTCATACACCGCCCTCGCTTTTGTAATAAACTCATAGGCTTTCGTCACAAACAGATCCTGATTGACCGAAAGAGTCGGGTTCTTAGCCAACTCCTGCACTGCCACCCATAGACCCTGATCCCCGGTAAGCGCTTCGGAGAACTCATGTCCCTCGTTGGACTCGCCCAGAATATATTCTATTTCTTCTATTGTAGTGGTAGAGACATTATAAAAAGCACTCCGCCCTGATTCACGGCGGTAGTTCTTATCCAATATCGCGTCTCTCTCCTGTCTTGTTCGGGTATAATTGACACCAAGACCTATCTGCATCCAGTTCTTTGTGGCGCTTTTGGAAATCGTGTTGTACGTCCGCGTTCCTTGCGCCACCTGCTGTCTGGTGTATCCTTGGGTGTCTAAATTGGACATGTTGTGCGCTGTCGTATTGAGCGCATTACTTGATGTTTGCAGGCCAGATACGCCTACATAAAGGCTTCCCATTAATGACATATTCTACCGTCCTCAACAATTTACTGCTTGGCGTCAAAGGTCTTGTTGACCGTCCCGATCACATCGCCGGTATTGCATGCACCTCTGTTATAATTTGCCGTCTCAGGCGCCTTATTCATAGACTGCATGATCTGCATGTTGAACTGCACCATCTCCAATGCGCTCTCAATCAACTCTCTGTTCTGCTCATTGATTCGCTTTACCGCCTGCACATTTCTTCGCAGTTCATCAAATACCGCTGCCAATTTTGCCTGTTCCTGTGGTCTGGCCGCCAGCATCTTAATCAAATCGACAATTTTCAGTTTCGTAACATCCTTGTTAAGTACGTTCGCAATATCATTAACAGCTTCATTTCTCTGGTTATCCAGATGATTGATTCTGCTTACGATGAATTGCTCCTCATCCGTGATTTTCGCTAAAGCTTTAATGTCGTCAGACACTATTACCGGGGTTTTCTTCATGGACAGTTCCAACAGATTCTTGTACTCCAGATTTTCCTTTTCCAAAACCTCGATCAAAGTTTCCATCAAACTCGCCACGTCATACCCTCACCTTCTGCATTAAATCTGTGAAACAAATTCTTACAGACCTTTCATCTCCTCATATTGCTTCATTAATTTTTCCGCAAAGCTCTCTCCGCTCACGTTGTAGGAACCGTTCGCGATACTTGCTTTGATAGGAGCCGTCAACTCGCTTCTAATGTCGTCGGCAGCGGCAACTGCATTTTTAGCAATCTGAATGTCCCTACCGATGCTGGAGATTTGAATCCGATCAGAACCCGCGTTCTTCGCTACATTCTGTGTCTTGGCCCTGTTCTTTGCACCATAGACCTGCTGTACCTGTGTATAAGCTTCGATACGCATACGGAATTCCTCCTTCCCTGCACTTCAATATCCTACACTATAGGTATCGGTTATTTTCTGTAAGACTTTAGAGTTTCATACAAAAATAAAGCAACCAACCTCCAATACCGGTCAAGATCACCTTCAAAACTCCATTCCGCCATACCGCCTTCTGCCTTTGCATAATCTGTCGGGCTGCCCGCTCAGACGCACATCCTTATCTCATCCGCAGCCACATCATCATTTTTTCTTCTGCCATGCTTCATACTCCCCTTTCAAATCTTTTTACTGTCATATACCGCTAACCGGCTCCTGCCGGTTCTGCGTTAAATATTGCATATCAATTTCTTTCTTATGCAAAAATAGGAATATCCCGCCCTTTCACAGGAGATAATCCTCTGATCACCATTTACTCCATATAGCAGCCGACTACACAAACTCTGATACCACCTTATCAGAAAGATCATACTTCTTCTGGATGATCTGCCGGATCTTGATATCCTCATATCCCAAATCGCGAAGAATCTCCACCATGCCCTGTATGCCCTTTTTTAATCCCTCTTTTAGGGCACAAGCTTCTATATATAAGGAAATCTGATCCTTCCCTGCACCACGCCCGCACCAAATGAAAAAACGGTTCAACCCAGCATAAATACTGAGTAAAACCGCTTTTCCTAATGCCGGCGACCGGAATCGAACCGGTACGGGAGGTTAGTCCCGCAGGATTTTAAGTCCTGTGCGTCTGCCAGTTCCGCCACGCCGGCAAGACAAAACGACCCGAATGGGACTCGAACCCACGACCTCCGCCGTGACAGGGCGGCGCTCTAACCAACTGAGCCATCGGGCCAAATTACCTTAACAGTTACATCATATACCAACAGACATATTTCTGTCAACAGGAGTACATTCCTGAAAATGAACTCCATCTAAGCTCCGCAGATGCTTACTTCCTGAGAATCCCTGCGGATTCAATGGACCTTCGGGGACTCGAACCCAGGACCGACCGGTTATGAGCCGGTTGCTCTAACCAACTGAGCTAAAGGTCCGCAACTACAAAAACTGTAAACTTATGACTCCAACGGGAATCGAACCCGTGTTACCGCCGTGAAAGGGCGATGTCTTAACCGCTTGACCATGGAGCCCCAACGACGATATGATACCATACTGTCCGCCATTTTGCAAGAAAAATTTTTCAAAACATTTTCCGGTTCATCTCGCCCACAAACTCCCGCGACCTCGCGGTCATTTCCACCCACGCCGGACGAAACCCGCTCGCAACGGCATTCCTGACGGATCGGATGTTCGACCATGCCGCACAGTAAAAAGGAACCTTGTCACGCGCTATGATTTCCAACGCAAGTCTTCCGGTGGCTGCAATGGCAATCCCCTGTCTGCGATACTCCGGCAACACATCCACACCGATCTGCCACATCCCGTCGCAATCTGCGGAGCAGCCCGCAAGCCCCACCAGTTTTCCTCCGTCATAAGCGCCTACGCCAAGTACGTCCAGATTCTTCCGCTTTTCACAAAGAGCGTTGCTCCAGGCATCCACATATAGTTCCGCAAAATCCTCTTTATGCAATAGCCTCAGTTCAAAGTTACATTCCTGTTTTTTAAGCAAATTTATATCCGGTAAAAAGTATTCCGCCATAAAGCAGATCCGAAGCCCCTGTTCCTGCAACGCGTCATTCAAGACGTGCATATGAGGTGTTTCAAAACAGTGTTCCACCGGATACTGTTCTATGTACCTAGCGACAATATCCCTGTACTGCTCCTGCACGGACGCGACAATATTATTGCCGTAGGAAACCAGATGGCACGAAAAAGGCAGCTCAAGATACTTTCTGGCCGCCGGATCAGCCGCCGAAAGTACCACCTTGTTCTTCTGCAGAAGAAAATCCCCTTCATTACAGTGCAGATCAATCGCAGACTGGCGCATAGCTGCCTTTAAAATCTCCTGATTTGTCATCACTTACACTCCGTTTTATGCATTCAGGCAAGCGGCGCAAACAACCTGGCTGTCTTTTCCATTCGCTCAGCAATTTTCACGCCGAACGGACACCGCCCTTCACATGCCTTACAGCCGATGCACTCGTCCGCGTAATGCCCCAATGCCAGATAATGCTCCCTCACAGTCGCCGGAACATCCTCGTGCATAACGGCAAGATCATAGTATTTATTTACCATCGCTATATCAATTGCTTTCGGACAGGGCTTGCAATGCCCGCAGTATGTACACTCACCCCTCCCGAAGGTATTTCTGGGCGCCTTCGCCAGAACTGCCGCATAATTCTTTTCCTCTTCCGAAGCGTTTTCATAGGCCACCGCCTGTTCCACATGCTCCGGCGTGTCATACCCTGCCAAAACAGACGCAACCGCCGGTCTTGTCAGGCAATAATGGATACACTGCACCGGCGTCAACGCAACGCCAAAAGGCGAACGCGCTACGTCAAACAAACGTCCTCCCGCGTAAGGCTTCATAACTGTAATTCCCACATCGTTCTGCTCGCACAGTTTATAAACCTCCGCCCTGGCCGGATCAATACCGCCGAATCCGTCCTCGTATTCCTCCACAAAATAATCGTCAATATTATCAGTAGGCGGCAAAAGATCAAAGGCCGGATTGATACTGAATAAAATCATCTCTATCAGCCCGCTCTCGGCGGCCTTTTTCGCCATAAGGGGATTGTGCGTGCTCATGCCGATATGTCTGATCTTCCCGTCCGCTTTAAGCCCCTCCACATACTTGATAAAAGGCCCGTTCATGGCGGCTTCCCAGTCTTCTTCCTGATCGATGAAATGTATCATGCCAAGATCAACGTAATCCGTTTGCAGACGCGCCAGCAGATCCTCAAACGCTTCCCTGCATCTGTCCACATCACGCGTCCTCTCGTACTGTCCGTTGTGCCATGTGGACCCGATATGTCCCTGAATAAACCAGCGTTCCCGTCTGCCCTCCAACGCTTTCCCGATTTTCGTGCGGACATTCGGTTCGGACATCCAGCAGTCCAAAATATTAATGCCCAGCTCGTCCGCCCGATCAATCATAGCCTTGCATTCCTCATAGTTGTGCCGTTCCAGCCACTCTCCCCCGAAGCCGACTTCACTGACCATCAATTCCGTTTTCCCAAGTCTGCGATACTGCATGATAATCCTCCCTCGATTTTCTGTTTTCGTGTTTCGGATTGCAAAAGATAGTTAATCTATTATAATCTTTTACCCCGCTTTTCGCAAGTCGTTCGACTATTGATTTTTCTTTCCCGTTGAAAGAAAAAATAAAGATATTACCAGATATAGGGTATCAGCCTGCATTTTATCTTTTCACAGTATTCTCCGTATCCGCTCAACTCCATTCGGAGCATCTTTTCCTCATCGTAAATTCTCAGCACGATAATTAAAATAAGTAAAGCTGCCGGAATAAGCCCTAATAATGAGCCCAAAACCAGAGGTGTCGCTACAATTATGAGTACCGCTCCACTATACATAGGATGCCTGACAACCGAATAAGGACCTGCGGAAATAACCCGCTGCCCTTCCATATGTTCAATGGCTCGAGAGGTAAAAGTGTTGACATGAAAAACTAAGAATACGATCACGAATCCCGCAAACACGACAACTGCGCCAAGCACTGAAATCCAACGAGGAACAGAAGACCATCCAAATCGATAATCTGACGATGGCAGAATAATACCGACAAAAAACAGAACAGCAGCCACACTCTGTCCAACGATTTGTGCCGGACGATTTTCTGTCGGTCGAATCCGTCTTTCTATCAACGCAGGATCATTCCTCAAAAAATGGGCTGTAATCACAAAGGTTGGGAAACAAAAAACCAACCAGTACAGCCATCCGTTCCAAAAGTGTAAACTTCCTGCGGGAAAAAATATTGCTATAAACATAAATAAAAAAAAGACAACAAGCGACAAATATGTTGCTAAGTAAAGTGTGGATTTTTTCATTTTTCTCCTGCCGGCACTCCCTGTGTCATCTCAGTTATCTCCAGTATCCGCTTCGGATCCATCGGGCCTACTGAGGTAACCGATTCCACAAAATAAATCCAATTCTTATCCTCCCTATACAAAACCACATCTGGCATTTTATCGTGAAGTGTTATTTCAAATCCAAGTTCAGTCAATTTTCCTATATTTTTAACTAAATCCTTTTCTATTGTATCTCCCACATATAAGCACTCAGAATTTGGCGCAAACCTTGGAGCAAATTCTTCAATGATTGCTTTCTGTAACTCATTATGTTTACCAACAGAAAAATTAAAATCCGTTCCATTTATCTTTACTGGCATCATTGTCATTTTCTTTTTAGACGCATAAATATCTGCCAATGTCTCATGATACTGCAAAAAGTGTTGCAGATATTTACTCCACTCCGATGTTTTCAATGTTTTTAACATTTGCAGAGCTTCTTCCGTCAGCCGATAACGATAATTGGGACTATTTGTTGCCATACCATTATCCTCTATCAACGCTGCAGTACGAAATCCATGTAAAGCCTGCTTTCTGAAAGTCTCCCTGCTATTCTCTGCATATGTTGTCCCATAATACGTGTTAACGAATTGAATAATATATTGGGCGCGCCATAACAAACCACAGGCATTGCAGTTGCTTCTGAAGCATTCTTGGGAATTTTCATATATGGTGGATCACCAATAACAAAATCATATTTTACGGGATTCAGATTACCGCCAATCATGTAATTAAAATCCAGATATTGACTCAAAATATAATTATCCGTCAGGATATTGATCGTAATATTTTTAGATGAATGCTCTTTACAAAATGCAAGATTGCTCTGCAATAATGGCAGTACATTACTATCATTTTCGTAACAAGTTAATTCTATGTCTTTAACAAAGTCTAATGATTCCAGTCGTTCAACAAAGGCACACGCTAAAATTCCAGAACCAGCCCCAGCGTCTAAAACTTTAACCTTACCCATACTTTCTGAAACGTTATACAGCCCAGCCATAAAGCGTGCTGTTGCCATACTCGTAAAAAACTGTCCATATTTCTTTCGCTCTTTCTTAGGCATTTTATCTATATATTGATTTGTTAATTCAATAATTTTTTCTAACATATTTTACCTTTCCTCGCTTATCAGCGTAAAAATTATACTATATATAATATATATTTGCAATATTCTGTCAGTTACTCCACTTTGCTCCACATTGCTGATTTTTCTTTCCCGTTGAAAGACCGTCCCAAATACGTTATAGTAAAATTGACGTCAAATATGACAGCTATATGTCATATTAGACATGTTATCATTACACCAGCATAAGGAGCTCCCGTCATGCAGATTGAACGTCTTGTTCAGATGGTATTTTATATTGTCAGTCACAGGCAGGTAACCGCCCGGGAACTGTCCGAGTTTTTTGGTGTGTCCACAAGAACCATCTATCGGGATATTAACACGCTGTCAATCGCAGGCATCCCTGTCATAACCACAAAGGGAACCGGCGGCGGCATATCCCTGATAGAGGGATACTCGATCGACAGATCCCTGCTATCCCGGGAAGAGCAGCAGAGTATTTGCCAAGGTCTGCAGATGCTGCAAGCAGCCAAATATCCAGATGCAGAAATGGCATGGCACAAACTTACCGCCATTTTCAGAAATGCATCGGAGGCCAGTTGGCTTGAGGTTGATCAGAAAGAACCATAGAACCTTTGCGGCTGGTCTTTAAGTCACATGCATGGTATATCGTCGGATACTGCACAAAAAAAGAAGAAATAAGAACTTTCCGTCTGTCCCGGATCAAGCATCTTCAGGTACTGCCGAACCTTTTTGAAAGGGAATTGCCATCTGACTATTCCCTGACGGTCGCATGCAGAAAACCTTGCCATGTTCCGATTTTGAAGCTGCGGTTTTCCCCCGAAATTGCCCACAGGCTCTATGATGAATTTCAGGAAGACCAGATTCATCTGTGCAAAGATGGCAGTTACTACGTTACCATTCCACTCGAATTAAACAACTGGGCCTTCCACTATCTCCTTTCTTTCGGGAAATATGTGGAAATTATGGAACCACAAGAGGCACGGACTATGCTTCGTGAACGGGCCGCCGAAATTGTCAGCATTTACCAGTAAACCAGGACAGTTCTTCGAGCTTCTTTCTCACAAAATACCTATATGTCCACCCTCGCTTTCAAGAGCGAAAAAAACAAAAATGGAGGTTAGCAAATGGAAAAATGGTTATATGTAATGATGATTAAACGAGGAAAGGCCTACAATAAGGTGACCAAGGCCGTGATCGAAAGGCATGTCGAAAATCTGAAAAAATTAGACGATGCCGGAAAACTGGAACTTTCCGGGCCGCTCAAAGGCTATCCCGGCGTTGCCGGTATGGTTATCTTCAGGACACAGACTTTTGAGGAAGCCGAGGCTCTGTGCCAGTTGGAGCCTCTTGTGGCGGAAGGTTATGCAACCTATACGCTTTTCTCCCTTCAAGTCGCTGATCGGGAAAATAATTATCTGCTGTAGAAAAAAAGTTCCTCGCTTTATTTCCCTACAATCCCAAAAATCGAGTAGGAGGCTAACCATTAGTCGATTAGCCGACCTCTCACACCACCGTGCGTACGGTTCCGTACACGGCGGTTCCTTAGTTTTCATAGACTACCAGATAATAGTCAAGCATGGATGTATACCCCAGCTTGGCTATTATTTTGTTTGAAAAGATTTGGTTTAAGAC
>CAJUMJ010000052.1 GCA_910587095.1 uncultured Lachnospiraceae bacterium
CAGACGCGCTTTCGCTCCAATCCAAACGTAGTGGTACTAAGGTTCGAAAGAACCTCACCAAGTACCAACAGTTTTAATCCGAAGGATTTAAACACTTACTAGGGTCTGCTTATGATTATACTATTTGCACAATGTAATGCAACCTTGAGATAAGTTTCGCAATTACCTAATAAACAGAATACAGAAAGGGTAAAGTATGAACTACAGATTTTACAACGCAAAAATTCTGACTATGAAAACCACGGATATCGTGGAAGGAGAGCTTTGGGTACAGGATGATAAAATTTTGTATGTGGGAGAGGGGGGTGATGCGGCTGAAATCTGCCGGTCAATTTCCATAGACAGTGTTTCCTGGGACAGGGAAATTGACTGCAAAGGCAATCTTCTCATGCCCGGTTTTAAAAACGCCCACACCCATTCCGCCATGACGTTTCTGCGTTCTTACGCGGATGATCTGCCGCTGTATGACTGGCTGACAAAGCAGGTGTTTCCGATGGAGGATAAGCTTGACGGGGAGATGATTTATCATCTCACAAAGCTTGCTGTGCTGGAATACCTGACCAGCGGCATCACGTCCATTTTCGATATGTATCTGAACCCGGAGAAAACAGCGCAGGCTTGCGTGGAGATGGGAATGCGCTGTGTGCAGGTCAGCGGCGCCAGCGGACAGGATGGCTTTGAGCAGTCTCTGAAGCAGATGGAGGAGCGGTATCATTCGCTGAATGTGTTAGATCCTTTGCATTCCTATTTTATCGGCTTTCATGCGGAATACACATGTTCGAAGGCGCTTCTGGAACAGGTGGCGGCTATGGCGCACAAGTATCAGGCGCCGGTATTTACGCACCTTTCAGAGACAAAGGCGGAGGTGGAGGGCTGCAAGGAACGTTATGGCATGTCCCCAGTGAAGCTGCTCGATTCCCTTGGCATGTTCGATTACGGCGGGGGCGGTTACCACTGCGTATGGGTGGATGAGGAGGACATGGATATCTTTGCGAAACGTGGATTGAGCGTTGTCACGAATCCCGGCTCCAACACGAAGCTTGCCAGCGGCATCGCGCCTGTTTCGGAGTATTTGAGACGGGGAATCAACGTTGCGATCGGTACGGACGGTCCTGCAAGCAACAACTGTCTCGACATGTTCCGTGAAATGTTTCTTGTCACGGGGCTTGCAAAGCTGAGAGAACAGGACGCGGCGGCGGTGGATGCGCTGGAAGTTTTGAAGATGGCGACGGTAAACGGCGCAAAGGCAATGAATCTGCCTGACGTGGACGTGCTTGCGGCGGGAAAACAGGCGGATTTTATCATGATTGATCTGTGTCAGCCAAACATGCAGCCGCTCAATAACATTCCGAAGAATCTGGTATACAGCGGCAGCAAGCAAAATGTGAAAATGACCGTGATACAGGGGAAAATACTGTACGAAAACGGACAGTTTGCGAAAGAGTATGATGTGGAAAAAATTTACAGAAAGGCGAATGAGATTATAACCGATCTCAGATAGAGATGGACGCTTTGATTTTTATTTGCCTGATTCTTCTTACCGTCGTGTTTGTCATGGTGAAAGAGTATGTGGGGAGCAGGCAGTTTGAGAAAAGAACACTGGAGCGGATTTACGCCGGTTATGGTTCGACACCTGATCGCTCATACACATTTGAGGAACTTTCCCACATAAGCATGTACTACAGGAAGCATGGGGACGCGGATCAGATTGATGATATTACATGGAATGATCTGCACATGGATGCGGTTTACCAGAGAATCAACACTTGTCTTTCGTCTGCAGGGGACGAGTATCTGTATTACCGTCTGAGAACGCCTGCAAAAGATATGGATGAGCTTTTGCGGATGGAGAAACGTGTTCGCTTTTTCATGGATCAGGAAGAGAAGCGACACAGGTTTCAGCAGATATGCTGGCGGCTCGGACGGACGGGACGCCATTCCATCTATGAATATCTGGATCATTTGGAGCTTTTGGGAGAACGAAAGAGCGGCAAATATTTTTTGTGGGACGGTCTTGTGCTTTTATCTCTGGCAGGGATGTTTGTTTCCCTGCCCACCGGGCTGATCTGCCTGATGGCGGTTTTGTGTCATAACCTGTTGGGATATTTTAAGGAATACCGGCAGATCGAGCCTTATATTACAAGCTTTTCCTATGTGCGCAGGCTGTTAAAGGGGACGGAGGAGCTTGGGAAAGCCGAAAGCAGTGAGATCGGGGAAGAGCTTGCTGTCATCAGGGAGGTGTACCGGAGTCTGAAAGGCTTTCTGAAAAGCTCTTATCTGATTACATCCGCGGGCCAGGGAACAGGTAACCCTTTGGAGGTTGTATTGGATTACCTGCGGATGCTGTTTTACCTGGATCTGATTCGGTTTAACAGGGCGTTACATGCTTTGCGGACACATATGGAGGAGGTTGACAGGCTGATTACTGTGGTGGGAGAGCTGGAGTGCGACGTGGCAGTGGGAGCTTTCAGGAAAAGTATGGGGGAAGACTGGTGCGTGCCAAAGCTGCAGGAGGCTGCGGCGGGGAAGCTTTTTTTGTGCGCGAAGCGGCTTTACCATCCGCTTTTGAAAGAGCCTGTGCCTAATTCTCTGGATGTAAGAAGAGGCGTGCTTCTTACCGGTTCCAATGCTTCCGGGAAATCTACCTTTTTGCGGGCAGTGGCTGTGAACGCGCTTCTTGGGCAGACGGTTCATACTTGCGCCGCTACGGCGTATCAGGCTCCCTTTTACCGCATTTACTCCTCCATTTCCCTGCGGGATGACCTGGAGGGAGGAGACAGTTATTATATGGTGGAGATTAAGGCCGTCAAACGGATACTTGATCAGGCAAGGCAGGAAAGGAAGAGACCGGTACTGTGTTTTGTGGATGAGGTATTGCGGGGAACCAATACCGTGGAGCGGATTGCGGCCTCCACACAAATCATGAAAAAGCTGGCCGGCGGCCATGTACTTTGTTTTGCGGCGACCCACGATGTTGAGCTGACAAGGCTGTTGGAGAAGGAGTACGAAAACTTCCACTTTGAGGAGAGAATTGAGGAGAACGATATTTTCTTTCCCTATAAATTGATGGATGGTCCGGCCACTACCAGAAATGCAATCGCTCTGCTTCGTATGCTTGGGTATGAGGAGGATATTACGGCACGGGCGGAAGAGATGGCGGAACGGTTTTTGAGTGACGGAAGCTGGCGGTGAATGGTGTGAGAATACAGGAGAATGTCCCAAATGCGGCATTCTTTGTATGAATTTGAGATTCCGCGATGCGGAATCATGGAGGCTGGTATGAAAGTAACGATTTATACGGACGGCGCGGCGCGCGGGAACCCGGAGGGGCCGGGCGGCTACGGCACGGTTTTACAATATATTGACAGTAAGGGAACCTTGCACGAGAGGGAATATTCCGCCGGTTATAAGAAAACGACCAACAACCGCATGGAGCTGATGGCGGTGATTGTGGGATTGGAGGCTCTCACTAAGCCCTGCGAGGTTCTTCTGATCTCAGATTCCAAATATGTGACGGACGCGTTTAACAAGCATTGGATCGAGGGATGGCTTAAAAAGGGGTGGAAGACGGCGGGCAATAAACCCGTGAAAAATATTGATTTATGGGAGCGGCTTTTGAGAGCAAAGGAGTCGCACGTTGTAACTTTTCAGTGGGTTAAGGGACATGACGGGCATCCGGAGAACGAGCGTTGCGATAAGCTGGCCACTACCGCTGCGGACGGTACGGATTTGCTTGACGATACCTTCTGATTGGTGTTATCATAGATATGATATTGCGAATGGATTCTGTTTTAAAAAGCTTTTTTGAAAGAGGGATGAGGAAAACATGACAAATTTAATTCTGTTTGTAAATGCTTTTTTATCGTATCTGCTTGTGTTTGCGCTTATCGTTGCGCTCGTGGTTGTGGCGTGTGTCATCGGTGTGAAGTGGAGAAAGAGTAAGGATGCCAAGGCGGCTTCTGAAACGAATGCGGATACAATCGGTGGGAACACGACAGCGTAGAAGTTCAATAGAGGGAAGTTTGGAAGGGTGTTCTGTTGCGGACGCCCTTTTTGTACGCATAAAGTTGCAAAGCGGCACAAAACAGGGAATGATTATGGCAGGATTCGGAGAGTAGATGGTGGGAAAATATACGACGATTTTTTGGGATTTGGATCAGACATTATTAAACTTTGATCTTTCTATGGTGTATGCGTTGCGGATGGTATTTGAAAAGTATGGGATTGGGATAAACGACGAAATAACGTCGCGCTATGACGTCATTAACAGAAGCTATTGGAACAGACTGGAAGCGGGAGAGCTTTCCAAGGACGAGGTGACTGTCGGAAGATTCCGGACGCTGTTTGAAGAGCTGGGGATTTCCCACGTGACGCCGGAGGCGATGAATGAGTCTTACCAGAAGGAGCTGGGGAGCGTATATTTTTATATGGAAGGAGCGAAGGAGCTTGTGACGCTCTTGCGCGAAAGGGGATATCGACAGTACATAATGACCAATGGGGTCAATGCCACCCAGGAGAGCAAGATGAGGCGGTCGGGTCTTGACCGGATTGTGGATGGGGTTTTTGTCTCGGAACTTATCGGATATCCAAAGCCCCAAAAGGAATTTTTTGACGCATGTTTCGCAAGGCTTTCGTCCGTTGAGAGAGAAGAGTGCATAATGGTGGGCGACTCCTTGACAAGCGATATGAGAGGAGCGGAGAATGCGGGTATAGCTTCCTGCTGGTTTAATCCGGAGAAAAGGATAAAAGACGTGGAAGTGCGGACGGATTACGAGATCCGGCGGCTTCAGGAACTTTTACCGATTCTGGAACGGGAGTAACGATTATGGCGAAATCTTCTCATCAAAAATTAAAACTCTTGTATCTGTTAAAAATATTGACGGAGCAGTCTGACGAGGAGCACTGTTTAAGCGCGCAGGCGTTGATTGACGCGCTGGCGGATTATGAGATCAGGGCGGAGCGCAAGAGCATATACGACGACATCGCGCAGCTTATCGATTTTGGCTGTGATATCGTGCTTGTCAAGGCGAAAACGGGAGGCGGCTATTATCTGGCAGGGCGTGACTTTGAGCTGGCGGAGCTGAAACTCCTTGTGGAGACGGTGCAGGCTTCCCGGTTTCTGACGGTCAACAAATCAAGGGAGCTGATTTCCAAAATAGAGAAACTTGCGTCGAAAGCGCAGGCGGGGCAGCTCCAGAGGCAAGTCTACGTGGCGAACCGTGTCAAGGCTGCAAACGAAAGCATCTATTACGTGGTGGACGATATTCACAGGGCGATTCAGAACAACAGGCAGATATCTTTCCAATATCTGGAATGGAACCTGGACAGGGAACTTGTGCCGAGACGAAACGGGAAGCCTTATCAGGTAAGTCCCTGGGCTCTCACCTGCAAGGATGAAAACTATTATATGATTGCACACGACAGCGAGGAGGATAAGATCAAACATTTTCGCGTCGATAAAATGGCGAAGATTGAGGTTTTGGAAGACAGGAAGAGGGAGGGAGCGGCGCTTTTTGAACGATTTGATATCGCGGATTACAGCAACAAGACATTCGGTATGTTCGGCGGCAAAGAGGAGACGGTCACCCTGCTTTTTGAAAACAGTCTCATCGGAGTGGTGATGGACCGGTTTGGCCGGGAGGCGGCCGTGCGCAGAAGAGACGAGGGGCATTTTTCGGTCAGGGTGCAGGTGGCAGTCAGCGGACAATTTTTCGGCTGGCTGACGGGACTGGGACCAGGAGCCGGGATTTTGGCTCCCTCATCGGTTGCGGAGGCATATCGGTCACATCTGGAGGAGACGTTGGCCCGCTATACAAATGATACGTTATGTCAATAGGATATCAATGAGATATGAAAAAAGCCATGTCTCTTTTTGATAATATTTGAGAAGTTTTAATAAAATTGTTACATTGACATAACATATTTCTTACCGTATACTATTCCTAAACCCCTATATATTGTGCCGACAAGCCGAGCGATACTATATTTTGTGGAATCGACTGAGCGGACTGGCGCATAGCGGTCAGGGGCGGAAAGATACAGACAAAGGAAATAACGGAGGTAAGCATGGGTAGTAAATTTGAGCCAGAGTATTCAAAGGACGAGGATTACGGTCTGAAATACCAGCCGGAGAAGGGCGTGAAGGTGATTAAAAAGGATGGCAGTCTGGAGGCTTTTAACGTACAGAAGGTCATTGATGCGGTGGGAAAAAGCGCGTATCGCGCACTCACGAAATTTACCGAGGAGGAGAAACGTCATATTTGTCAGACCGTTGTCGATAAGGTAAATGAGCTGGACGAGGAGAAGATTCCGATTCAGATCATGCACAATATAGTGGAGAGCGCCCTTGAGGATGTGAAGCCGATTGTTGCCAAGAGCTACCGCGATTACCGAAATTATAAGCAGGATTTTGTGCGGATGATGGACGATGTCTATAAGAAAAGTCAGTCGATCATGTACATCGGCGACAAGGAGAACGCTAATACGGACAGCGCCCTGGTTTCCACGAAGCGCAGCTTGATTTTTAACCAGTTTAACAAGGAATTATATCAGAAATTTTTTATGACTACAGAGGAAATTCAGGCTTGCCGTGACGGATATATTTATGTCCATGATATGGCGGCCAGAAGAGACACGATGAACTGTTGTCTTTTTAATGTGGCGGAAGTGTTAAACGGCGGTTTTGAGATGGGAAATATCTGGTACAATGAGCCGAAAACACTTGATGTCGCGTTTGATGTCATAGGCGACATCGTTTTAAGCGCGGCGAGTCAGCAGTACGGAGGATTTACGGTGCCGGAGGTGGACAAGATTTTAGAGCCTTATGCGGAGAAATCCTACAAGAGAGATATTGAAAAGTACAGGAGGCTCGGAATAGATCAGCAAACCGCTGAAAAGGAGGCTCTCTCGGATGTGATGAAAGAATTTGAGCAGGGCTTCCAAGGCTGGGAATATAAGTTCAACACGGTGGCCAGCAGCCGCGGAGACTATCCCTTTATTACGGTGACTGCGGGAATCGGCACAGGGCGTTTTGCGAAAATGGCTACCATACAGATGCTCAACGTGAGGAGTAAGGGACAGGGAAAAGAGGAGTGCAAGAAGCCGGTGCTTTTCCCTAAGATCGTATTTTTATATGACGAAAACCTTCATGGAAAGGGTAAAGAGCTGGAGGACGTGTTTGAGGCGGGCGTCAAGTGTTCGGCGAAAACCATGTATCCGGATTGGCTCAGCCTGACCGGAAAAGGTTATATTGCTAGCATGTATAAACAGTATGGCAAGGTGATTTCCCCCATGGGCTGCCGGGCTTTTCTTTCTCCTTGGTATGTGCGGGGCGGTATGCATCCGGCGGATGAAGAGGACTATCCTGTTTTTGTCGGCAGGTTCAATGTAGGGGCGGTTTCCCTGCATCTGCCTATGATTCTTGCGAAATCCAGACAGGAGGGCCGGGAGTTTTATGAGGTGCTTGATTATTATCTGAACCTGATCAGGCAGCTCCACATCAGAACTTATGCATATTTGGGGGAGATGCGCGCTTCCACCAATCCGCTGGCTTACTGTGAGGGCGGATTTCTTGGCGGTCATTTACAGCTTCACGATAAGATCAAACCGATATTGAAGTCGGCGACGGCAAGTTTTGGCATTACTGCTTTTAATGAACTGCAAGAGCTTTATAACGGGAAATCTCTGGTGGAGGACGGTGCTTTTGCGCTGGAGGTTTTGGAACACATCAACAATAAAATAAACGAATATAAGGAGGCGGACGGGCATCTTTACGCAATATACGGCACGCCGGCGGAAAACCTTTGCGGTTTGCAGGTAAAGCAGTTCAGGGCCAAGTACGGAATCGTGGAGGGCGTTTCAGACAGAGAGTATGTTTCCAACAGTTTCCACTGTCATGTGACGGAGGATATCACGCCCATAGAGAAGCAGGATTTGGAGTATCGTTTTTGGGAGCTGGCAAATGGCGGGAAGATCCAGTATGTGAAATATCCGATTGATTATAATATGGAGGCGATCAAGACGCTGATCCGCCGCGCAATGGATATGGGATTTTATGAGGGTGTTAATCTGTCCCTTGCCTACTGCGACGACTGCGGTCATCAGGAGCTTGAGATGGATGCCTGCCCTGTCTGCGGCAGCCGCAACCTGACGAAAATAGACCGTATGAACGGGTATCTTGCCTATTCCCGCGTTCATGGCGACACTCGTCTTAGCGAAGCCAAAATGGCGGAAATCGCGGAGAGAAAAAGCATGTGAAAACAGCGGAGGAAAGCCGAAGCGAATGAGGGATTTGCATGGACATGCAGGGGCTTTCACCCATGAACAGAGGTGATAAAGGGCAAATAGATTGAGGAAGGAATATAGATGAGATATCATAATATAACCAAAGACGATATGCTAAATGGCGACGGTCTGAGGGTGGTTCTTTGGGTTGCCGGTTGTACCCACTGTTGTAAAGAGTGCCACAATCCGCTTACCTGGGATCCGGATGGCGGATTGGCCTTTGACGAGGCTGCGAAGCGGGAGATTTTCGGACAACTGGACAAACCTTATATCAGCGGTATTACATTTTCGGGTGGCGATCCGCTCCATCCGGCGAACCGTCTGGAAGTGAAGAACCTGATGGAAGAGATAAAGGATAAGTATCCTGACAAAACCATATGGATGTACACGGGAGACAGTTGGGAGGATATCATGCATTTTCCCATGATGAAGTGTGTGGACGTGCTTGTGGACGGCGAGTTTAAGAATGAGTGGAAGGATACAAAACTCATGTGGAAGGGAAGCAGAAACCAGAGAGTGATAGATGTACAAAGGAGTCTGAAGCAGGAAAACCCGGCCATTCCGGTGCTCCATTGTGAAGACTACATGTGACGGGAAGGTAAACGGAATGGAACATATAAAGATTAAGTATTTTTCGGATCAGATAGATAAACTGACATATATCGACGGGAAATCCGATTGGATTGATCTGCGGGCGGCTGAGGATGTGGTATTAAAGAGAGGGGAGTTTAAGCTGATCCCACTCGGTGTTGCGATGGAGCTTCCGAAAGGATACGAGGCCCATGTAGTCCCGCGCAGTTCCACGTTCAAAAATTTCGGAATTATACAGACCAATCATCAGGGGGTAATCGACGCCTCCTACTGCGGGGACAACGATCAGTGGTTTATGCCGGTTTATGCGGTCAGGGACACCGAAATACATGTCAATGACCGTATTTGCCAGTTTCGAATCATGAAGAATCAGCCCGAGATAAAAATTGACGAAGTGACGCGGCTTGACAACGCTGACAGGGGCGGACACGGCAGCACCGGAAGACAGTGAGAATTCAGGAAACAAATGAGATGAGCCGGCAGTAAATGATGGCGGACAGATAAAAGTGCTTTAAGATTTCCGAATAAGAAAACTCCTTCCAAGACATACTATGGGAAAGCATGGCAATGTCTCGGGAAGGAGTTTTTAAGGTGAATAAAAGTGAAAAGATGACAACCTCTCTACAGGAGAGCATGGAGTATATGAAGACGCAGATGTCGCCTGATATAAGCTTTGATGTGGTCTACCGCGTGATCGACGTTGGCGGCAGACAGGCTTGTATCTATTTTATAGACGGGTTCTGCAAGGATGAACTGATGATGAAAATCCTGCAGTACTTTATCAGCCTGACGCCGGACAAGATGCCGGAGAGCGCCTATGAGATGGCAAAGAAAGCAACACCCTATGTCGAGGTGGATCTTAAGGATAAATGGGATGATATTATCTACAATATCCTGTCCGGTGTGTTTGCCCTCTTTATCGACGGATATGACAGATGTGTGCTGCTTGATTCAAGAACCTATCCGGCCAGAAGCGTTTCGGAACCGGACAAGGATAAGACGCTTCGCGGAAGCAAGGACGGCTTCGTTGAGACGGTGGTATTTAATACGGCGTTGATCAGGCGGCGTATCAGAAGCACCGAGCTTCGCATGGAAATGATGAACGCCGGGAAAAGCTCACAGACGGACATCGTGCTGTGTTATATGAATAACAGGGTGGATCACGCGTTTTTGGATAAGGTAAAGAAACGGATTGCAAATATTAAGGTGGACGCGCTTACCATGAATCAGGAGAGCCTGGCGGAGTGCCTTTATCAGCGAAAATGGTTTAACCCATTTCCGAAATTTAAGTTTACGGAGCGGCCCGATGTGGCGGCGGCCCAGGTACTTGAGGGAGATATCGTGATTCTGGTAGACAACTCCCCCTCGGCTATGATCGTTCCGACTTCGATCTTTGATATTGTGGAGGAGGCGGACGACTACTACTTTCCGCCGATTACCGGGACGTACCTGCGTCTGACCAGATTTATCATTTCCATACTCACCTATATTATGACGCCGACTTTTTTGCTGCTCATGCAGAATCCACAGTGGGTTCCGGAAAGTTTTCAGTTTATTATGCTGCAGGAGGAATCCAATATTCCATTGATTGCACAGTTTTTGATTTTGGAGCTGGCAATTGACGGCTTAAAGCTGGCGGCAGTGAATACACCGAATATGTTAAGCACGCCTTTGAGTGTTATGGCGGCGCTGGTGCTTGGCGAGTTTTCGGTAAACAGCGGCTGGTTTAACTCCGAGGTTATGCTGTATATGGCGTTCGTTGCGATCGCAAACTACACGCAGCAAAACTACGAGCTGGGATATGCTCTTAAATTCATGCGGATTATCAATCTCATATTGACGGCGGCTTTCGGAATTTACGGTTATGTGGCGGCGGTTATATTTTTCGTATTGTCCATCGTATTCAATAAGACACTGTCGGATAAGAGCTATATCTATCCGCTGCTGCCATTTAATTTCAGACAGCTTATGAAACGTTTGCTGCGTTTGCGGCTTCCTGAGGCAAAATTGTAGCAAGAGAGTTAAAAGAGCTAAATTTATTGATATATGAGCTAAATAGGATGGGTGAAATTTGTGAAAGTTTTATAAATTTAGGAAAATAATTAGTTTCACTTGTCATTTTGGGGCTGCAATAGTAAAATAGATGGCATGGATATGGTAATTATAGGATGCCAGATTATTGCAGCTCTGATATTTTGTTAGCTAAATGATAACTAAAATTAGCTTTTCTGTTTGATGGCTGCATAATGTGGCGAAGTTTGACTGACTGGGAGAACAGGGAAATGGGATATGAGATACATGCGGAAAAAGGATTTGTGAACAGGGGAAATCTGTACCGGTTGAAGGAACTGATGAGGAGGGCGGAGAGAGGAGATCGGATTACGCTGGCTTTTTTGGGCGGTTCCATAACGCAGGGCTCCGCTTCCTCACAGTACACGAACTGCTATGCGTATCTTGTCTATGACTGGTTTGTGAGAAGATTTCCCAGGACGGCGTTTACTTATGTGAATGCGGGTGTGGGCGGTACGACGTCACAGTTTGGAGTGGCCAGGGTCGATGAAGACGTCCTGGCGTTCAAGCCGGATTTTGTCATCATCGAGTTTTCGGTTAATGACGAGAATACGGATTTTTACAGGGAAACTTATGAGGGACTGGTGCGAAAAGTGTATGGAAACCCTTTTGCTCCTGCGGTGCTGCTCGTACATAATATGTATTACGATACGGGAGTCAGCGCGGAGGAGAAACACCGCGAGATCGGATCACATTACAACCTGCCCAGCATCAGCATGAAGCCGGCCATCTATACCCAGGTGGTTTCCGGAAACATTGACAGACGAAAGATCACGCCGGACGACCTGCATCCCAATTCGGACGGACATGCGCTGCTGGCGGAGGTTATCACATACTGTCTGGATCAAATTTACGCGTGGAGGAATGAGGTAGAGGAAGCGTTTTCCATGCCGGAGCCTTTGACAAAGAATGCGTATGAGGGGGCAATAAGGCTTCAGAACTGTAACTGTACGCCGGTCTGCGAAGGATTTGCCGCGGACGATACGCCGAAAAAATATGTGAACGATATGTTCCGCTGCGGCTGGAGCGCGTCAGAGCAAGGAGCGAAAATATGCTTCGAGACGGAAGGGTCGGAGATCGCCGTGCAGTATAGGAAATCGGCGAAGCATCCTGCGCCTGCGGCTGTTGCGGTGGTGGACGGAGAGGAAGAAAACGCGGTCACATTGGATGCCAATTTTGAGGAAACCTGGGGGGACAGCCTGCATATTGACACGCTGGCGCGCCATATTGCTCCCGGCATACATAAGGTGGAGATACGGTTGACGCAGACACATGAAAACGATGTGACGCCTTTTTATCTGGTCTCGTTAATTACAGCGTAAAAACACGTAAAGTACTGTCAGGTTTCGCGCGTGAGAATGCCAAAAGGCAGGTATTCTTTGCAGGAAGGAGGTATATACATATGTTTCGGAAAGATTTTGTGTGGGGCGTTGCAAGCAGCGCCTATCAGGTAGAAGGGAAAGACGCGTCGGACGGCGCGGGCAAGTCAATTTGGGATACGTTCACGGAGGAGGGCGGTATTGAGGATAAGCAGGATGCTTGTGTAGCCTGCGACCACATGCATCGCTATCAGGAGGACTATAAGCTGATGCGGCTTTTGGGTGTGAAAGCTTACCGCTTTTCCATAAACTGGGCCAGGATTATGCCGGAGGGAACAGGGCAGGTCAACGAAAAGGGAGTACGGCTTTACCGGGATATGATTCTGGAAATGAAAAAGAATGGCATAACGCCGTATCTTACCATGTACCACTGGGAACTTCCCCAGGCGCTTGAGGATCGCGGCGGATGGCTTAACGAGGAGATGATCAAGTGGTTTGGCGAATATGCAAAAGTGGTGGCGGAGCGCTTTTCTGATCTGTGCGAGTATTTTATCACACTCAACGAGCCACAGTGCTTTGTCGGACTTGGATATTTGCACGGTGTCCATGCGCCGGGGAGAAAGCTTCCGGTCAAAGACTCTTTTCGGATTGCGCATAATGCGCTGCGCGCCCACGGACAAGCCGTGATTAATTTGAGAAAATATGCGAAGCAGCCGATCAGGATCGGCTATGCGCCAACCTGCGGCATGGCTTATCCGGCGAGCGACGATCCGGCGGACATCGAGGCGGCCCGGAAAGTACTTTTTTCTTTTTATAATCCGGCCGATAACTGGACATGGAATGTGGCTTGGTTTTCGGATCCCGTGTTTTTGGGAAAATATCCGGAGGAGGGACTTGAGAAGTTTAAGGAGTATCTGCCCGTGATTACAAAGGAGGATATGGAGCTGATCGCTCAGCCTTTGGATTTTATGGGACAGAATATTTATAATGGGTATATGGTGCGCGCGGGAGCGGATGGGGAGGCAGAGTTTGTGGATCGTCCGGCAGGATTTCCAAAGACTGCTGCAGGATGGCCGGTGACGCCCGAGTGCCTGTATTGGGGCGCGAAATTCCTCTATGAGAGGTATAAGCTGCCCTTGTATATCACCGAAAACGGTATGTCCTGTCATGATATCGTATCCCGTGACGGCAGGGTACACGATCCCAACCGGATCACATTTCTGGACAGGTATCTGTCGGCGCTGCAGTGCGCGGCGGACAGCGGTGTGGACGTGAGAGGATATTTTGAGTGGACATTTCTGGACAATTTTGAGTGGAGTAAAGGATATACCGAGCGCTTTGGCCTGGTGTACGTGGATTTTCAGACGCAGAGAAGGATAGTCAAGGACTCCGCATACTGGTATCAGAAAGTGATGGAGACAAACGGAGATGTGTTGTCAGTGAATCAGAAAGCGAAACCGATTATATTTTTAAATCCCGTGTTTAAACAGATGATATGGGGCGGCGAACGCCTTGGGACAGAATGGCCCTATCAGATTCCCGGTGAGGGTACAGGGGAGTGTTGGGCAGTCAGCGCCCATCCGAATGGGGACTGTACGGTGAAGGAAGGTGTTTATTCGGGAAAGACATTGTCACAGCTTTGGAAAGAGGAGCCGGAACACTTCGGGAATACCGGACTGGACCGCTTTCCGCTTCTGACAAAGATCATTGACGCTAAGAAAGACCTGAGCATCCAGGTGCATCCTGACGACGTTTACGCAGGGGCGCATGAGAACGGTTCACTTGGAAAAACGGAATGTTGGTATGTTTTGGACTGCGGGAAGGACGCTGCTTTGGTGATTGGTCACAATGCGAAGGACAAAGAAGAGCTGACCGCCATGATAAAGGAAGGCAGATGGGGAGAGTTTATCCGAGAGATTCCTGTGAAGAAAGGCGATTTTATACAGATCGATCCGGGCACGGTTCATGCGATCAAAGGCGGCATTATGCTTTTGGAAATCCAGGAAAATTCGGATATTACATACCGGGTTTACGACTACGACAGACAGACTGACGGAAAGCCGAGGCAGCTTCATGTGGAGCAGAGCATAGACGTGATTACCGTTCCGGCAAAGCCCGCCGCAGAGTGTGTCAAGGAGGCGGCGGATTTGCCGAAGGATCAGAAAAACCTGCTGATTTCCTGCCCATATTATAAGGTGTGGAAGATCGACGTGGCAAGTCAGGTTTCTTTCCTGCAGGAGCATCCTTTCCTGATTATGAGCGTGACTGCGGGAGGAGGACTGATAAACGGCCAGATGATACGGAAGGGTGACCACTTTATCCTGCCATGCGGGTACGGGGAAGTAGAACTCAGGGGAGAGATGGAAATCATTGCGGCGAGTGTCTGACAAAAGCACTGTGGCAAAGATGTAGGCGGACGATACAGAAAAGACATTTATTCAATTGGATACATGGATAAGTGTCTTTTTTTGATCCAAATTATTTGGAGTAAAGCAGGTTGAATGGTCAACGGTGCATACGGGGGATTGTGGACAACAGGCTGTTTTTTGTGATAAGATATAACAAAATACAACATGGAAATGGGGCGTATATAAGTGAAAGTGAATAAGTTGGAAAAATATATGTTGCAAAGCGTCGGTATTTTGTGTGCCGGAACTTTGCTTGTGACGGGCTGCGGAGTGAAGGAAGCGGGGGAGGAAAAGCTGCGGATCGAACAGATTGGCGAGGTTTCTGACGGGACGTCAGAGGATGTGGAGGATAGCTTTGCCGAGCCGGAAAAGGAAGACATCCAGGACAGTGCGCCCACGGAGGAGGCCGGAAAAGCGGAAGGGTCTGACAAGGCCGGGCAAGGAGAAGAGCTGCTGCGGGCGCAGATCAGACATTACTATGGCGGTATTCTGTCACAGATCATTGCGGCGAGACAGCTTCCTGACGGGGAACTGGACACGTCGGCTTTGGACAACGGTTTTGGCGGCATGGCAGATAATCATTTTGCGGTGACGGATATCGACGGGGACGGCAGAGAAGAGTTGATTGTCAGTTATTCCAACGCATGTACGGCTGGTATGTTTGAGCGGGTGTATGATTATGATCCTGTTTTGGGCGAATTGAAGGATGAATTTTGCGCCTATCCGGCGCTGACTTATTATGACAATGGCTTTATAAAGGCTGAGTGGTCCCACAACCAGGGATATGGGGAGCTGTGGCCCTTTACTCTATACCGGTATGACGCGCAAAGCGATTCTTATGTGGAGGCAGGCACTGTGAATACATGGGATAAAGAGATCAGGGAACAGTGGTATTCCGGGACTGAGGGGCAGCCGTTCCCGGATGAGCTGGACACGGACGGCGACGGCACATTGTACAACATCTGCAAGGAGGGAGAGGAATGCACCTACGCCTATGAGGATTATAAGTACAACAAAGCGGATTATGAGGCGTGGTACGGAGAAATGATGGACGGGGCGAAGGAAATTAAAATTGACTATAGGCCGCTGGAATATGTTTCTTTTGCGGATTATACGCCAGACTATTTAAAGATACTGGCGGATGAGGCTGCAAAGGAGAGGACAGATACCGAGGCGGATTTGGGACTTTTGATTCTTGAGGAGGGCCGTTTTTTGGATGAGGCGAAGGCGCTTTTGTCAGAGAAGTATGGTGTGGTTATGGAACAGCCTGATCCGAATTTTGAAGAGTGGACAGTCGGTCTGCATGATGGAAAGGAGCGGTTTACTTTTGAGGCGTTGAACGCGGGACATATCGGATATAACGAAGAGAGGCTGGAGGATGTGACCGTTTTCGGTATTTATCCAGGGATCAGTGTGGACGGCGCATGGGAGAAACTGAAAGCTTACGGATTTTATGCGTCTTCCTACGCAGAGGTGGAGAACTGCCTCATTACAGGGGAGGGATTTGGAAATATAAGTATCTGGTTTTCGGCGGAGGACGGCGTGGTGACAACAATTACAGTCGGCCCATACTGCGCCTTTGCCGGGTGAGAAGAAACTTTTGCGCTAAGTTGTTCTTATGAAGTCGCCCCATCCGCGGCCATATCCTCCATCAGATCCGTGATGATGTCGCCTTTCGACTGGAACTCACAGGCATTGAAGGGGATGCCTCCTGCCGCCTGAGGCCAGATGCCGACTGTGTGGTCCACATAGTAGTTGCGGAAGCCGCTTTTTTCGATCTGTTCCATGGAAAGGTTTTTTGTGAGCTGGTGTACGATGGCGGCTACCATTTCCAGGTGAGCCAGTTCCTCCGTACCGATATCCGTCAGTACCCCGGCGACCTCCCTGTACGGGCAGGCATATCTTTGGGACAGGTAGCGCATGGATGCGCCCATCTCACCGTCAGGACCGCCGTACTGGCTGATGATGGCCTGTGCGATGTCCGCGTTGGCTTCCTTGATGTTCACGGGAAATTCTAATCTTCTCTCATAATTCCACATTAGTTACAGCCTCCTTCCCACGGCATGGGCGCCAGCGCCCATTTCCAGTCGTCACACGCCGACACGTCCGCACAGGAAATGGTGAGAGGCGTGTATTTGGCGGAATACTCCTGTCTGGCCTGGTTTGCCAGACGGTTGTAATGGTTAAAATATTTTAAAGCATTTTGATCAGTGGGATGGGTGTCCAGATAGAGGGACAGTTCGATGACTACGAAACTTAAGACGCCGATATCGTGCAGCAGTTTTTCCTGCTCGCTTATAAATTGTGTGTTCATCCGTTGCAACATCTCCTTCCTGTAAATGGTTTGTCGAGCTCAGGAAAGACGGTGCCGTCACAGTATCCTTTTTCCAGATTTTCACAGATCCCTTTGAAGTGCTGCCAGGGGACATATGCCATTGCGATGGGGAATTCATCGCAGGGTTCCCTGTAGAGATAGTCTTTCATATACTTCCTTTCCGCAGGTGTGCAGGGACTAATCCGACACACGAATTTTTTGTGTTATTTAGTAATATAGTATGTTATAATCACCTGAGTGTGCGTTTGGCGGGGGATTTGACGAGCGGCGTACCGAATGGACACAAAATATTCACAGTTTGATACGGATATATACACAATTTGCCAGTATATTAGTGAAAGAAGAGTTTGCCGCAACGTCGTCTCACACCGGAAAGTGCCGGAAATACGGTGTTTTCATCAGGATATGAGATACAAAGATGCGGTATAGAGGTTAGAGTAAGAAGCGCAGGAGGATGCCGAAAAGCGGGTATTTTCCGTACAGATTGGAGGAGGAGAGCGTTTTGATACAGGTTGAAAATTTGGTCAAACGATATGGAGATCATGTGGCGGTGGACGGTTTGACGTTTACCGTTGAGCAGGGTAAAATTTACGGCTTTCTCGGGCCAAACGGTGCGGGAAAGAGCACGACAATGAATGTGATGACAGGTTACATCGCCGCGGATGGCGGAAGGGTTGTGATCGACGGGCACGACATATTAAAGGAACCTGTCGGGGCAAAGGCATGTATCGGGTATCTGCCGGAGGTGCCGCCTCTCTATCCTGACATGACGGTGCGGGAGTTTCTGCTGTTTGCGGCGGAGCTGAAAAGAGTGCCGAAAACGGAGAGAAGGGGGTGTGTAGAGCAGTTGGAGCAAAAGCTCGGTCTTTCAGAGATGAGCGGCCGATTGATCAGAAACCTTTCCAAAGGTTACAAACAGAGGGTGGGGTTTGCGCAGGCTCTCGTGGGAGAACCGAAGGTTTTGATTCTTGACGAACCTATGGTCGGGCTGGATCCAAAGCAGATCATAGAGATGCGCGATTTGATAAAGGGGCTTTCACCGGAACATACGGTGATTTTAAGTTCGCATATTCTTTCCGAGATCAGCGCGGTGTGCGATCATATTTTAATCATATCCAAAGGAAAGCTTGCGGCCAGCGGTTCCCCGGAGGAGCTGCAGAGGATGATGAGAAAAACGGCGGAGCTTGCGGTGACGGTGATCGGGGAGAGGACCCAGGCAAAACCGGTGCTGGATCAGATGGAAGAGATAGAGCGGTTTGATATCGAGGACGGTGGCGAGGAGGGCAGTATTTTGATCCGCATTGTGGCAAAAGATGACGCGGATATCAGAAGGGCGTTATCGATGGCGCTGTCCGGGGCCGGACTGCCTGTTCTTTCCATGAACCGTTCGGAGAAATCCCTGGAGGATATTTTCCTGGAGCTGACGCAGGGGGATGCGGAAGAAGAGCCGGAGCCGGATGAGGATTTGGAGGAAACGGAGGAAAACGAAGAGGAGGGAACCGATGAGAGCGATATATAAAAGAGAGTTACGATCCTATTTCTTTTCCTTTACGGGCTGCCTATTCGCGGCGGTTAATCTGTTTGTGATGGGATTATATTTTGTAGTTTACAATATGCTGATGGGTTATCCGACCATATCCTATGTGCTGCAAAGTATTGTCTTTACCTTTATCGTGACGATACCGATTCTCACCATGCGTTCACTTTCCGAAGAACGGAAAAACAAGACGGATCAGCTCATTTTGACATCGCCCGTTTCTGTGGGAAAAATTGTGCTCGGCAAGTACCTCGCATTGGTGACGGTGCTGTTTATACCTACCGCATTTATGGGTATTTTGCCGTTTTTTCTTATGCAGGCGGGGGAGTTTTCGCTTGGCGTCTCTTACGCCGCCCTTTTGGGATTTTTCCTTTACGGGTCGTTGGCGCTTGCGGTGGGACTTTTCCTGTCATCTTTGACGGAGAATGTGGTGATCGCGGCAGTGCTTTCTTTTGGCGTGCTGTTTTTGGGCTATATTATGCCGGGCGTCTCGAACCTGCTTTCCACAACTGGAACCACGGAGGTGACAAGGGTCATCGGCCGGGTGCTTTCCTGCTTTGACATGGTGAGTCGTTTCGACACGCTTTCCACGGGTTATTTTGAGGTGGAGGCGGTTGTCTATTACCTGTCGGCCATAGCTCTGGCTCTTTTTTGCACGGCGCAGTCCATCCAAAAGCGTCGTTATAATATTTCGGGCGGCGGATTTAAGCCGGGCGCTTACAGTGTGACGGGGATTTTATTGGCGATTGCGTTGACGGTGTTGGCAAATCTCGGACTAAACTATGTGCCGGAGCAGTATTCCTCTTTTGACTTGACTGAAAATAAACTGTATGCACTGACGGAGGAGACGGAAGAATTTCTTGCAGGGCTTTCGGAGGATGTGACAATTTATATGCTTTCGGAGGAGGAGGCTGGGGATGCGAATCTGGCGAAAACACTGGAGCGGATGGCGGATCAGTCGGGGCGTCTGCGGGTGGAGTATGTGAGTCCGGCGAAGAATCCGAACTTTTATAAGAATTATACGACACAACAGCTTTCGGAAGGCAGTTTGATTGTGGAAGGCGAGAAGAGAAGCAGGGTGGTTGATTTCGGGGATATCTATACTTACGATATGGATTATTCCACGTACAGCTACCAGACCACCGGTTACGACGGGGAGGGACAGATTGTCTCGGCGCTGGCTTATGTTGCGACAGAGGATATGCCCGTCTTTTATGCGGTGGGCGGACATGGCGAGCTGGAGCTTGAGGAGAAATTTGCAAGTACGATAAAAAAGGAAAACGCTTCCTGCGAACAGCTTATGCTCTACTCGGTGGATGAGATTCCCCAGGATGCCCAGGGATTGATTTTAAATGCGCCCACAGGAGATTACTCGAAGGAGGACGCAAAGAAGGTGCTCGATTACCTGGAAAAAGGCGGCAACGCGCTGATTGTGTCAACGCTTGCGGAAGGGGAGATGGAAAATTTCAAAAGTATTTTGGCGTTTTACGGGATAACCGAAGTGGATGGGACAATCGTGGAGGAAGACCGGAATTACTATTACCAGAATCCTTACTACCTCTTCCCGAAGATCGAGACGGCACAGGTGACGGCGGCTCTTGCGGAGGGGTTGGTGTTTGCGCCCTTTTCGCGTGGGCTTTCCTATGAGGATACTTCGGACGAGATACATTACACGCCGCTGCTCACAACAAGCGAGAGCGCTTTTTCCAAGACTGACATCAAGAACAGCGGCGATTATGAGAAAAAAGATACGGATATTGACGGCCCCTTTGTCATCAGCGTGGAGGTGGAGAAAGCCGTCGATGACGGCGTAGTGTCGCACGCTTTTCTTGTGGGAGGGGAGAGTATGTTTACCGGGATTGCGGACGACATGGCGCCGGGTAACAATGTGAGACTTTTTTCAGGCATGATAAGTGCGCTGGCGGATCGCGAGGCTTCCGTAGCGATTCCGGTAAAGAGCTTAGCTATGTCAACTCTGACCTTTAAGGCGCAGACGGCCTATATTGCCGCCGTTCTTTGCGTGATTGTGGTTCCGCTTACCGTGCTGATAACGGGGGGCGTCATCTGGTTTAAAAGAAGAAAGCGCTGATTTGCCACAGAATGATTGACTTCCGCAGGACTTTGTGTAAAAATGGATGCAAAGAGCAAAGCTCGCGAACGAGGAAAACCAAAGGTTTTCCGGTTGTGTTAATACATTATGAAACAGTATGAGTCTAAACGGAGGCAGTATGAGAGGAATTGATACGCAGGTTCGGAAGAACAGGAGACGTATTTTTAAAGAGGTAGCGCATCTGGCCTATGAGTCCGAAAATCTCAAGGATGATATCGAGGCGCTGCCCTACAAGATTGTGGACTATGACGAGTCAGAGTATGAAAATATTTACAGGGACCGCGCTATCGTGCGCGAGAGAATCCGTCTGGCCATGGGACTTTCCCTGCGCCCGGAGAACGTGCCTGTTCATCTGACACAGGGACTTGAGGAGAGCAACATATCGGAGAAATATTATGAGCCGCCGCTGATGCAGGTGATCCCTTCGGCGTGTAATGCCTGTCCGGAGAACAGTTATTATGTGACGGATCGCTGTATGGGCTGTGTGGCGCATCCTTGTCGCGAGGTCTGCCCGAGAGGAGCGATCTCCATGGTGAACGGACGGTCGGTGATCGACCCGGAAAAATGTATCAAATGCGGTAAATGCAAGGCAGTCTGTCCCTATGACGCCATCGCCCATCAGGTAAGGCCGTGCGCGGGTGCCTGCGGCGTGAACGCCATAAAGAACGACGAGAAGGGGCGTGCGGTGATCGATAATGATCTGTGTGTCTCCTGCGGACAGTGTATGGTGAACTGCCCTTTCGGCGCGATTGCGGACAAATCACAGATTTTCCAGCTCATCCGCGCGATGCAGGCGGGCGGAAAAATCATTGCCCAGGTGGCGCCGGCTTTTGCAGGGCAGTTCGGGCCGGATGTGACGCCGGATATGCTGAAAACGGCTTTGAAGGAACTGGGATTTTATGACGTGTACGAGACGGCGGTAGGTGCGGATATGGGCGCCATCGCGGAGGCGGAACATTATGCACAGGAGGTTTCCACAGGCAAGGTTCCCTTCAGCCTGACTTCCTGCTGTCCCTCCTGGTCGGTGCTGGCGAAGAAGTTCTTCCCCGAGACGATCGATAAAATATCAAATGCTTTGACGCCGATGGTTGCCACGGCGCGTCTGATCAAGGAAGAACACCCGGATGCCAAGGTTGTGTTTATCGGGCCTTGCGCTTCCAAAAAACTGGAAGCGTCCCGGCGGACGATTCGTTCCGATGTGGATTTTGTCATCACATTTGAGGAGCTGACGGGGATCTTTGAGGCGAAGGGCATTTTCCTGAAAGAGATAGAGGCGCTCGACGAACTGAAAGGAGCAACGGGAGCCGGAAGAGGCTACGGTGTGGCGGGCGGTGTGGCCAGCGCCATCGAAGAGTGTGTGAAAGAGTACTATCCGGACGTTGAGGTGCACATAGAGCACGCGGAGAGCCTTTCCGAGTGTAAGAAGATGCTGATGTTGGCAAAAGCCGGTAAGAAAAACGGCTGTCTGATTGAGGGAATGGCTTGTCCCGGCGGCTGTGTGGCAGGCGCGGGGACGAATATCGCGGTCCCGGCGGCGACAAAGGCGGTGGCAGCATTTAAGAGCGCGGCGGACACAAAGATACCGGATCCGAGTGTACACCAGAGCAAAGTGGAATAATGCGATTGCGTTTACGATAAAAAGAATGACAGAAATAGAAGGCAGAGGAAACCGAGAATTATGAAAAAGATTAGAACCAGATACGCGCCGAGTCCTACCGGGCGGATGCATGTGGGAAATTTGAGGACGGCGCTGTACGCCTATCTGATTACGAAACACGAGGGCGGGGATTTTATTCTGCGCATTGAGGACACGGATCAGGAGAGATATGTGGAAGGCGCGGTGGATATCATTTACCGCACCTTGAAGGACACGGGGCTTGTGCATGACGAAGGCCCCGATAAGGACGGAGGCGTCGGGCCCTATGTGCAGAGCGACCGTCAGAAACAGGGCATTTATTTACGTTACGCGAAGGAACTGGTTGAGAAGGGCGAGGCGTATTACTGCTTCTGCGATAAGGAGAGGCTTGCGTCCCTGACGCAAAATGTGGCTGGCAAGGAGATCAATATTTACGATAAACATTGTCTGCATCTTGCGAAGGAGGAGATTGAGGCAAATCTGGCGGCGGGCAAGCCTTATGTGATCCGACAGAACAATCCGACAGAGGGCCAGACTACCTTCCACGACGACATCTACGGCGATATCACAGTGGATAACGCGGAGCTTGACGACATGATACTGATTAAGTCGGACGGCTATCCCACCTATAATTTCGCCAATGTGGTGGATGATCATCTGATGGGGATTACCCATGTGGTGAGGGGAAACGAATATCTTTCCTCTTCCCCGAAATACAACAGGCTCTATGATGCCTTTGGCTGGGAGGTGCCGGAATATGTGCACTGTCCGCTGATTACGGACGAGTCTCACCAGAAGCTTTCGAAGCGCTGCGGACACTCCTCCTACGAGGATCTGATTGAGCAGGGCTTTTTGTCGGAAGCTATCGTCAACTTTGTGGCTCTGCTTGGCTGGAGCCCGGAAGACAATGAAGAAATTTTCACACTCGAGGAGCTTGTGGAGCGGTTCGACTATCATCACCTCTCCAAATCCCCGGCGGTATTCGACTATACAAAGCTGAAGTGGATGAACGGCGAGTATCTGAAAGCGATGGATTTTGACCGCTTTTACGAGATGGCAGAGCCTTATCTGAAAGAGGCCGTGAAAAAAGATTACGACCTGAAAAAGATTGCTGCCATGGTAAAGACGAGAATCGAGATTTTCCCGGATATCAGGGAGCATGTAGACTTTTTCGACGAGCTTCCCGCGTATGATACCGCGATGTACACACATAAGAAAATGAAGACGAACGCGGAGACTTCCCTTGCTGTCCTTAAGGATCTATTGCCGATTCTGGAGGCGCAGGAGGATTACGCGAACGATGCGCTTTACCGGACCATGACCGCCTATGTGGGTGAGAAGGGTTATAAAAACGGATATGTGATGTGGCCTGTGAGATGTGCCGTTTCCGGCAAACAGATGACGCCGGGCGGGGCGACGGAGCTCATGGAAGTACTTGGAAAGGAAGAGTCCCTTGCAAGGATCCGTAAGGGAATCGAAATGCTTGAGAACGAATGAACTTTCCTGTACGACAAAGCAGGAGAAGGCAATAAAGCACGCTGACGGCCCGGCTATGGTGTTGGCCGGGCCCGGCAGCGGCAAAACTTTTGTCACAGTGCAGCGCATCAAAAACCTCATCATGTCGCAGGGCGCGGATCCCGCCCACATTCTCGTGATCACATTCACCAGGGCAGCCGCTTCGGAAATGCAGGAACGGTTTTTAACCTTGATGGAAAAGGAAGTGTTGCCGGTCTGGTTCGGCACCTTCCACGCAATGTTTTATCATATCTTGAAACAATCGGCGCAGTATCGCGATTACACCATTATTACGGAAACGGAAAAGAGGAAACTTGTTTGGGACTTGATTCGCAACCATAAAAGATTTCTCTATGTACAGGAGGAGGACATAGAAGAGATTTTGACGGCCGTCAGCAGACATAAAGCGCGGACGTCTGACGGTTGTGGATGGGAGGAAGAAAATACGGAAGATGTACCGGAAATTCGAAAGATGAAGCGGGAGGATTTTCTTTTTTTGCTGGAAGAGTACCAAGGCTGGCTTAAGGAGTTTCGTAAGCTTGACTTCGATGATTTACAGATAAAATGCCTGTCTCTTTTGCGGTCGGACGAAACCTGTCTGTCAAGATGGCAGGAGCAGTTTCATTATATTCAGGTGGACGAGTTCCAGGACATCTCACCGGTTCAGTATGAGATTATCAAACTGCTGGCGGCGCCTGGGAACAATCTTTTTATCGTCGGAGACGACGATCAGTCCATCTACGGCTTTCGCGGTGCAAGCCCGGACAGCATGCAAAGGTTTCTGACGGATTTTCCACAGGCGGAGCGGATTTTACTCGACGTGAATTTCCGGTGCCATGAAAAAATTGTGCAGGCGGCCGGACGAGTGATCGTTTGTAACGAAAACCGGATTCCGAAACGGATTTCTGCCGCCCATACGGTTGGGGAGGGGATTCGGCTCTGTCCTGCCGAGTCCAGGGAAGGGCTGCAGGAGGCAGTCGTGGACGAACTCAAAAAGGAGCAGGAAGCCGGGAATCTTTCGACGTGCGCCATGATCTGCCGCACCAATCTGGACTGCGGTTTTTGGGCGCAGACGCTCCACGAGGCGGACATTCCCTGTGTCCTCAAGGAAAAGCCCGGGAGCAGGTTTTCCCATTTCGTGATAAAGGATATATGCGCGTATCTGGCTTTGGGACAAGGGGAGCGGGACAGACGACATTTTCTCCGCATCATGAACCGTCCCGTGCGTTACATAAGGCGCGACAGTCTGCCGGAGGAAAAAGTGGACCGGGAAACGTTGATCGGATACTACGCGGATGCGCCGGCTATACAGGAGCGTGTGAAACGACTGTACAGAGACATAGACAGTCTGTCCGGGAAACGGGTACATTTACAGATTCATTACATCCGCAAGGTGATTGGATATGAAAGCTATCTGAGGGAGAAATACGGCTCCGGGAAAGCGGGGGAGTTTATGGAGATCGGGGAGGAATTTGAAACTTTTTCCAGGCGGTTTTCCTCTGTGTGGGAAATGGAGAGCTATATGAAGGAGTATCATCAAGTGATCAGCGAACCGCCGAAGAGAGGAAACGGAGTACAGCTTTTGACCATGCACGCTTCCAAAGGTCTCGAGTTTGACACTGTTTTTTTGCCGGAGTGCAACGAAGGCAAAATTCCCACAGAGAAAGCGAAGACGAGTGCACAGATGGAGGAGGAGAGGCGGATTTTTTATGTGGCAATGACGAGGGCAAAAAGACGTCTTGTGCTTTTTTTCCAAAACAAAAAAACCGGGAAGGAAGCGCCCTCCCGGTTCTTAAAGCCACTGTTGGATCAGGGTTACTCCTCTACCAGTTCATCAAACTCGGCGGCATCCAGAAACTCGTCGAACGCTTCCTCCACGGCTTCGTATTCTTCGTCGCTTTCGATATAACCCAGTTCCGGCTCCTCGTTGGGATCTTCGGGGTTTTCGCTGTAGCGGTAGAACCAGACTTCACCCTCTGCGTTTTCCCCGTTTTCGTCAAGGGGCAGAAGGGCGATATAGTCTTTTTCGGAAACGGTCAGAATCGTGACTACGGCGCAGGTGACATTACTGCCGTCGTCAAGCTCCAGTTCTACGGTCATTTCTTCCTTTTCCAACTCTTCCTGTTCCTGCGTGCTTTTCTTTTCGTTTTTGCTCATGACATCCTCCGGTCGACATGTTTTTGTTGTGTGAGACGTAATTTGGATTCTCATCGTGTAAACTATATACAGTGTACCACAAGTGCGTGATTATGGGTATATTTTAGATTGAAAAAGAGGCTCCTTTTCTGTATAATATATAGTGACTTAAATTACGATTCCCGGAAGGATACGCCAGACAACGGGAATGAGGCTTGGCTCGAACGGAGGATTTGATGCAGAAAACATTCCAGATAAAGCGTGTTGACAGGACAAAGTTGTATCCGCTGGGCGTATCTTTTGTGGAAGAAGGATTGCGTGTCTCGGCGGTGTGTGAGAAAGAGGAGGAGACGGGAATCGTCCTCTATGACAGGAGACACCAGGAGGGAGTGCGAGTTCCTTTTCCGGAAACCTGTAAGATAGGGGCGGTCTGCGCTATGATTATTGCCGGTTACCGGGACAAGAGTATGAGCTATCTGTTTTACTGCGGGAAAGACACATATCAGGATCCATTCTGCAAGCGGGTGGAAAACCTTTGCGGATACGGGGTGAGAAAGCCGGCCCTTCCAAGATGCAAGGCGGCGGGGGAGCCCTATGATTGGGGAGACGACGCAAATATCTACATTCCCTATGAGGAGATGATTCTCTACGCGCTGCATGTGCGCGGATACACGAAGCATCGCTCCTCCGGCGTGAGATGGAAGGGAACCTATGCCGGGCTGACGGAGAAGATTCCTTATTTGCGGGAACTGGGGATTAACATGGTGCTTCTCATGCCTGCTTACGAGTTTGACGAGATTATGCCGGAAAATACGGTGGCAAAGACGATGGAGGAGATGGTTTTATCTTATAAGCAGGAGTTTTTACCGTCCGAAACAGAGGAGAAAAAGCCGAGAATCAATTACTGGGGCTATCAGCCGGGGCTTTACTATGTGCCAAAGAGTGCTTATGCTCATGGAAAGGACGCGGTTGAAGAGTACAAGGATATGGTGCGTGCTTTTCACGGGGCCGGGATAGGCGTGGCGATGCAGTTTTATTTTCCGCAGGAGATGAGTCCGGTGGAAATGTTGGATATTTTGAAGTACTGGGTGTTGGAATACCATATAGACGGGTTTCATCTGATGAGCGCGTCCCTGTCCATGAAACTGATTGCGAAGGAGCCCCTTTTAGCGAAAACGATGCTTCTGGCCGGGGAGGGGGACATTCACGGCTGTGCCGGGAAAACAAGGAATCTGAGCGGCTTAAGTGATGGCTTCCTGTTTGATATGCGGCGGTTTTTAAAGGGCGATGACAATATGATAAACCAGTTCCTTTTACGTGTGCGGGAGAATAAGGACGAGGTCGGCGTTGTGAACAGTATTGCCCGCTGGGACGGCTTTCGGCTCATGGATCTGGTATCCTACGACCGCAAGCACAACGAGGCAAATGGGGAGGACAATCAGGACGGCACGGATTATAATTGTAGCTGGAACTGCGGGACGGAGGGGAAGAGCCGGAGAAAAAACATTCAGGAACTCCGCTTACAGCAGATGAAAAACGCCGTTACCCTTCTTTTCATGTCTCAAGGTACGCCGCTTCTCTACGGCGGGGACGAGTTTGCGAACACGCAGGAGGGGAACAACAATCCGTACTGCCAGGACAATGAGACAGCCTGGATTAAATGGAACATGACGGCGTCGGGGCGCGCCCTTTTGGAGTATACGAAGTTTATGATCGGTTTGAGAAAAGCGCATCGTATTTTGCACAGCAAAACGCTGCTTCGCGGTATTGACACGCTTTCCTGCGGTTTTCCGGACATTTCCTTTCACGGAAGGGAGGCGTGGAGGCCGGATACCACGCAGGCAAGCCGCTGCATGGGAATCATGTACTGTGGATTTTACGGGGCTGAGGGGGAAACGGAGGACGAGTGCTTTTTCTATATTGCCGTCAACATGCATTGGGAGGTAAATTGCCTGGGGCTGCCGAAGCTCCCCAAGGGAAAGTGCTGGATGTTCCGTGCCTCGACGGGCGGCGATATTCCTGATATAGAAGACGACGGCTCTTCCCAGGAGCTGTGTGTGCCCGCAAGGACGATTGTGCTCTGCACCGCCAGGGAAGCGGCGGAAAAATCAGAAAAGGCGGAGCGGAAAAAGGCGGGTGGGAATAAAAAGTAAAAGGGGATGAAAAAAGGAATGCACAAAGCATGGCAACACTTTATGACCATCACATACCATAAGTTTCTGGTTATGGAAGGATGCTTTAGGGTGGGACTTTACAGACAGGGACTTTTCCATGATCTGTCAAAGTATTCGCCTGCGGAATTCCTCGTGGGAGCCAGATATTATCAAGGAGACAGAAGCCCTAATAACGCAGAGAGAGAGGCGATCGGCTATTCCTCAGCCTGGCTTCACCACAAAGGCCGCAACAAGCATCACTACGAATACTGGATTGATTACAGCGCCAGGGGGATTGAGGGAGGTATGGCGCCGGCGCCCATGCCAACATGCTATATTGTGGAAATGTTTATGGACCGGGTAGCGGCCTGTAAAGTTTATCACGGGGCAAAATATAAGGACCAGGATCCGCTGGCTTACTATGAATCCTCAAAGACGCCGCCGCCGTTACACAAAAAAACAAAACGTATGTTGGAGTTTCTTCTCCACATGCTCGCCGAACAAGGAGAGGAGAGAACGTTTCTTTACATCCGCAAAAAAATATTGAACAAGTAACCGCCCCTTTTCTCTCGCATAGGATATGGTATGAGAGAAAAAGGAGATGAAAGCCTATGAACTGTTGTTGGTTAATACTTCTGTTACTTTTCTGCGGCGGGAACAACGGCCGTGTCGGCTGTGGCTGCGATGAACCTGTAAGGCCGAAACCGCCCTGCGTAAAACCGGAGCCGCCTTGTGCAAGACCGGAGCCGGTGCCGTGTCCTTGTGAGGATTCCAGATTCGAGCCCCGCTTTGAGCAAAGACCTTTTGGCGGGAACGGATCTACTTGCGGCTGTGAGAACGAAAACTGCTGAAAAGGTAAGTTACCATAGGATGACGGGAAAAGGATCGCTTTGGCGATCCTTTTTTGGCGAACAGGGAAAAATTTTCCGACCCGTTTTATGTGCGACAAGTACAACGGCGTTTTCTTGACGGGAGCGGAGCGCGGTGTTATATTAGTTAGATACGGGAGGAATAGAAATTATGTTGAACGATAATAAAGTATTATTCAGCGGTATGCAGGCTACGGGAAACCTGACTCTTGGAAACTATCTGGGTGCTCTCAAAAACTGGGTGTTTTTGTGCGACGAGTACCAGTGTTTCTATTCCGTGGTGGATCTGCACTCCATCACCGTCAGACAGGATCCGGCGGAGCTGCGCAGACGGGCAAGGAACCTTCTCACCCTCTACATAGCGGCAGGGATTGACCCGGAGAAAAATTGCCTTTACTACCAGTCCCATGTGTCCGGACACGCGGAGCTTGCCTGGATTTTGAACTGCTTTACCTATATGGGGGAGCTGAACCGCATGACGCAGTTTAAGGATAAGGCGGCGAAGCATGCGGACAATATCAACGCGGGGCTCTTTACCTACCCTGTGCTTATGGCGGCGGATATCCTTCTCTTTCAGTCGGATGTTGTGCCCGTGGGTAAGGATCAGCTACAGCATTTGGAAATCACAAGGGATATCGCGCAGCGCTTCAACGCGATCTACGGTGATGTATTTACGATCCCCGAGCCTTATTTTGGCAAGACGGGAGCGAAGATTATGAGCCTTCAGAATCCGGAGAAAAAGATGTCAAAGTCGGATGAGAATCCGAATGGCAGCATCTACCTGATGGACGATCCCGACACGATTATCCGCAAGTTCAAACGTGCAGTGACTGACTCGGAGGGGTGCGTGCGTTACAGCGAAGAGCAGCCGGGGATCAGGAATCTGATCGATATTTATAGTGCCTGTACGGGAAAGACGCCGGAGGAGACGGAGAGGGAATTTGACGGCAAGGGCTACGGCGACTTCAAGATGGCGGTCGGAGAGTCGGTGGTGAATGTGCTAAGGCCGCTTCAGGAGAGGTACGAGGAGCTTGGGAAGAACAAAGATTATATAGATAAAATCATTAAGGAAAACGGAGAGAAGGCGGCATACTTTTCTAATAAGACACTTAGAAAAGTGCAGAAAAAGGTGGGATTTCCGGAGAGAGTACGCTGAGCTTTCCAAAGAATTAAGAAGAAAAAGCCGCTGCAGGCAGGCGAGATGCTGCCGCAGCGGTATTCTGTTTTGAAATGTCATATAAAGATGGTCTATCCCTGGAAGGGTTCGGTAAAATACCCAGCTTTGGAGACAGGCTCGCCGCCAAGCAAAAGGTGGCTTGTATCGCCCATCACCTGAACGCGAAAGATCGCGTCGTCTGCCATCCGCTCTTCCGTGCCAAGTACGGTGACGGAGGTGGTGGCCAAAAAGAAATTGTGCAGCAGCGGGACGGGCGATATTCCCAAAAGGTGGCTTAGCATCATGCATGTAACGCCCAGATGGCAGAAGATGACAATGACATCTTCCGGCTCTCCCTCCGGCTTTTTGCCTGCAGAGGATGTGACATAATAGTTTTCATGCCTTTCGTAACCGTAGGAGGAAAGCAGTTTGTCAAGCCCCTCGCAGATCTCCCGGTAGGCCGGGAGGATGGCTTCGTTGGACAGGTAGATATCCGTAGTCTGCCAGGCATTCCTGTCGTACATTTCAGGTATCTTCGTCCAGTAGGAGGGCATGAGATCCCAGGGGACACCGTACCGGCCCGTCACAGGGTCATCGATGAAATAGGTGAATTCCCGCATCCAGTCATAGGTAATGGCTTCCCGTCCGGTTTTCTCAAGGGAGTAGGAGGCCGTCTGCCTCGCCCTTCCGAGAGGAGAGCAGTAAAACTGTGTAATATTTTCCCATTTTGCCACCCGATTTGCCAGAAGCTTTGCTTCGCGGACGCCTTTTTCGGTCAGAGCGTCAAGTTCGTAATCGGGAGTGCCGTGTCTGATAAATATGATTTTCATGTGTAACCGCCTTTTCTAAATAAAATTTTAGGGTATCTTCATTCCTTTTTATGGTTTACTGTACCGCACTTTGAGATTATAATATAATAACCGCAAGAAAAAAACAAGCGACGCGAAGCGGCATTTGTTTTTTTCGCGGTGTTAACGAGCAAACGTCCGATGGAGACGGACAGGGAGCGCGAAGCGGCATTAATTTTTTTCGCGGTATTAACGGCAGATGTGTATATTCACATCGGAATGGAGCGTGTAATGTTTGGTAAGAAAAGAGAAAAAACAATTAATTTTCCGAAGGGAAAGGGTGCGACGGCGACAAAAATCGTATTGGTTCTCGCTGTGCTTGCGGTATTGGCCGGCAACTCCTATTATTCCATTCAGGAGGAAGAGCAGGCCGTAATCAGCACTTTCGGTTACCCGAAAGCAGTCACAACGCCCGGACTTCACTTCAAGATTCCCTTTATCCAGACAGTGACAAAGGTAAACACCACAATTCAGGGATTTAACATCGGTTACCGGGATGAGGGAGATCCGGATGAGGAAGGTGGGGATACGGATGAGGATGCTCTGATGATTACCTCCGACTATAATTTTATCTATGTTGATTTTTATGCGGAGTATAGAGTGACTGATCCGGTCAAAGCCCTCTATGCCTCAGAGAATCCGGCGCTGATTTTGAAAAATATTGCACAGAATTGTATCAGGACAACCATTGGCTCCTACAGTGTGGACAGTGTGCTGACTACGGGAAAAAATGAGATCCAGTCCAATATCAAGCAGATGATTTTAGATAAGCTGGAGGCTTACGATATCGGCATTCAGCTTGTGAATATCACGATTCAGGATGCGACTCCTCCGACGGCGGAGGTGGAAAACGCCTTCAAGGAGGTGGAGACGGCCAAGCAGGGCAAGGAAACCGCGTTAAACAATGCGAACAAATACCGGAATGAGCAGATTCCGAACGCCGAGGCGGAGTCGGATAAAATTTTACAGGACGCGGAGGCGAAGAAGCAGGAACGGATCAACGAGGCAAGCGGCCAGGCGGCCCGCTTCAATTCCATGTATCAGGAGTACGCGAAATATCCGGAAGTGACGAAGAAGCGGATGTTTTACGAAGCCATAGAGGATGTGCTTCCCGACGTGAAGGTTGTCATAGAGGGCGAGGGCGGCAAGACTACGACCATGCTGCCGCTTGACAGCTTTGTCACTGAGGAGAGCGGTTCCGTTACGGAAGCTTCGAATATACAGGCAGGTGGCGATAATGAAAATGAGGAAGGGGCGGAGTAAGATGGCTGACTATACAGAAAACCCAAACGTGCAGAGCTTTGAGCGGTATAATTCCGACGGCACAAAGAAAAAGGAAAAAGGAAACGGGAAAAAAGGGAAAAAGTTTCGTGTGATTTTTGCCTTGTCGGCTGTGGCCGTCCTTTTCCTTCTTGTGAACAGTATGGTAGTGACCAGACAGAATCAGTTTAAGCTGATCCGGCAGTTTGGGCGGGTTGACCGTGTGGTAAGCGCGCCGGGTTTAAGCTTTAAGGTGCCTTTTATCGAATCCGTGGATACGGTGCCAAAGGAGCTTTTGATCTATGATCTGCCTGCCTCGGATGTGATCACTTCCGACAAGAAAACAATGATCGTGGACAGCTATGTGCTCTGGAGGGTGACGGATCCGCTTCGGTTTGCGCAGACCTTAAGCTGCTCCGTGCAGAATGCGGAGGGGCGTATCGACGCCATTGTCTATAATGCGACAAAAAATACCATTTCCAATATGAAGCAGGATGAGGTTATCAGAAGCCGAGACGGTAAAATGACGATCACGGTGGATGAGACGGGGACAGAGCTTACGGGAAATGATCTGGATCTCTCGGGAGGCAAGGAGGAAGTGATAGAGATTACTTCTTTGACAGAGGAAGTTATGGGGCAGATCAACCATGTGGAGGAACAGTACGGTATCGAGCTTGTTGCGGTGGAAGTCAAAAAATTGGATTTGCCGGACGACAACAAACAGGCTGTTTATGCCCGCATGATCTCGGAACGGGGCAACATCGCGGCTCAGTATACGGCGGAAGGAAAATCCGAGGCCAAAATGATTGAGAACACCACGGACAAGGAAGTTTCCATCATGCTTTCCGACGCGAGGGCGAAAGCGGAAGCCACCGTTGCGGAAGGGGAGGCCGAGTATATGCGGATTTTGTCGGGCGCTTATGCGGATCCGGCAAAGACGGATTTCTACTCTTTTGTGCGCGCGCTTGACGCTTTGAAGGAGAGCGTGGTGGGAGATAACAAGACGGTAATTTTGACGGAGGATTCCCCGATTACTCAGATTTTTAACGGACGCTATTAGTGTGAGAAGAGTTTCTAAAGACGTCCCGCCATAGGACGGGACGCCAAGGGCCGGCGGGATATTGAGGCACGGCATTCTCCGTAAGGGTTAAACTATGGATAAATATGAGATTTTGGAAAAATATTATGGTTATCATTCGTTTCGGGAAGGGCAGGAGGCGTTGATCGACCATATTATGGAGGGGAAGGACGCGCTTGGCATCATGCCTACGGGAGCCGGAAAATCGGTTTGCTATCAGGTGCCGGCGCTTCTCATGCCGGGTATCACGTTGGTGATTTCACCTTTGATTTCCCTGATGAAGGATCAAGTGCAGGCGCTCAACCAGGCGGGAGTGCATGCGGCCTATATCAACAGTTCCCTATCGGAAAACCAGATCACGAAAGCGCTGACTTTTGCGGGGCAGGGGCGTTATAAGATCATCTATGTGGCGCCTGAGAGGCTGGAGACTGAGCGCTTCTTTCGCTTTGCGCAGGCGGCTCAGATCAGCATGGTTGCGGTGGACGAGGCACATTGTATTTCCCAGTGGGGACAGGATTTTAGACCAAGCTATTTACATATTGTGAATTTTGTCAACCGGCTTCCGATACGTCCTGTTTTGAGTGCTTTTACAGCGACTGCCACCGGGGAGGTCAAGGATGATATCGTCTCTGTGCTGGGACTTAAAAGCCCGATGACGCTGGTGACTGGATTTGACAGACAGAATCTCTTTTTCGCGGTGGAGCAGGTAAAGGATCGTTCCCGCTACATCCGCCATTATGTGGAGGAGCACGCGAAAGAGAGCGGAATTATTTATTGTGCCACCAGAAAGAACGTTGAGAAAGTCTACGAGCTTCTGACGGAAGAGGGCGTCGCGGTAACAAGATATCATGCAGGGTTAGGCTCCGAGGAGAGACAGCGGAATCAGGATGATTTTATATATGACAGAAAATCCGTGATTGTGGCAACCAACGCTTTTGGCATGGGCATCGACAAATCAAATGTGCGCTACGTACTTCACTACAACATGCCGCAGAGTATGGAAAACTACTATCAGGAAGCGGGGCGCGCCGGGAGAGACGGGGAGCCTTCCGACTGTATTCTCCTCTATTCGGCGCAGGATATGATGATCAATCGCTTTCTGCTTGAAAATAAGGAGATCAATCCCGACTTTACGGCACAAGAGCTTAGGACAATCCGGGAAAGAGACGAGAATCGTCTCCAGACCATGCAGTTTTACTGCAACACGAAGGAGTGCCTGCGCGCCTATATTCTCCGCTATTTCGGGGAGGGAAAGAAGGAGGCCTGCGGCAGGTGCGGAAACTGCCAGAAGTCTTATCTGGAAAAGGATATGACGAAGGAGGCGCAGACGGTCATTGCCTGTCTGGAAGAACAGAGGGAGAGATACGGCCTTGGCGTTGTTGTAGGCACGCTGCTTGGTGGAAAGAGGACGAAGCTGCGTGAGTATCATGTGGAGCAGTATTCCTCCTATGGCGCTTTGCGAAAATGCCGGGAGCAGGAAATCAAGGACTTAATCGGACAGATGATCCAGGAGGGGTATCTCAGGCAGACTGCGGATAAGTACGGATTGCTGCAGACCACGGGCGCGGCACAGGAGTTGATGGAAGGAAACTGTAAACTTATTGTAAAAACAGAGCCCAAAAGCAGTCTGGCGGTTGCGGAGAAGGAGATTGTGCTTAAGGGAAGCGCAGGCAGATACGCGGATATCTTAAACAGAAGAGGGCTTGCGTTTTTCGACACATTGCGGGAGCTTCGCAGAGAGATCGCAAGAGAACAGGGCCTGCCGCCTTATCTTGTCTTTTCCGATAAAACGCTTGTGGATATGTGCGTGCGGCTTCCCATGAGCCGGGAGGAAATGATGGAAGTTAGCGGCGTGGGCGCATATAAGTATAAACAGTACGGAGAGCGCTTCCTTGCATGTATCATGGATTACACGGGAGGAATGCGGGAGAAGTTCTATTTTGAGGAGTAAGCCGGGAGGGAGAACAGAAAGTATGAAGTTAGCGGTATTTTTTCCGGGAATAGGGTATCACTGTGACAAGCCGCTTCTCTATTACAGTGAAAAACTTGCGAAACAGTATCAGTATGAAACAATAAAGATCGGATACGAAGGCCTTTCCAGAGATCTGGATGAGGCTTTTGCGGGCGCGCTTTCACAGACGGAAGCCTGTCTTGAGACGGTTGACTGGAAGCGGTATGAGGATGTGCTTTTTGTGTCGAAGAGTATCGGTACGGCAGTCGCCTGCGCTTATGCTGCAAAGTATGCCGTAAACTGCAGAAATATCTATTATACTCCCCTCGAAAAAACGTTTGCCTTCGCACCTCAGGCGGGAATTGTTTTTCATGGAAACCATGATCCCTGGGCGGTGACGGAGACGGTGCAAAAAAAGTGCTGGGAAACCGATTTGCCGCTTTTTATCATAGAGGGGGCAAATCATTCCCTGGAAATTCCGAATGATGCGGGACGGAATCTGGAGATTCTTTCGCATGTGATGGAAGGGACGGAGAGTTATATCGCGGATACGCTCTGGTGCAGGACGCTGGAAGAAAAGGAAATATGTCCGGAACTGTTTGACAAGTTTGTGCGCCATCAGAGTGTGACGAAGTGCAGAAGAAAGGTGAACGGCGAGTGGACTGTCGTGGAGAATCCGTTTACGGACGACTGGTCGGAGGAAGAGTATCGGATGCTGGTCGGGTGTCTTAAGCATACGGTTTTAACGGGCGGATTTGTGTGCGGCGCTTTTTTCAGGGGGGCGCTCAAAGGATTTGTATCGGTGGAATCCGCTTTGTTTGGCGGAGCCAACCGCTATCTGGATCTGTCCAGTATCCATGTGTCAGAGGACATGCGCGGCATGGGGATCGGCAGAACGCTTTTTGGCAAGGCGGCGGTATGGGCCGGGAAAAATGGGGCGGATAAGCTTTATATATCCTCCCATTCGGCTGTGGAAACACAGGCTTTTTATCAGGAGATGGGATGCGTGGAGGCGCAGATGTATGATTCGGCGCATGTGGAACGTGAACCCTTTGACTGTCAGTTGGAATACAGGTTAAGGATAAAATAATGGAAACGAGAAAAGAGCAAAACGGTATATTGGAGGGCGTGATCTGGAAACAGTTGTTGGTCTTTTTCTTCCCGATTCTGATCGGTACTTTCTTCCAGCAGCTATACAATACGGTGGATACGGTGATCGTCGGACAGTTTGCGGGCAAGGAGGCGTTGTCCAGCGTTGGCGGCTCCTCATCGCAGATTATCAATATGGTAGTGGGCTTTTTTACAGGACTCACGGCAGGCGGGACGGTTCTGATCTCCCAGGCATACGGGGCGTCTCACAGGCAGAGGATGGAGGAGGCGATGCATACGTCCTACGCGTTCGGCATTATAGGGGGAATCGGGCTGGGAATTGCCGGTGTTGCAGCGGCGCCGCTTATTTTGGGAATGATGAATACGCCGGCCGAACTGATGGAGATGTCCACTCTTTACATACGGATTTATTTTTCAGGGCTTGTTTTTGTGTTTATCTATAATATGGGGGCCGCGATACTCCGGGCCATCGGGGACTCAAAAAGACCTCTGTATTATCTGGTCGTATGCTGTGTGGTGAATATCATACTGGATTTGGTTCTTGTGCTCTATTTTGGGCTGGGCGTTTTGGGCGTTGCGGTGGCAACGCTGATATCACAGGCGATCAGCGCGGTGATGGTGACCTGGACGTTGATGCATAAGGTGGAATGTATGAAGTTGTCCTTTGGGAAGATCAGACTGCACAGGGAGATGCTTGTAAACATGCTTAAGATCGGATTCCCTTCCGGCCTGCAGGCTTCCATGTACAGCATTTCCAATATGATTGTGCAGGCGGCTCTCAACCTGCTGGGGGTGGATACCATGGCGGCATGGACGGCCTACGGAAAGATTGACAGTATATTCTGGATGATCAACTCCTCCTTTGGTATAGCCCTGACTACCTTTGTGGGTCAGAATTTCGGCGCCGGGAAGTGGGAGCGGGTCAAGAGAGGCACGAACGTCTGCCTGGGGATGGCGGTAGGTACGGCGCTGTGTCTTACGGCTGTTTTGATGACGACGGGCAGATTTCTGCTTGGTATTTTCACGGGGGATGCTGCGGTGGTGGAAATCGGACTGACGATGATGCGGAGTATTGCGCCGGCTTTTGTACTCTTTGTGTTTATCGAAATTTTTTCCGGCTCCCTGCGGGCCCAGGGCTATACCTTTGTGACCACAGTCATTTCCGTGCTCGGCGTGTGCGTGTTCCGTATTATATGGGTCAGCCTCATTACGCCGGGAAAGGGGCTTACATGGATTGTGGCATGTTATCCGATAAGCTGGATGATGTGCGCGACGCTGGTGAGTGTTTACTATTTTTATAAGCAAAAGAGGATTATTTGGCGAATGGAGGGAAAAAGCGGCCCATAAGGATGATTTTGTTGATTTATGGCATACTATCTTACAGGGAAAGGGCGGTTTTTTGAAGAAAGCTTTTCTCGCGGGATACAAAATGCGATTTTGACAAAAGGAGGTCTTATGATGGAGGATGATACAATTAAACTGCTTCGTGAGTGTAATGCCGGTATCAAAATGGGAATCTCTTCTCTGGATGAAGTGATGGAGCATGTGAAAGACAGCGCGCTCGAAAAGCTGCTTATGAAAAGCAAGGATACTCATTGCAGGTTGGGAGACGAGACACACGATTATCTGAGAGAATATCACGACGAGGGCAAGGAACCCGCGCCGATGGCGAAAGTGATGTCGTGGATGAAAACAAACGTCAGACTTGCAGGTGAGGATTCCGATAAAGTTGTGGCCGATCTGATTACGGACGGTTGCAATATGGGTGTCAAATCTCTGCATGGCTATCTGAACCAGTATCAGGCGGCGGACGACAAGGCGAAGAAGATTGCGAAAGAAACCATTGAGGCGGAGGAAAAGCTGATAAAAGATTTGCGAGAATACCTGTAACGGGTATTCTCCTCATACATATTAATTATACGCCGGAAAGAGAGGATTTCTATGAATATTGACGCGTTTTTTGAGGAGCTGGATTCTTATTTTGAAAAAAATCAGGTGGAGAAAATCGATGATTTTCTGACGGCTTCCCTTGCAAAGGCAAAAGAGGAGGAAGACTATGCGGCCTACATTTCGATCTGCAACGAGATGATCGGCTTTTACCGGAGCGTTTCGGCGTTTCAGAAAGCGTACACGGCGGCGGAGGACGTGCTTCTTTTGATGGAGGAACTGAAGCTGGAGGATACGCAGCATTTTGCAACCACGCTTTTAAACGCGGCTACCGCTTACAGTGCGGCCGGGGATTACGACCAGGCGCTTCGGCTTTACAGACAGGCCATACAGATTTATGAAAGGCTTTTGCCTGCAGAGGATTACAGGTGGGCAGGGCTTTACAACAATATGAGCATTATGCTTGAAAAGTCAAACGAAAATGAGGAAGCCGTAGAATGTGGGAAAAAAGCGCTTGCCATCATTGAGAAGCAGGAGGGAAACGAAGCGCAGACGGCGACTACGCTGACAAATCTGGCGCTTGTCTATTTCAAGCTTTCAAAAAACGAGCAGGCGAAACGGTGTCTGGAGCGTGCGATTGCGCTCTTTGAGCAGGATGACGAGCCGAACGAACATTACAGCGGCGCTTTGGCCGGAATGGGGGAAGCATGTTATCGGGATAAGGAGTATGAAAAATCTCTTTCCTACTATGAGCGTGCCCTCGCTGATGTGAAACGCCATTACGGAGAAAATATGAGTTACGGCATCTTGTGTGAAAACTGCGCCGCTGTGTGCGAAAGTATGGGGGATGAAGAGCGGCGAAACAGCTACGCGGACAAGGCGAGGGAAGCGATTGCCCGTGTGCAGGGCGGTTCCAAATAGAGAGCGGTCGTTTCAGCGAAAGCGACGGTGATTCGGTTAAAAGGCGCAGGAGACAAGGAGGATCGGATAATAGGATGAAAGGACTGGAATTATCTGAAAAGTATTACGAAAAATATGGCAAAGAAATGCTGAATGAGTGCTTTTCCGACATTGTCTCGCAGACGGCCGTCGGACTTGTGGGCTACGGCTCCGAATGTTTGGGATTTGACGACGACATGTCAAGGGATCACGATTATGGCCCATCCTTCTGTATCTGGCTTCCGAGAGAAGTCTATATACAATACGGGGAAAAGATGCAGGAGGCTTATGATCGTTTACCGAAGGAGTTTATGGGTTTTGCCGCGAGAGTGGAGGAAGAACAGGGGAAGGGGCGAGTCGGAGTCCTCTGCCTGGAAGATTTTTACTGCGGTATTTTGGGGCGCGAGTTCGCACCGGAGACTGACGGGGAGTGGTTTGCGATTCCCGAGGCGTCTCTTGCCACGGCCACAAACGGCATGGTGTTTGAAGACCGTCTCGGGCGGTTTACAGGGATCAGGCAGGCGCTTTTAGCTTATTATCCGAGGGGCGTGTGGCTAAAAAAGCTGGCGGAGAGTCTGGCCAGGGCGGCCCAGGCAGGGCAGTATAATTACGCCCGCGCCATGAAACGGGGAGAGCGCATTGCGGCGGAGCTTGCACTCTCGAAGTTTGTGGAGGAGGCTATGAGGATCGTCTATCTTCTGAATAAGAAATATGCTCCCTTTTATAAGTGGATGCCAAGGGGGATGAAAGAGCTTCCGGTATGCAGTGAGATCGGGGATATGCTTGCGCTTCTCTATCGGATCCCGGATCCGACGGCCGCGTGGGAGAAGGCAGCGCCGACAGACTATTTGTATCAGCCGAATACGCAGGACCAAAGGGTGCTCGTGATCGAGGCGGTCTGCAATGTGCTTGTCCAGACATTAAATGAGATGGGATTGTCCGGCAGTCAGGACAATTTTTTGCAAAGCCATGTGGCACAAGTGCTTTCGAAAAGCGAAGAGGAAACCTGAGCGGTCTATTTGGGTATACTAAGTGGAAGGATGCATATATTGAGAGAAAACGGAAAGCGGATTTAGAGAGGAAGTTTGATGGAAATATTATTTGCGGTGTCCGATTTTGGAAAAATAAAACATGCCGAAGTGACATTGAGCGATTTTACCTTGTTTGTCGGAGACAACAACAGTGGTAAAACTTTTATGATGCAGTTAATGTATGGTGTGCTTAAGGAATTGCAGGGTGTGAATCGTCCTGTGATTGATGGAATAGAGGAAGAGGGAGACAGGTTTATTTACGCGGCGGAGTGGTTTGACCATATGGAAACGCAGGTGAATGAGTATCTGTCAAAAAACAAGGAAAAAATCATCAGAAGGATATTTCATAAGGATATTGTCATAGGAGAGCTGAGCATTCGTCTCGTAAACAGGGATGAAAGATATATTTGTGAAATTAAAAACCAGGAGTTTGAAGAAATTGGCGGGGAAGACGATGAGATCGTTGTAATGATTTCGGGAATACTGGCAGAACTTTATGTTATGGATAGGGATGGGGACAGAAGAAAAAAGGCGCAGATGTCTTTCTACTATCAGCCGAATAATAACGATTTAAAAGGGATGCTGGCTACCAGGATATGGAGCATGATATTATCTATGGGAAGTATGATGAACGCGGATTCGTTGTTTTTGCCGGCCTCAAGAACGGGATTGCAGCTTTTAAGTAAATATTTCTTTGCGGAACGAGACAGAAAGGCGATAAGTGAAATTGGCACTTTTGATGTTGAAGAAGAGGAAGCAAATACAGACGTAACGGAAAATGAACTCGGACTGACAATGCCGGTTTATGATTTCCTGCAATTTTTACTCCGATATAACCAACGGTCGAAAATGACTTCTGAGAACAGAGATTTGATCGAATTTATTGAACAGCATCTGATTGACGGGCAGATCAAGTATTTGGGAGACGAAATTTATTATCACCCGGACGCGCTTACGGAAGATAAGGAGGATATTCCTCTTTATCTTGCTTCTTCTCTTGTAAATGAGGCCACACCCATAATAAAAGCATTGAGCGGAATACGGAATTATAAATATATTTTCTATGATGAGGTGGAAACCTGTCTTCATCCTCTGAAGCAGGGGGAGATGGCGAGGCTGATTATGAGATTGGTCAACAGTCGGAGAAGAGTAATCGTAAGTACGCATAGCGACACGATGGCCGGTAAATTGAATAATTTACTGTTGCTATCTTTTTCGCAGGATTCGGAAGAAACCCGTAAGAAGAAATTGACGGAGCTGGGGCTGAAGAAAGAAGACTTGTTGTCAGACGCAAATGTTCATGTATATCAATTTGTAAATCAGGCGGACGGAAGCAGTCTTGTGGAGGAGCTGGAGTTTCATACAATGCCTTTTGTGGGATACGATTTCAAATTGTTTACACAAAATTTAGACGATCTGTATCTCGAGACTGATATTATATTAAAAAAATAGCGTGAAAAGTACTTCTAGCCGCTCACAGCAAAGGCTGTTTCGCAAAGTCAGCATAGCTGACTTGGAAGTACCAGATTTGCTTGGTAAATCACTTTCGCGCCGAAAAACGCCAAAAACGGGCGTTTTTCACACAGATTTGGGATTCCGTATTAATTTTGATTGATTTGTTGAAGCTCTGACACGGGGGTAAAGATGCATATACATGGGAGAAGGCTGAAAAAGGGCAGGGAACCGATAAAAGGTGTGCTGAATGAATTTTCAGATAGCAGAGTAATCACATTCACAGAGCAAGAAGTCGGAGATGTGGTTGATGTGGAATATCGCCTGAATGAAAACGAAAAGGGGTATTTTTCGGAAGAATATCGTGCAGATACAATTTCCAAAGAGGATGCCAAGGCGGTGGATATCACAGCATTTATTATTAATGAAAAAGAAGGTATGTGCTACTGGTGGCTTTATGACTTGAAAAAGGATGTGAGTGGACAGGATGTGATTTGGCATTTGTGCCAGCAGTGGCGGGCGGCATATCAGTATTTAAATAATTCTGTATTAAGCTATTTGTCCGATATTTCGGTAGAGACAAGAGGAAATATAGGAGTCGTTACGCGCAATTTCGATGTAGGCAGGATTCGGACAGAATATAACGAGCTGGATAATGCAATAAGGGAAATTGAGATGGGGGCAAGCCGGACGGCGGTTTTGGCAAAAAGGAAAGCCGGCGTAAGACTGCCGGTGCTACGAGCGAAAAGAGATTTGCTAAAGGATATATTGAATCAAAAAGTCAGCTTTTGTTTTGCGGGAAAGGATGAGGAGTTTACCTTTGATGTAAAAATTTTTGCGGAAAGAGAGAAGGAATCGTATTATGATAGGCTTATATGCAGTTTACTCTCTTTTCATGAAAACTTCTAGCAAGCTTTGAAAAGTTCCTGAACAGCAATGAAATAAAATTAAGAAATAAGGGGATAAAATATTGTGATAAAGCGAATAAATCGCAGGGAATGGCTGCTTCGTCTCTGCTTTCTGACACTTGGTCTGATCATCGCCCACCTTGGCGTGACCCTTTTTTTGATCAGCAGCCTGGGAACGGATACCTTTACCGTTTTTGCGGCAGGTATTTCCCATATCACAGGGATTTCCGTAGGGCTGTGTCACAGCGGCATCCAATGTGTGCTGATTGTGCTTATGATTTTGTTTACAAAGGGGTACATAAAAACCGGTTCTTTTATCTGCTGTCTTTTGGGCGGTCCCATTATTGACGTTTTTAACTGGCTTCTCGGAAGATTTGTGAATGAGGATTCCCCGTTTATTCTTCGCCTGGCGGTTATGGCGCTTGGCTGTGTCATTCTCGCTATCGGAATGGCATTGGTCATTGTCTCCGACGCCGGTACCGGGCCAAACGATTTGGTGGCTGTGATTCTTACGGACAAACTGAAAAAATTCCAGTTCCGCACGGTTCGCATTTGTTGTGATCTGTTTTTTATCATTGTCGGGTGGCTGCTTGGCGGAACGGTTGGGATCGGTACGGTGACCGCCGCTTTTCTGGTTGGGCCGGTAGCACAGGTTTTTCTTCCTGTTCACAGAAGGAATATCGAGCGCGTATTGGAGAGTAAGCTAAATACGCAAAGGTAGTGGAGTGCGTTGCGAAGAATGGCAGAGGAATATCTTTTGAAATATGGGAAGCGGCGTGTATAGCGAAACAGGTAAATCGTGTCGATAAATACAATATAGCGTGCAGATGGCAGAGGGTGGAGGAGAGAAGGATGTTTAGCAGAAATATGGCGTGGAAAATGAAAAGAGCGTTGACTGGGCTTCTGGCAGCCGGACTTGTGCTGACCAGTGTGCCGACGCCTGCTGTTTGGGCGGCCAATGAGGTGTTGGAAGAACAGCATCGCCCGGAGGAGGGGGAAGAAACCTCTCAGCAGGAGCCGGATCAGGAGGAGAAACCCGGAACAGGGGAGGAGTCCGGTCGGCCGGAGAAGGAAGAGGAGAACCAGGATCAGGAGAATCAGGATAAAGAGAACCAGGATACGGACAACCCTGATGACAAGGAAAACCTGCCGGACGAGGAAAATCCTGACGGTTCGGATACCGACACGTCTGATGATGAAAACAAACCGAGTGATAACACGCCGGATGACAATACACCCGATGAGGAAGATAAGACGGAGCAGAATCCTGAGAATCCCGATGCGGGGGAAGATACGGATTCCGAGACACCCCAGCCGGGGACGGAGGAGTCGGATGAGGAGGAACCGGGCGAAGAAGATGCCGTGACGGAGGAAGACACTGTACCGGAGAAGCCGGTTTACACGGTTCAAGTGTCCGGGAACGATATTTCCGGGAATGATCTGGCGCAGGCAGAATCCGTGCAACAATGGGTGTATGTTGAAGGCGGCGGCTCCTATCAGGAAGGTGCGTTCTCTGTACCGGATAAATCATCCGGTTCACGTCCCCGCCGTGCGGCAGCCGAGAGAGCGCAGCAGTCTGCGGCTGACTATATATACGAGCAGATGAAAAGGAAAGCTGCGGAGATTGATCTGTCGGAATATAACATTTTGGTAGAAGATATTAATAGTCTTGTGATCGGAGTGGTGAACGATCATCCGGATTTATATTTTGCGAGAACTGCATATAGTTACTGGTCTGATGGAAACGGAAAAGTAACTAAAATTAAGCCAGAATATATAGCAGACACGCTTTTGGATGACGGGAAATTTAAAAAGGGTGTTCAGAGTGCGCTGGCATCGGTTGAGACGGGCATGACAGAACTTGAAAAAGCGGTCGCGTTGCATGACTATATTGTATTAAATTGTGAGTATGACTTGGAGAGGTTGAATAATAATACAATTCCACAGGTTTCATACTCGGCTTATGGTGTTCTGGCTGACAGGATCGCTGTGTGCCAGGGATATGCGTTGGCCTATAAATATCTTCTGAATCAGGTCGGAATCGAATGTTTTATGGTTACCAGCGACGCCATGAACCATGCGTGGAACCTGATTAAACTGGACGGCGAATACTATCAGGTGGACATTACCTGGGATGATCCGGTTGCGGATCGATTTGGGCTGGCTGGACATAATTATATGTTTGTCAGTGATACGGCATTTCAGACGGAAAGCTCTGTGAGAGATTCACATCACGATTGGGTAATTACGACGGGAAGCAGCCAGACAAACTTAACTGCAACAAATACACAATATGATGACGCGTTTTGGACAAAAGTGACATCTCCGATTGTCTTTGATGGGCAGAAATGTTTTTACATGGATAATACTTTCGGTATCGTAAAAAGAGATACCTTAACGTCCGAAACGGAAGAGAATGTGTTCGAATTAGATAACTGGATGGCTCCGGGAGGGGATTATTGGGCAAAAAAATATTCAGGCCTTTTCCGTTTGGGAGATCGCTTATACTTCAATTCGCAGGATGAAATTTGCAGTGTGATGTTAGACGGTTCTGACAAGCGATCAGAAACAGCGAAGCTGTCGACAGCGGATCGTAACGTATATGGCTGTGCTTATTTGCAGGGAGAAGCGAAATATTTACTTCGCGTAGACCCTAACACTATCAGTAATATGGAAATTTTGACAGCGACGTTTACCACACCGATTTATCAGGTGACTTTCGATACGCAGGGGCATGGCTCGGCTCCAAGTGCTTTGACAGGTCTGAATGCCGGGGATAAAATTGCCAGACCGGCAGATCCCACAGCAACCGGTTATACTTTTGGCGGCTGGTACAAGGATATGGCATGTACAGAGGTATGGGACTTTGATACGGACACGGTGCAGGAAAGTTTGACCCTCTACGCGAAGTGGGAAAAGGAAATCGTTTCCCTTGCGGACGCGGAACTCACACTTTCTGAAACGACGTATACCTATGACAAGACGGCGAAGGAGCCTACGGTCGAGGTAACCCTTTCGAATATCAAACTTGTGGAGAATACGGACTATACGTTGTCTTACGAGAATAACATAAGCGCCGGAACGGCCGCTGTGAAGGTGACGGGAACCGGCGACTACAGCGGAGAGGCCACTGAGACTTTTGAGATCAAAAAGGCGCCGCTTACAATCAAGGCGAATGATATCACCATTCAGGTCGGCGATCAGCTTCCGGGAGACAGTGACTACGGATATAAGGCGGACGGCTTATTGGCGGATGATACCGTTACGACTTCGCCTGTTTATACATGTACGGCGACAGACAGCCAGACGGCCGGAACTTATGATATCGTCCCTTCCGGCGCGAAAGTGGGGAGCGCGGGTGAGGACAATTATGACATTACCTATGAGAAGGGCATTTTGACCATCGCGGAAAACTCTGTTATCACTTACGAGGTTATTTTTGACATGCAGGGTCACGGGACGGCTCCAACCGGCTATGACCGTATCGCTGCCGGCAGTAAGCTTGATAAGCCGGCCGACCCGACAGCGGAAGGATTTGTCTTTGGCGGCTGGTACAAAGAGGCAGCATGTATCACGGCGTGGGATTTTGATGCGGACACAGTGGAAAAGGATCTGACGCTCTACGCGAAGTGGGAGGAGAAAGCGCCGGAGATTGTCTCCCTTGCGGATGCGGTTATCACTTTTTTGCAGACCGACTTTACCTATAATAAGAAAGCACAGGAACCGAAGGTTGAAGTTACCCTATCGGGCGTAAAACTGGCGGAGGGAACGGACTACAGTCTCTCTTATGAGAACAATCTGGATGCCGGCACAGCAACGGTGAAGGTGACGGGGGCTGGCGGATACAGCGGCGAAGTAAGCGAAAATTTCGAGATCAAAAGGGCGGGGATTACGATCCGGGCGAAAAACGTCAGAATTCGTGTCGGGGAAGCGATACCGGTAAAATACGAATATGAGGCGGTCGGCCTGATTGAGGGAGATGATCTGACGAAGGAGCCTTCCTTCCGGTGCGGGATTACGAGCAGTGATACGGAGGGAGAGTATGATATTGTGCCCTTTGATGCGGAGGCCGGAAGCAACTATGAGATTACCGGCTACGAGCCTGGCAAGCTGACGGTGGTGGATGAATATACCTATTATAAAGTCATTTTTGACGTACAAGGGCATGGGGACGCTCCGGCAGCTCTCGAACGTGTCAAAGAAGGTGAAACCATCGGAAAACCGGCCGATCCTACAGCGGAGGGCTTTGTCTTTGACGGCTGGTACAAGGAGGCGGCATGTACCACGGCGTGGGATTTTGACACGGATACCGTGGAGGATGATCTGACGCTCTATGCCAAGTGGAGTAAGGAGATTGTCTCTCTCACGAAAGCGGATATTTTTCTGACGGAAAACGATTTTACCTACAACGGGACGGAGCTAAAGCCGGAGGCTATTGTGCGTGTTTCCGATGTTGTCCTTGTGAAAGGAACGGATTACACGCTTTCTTACGAGGATAACAGGAATGCCGGTACGGCCACTGTGAAGGTGACTGGTATTGGCAGCTATAAGGATACGGTCGGCAAAACTTTTACAATTAAAAAAGCGCCATTATCGATATGGGCGAAGGATAAGACTATCCTGATTGGTGATCAGATCCCGGCGCAGTATGAATACGGGATGGAAGGTCTTTTTTCCGGGGACAGTCTGGTGCAGGAGCCTGTGCTTGCCTGTGATATTGTGGATACAAATGAGGCGAATGAGTACGATATCGTGCCCTCCGGCGCCGATGCGGGAAATAACTATGTCATTTCTTATGCGAACGGCAAACTGCGGGTAGTTTCAGAGCTTGTCTCCTATAAGGTTACTTTCGACGTGCAGGGTCACGGTATGACCCCTGCCGCTTATGAGGATGTCAAACTTGGAAGCACGATCAAAAAGCCGGTGGATCCCTCGGAGGCAGGGTATCGTTTTGGCGGCTGGTATCAGGACGCGGCTTGCACGAGAGAGTGGAATTTTGAGAGGGATACCGTACAGGCGGATATGACCCTCTATGCGAAGTGGGTGAAGGAAACAAACGCCATCCAGGAGGAGGATGTGACTCTTGAGGAGGAGATCTTTACTTACGACGGGACATATCACAGGCCGAAGGTGACTGTGATTGTCTCTGGCGTTACGCTTGTGGAAGGACAGGATTACAGACTCACCTACAAGAACAGCAGGGATGCCGGTATCGCGACGGTGAACATTTTCGGCATAGGAGGTTACAGCGGCGAAGTTACAAAATACTTCCGGATAGAAGGTCTGCCGCTTTTGATCCGGGCGAAGGACAAAACGATCCTGAGAGGAACACCCGTTCCGGCCCTGGACAGTTATGAATATGAAGCGAGCGGACTGCTCGAAGGGGATGTGCTGACGAGAGAGCCCGTCTTTGCCTGTGCGGTTCAAAATACCGACGTGGCCGGGCAGTACGACATTGTGCCGAGCCAGGCGGAGGCCGGAAAGAACTACAGCATTACTTATGAGTCCGGCATATTGACGGTGGCGGACGAATATGTCTCCTGTACGGTCATCTTTGACAGGCAGGGACATGGTGGCGCTTCGTCAAGCTATGTGGGCGTGAAAGTCGGTTCCACGATTGTCAGGCCGGAGGATCCCGCGGAAGAGGGGTATCGTTTCGCAGGATGGTATCGGGATATGGCATGTACCCGGGAGTGGGATTTTGACAACGATATCGTACAGACGGATCTTACGCTGTATGCGAAGTGGCTACAGCTTGCGGCAGCCGGCGGCGAGGGCGGTTTCGCTTTGCAGGAGATCACTGATTTCTATTATACCGGTAAGCCGCATAAACCGGCGGTCAGTGTGTACGATGGCGAGACGCTGCTCAAGGCAGGCAGAGATTATCAGATCAGATATTATAACAACACGAACGCCAATGCGAACGGTCTGCTGAAGAAAGGAAGCGGGGCGGGAAGTGACTTTAATGCGGCGCTTCCCTATGTGGAGATCATTGGCAAGGGCAATTACTCGGAGACGATAAGGGTCAACTTTAATATATTAAGAACATCCATCGGAGACGGCGGAGCAAATCCGGCGGCAGGTGTGACGCTTAGGGTGAACGATCAGCTTGTGACGTCGGCGAGAGGAACGTTAAAGCCTTTCTCTTCTATTAAATATGTAAAGGCCATGCGTCCAAATTCGGATTATACGCTCAGCCTTACGGCGGTGAACGCGAAGGATGCGGCTGGGAACACAGTGACGGGAGAGCTTGGCGGCGCGGTGATTCCGGCCGGATGTAGCGGGGAGTTTTTGCTCACGGTTGCCGGCAGAGGCAACTATGACGGAAGCGTCTGCAAGCCTGTCCATGTGACGGATAAGGCGCATCTGCTTAAAAACGCGGCTGTCATCCTCGGTAAAAACCAGAAGAATGTCACTTTCACGGGAAAACCGGTGGAGCTTGCGGCAGGGGAAACCGGCTCTGCGGATACCTTCACGGTGAAGTGCGGCGGCGTCATCCTGAAACCGGAGGTGGATTATAAGGTGAGCTATCGCGGCAACGACAGGATCGGCAAGGCAGAACTGATCGTTACAGGTGCTGGAGCCTATGCCGGGAGCAAGACAGTGACTTTTAACATAAAGGGCGTGGCATTTTCGGCTAAAACGGTCAGTGTGAGCGGTATCACGGATAAGTCGTATACGGGCAAGGCATGGACGCAGAATGACGCTGTATTGACTTACGCCTCCACAAATAAACGGCTGGTATACGGGACGGATTACACCGTAAGTTACAGCAGAAACATCAATAAGGGCACGGCTGCGATGACCTTTAAGGGAGTGGACAAAGCGGGTTACAGTGGCAGCTTTAAGAAGACGTTCAAGATTACCGCCGCGGATATCAACCAGGTGAAAAAGGCGGAAGGAATGCAGAACCTTGTCTTTGGTTACTGTAAGACGGGCGTGAAGCCTGTGGAGGAAATCGTCCTTACTGACCAGAGCGGATACAGGTTGAAAAACGGGAAGGACTATACGCTGCGGTATACGAACAATAAGGCGGTGGCAAACACGACCGACCCGAAACCGCCCACAATTACCGTGAAGGGGAAGGGGAACTACGCGGGAGAGTTTCAAGTGTATTTCCGGATCGATAAAGCCGATCTTGCGGGACTTATTGTCAAGACGACGCCCGTCGCATATAAAAATAACAAAGCGGATAGTTTTGCCTACAAACCGACTGTGAAACTGATGGACGGCAAATCGGTACTGAGCGCCGGCAAAGATTTTGAGATCGCATACCGGAACAATACCCAGGCGGACTACGACAAATTTATGGCAAACGACAACTGGAAGAAGCCGTTAGACGAAGGGGTTACCCCGGTGGATGCGGGCGTGCCGGTGGCGGTGATAACGGAAAAAGCGGGTTCCGGGTATTGCCTTGAAAATCCGATCTACGTTCCTTTGCCGATCTATCAAAAGCAGCTTAAGAAAGCGGAGCTTACGATGGAGCTCGGGGAGGCGATTTATACAGGCGATCAGGTCAGGCCGGTGGTGAAGAAGGTGTATTGCGCAGGCGTGCTGCTTGAGGAGGGCAGAGACTATACGGTTTCCTACGGTGCGAACGTCAAATCGGGAAAGAACCGGGGGAGCGTTACGATCAGCGGAATCGCGCCGCGTTACGGTGGCAGCGTCACCAGGAAATTTGATATTATAAGGAAGCCGATCGCCTATTAACGGCCTTGTAAAAACGGCAAAATTATGATAAAATATCAATAGGTTGTGTCCAGGTATGCTTTTTAGGGACTTTTAACGGATTATATAGTGTATACGGTCAGAATGACCAGGGGGAAGAAAGAGGGTCGAGGGCTATGAGGAAAAGTAAGCTTTATCGGAAGGGAGCGGCGTTTCTTGCGGCGGTGATGGTGTTGACATGTATGCCGCAAAGCGGACTGTATGTGTCTGCGGATGAGCCGGATATCCAGGCGGAGCTTTCGGGGGAGAGCGAAGAGGATGAGCAGCCGGAACTTCAGGAGGATACCTCGCAGGATGTACAGCCGGACGTTTGGGAGGATGCCGATACTTCTAAGGAGTCGGAATTCTCTGAAGTCAGTTCGCCGGATTCCGACTATGCGGCTCCGAAGGAGAGCGAGCCGGAGATCATCGAACCGGAGCCGGAGATTGTCTACGACGAGACACCTGCGGACGGTGCGGACGCACCGGCGGTGCGGGAGGATCCGCCTGCGCCCGCGCCGATTGTGCCGACCGGCATAAAACTGAACAAAGAGGAGATGACGCTCCAGAGAAATACGACCGAAAAGCTGACATGGACGATCGAGCCGGCGAATGCGGACACGGATAAGGACGTGACTTTCGCAAGCACCACGGAAACAGTAGCCACCGTCGATCAAAATGGTGTCGTTACTGCGCAGGCGGTGGGCGTGTCTACGATCACGGCTACGACAACGAACGGGAGATCGGCGAGCTGTACGGTCACAGTTACGGCCATTCCCGTGACCAAGGTGACGATAGAGAAGACCAGAGTGGAGATGCAGGAACCGGATCCCGCAACGAATACGGAGGAGACGGTAAATTTGGAAGTGAATGTACTTCCGAACGCGGCTCCCAATTGTGCAGATAATCTGGATGTGCTGGTGGAATCCAGCGCTCCGGAGATTGCGGAAGTGACAAATGTTGCGAAAAAGCAGGATGGTGTCTACGACGTGACGGTGACGGCGAAACGCGGGGGCGACTGCTATATCGTTGCGAGAGCCCAGGACGATCAGAGGATCACCGCGCGTTGTGACGTTTTTGTGGCATACAGAGAGCGGCCGCTGACAGGGCTTTCGTCCAAGCCTGGCACATATGAGGTGTATGAAGGCAACAGCATCAGTCTTGCGGGTTTTGTCGTATTTGAGCCCCTCAATACGACGGAAAAAGAGTTGACTTGGGCAGTTAAGAGCGGCTCTGAGGATTATGTGACGGTAGATGCGAACGGAAGGGTGACGGCCAATACTCTGTCGGCCGGTGCGTCGGACACAGAGGCGTACGTGACTTTTACTTCGGTGGCGAAGCCTGCTATATCCGGCGAATTTGCCATAACCGTTAAGAAGAAACATGTGCCGGTAAGGTCGATCCGCGTGATGCCTCTGAAATTGGCTCTGGAAGACGCGGGAAGCAACCAGACCGCGCGGGTAACCGTGCAGATCACTCCGGCCGGCAGTTCGGAACGGGTGGTTACGGCGGCCAGCGACGATACCGATGTCGCGGCGGTTTATGCCGGGAGCGCTTCGTCGCCTTCGAGTACGGCGACCGTGGATTCGTACGGAAGGGCGACATTTACCGTGGAGGGGAAAAAGCCCGGGGAATGCAAACTTACTTTCAGCGTGGGCAGCCTGGATCCGGCCGTGTGCGACGTGACCGTGACGGAGCATGTTTTTCCCGTGACGAATTTGAGATTACCTACTTCCCTCAAGGTAGAGGAGCTTACCGACGAGGAGCTGACGGCGGAGATCGAGCCGGTTACGGCTGAAAATAAGAACATAGACTGGACGGTCAGCGATCCGGAAATAGTATCCATCGTGGACGGGAGCGGAAATCCGGTGGAGCGGACGACCGCGACTGTGACACAGGATGCACAGGGGAATGATCATTTGCAATCCACCGTGAAAATAAAGGGTCTTATGATAGGATCCTGTACGGTAACGGCTACGGCGTCAGGCGGAGTGAAGAAGCAGTGCAGAGTGACTGTGGAGTCGGCGGCCGTTCCGGCTGAGGGGCTTGTGATCAAATCCGACGGCGGTGAGGAGATACAGGAGATTACCTTGAAGCCGGGAAAGACCTACAAGCTTATTCCTGATGTCACTCCGAATAACGCTTCCAATAAGAAAGTGCGATGGTCTTCGAGCAGTCCGACGGTGATTTCCTTAGAGACGGGCGCGGATTATAGCTGCACCGTGACGGCGAACCGGATTGGAAGTTCTACTATAACGGCGCAGGCGAGCGGTGAGTCTAAGGATTGTACAAAGACTGTGACGGTGAACGTGATAGAGCCCCATCTTGAGGTGGAATATCCGGAGAATTGGAGTTTTGTCCCGGAGGATCGGCCTGTCACGTCGGATAAGCTGAAGGAGCAGTTGGAGGTATGGTTTTATCCCGTTGAAGATCCCGATCCCGAACGGGATCAAACGAAACTGCAGGCGGACGATTATAAGCTGACTATCATCGGCGAGGACGGAAAGACAGAGCTCGAAGATATCGAGACGGAGATGGAGAAACCAGGTGACAGGATTCTGGTCGTATCCTATGATTATGACGGAGTGAAATATAAGCGGAATGTCCCGGTGAAGATGAAGGAGTTTTCCCGGGCGAATCTCGTGAGAGTCATCCCTCTTAGCGGGGAGGATTCGGTGATTTGGAATGTGGAGAACGCGACGCCGGCGGCAAGTCTTCCGCTCCCTAAGACGGCGGAAATCGTCGTGAAGGGAGAAAAAACAGAGACAGAGGTCAGAGTGGACGCCGCGATTGTATGGAATGTGGCAGGAAGCGGTTACAATCCCGCAAATGCGCAGGCGCAGAGCTTTACCGTGTACGGGGAGGTACAGCTTCCGGAGTATGTGACAAATACGGATAGTGTATCTTTGAACGTGGAGACTGAAGTACATGTGCGCGAGGCCGAGACTGCCGGTAAGGCAGTGGATATGCCGAAGTTTTCTGTAGTGGGAGGCGGCAGGGTAGGAAATAAAACTACGGTGACGTTGCCCTACGGCTCCAGGATCGCTGTCGAGTGCGACACGGAGGGAGCGGAAATTTATTATATGCTGGATCGCAGGCCGGATCCGGAAAGAGGCGTGCCAAAGGACGATGATCACCGCTATACGAGTCCGATCGAGGTTACTTCGAAAACGACTACCATCTATGCGGTGGCATCTATGAGCGGATACAAGGACAGCGAGTGCAGCGAGTGTACCATAAAGCTGATTCCGGGCGAGGTTGTGGAGCCTGATGATCCGAACGATCCCGACATTCCGATTCCTGACGATGTGACCGATGAGGACAGGGAGCAGATCGGAGGAGAAATTCCGGACGGTTTGTGGGCAGCCGTTCAGACGGAAGCGGATGAGAAGGAAGGATTCGCATACACGGGTAAGGCGATCAAGCCGGAGGTTCATGTCTACGACTACACGAGACGGCTCACCGAGAAGAAGGATTATACCGTCTCCTACAAAAACAACGTAAACGCCGGAAGCGCCAAAGGTTCCGCAAAGCCGCCGACCATAGTGGTGACAGGTAAAGGGAACTATTCAGGCAAGGCCGAAGTTTACTTTACCATCAAACCGCAGAGCATTGAGGATGACGCTGTGCTGATGGATGAGTATGTGGCGGTGGCCTATACCGGGAAAGAAAAGAAGCCTGCCCCGACTTTGTCCTGGAACGGGAAGAAACTTTCGAAAAACAGAGATTACATTTATCCGGAAGTGAGCTATGTGCGGGTCGGCGTCTATGAGGTCAAAGTGACCGGCACAGGGAACTATACCGGCGAAAGGAAGCTAAACTATGAAATATTCAAGGGCGGCGTTGCGGTTTCGGATCTCAAGGTGACGAAGGTCGCGAACCAGAAATATACCGGGTCGATCATAAAACCTCCTGTTACGGTGACATATAAGGATACGGTTCTCGTGGAGGGAACCGAGAAGGGTTCATCCGGAAATTATTGGGTCAAGTACGAGAACTGCACGGGGCCCGGCGACGCCTCGATTGTCATTGTAGGTAAGAAAAATTATAAGGGATCCAAGAGAATCAACTTCAAAATACTTCCGACAGCGAAGATCAGCCAGGCGGGAATCACACTGAATGTCCCGGCAGGGGGAACTCCTTACACGGGGGAGGAGATCAGGCCGGAGTGCACGGTGAATTATGCCGGTACGCCGCTCAAGAAGGATATTGATTACAAAATTAAGTACCAAAATAATATAAAGGCGGGGACGGCTACCGTTTCCCTTACCGGGATAGGGGCATTCACTGGGACGGCGAAGAAGACCTTCAAGATTCTTCCGAATAACATCTCGCAGCTTACGGCGCAGATGGAGAAGAGTTACCCATATGCGAAGGGCGGCAGTAAGCCAAAGCCGGTTCTTATCTATGGCGGGAGGATACTGCAGGAAGGTACGGATTATACGCTTGTATACAAAAATAACAATAAGATCGGGCCCTCGGCGTCCGTGACCGTCAAGGGAAAAGGAAACTATACGGGACAGATCAGCTTTGGATTTGAGGTCACCATGCAGGATATCGCGAATCTGAAAGTGGTGGCGACAGACAAAGCCTACCAGCAAAAGGCGAATATTTACAAGACAAAGGTACAGGTTGTCGACTTGAACGGAAAAACGTTGTCCGCAGGTTCGGATTATGCCAGGGATATGGTTTATACCTACGCGAGCGGAGCGAAGGAAGGGGAGCCGATACTTGCCACGGATATTTTGCCGGTCGGAACCTTGATCCGCGTGCAGGTTCGGGTGACGAATCCGAAAAACTATCAGGGGACGGCTTATGGAACTTACCGGATTGTGCAGGCGGATATCGCCCGGGCAAAGGTGAGCGTGGAACCCCAGCAGTATACGGGCAAAAAGGTGAGGCCGAAGCAGAGCCAGATGCAGGTTGTCTTAAATGGTGTGATGCTCAGAAAAGAAGATTACGAGATCGTAGGTTATGAAAATAACATCAATCAGGGCAGCGGCAAAGTAACCATCAGGGGCAAGGGCAGCTATGGAGGCACGAAGACGGTGAATTTCAAAATCGGAAAGAAAGGTCTGTTTGGCCTGATCTTCTAAAGAGCCGGAAGGCAGCCTGAAAGTAACAGTTCAGCCGAAGGCTGAACTGTTACGCCTGAAAAGCGTTTGCTATGAAAAAACTTGCATAATCTTTAAAAAAGAGTAAAATAAAAATATATGCGCGTGCCCGCAGGAGAAATTTGCGGGCCGCGCAGCAGGCAGGATGGGCGACTAACTTGCTTGAATTTCAGATAAAGGAGCGGTTCCCATATGGCCGGATTTGAGGCGGCGGGAAGGAGATTCAGGACGGAGGCCGAGTACAAGGCGGCGAAACGGGACCTGAAGCTTATAGAGGAAATCAAGTCAAAAGTACATATGGACCAGCCGGGAGAGGTCATAACTCTTAGCGAGGCGCTGGCGAAGGGGCAGTTCCGCTTTGAGAGTGTGATCGGAAACGAGTTTGACGACAAGGTCTACGAGCTGGCGGAACAGTATAAAAGCCAGGGATACACAAAGAACAGCAGACTTCCCGAGGGAAGAAAAGCCCGCAAAAAGGCACAGGAAAAAAAAGCCAAATCCGCAGGGAAAAAAAGCCGCACCGGGAAAAAATCTTCCGGGCAGGTATCGCTTGAGGACTACGATGCCGATATGCAGAAGGTGATTCTCGAAGAGATAAAGAAGAGGGAAAAGCGTCGTAAGCTGTTGGTGATTTTATGTGCGCTTATCGCGGTGGGATGTTTTGGTTATTTTGGAGCGTATTCCTATTTCGCGGGGCGGACGCAGACGGATTATGAGACTTTGGCCATGCTGAAAGGGAGCGACAGTCTGGCCGGAGGGAGCTGGCAGACGTCTCTTGTAAAGATTAATTATACCAAAGAGGAGGACGTGGAGCTTGCGGTGCTCCCGGAGTACGAAACTCTTTATAATAAAAACAAAAAGCTTATCGGATGGCTGAAAATTGACGATACAAATATAGATTATCCTGTAATGCAGACAGGCAACAACGAGTATTATCTCGATCACAATTTCAATCAGGAGTACGATAAAAACGGCAGTCTTTTTATGGACGCGGCATGTGATGTGGTGCATAGAAACACGAACCTGATTATATATGGGCACCATATGAGGTCCGGCAAAATGTTCGGCAGCCTCAATAACTACAGCAAGAAGGAATACTATGAGAAGCATTCCACAATCCGTTTTGATACGATCTACGAGAGAGGGCTGTATGAGGTGATGTACGTGTTCCGCTCCCGGATCTATAATGAGGATGAAGTGGTATTTAAGTATTACCAGTTTTTTGATGCGGCATCGGAGAAGGAGTTTGAGTCCAACATGCAGGAGATGGCGGCGCTATCACTGTATGATACCGGTGTGACAGCTTCTTTCGGGGATGAGCTTTTGACACTCTCCACCTGCGACAGCTCGGAGCAGGACGGACGTTTTGTGGTGGTGGCGAAGCGGATTAAGGCCGAGTAGTATGGAAAATAATTTAGCTTTTATTTGATATAGAGCGACTGCCGGTTTATGGGGAGCCAGCAGACAAAAAAGTGTAAGGGAATGAGGAGAAAGTACCATGGCGAAGAAGACAGCAGCGAAAAAGCCCAAGAGGAGGCTCAAGAGAGCCGTCAGACGAAGTTTTGCGGCGGTTTTGATGATCACGGCCATCGTGGTGGCGGCCATTCCGGTGCCGGAAAACCTGGCGGAGGATGGCGGGACTGACCCGGGAACAGATGTTTCCAGGGCGATTGAGTATGTTCCTTTGGAGGAAAGTCTGGCGTTTGAGGATAACCCTGGCGGGGAGCATAGTATTACCCATAACCCTGGCGACGACAATTGCTCGGATATCAATTTGAACATGCAGGGTGGCGGACTGCCGTCTACACTGTCAACGGCGATTAAGCAGGGAGAGCTGTACGCGACGGTCCGTTCTAATATGAGAGAGGGCGCGCTGTACCTTGAGTGGGAGTTTCTCTATCACCATGAAAAGGGAAAAAGAGCGGTGCTCTGCAAATATAACAATGAGAAAAACAGGGAGCGGGTTGTCGTAAACGAGTTGCTACGCACGGACTATCAGACCGTGTCGCAGGAACAGTTCAATGCTTATTTCAGCAGCGATCCGAGAAACTATACGGATGCCAGCAATCCGATGGACAATCTGAAAGTGACTAACGGCGTCTATCCTGCTACATATCCTTCGAATCCGATTGTATACGGTCCTGACAACACGACTTTAAAAGCCGGGGAAGAAAAGTTCCTGGAGAAATATTTTCCTGATGAGTACAGTGAGAAAAAGAAGCAGGTTGATGACTGGCTCAACCGGGTGACGGACGAAAAACCGGCCGATTTGCGGGTTACGCCAAAGGACGATCTGGACGACGAACAGAAGATGGAGTTTTATTGTGAGCACAACCGCGTACTGAAAGGGTTGGATGCCGATTTTACTTTGGTGGCGGCTCACGATAAGAGACTGGATACAAACGGAATCGAAATGAACGGCGTGACCGTATATGTAGCCCAGAGCGATAAGAAGGACGCGGAGCTCGGCGGCGGTTCAGTGGGCGTCGGTGATGACGTGGAGTATATTACGGACGAGAACGGCTGTCTGGCGAAGAAGAATCCGGATGCGATACTCGGTGCAATCGGCGAGCGTGCTTTTGCTAATGTGACAAATGTGGGAGAGATTGTTATTCCCAAAGATATCCGGGTAATCGGCGATTATGCTTTCGAGGGAGCAGGCATGTCGGGCGTGGAGCTTTATAACAGCGCTCCGATCGGCAACGGAGCTTTCCGCGGTTGTACACAGCTTAGCAAAGTCACGTTTGGGGAGGCGTCCGGTATTGAGACGATAGGCGCGGAGGCTTTCCGCGGCTGTTCCAGCTTGAGCAGCATTAAGTTTCCGTGGTCATTAAAAACAGTGGGATATGGCGCTTTTTCAAACTGTCCTTCTCTGGCGGAAGTTGATTTCACGCTGGTCAACGGTGCGGACGGTTGCGCGCTGAAGGACTTTGCTTTCTACAATGACAAGGCGCTGACGGACAGCGGATTAAAGTTTGAAAATTCAAGCGTTTCGGCTCTCGGAAAGGGCTGCTTTGCGCTTGAGACGATGGATACCACCGCCTCTATGATCAAATTCAAATTTCCTGCGAAAATCACCGGCAAAAACGGGAACGGGCTTGGCGGCTATGTGCTGGCTAACCGTGTCGGACTTACGGAAGTGACCATGCCCGACAATTATCAGGGCGAGATACCGCATACTACCTTTTATAACTGCGCTAACTTGCACAACGTCATATTCCCGGACACTTGCGGCGGTGCAGGCTTTAAGGAGGATCTCTTTGCACATGTGACGGACGAGGGATTTTTCGTGCGCGGGCCTGAAAATTATAATGGCCAGCCGGCGCAGCCGAGACAAAGTACCTGGAGCGCTAAGACGAGGGTCAGCGGGGAGACGGGTGTGCCCTATGTATATAAGGACAGTCAGGGTAACGACTGTTATGAAGTGGCAATGAGAAGCGGGGAAAGCGTTTACCGCTATGAGATTGATTCTGACGGGACATTGAAATCCTGTGTGCTTATTTCGGGGACGGGAGCGGTTGACATCATTATTCCCGAGAGAGTCGGGACCATCGATGTGAAGAGTATCGGCGAGGGATGTTTCTCCGACGAGACACTGCGCAAAAAGATACGCAGCATTACCATCAAAGACAAATCGATCAGCAAGATCGACAAGGAGGCTTTTGCGGGCTTACCTGCCCTTGAAAAGGTGCGTATCGGAGATTCCGTCAACGAGATCGGCGAGCGTGCTTTTGCGGACTGTCCGAAGCTGTATAACGTATATTTCAACACGCCGGCTGCCGGATACGGCAGCGAGGCGTTCAAGATGGCGGAGACCGCGTTCCAGACCGGAGGGAGGAAGCTGACTTTCCACGGTGATATCGTGAAAGGCTACGCTCCTTTCGAGTACGCCATGGATGTAAACCATGTGCTGAAGGATCCGGACGACAAAAATCTGCCGGATGTGAACGTGTGCTATATGAGTCGGTGGGATAGCGAGAACGGTACCCATTTGACCGTGATGGTGGACAGAAGCAGTCCCGAAGATGTGGTTTTGATCGATTACCCGAGGCTCCCCGATCTTTCCAAAAATGCGGTTTTGCTTGATGAGGAGCTGAAGGATTACTGCGAGGATATGGAGCAGTACTACTACAATAAAGTCTACGACGATGACGGTTATATGGTGACGAGCAGGAGTAAGACCGTCGGGCAGCTTCGGGGCGAATACGCTGTTTTGCTATACGCTGCGATGAGAGGAGAGGCTGTCGCTACACTAAACGGGCAGCCAGTTACAATAACAGATGCTCTTTTTGAGGAAAGATACGGCCCGTGGATCAATGAGAGATATTGCGAGAAGGATGAGGAAGGGCATTATAACTTTGTAAACTGGCTGCCGGACGAGGAATCCGGCAAAGCAGCCGGTCTTGTGGAGGAGCAGGGCGGATTATACGATCTGTTGTTTGAGCCGCTGACGGTGCAGGCAGCGGGTGTCAATGCAGCCAAATGGCTCAAGCCCTATTTTGACAGTCACCCCTATAACTTTATGGAGAATTATCAGCTTTCGCTGGATAATCCCACAGGAATAGGGCTGGAGGAATACCAGACGGTGCCTGCCCAGGCGGCGAGGTTTATCGACGGTACGGAGACAATTACCGTGCCGGAGGGAGTTACCTCCATCGATGTGACAGCCTACGCCGATCAGGCGGATAAGAGCGGCAATTGTGATAACTACAATACCTATATCGGAAGAAACAGCCTGAGGACAGGGCCCATCGGGGAAGACGGGAAGATTCCGGGACTGTTCAATGGCAGATATGTGGACTACAGAGACGACGACGGCGCGGCGAAAAAGGATCCCCACGAGCAGAATATTCTTGGCAATGACGTGATCAAGCGCGTGGAATTTGCCAGCGTGAAGAGGCTGCCAGACTATGCGTTTGACAACTGTGAGCAGTTGAAGACTGTAGTGTTTGGCGAGGGTATGTCGGAGATCGGCAAGCTGCCTTTCCGTGGCTGCAGCAATATGACAGAGGTGATCGGCAATGAGAAATATCCCGTGGAGAAGGGAATCATCTTTGAAAAGCAGACCGGAGACAGAGAAGGGAAGTACAAGATTATAGAATGTCTCATAGCCAAGGGACGTGTCGGCACAAACGATGCGGGGCTGGAGGAGAAGGAAATCAATCCCGGCACGATCACGTTGCTAAAAGACGTGGATGAGATCGCGGACAGCGCGTTCGAGGGATGCGACAACATTATTGTTGTGGACTTTACGGATTTGGATGATCTGAAGATTATTCCGGAAGGATGCTTTAAGGATTGTACAAAGCTGACGGATGTGCTTCTTCCTGTTTCCGTCAACAAGATCCATGAGAACGCGTTCAACGGCGTCACGGACAAAGACGGAAATCATTCTCTGGAGGTGACCATCAGAGGACGTGAGGTGGATATCGCGGACAATGCATTCTCGCCTAAGAACGGCGTTACCATTCGTTCTTACCTTGATTCCGCAGCGAAGCGGTATGTGGATCGATTTGATCCGCCGATGGTGTTTAAGGAACTGGGATCCTACCGGGTGAAGTTCTTTGATTATGACGGCACACAGGTCGGAAAGACCCAGGAACTCGAGCGAAAGGGCACGGAGGCGCTCTATGCGAGGGAGCCGGACGAAGCGAAGGCTCTCTATGAGGAAGGTCACAGAAAAGGCTATAGATTTAACGGGGAATGGCTGGCGATTAATTCCCATAATGTGAAACTGACGTTGAGCGATCCGATTGAGGAGGATCTTACCACCTTTATCGCGCAGTACGAGTCCGACGGGACATCGGTGAACGGTCAGTATGTTGTGGAGTTCTACGACGGTGTGGATGGTGCATTGCTTCGTGGGACGACAAACAGCGGCGCGAGTGAGGACGGAAGATATTATGTGGATGCGGGCATGAGCTTTGCGGATCTTGGATTTACGGCTCCCACGCACCCGCAGCACGCAGGCTACGAGCCGCTCAACTACAGCGACAACTGGACGATTGATACCGTGATTAACAGCAATATGTCAATCATTGCACTGTATAAGGCGTCAAGCACCAGCGGCGGTTCGACCAGCGGTGGTTCGACCAGCAGCGGCTCTACCAGCAGCGGTTCCACAAGCAAGAGCAGCACGAGCAAAAAATCATCGTCGGATAAGACCAGCAGTTCGACGTCGAGCAGCTCCACCAGTACCACATCCACCACGTCAAGCGGCGCGGGGCAGTACACGGTATTTGTGGAAGGCGGAAGCGGGTCAGGCAGCTATACGCCGGGTACGACGGTTATCATTTCCGCCTATGCACCTGCGGAGGGAATGCAGTTTGACAAGTGGACGACAGAATCAAACGGTGTGACATTGGCGAGTGTGAGTATGACTTCCACCACCTTTACGATGCCGGCGAACAATGTGACCATCAAGGCAAACTATAAGGCTGGCGAGACGCCTTCTGCGCCGACAAATACGAACGGGGGCAGTGGCGGAAACAGCGGGAACAACACAGGCAATAACAACGGCAACGGCAATACGAGAGTGGATATTGATAAGCCGGGTATCTCCAACAGAGACTTGGCGACGGCGAATACCAACGGTTCCACGGATAACTTTATCGTGAAAATCACCGAGACAGACGAGGCTACCCGTGCGGTGGCTGCAGCGCTCACGAACAAGTATGGTACGCTTGACAATATTCTCTACTATGCGATGGATATCAGCCTCTATGATTCCACCGGCACAACAAAGATTACGGATACGACGGGACTTTCCGTGGATATCACGATCCCGATTCCGGATTCTCTGGTGGCTTACGGCGGCAATAACATGGCTGGTGCGGTCGTAAACGGCGATCAGTTGGAGAGCCTGAATGAGAGCTTTACAACAATTAACGGTGTACCATGTATCCGCTTCCGGGCTACGCACTTCTCGCCCTATACGGTTTACGTGGATACGGGAAATCTGGTGGAGGGTATGCTTGACGTGACGCCCAAAACCGGTGATCCGATTCATCCGAAGTGGTTCTTATCGCTCGGCTTGGCTTGCCTGTCCATTATCCTGTTTATAAAGAAGGATAAAAGGGTGGCGGTCAAAAAGGCGTGAGGGACTTAAGAGCCCAAGGGGGAGTCCTATGGGGAAAAAGATAAGAAAGCTGATCGGCACGCTGTTATTGGTGACAGCGATTGCCGTGACACAGATACCTGTATCAGATGTGGAGGCGGAGGATTCCTCCGCCGCATCTGATTTTCAGATGGACGGAACTACATTGGTGAAATACAATGGCACGGCGCAGGACGTGTCTGTTTCCAATCAGGTAAAAAGAATCGAGGCGGAAGCTTTTGCGGACAATGACCATGTACGCCGGGTTACTTTGGGTGAGTCAGTGGAGGTTATCGGGGCAAAGGCTTTTTCCGAATGTGATAATCTGGAGAGCGTGACTATTCCCGACAGCGTGGAGGTCATAGAGAACGCAGTCTTTTCGGGATGTCCTTCCCTAAAACATGTTTCCGTCGGGACGGGGCTTAAAAGTCTCGGAAACGGCGCTTTCTCTGGTGATTACAGCCTGCCGTCTGTGGATATTTCAGTGGACAATCCGAATTTTGTCTGTGAGGACGGCGCGATTTACAGCAAAAAAGATAGGGATGTGCTCTATCAGGTGCTTTCCGGCAGGAAAGCGGAATCCTACAGTATGCCGTCTTCCGTGCGCAAGGTTAAACCTTACGCTTTTTGGGGCGACTACAATTTGAGGAATGTGGAGATCAGCAGTAATGTGGCGGAGATTACGGGCTATGCCTTTTCCAACTGCAAAAACCTGAAGGATGTCGCGATTCCATATTCCGTAAAGGCGATAGATATGAAAGCCTTTGAAGACTGTGTCAGAATGCGGGAAATCACGATCCCGACTTCGGTCAGTTCCATTCATACGACGGCTTTCGATGGCTGTACCAAATTGACGATCCAGGCGGAGGAGGGTTCTTACGCGAAAGGGTTTGCGGATACGCTTGTTCTTGACGATATCGATGTGTCCGAGTACGAGGAGGCGCCGATTCCGGGCAGTGTCAGCGAGAACAGCCAGACAGCCGGGGAAACTCCCGATTTGGGTCCGGTCGACTATTATCACGAGGTGTCCCACATGAATGCCATGGAAGAGGAGGAAGATCCCCGTGTAAAGGGAAAGTCCCGCATCATCGGACAGGAAGTGTATGTTCTGGTGGACAATGCGAAAGCTACCGTGAATGTGGGAGGTACGGGAGAGATTCTTGGGGGAGAGCCGGAAAAGGAGGAGCCCGATCTGGATACAATTCCGGGGTTGGAGGGATCGGAGGACGCAAAAGGCGGTTCCTTCCCGAAATATACGGTGGTGAACGGTGAGAAGATCGCGGCCCAGGCATATTACGACGAGGATATGGAGTCTTGCGAGATACCGGAAGGCATTCGGCGAATCGGCGAGTTCGCCTATGCGAGGGCGTCACTTAAGTCAGTGAGAATTCCCGACGGCGTGGAAGAGATCGAGTATGCGGCGTTCTATCACTGTGATAATTTGACTGACGTGGTCATTCCGAGCAGCGTGAAGAAAATCGGCGTTTCCGCCTTTGAAAAGACTCCCTGGCTTTCCGGCTGGAAAGCTAACGCGGGGGAGGCCGGTGAGTTTCTTGTCGTGGGAGACGGGATTTTGCTCGCCTATAGAGGAAAAGGCGGTGTGGTGTCGATTCCCGATTCCGTGAAAACAATCGGGCCGGAAGCCTTCAAGAAGATGGACAGCGTGACCGGTGTGCAGATTCCCGATAGCGTTACGGTCATCGGGGAGGGTGCTTTTGAGTCATGCAGAAATCTTGTTTCCCTGGAGGGCGCGAAGGGCGTGACAAGGATTTGCGACAGAGCGTTTGCGGGCTGCCCGTTGCAGACGGTGATCATTCCGGCATCCGTGGAAGAGATCGGACTGCGGGCTTTCGATAATGAGAATTTGCAAAACGGTGTTATTTATTTTGCAGGAGATAAGCTTCCGGCCCGCTCATATGAGAGAGCGGCTACGAAGCTTTACCGCGACGACTACAGGGGGCCTGTCTTTACGGGAGTCCGGGTGGCGGTGCTTCCGCCCGGCGTGACAGATTTGACGGGCACTTGTCTGTCCTCGGAGTGCGGTGAGTTCTTTGGCGTGATCTGCCGCAGACGAGGAAACGAGACGGAAGAAGAGTCGGATTCCGAAAATGCCGGTTCCGAAGATATAGAAGAGAATGCGGAGAGTCCTAAGAAGGCATCTGAGCCGGAGGAAGAAGAATTGGAAGGCGGTGTGCTCACGCTGCTGTCAAGGCGGGGAGGCGGACCGAACCCCGGTGAATCGATCGAAATAAACGGCGCTTCCTATACACTCGAATTGGGCGAGGAGCGGATCTATGAGAAGAAGGGAGAGAAACCTCAGACAGGGATTATCGTAGATAACAATAGTTATTCTATTCCGGAAGATAGCAACATAACGGCCGTTATGGAAGGGGACGAGGGCAGCTATCGGATTGAGATTGCTGACAGCGAGGAGGCAAAGACGAAGATCGGGGATATGTACAAGTCGATCTACGGGAATAAGCTGCCTCATTCCCTTCACGCTTATGAGATCACCATGACGGATCTGCGAAGCAACGTACCGATTACGGGGCTGGGCAAGCAGCGTACAGAGATTACCATGCCTTTGCCGAGAGGTGTTTTGCAGGAAAACCTGCATGTCGTGTGTCTGGATACGGACGGACAGCTTGAGGAGGTGGATTGCCGTATCGTGTCCCAGGACGGGAAGGATGCAGTGGCTTTTCAGGCGGCGCATTTTTCCGCCTATGGCATTTACAATTACGGCTCCGCCCCTGCGGTAGCCGACGTGAAGGACGGGCAGGCGGTGTTCGTCTCCCTCGGAAAGAAGGATGTTTCCCCGGATACCGGCGATCACAGTATTCATCCGAAGTATATCTTCGGTGCGGGGCTGTTCTTCGCGGCGATGGCGATGCTTTTTTACCGGAAACCGGTCTTTGTAAGGAGAAGAAGGAATACTCGCAGCGATGAAACAATGAGATAGAAAAAAGAGAAACGGCGCATAAAAAAACTCCCGGCATACTATATATGTAAAGCCAGGAGTTTTTTGTTGTGCCATGGACAGGGTGAAGAGACAGCTTGGGTGCAGTGAGGATATACAGTACAGTGTAGCTACAGAAGAGATTTGCGTAGCCGTTTTGGATACGGGTATCGGTGACCATCCGGATTTTGAGGGACGTATCACGGCTTTTCAGGATTTTGTGAACGACAGGCAAGGCAGTTATGACGACAGCGGCCACGGCACCCATGTGGCCGGATGCATAGGCGGGAGCGGAAGGCTTTCCGGCGGGCGTTTTTCGGGGATCGCGCCGACCTGCAGACTTTGTGTCGGAAAGGTACTGGACGAGAAGGGGGAGGGCAGTATTGAAAATATGTATTACGGGCTTTTGTGGGTGTTGGAGAACCGTCTGCGCTACAGGATCCGTGTGCTCAATATCTCCGTCGGGATAGGAGAAGACGGGGAGAGGAAGCGGATGGAGGAGCTGACGGAGCTTCTCGAGACGATTACGTCCCAGGGGGTTGTGGTTGTCTGCGCCGCCGGAAACAAAGGGCCGGAGGAGGGCTCCATGTCTCCGCTTGGACTAAGCCGCAGGGTCATCACAGTGGGATGCCATGAAGGCGGTTATTTTGGGAACAGGAAGGATCTGTGCGAGAATTATTCTGGGCGCAGCCAGGAGGAGCTTCCTTACCGCAAGCCGGATCTGGTGGCTCCCGGCACGGATGTGGTTTCCTGCAATGTGAACTGGAGGAGGGACAGGAGAGGCAATTACCGGGACGCTTATATAAAAAAGAGCGGTACGTCCATGTCGACGCCCATTGTGGCGGGTGCGGCGGCTCTCTATTTACAGAAATATCCGTACAGTACGGTGGAACAGGTGAAAAGGCAGATGATCTATACAGCCAGGGATTTGGGGGATGAGTGGAGCAAGCAGGGATGGGGGATGCCGGATTTGAAAAAAATGTGTGGCATTTTTCCCTATTGACAGAAAAGAGAGGGTTGTATACAATTATACGCAGTGGATATTTCCACGATTCAATATGTAAAAAGGACGATACGGATAAGATGACGAACTATGATAAGAAATATGACAACGACGATAAGTATTCCCTTCGCGGACGTGTATTTCAAAAACTGAGGGAGGACATTTTAAGCGGCAAGTACAAGGACCACGAAGAACTAAAAGAGGTGGCGATCGGCGAGGAGCTTGGTGTGAGCCGCACGCCGGTCAGGGAGGCGTTCAGACAGCTCGAGCTGGAGGGATTAATCAGGATTGTTCCTAACAAAGGCGCCTATGTGACGGGGATTACAGCGAAGGATGTGGAAGATATCTACATGATCCGTTCCTTGCTGGAAGGGCTTTGCGCCCGTCTCGCGACGGAGAAAATTTCGAAGGAACAGATGGAGGAGATGGAGGAAAATATCTATCTGGCGGATTTCCACGAGGAGAAAGGGCATTACGATCAGATTGCGGAGCTGGATAACCGGTTTCACGATATTCTCTACGAGGCTTGCGACTCCAAGCTTCTGGAGCATACGTTGCGGGACTTTCATCGCTATGTGCTGCGTGTCAGACAGAAGACCCTTTCCAATAACACCAGGGGAAGGGCCTCAAACGACGAGCACAGAAAGATCATGGAGGCGATCAAGGCGGGGGACGCACAGCTTGCCGAAAAGCTTGCGAATCTGCATATGATCAATGCCTACGACAATATGGTGAAAAACGGCCTGAAAGAAATTTACGGGGAAGACCCGCAAGAGGGAGCAGGAGAAAATACAGACAGTCAATAAGCGGTTAACCGGAAAATGAGATAAAATGCGGCGCAGACTACGCGGCGGGAAAGGTGAAAAATACATGGATAAAATTAAAATGACAACCCCTCTGGTGGAGATGGACGGGGATGAGATGACCCGGATTCTCTGGAAGATGATCAAGGAGGAGCTCCTGACTCCTTACATTGATCTGAAAACGGAGTATTACGATTTGGGACTTAAGCATCGCAACGAGACGGACGACCAGGTGACGGAAGATTCTGCAAAAGCCACGAAAAAATACGGTGTAGCCGTAAAATGTGCGACCATTACGCCCAATGCGGCCAGAATGACGGAATATAATCTGAAGGAGATGTGGAAGAGTCCAAACGGCACGATCCGGGCTATTTTAGACGGTACGGTTTTCAGAACGCCGATCGTTGTAAAAGGAATCGAGCCGTGTGTAAAGAACTGGGAGAAACCAATTACCTTGGCCAGACATGCCTACGGCGACGTTTATAAAAATACGGAAATCAAGGTTCCATGTGCCGGCAAGGCGGAGCTTGTATTTACCGCTAAGGACGGTACGCAGACAAGGGAGACGATTCACGAATTTTCAGGCCCTGGCATTTTGCAGGGTATCCACAATACGGACAAGTCCGTTTCAAGTTTTGCGAAATCCTGCTTTAACTACGCGCTTGATACCAGGCAGGATCTCTGGTTTGCCACCAAGGATACGATCTCCAAGAAGTACGACCATACTTTTAAGGATATCTTTCAGGAGATCTATGACGAGGAGTATAAGGACAAATTTGAGGCGGCGGGCATTGAGTATTTCTATACGTTGATCGATGACGCGGTGGCCCGGGTGATGAAAGCGAGAGGCGGTTTTATATGGGCATGCAAGAACTATGACGGTGACGTGATGAGCGATATGGTTTCCTCCGCGTTCGGGTCCCTTGCGATGATGACCTCCGTCCTTGTTTCCCCGGACGGCGTCTATGAGTATGAGGCTGCCCACGGCACCGTGCAGAGACATTATTATAAACATTTGAAGGGGGAGGAGACTTCCACCAATTCCGTGGCGACTATCTTCGCGTGGACGGGTGCGCTCAGAAAGCGTGGCGAGCTGGACGGCAGCAAAGAGCTCATGGCGTTTGCGGATAAGCTCGAAAAGGCAACTCTCCAAACCATAGAAGAGGGGAAGATGACGAAAGACCTGGCGCTCATCACCTCGCTTGAGGACGTGACAGTATTAAACAGCGAAAACTTTATCCGGGAGATCAGAAATACGTTCGAAACGTTATAAAACGACCGGTTGATCGGGATGTGCGGCGAGTAGGGAAGCGGAACTTTCCCTACTCGATTTCTTCCGTGGATAATTCTTCCCATTTTTCATACAATTCGCTTAATTTTGCCTCGATTTCTTCCTTTTCCCGGTTTAATTCCTGCAGCCTGGCCACATCCGTACAGATTTCAGGAGAGCTCATGAGGGCGTCTGCCTTTGCACGACGCGTTTCTAACGTCTCAATCTTTTCCTCACATTTTTTTAAATCATTTTCCCGTTTGCGCCGGGCGGCCTGCTGTTCCTTTTTCGCTTTCCAGTCCTGCTTTACGGAGGAGCCGTCCGCGCTGGAATTTGTGAAAGTTTTGGTGGCCGTGGCAAAGACAGCGTCAATTCTCGCGAGCTGTTCTTCCTTTTTTTCCAGATAATAGTCATAGTTTCCGAGATAGCTGATCAGCATCCGACGGTTTAAATCGAGAATCCGGTCGGCCGTCCGGTTGATAAAATATCGGTCGTGGGAGACATAGAGCACCGTTCCCGTGTATGCGTTCAGCGCGTCTTCCAGAATTTCCTTGGACATAATATCCAGATGGTTCGTCGGCTCGTCCAGGATCAGGAAGTTGGCTTCGGAGAGCATGAGTTTCGCGAGCGAAAGGCGGCCTCTTTCCCCGCCGCTCAAAGTACTGATGGTTTTAAAGACTTCCTCCCCCGTAAAGAGGAAGGCGGCCAGGGTATTGCGGATCTCCGTATTGTTGAGATTCGGATAATCGTCGGAAATTTCCTGAAACAGCGTTTTTTCCGGGTGCAGAACGTGATGTTCCTGGTCGTAATAGCCGATGGCGACATTGGCGCCCAGACGGATCGTGCCGTGATCAGGGGGCAGAAGCTCGTTGATTATTTTCAGGATGGTCGTTTTTCCCGTGCCGTTATCGCCGATGACGGCCACATGCTCCCCCTTTTTCAGATCAAAGGAGAGATCTTCAAAGAGGGAGAGGGAGCCGAAGGACTTGGACAGCCCTTCCACCGCGAGTACGTCGTTTCCGCTGGGGAATTTGGGTTCCAGCTTTAAATGCATATCGGCCCGGACTTCCACGGGCTTTTCAAGCACATCGATTTTTTGCAGCATTTTTTCCCTGCTTTCCGCGCGCTTGATGGACTTTTCCCGGTTGAAGGAGCGGAGCTTTTCAATAACCGCTTCCTGATGTCTGATTTCCTGTTGTTGCTTCATGTAAGCGTTGTATGCGGCGGCGCGCAGCATCTCCTTGCCGGCGGCATAGTCGGAATAATTGCCTGTAAAGACGGTGGCAAGGGTGTTGTCAAGCTCGATCACTTTGGTGGCCACTTTGTCCAGAAAATAGCGATCGTGGGAGACGATCAGCACCGCTCCTTTGTAATTCAGAAGATAGGTTTCGAGCCAGGCAATGGATTGCAAATCCAGATGGTTCGTCGGCTCGTCCAGGATAATCAGATTCGGTTTCAGGAGAAGAAGCTTTCCGAGGGCGATGCGCGTCTTTTGTCCGCCGGAGAGAGTAGCGATTGATTTGTCAAACTCTTCTTCCGAAAAGCCAAGCCCTTTTAAGACGCCCACGAGCTCGCTTTTGTACGCGTAACCGTTGGCTGTCTCGTAGGCATGGGTCAGGGCGGCGTAGTTTTCCATAAGGCGGGCCAGACTGTCTCCGGTGGCGGTTTTCATCTGCAGCTCCATCGTGTGCATCTGCCGTTCCATATCGAGAATATCCTGTTTGACAAGCAAAAGCTCCTGATAAATTGTATTTTCTCCGGACACGGCCTCGTGCTGGGAGAGATACCCGACGGTTTTGTCCTTTGAGAGGGTCACGATCCCCTCGTCGGCGGACATCTCCCCCATGATAATGCGCAGGAGGGTGGTCTTCCCTGCGCCGTTTATGCCGACGATGGCAGCTTTGTCGTAGTCTTCTATATGAAAAGATACTTTTTGCAGTACCGGAACTTCGTTGAAGGATTTATGTATATTGCTGACGGATAGTATCATGGTTATAACCTTGCTCCTTTCTCCATCTGACCTTTCTCAATGCCATTTTACAGCTCATTTTACAGACTGAAAAGACTTGTGTCAATCGATTGACAGGATTTTAACAAGGGGGTATCATATAATAGTTGTAACATGACGAAAATATTAATCAAATGACGGGGGATACGGTTGTGGAAGAAAAGGAAATTTCACAGGCTGTGATCGGTCGTCTGCCAAGATATCTGAGGTATCTGGGCGAGCTTAAGGATGAGGGAATTGAGAGGGTTTCTTCCCAGGAGCTTTCCGAAATTATGCAGGTGACGGCCTCGCAGATCAGGCAGGATTTAAATACTTTCGGCGGCTTCGGGCAACAAGGTTACGGATACAATGTAAATTTTCTCCATGAGGAGATCCGAAAGATACTCGGCCTTGACAAGGCGCATCGGTTGATTCTTGTCGGAGCGGGCAATCTGGGGCAGGCGCTTGTAAATTATACAAATTTCGAGAGGCGGGGTTTTTTGTTCTGCGGTGTATTTGACAAGGATCCGAAGGTCTGCGGGAAAGAGATTCGCGGCCTTTTGGTGCGCCCGATGGAGGAGATGGACAGTTTTGTCAGAAAAAACGGGATCGATATCGCCGTGCTTGCCATACCGAAGTCCTCGGCGGTGGAAGTGGCCGGTCAGCTTGCAGCCTGCGGCATCAGGGGAATCTGGAATTTCGCCCATGTGGATTTGAAGGTTCCCGCACATATTCAGGTGGAGAACGTTCATCTGTCGGACAGTCTGATGAAGCTATCCTATAATTTGTCCTCGGCGGTGTACGAGGGCTGAGAGAAGGGCAGAAAGGTGTGGTGGCGATGGCCAGAGGGGATGAAAAATTTAAGGAGGCGTTGGTCGGGAAGAAGATTCCGGTTTTGACGCTGGACAATAAATGGCACAGGCTTTTTACAAAGGCGGAGTTCACCCCGGAGCTTGTCGGGATGGAGAAAAATCTGAATGAGCTCCTGAAACGGCAGGCGAAGGTTAATACAGAGGTCAAAGAGCTGAAAAAACTGAAAAAAAAGCTGATGGACGAGGTTGTGATACTTGCGGACGCCATGAAGGATCATCCCACGAAAAAGCAGGAAAAGGAGATGTCGGAGCACAGGCGTCTGATTGAGGAGTGCAATGAGAAGGTGGATTCTTACGAGGAAGAGATCGTGGAACTGCCAAGACAGATCAATCAGATCAACAACCAGCTCATGGTTATTACCATGGATGTGTGCTACCGTAAACTGAAGCAGAATACAAAGGAACTTTCGGAGATAGAGGAATGGATCAGCGGCGTCCGGCGGGAACTCAAGAAAAAAGTAGTTCGAAAGCAGGAGAAGGAAGCCGTGATAAATAAGCTCTATTCCTATATGCACGATATATTCGGAGCGGAGGTAATCGAGCTTTTCGATATGGAGTATGATCCGCAGGAGAAGTATCTTAACAAGGCAGCGCAGGCGCAGGCGGTAAATCCGAAGCAGGCAGACAGGGGAGAGAAAACAGAACAGGCACAGCAGGCCGAAAGGAGCAAAGCGCCTGCAGGCGAGGATACATAGACGTCAAAGGCCGGGCACTTTGGCGTTTTTATCGCTTTTTTGCTCAAATTGAATAACATAATAGCAGGGGAGAAGGAAAAATGCGAACGAAGTATCAGAGGGTGTACGCGGCGGTGGATCTTTCGGCGGTACGCTTTAATATGGAGCGGATGCATGAGAATCTGCAGCCCGGAACCGGGATGCTCGGTGTGATTAAAGCGGACGGCTACGGTCATGGGGCGGTGCCTGTCGCCAGGGAGCTGGAAACGCTTCCCTACGTTTGTGGGTATGCGGTTGCGACGGCGCAGGAGGCTCTTGCTTTGCGAAGCGCCGGGCTTAAAAAGATGATATTGATATTGGGTTACACCTTTCCTTGCAGTTATGAGGAGCTGATCCTTAAGGATATTCGTTTTACCGTTTTCAGAAAGGATGCCCTGGAGGCGCTCGACGCCTGCGCGGGGAGCCTTTTAAGGAAGGCGAGGGTGCACGTAAAGGTGGATACGGGAATGTCCCGGATCGGCATCCGGCCAAACGAGGAGGGCCTTCTTTTTATGGAGGATCTGCCGAAGTTTAAAAATATCGAAGTGGAGGGTATTTTTACCCATTTTGCCGGAGCGGACGAAAAGGATAAGGGGACTGCCCTAAAGCAGCTTGAAATGTTTAACGCATTTGTGGAGGAGGGGAAACGACGGCTGGGAAGGGAAATCCCTTTGATACATTGCGCAAACAGCGCGGCCATTCTCACTATGCGGGAGGCAAATCTCTCCATGGTGAGGGCAGGAATCACACTCTATGGGCTGTCGCCCTCGGAGGAAGTGCCAAAGGAGCTTTTAAAATTGCGGCCGGTTCTCTCCTTAAAAAGCAGCCTTGTCTATGTGAAGGAAATAGAGGCCGGGACACCTGTCAGTTACGGCGGAACCTACATAGCAAAAGGGAAAATGCGGATTGCCACAGTGCCGGTGGGATATGGCGACGGCTATCCGAGAAGCCTGTCGAACAAAGGCTATGTGCTGATTAGAGGCCGGAGGGCGCCGATTGTGGGCAGGGTATGTATGGATCAGTTTATGGTGGATGTTTCCGGTATCCCGGAAGCGTCTGAGGGGGATGAGGTGACTCTGATCGGCGAGGACGGTTCGGAGGAGATTACGATGGAGGCATTGGGAGAACGCTCCGGGAGATTTAATTATGAGCTGGCCTGCTGTCTTGGCGGACGGATTCCCCGGTTGTATCTCAGAGACGGTAATATAATTGACGTGGAGGACGACAATGCGGAGAATCTGTAGGCGATAACGGACATAAAACAAATCATTACTGTATACGGACGCAAAAGCCCGGCAATACTATTGCCGGAAACAGTAAACAACTGAAAAAGTGAAACGTCAAAGGAAGTGTAAGGTAATGAGAAGAGGAGATATCTATTATGCGGATTTAAGGCCGGTGGTCGGATCGGAACAAGGCGGTGTGCGTCCGGTGCTTATCATACAAAACGATGTGGGAAACAGGCACAGCCCCACGGTGATCTGTGCTGCGATCACCTCGAAGATGAATAAGGCGAAGCTCCCCACGCACATAGAGCTGAGTGCGGGCAGATACGATATGGTGAAAGATTCCGTGATTCTTTTGGAGCAGCTTCGCACCATAGATAAGCAAAGGCTGAAGGATCGGATATGCCATCTGGATCCGGATATTATGCGGGCGGTGAACAGAGGTCTGATGATCAGTCTGGAGCTGGGTACATAGGATGAGAGTGTAGATTTGACACGCAGGATAATAATTGATATGATTATAAATTAGTGTACGGTTATTGCGTCTGACAAAAAGGACGCTGTACGGAGAAAAGGAGAGGAACGGTTTATATGGAAGAAGTTGGCTCGGGCAGTAGCGGCATTGCATGGTTTGTTCTCATGCTCGTTTTGGAGATTATATTTTACGGCTTCAGTACGGCCATGCAGAATCGCAGGGGAACGGACAGGGAAGATGGCAGCGCGGGCGGGGAGGATGCGGAAACGCAGACTGACCGTCAGAAAAAGAAACAGGAGCGGCTTGCGTATATGCTGGATAGACATGCGGCGTATGCCACGGCCACGCAGCTTGGCGTTGTGACGGTCAATCTGCTTTTGGGCGCGTTTATTCTGTATCGGCTAAACAGTTATTTTTCATATCTGGTGTCTGACCAGATAAGACTGCGGTTTGGTATACTTCCCGGATGGGAGCTGCGGCTGTTGGCTACAGTGGTATCCGTGCTTGTGACCGTGTTTCTGCTGTACATAGTTATGACCGTTGGTGTGATGGTCCCAAAAAAGGCGGCGGCGAAGCGGCCGGAAAAGTGGATACGCGCCTTTGTGACGCCTTTCTACTATTATGTGCGGATTGTTTCGCCTTTCAGCAGCCTGATTTTTGTCTCCTCCAAGCTGGTGCTGCACCTGCTTGGAGTGAGGGACGCGGATGACAGGGAGGACGTGACGGAGGAGGAGATTCTCTCCATGGTGAGCGTCGGTCATGAGCAGGGAATTCTGCATGCGAGTGAGGCGGAGATGATCACAAATATCTTTGAGTATGGAGATAAGGAAGCCAAGGATATCATGATCAACAGAAATAACCTGATCGGGATTGACTGCACCATGACATTGCAGGAAGCCGCCGCCTTTATCGTGGAAGCTCATAACAGCCGTTTTCCGGTCTATGACGAGACGATAGACCATATTATCGGTATTCTGCATCTGAAAGACGTCATGCGTATGCAGATGAATGAAAAGATGAGAAACCGCCCTATCGGAAAGATAAAGGGGCTTCTTCGTGAGCCGCGATTTATCACGGAAGGGCGAAAGATCAACGATCTCTTTCAGGTGATGCAGAAGGAAAAGATTCAGATGGTTATCGTCATCGACGAGTACGGACAGACGGCGGGACTTGTGGCGCTTGAGGATATTCTGGAGGAGATCGTCGGCAATATTCAGGACGAGTACGACGAGGAGGCGACTTATATCAAGGAAAACAGCGCGGGTCATTACGTGATCCAGGGCATGATGCCTCTGGAGGAGCTTTCGGAAAAACTGCAGATTTCCTTTGAAGACGAGCCTTTTGACACGGTGAACGGCTTTGTGATTTCCCGGCTTGAACATATCCCCGAGGAGGGTGAGGATTTTGAGTTTTCCTACGGGGGCTATGTTTTCCGGATCACGGAGGTGAAGGATCACATGATTTTGACGGTCACCGCGAAGCGGGAGGAAGCATCGCAGGCATAAAATAAGTGATACGGCGAATCAGAAAACACATCAGGGAAAGGATGAAAAGAGATGTCAGGACATTCAAAATTTGCGAATATTAAGCACAAGAAAGAGAAGAACGACGCGGCAAAGGGAAAGATTTTTACCATTATCGGCAGGGAAATCGCGGTGGCGGTGAAAGAGGGTGGCCCGGATCCCGCAAATAATTTTAAGCTGGCGCAGGTCATAGCCAAGGCGAAAGCAAACAATATGCCTAATGACACCATCGACAGAGGCATCAAGAAAGCGGCTGGCGAAGGCGGAAACGTGGACTACAAATACGTGACTTATGAAGGGTACGGGCCAAACGGCGTAGCCATTATTGTAGATGCGCTGACGGACAATACCAACCGGACGGCGGCCAATGTCAGAAGCGCTTTCACGAAGGGAAACGGCAGCATCGGTACGCAAGGTTGCGTCTCCTTTATGTTCGACAAGAAAGGGCAGATCATCGTGGACAAAGAGGAGTGTGAGATGGAAGCGGACGATCTGATGATGACGGCGCTTGACGCGGGCGCGGAGGATTTTACCGAGGAGGAGGACAGCTACGAAATATATACGGATCCTGATCAGTGGAGCGAAGTGGACGCGGCTTTGAAGGAGGCGGGAATTACGCCAATCTCTTCCGAGGTAACGATGATTCCGCAGACCTGGGTTGAGCTCACCGATGAGGGCGCCGTCAAGAATCTGCAAAAGACGCTTGATCTTCTGGATGAGGACGACGACGTACAGGCCGTATATCACAACTGGGATGAATAAAGCGGAAAGCAGCTCTAAGTTCACGAAAGAGGGCGTTTCGCCGAGTGAAAGGGGGAGGTCATTTTTGAAAAAAGAGACGATTTGTATACAGTCGGGGTGGAAGCCTGGAAACGGGGAACCCCGGGTGCTTCCGATTTATCAGAGCACGACTTTTAAGTATGATGATTCCGAGCAGATGGGGCGGCTCTTTGACTTGGAGGAGAGCGGTTATTTTTACAGCAGGCTCCAAAATCCGACCAACGACTGTGTGGCGGCAAAAATATGCGAGCTGGAGGGCGGTGTGGCCGCTATGCTCACTTCTTCCGGCCAGGCGGCGAACTGCTATGCGGTATTTAATATATGCGAGGCGGGAGATCATGTGGTGATGAGCTCGACGGTGTACGGGGGCAGTTTTAATCTGATCACCTGCACGATGAAAAAGATGGGGATTACCTGTACGGTGGTGGATCCCGACGCGTCTGTCGAGGAGCTTAATAAGGCTTTCAGAGAGAATACGAAGTGTGTCTTTGCGGAGACGATCGCCAATCCGGCGCTGGTGGTTCTCGACATAGAAAAATTCGCAGCGCTTTCTCACGCCCATCAGGTGCCGCTCATTGTGGACAACACCTTTGCGACGCCGATCAACTGTAATCCCTTTGAATGGGGAGCGGATATTGTGACGCATTCCACCACAAAATATATGGACGGACATGCCATGGCTGTCGGGGGATGCATTGTGGATTCAGGCAATTTTGACTGGGCGGCTTATCCTGAGAAGTTTCCGGGACTTTGTACACCGGACGAATCCTATCACGGCGTTGTCTATACGGAGAAATTCGGCAAGGCGGCTTATATCACGAAAGCCACAAGCCAGTTGATGCGGGATTTGGGATCCATCCAGTCTCCCCAAAACGCCTTTCTTTTGAATGTGGGACTGGAAACGCTCCCTCTGCGGATGGAGAGGCACTGCTACAACGCGCAAAAATGCGCGGAATATCTGGAAACACACGAGAAGGTGGCGTGGGTAAATTATCCGGGTCTTCCGGGCAACAAATATTATGAGACAGCGAAAAAATATATGCCGAAAGGAACCTGCGGCGTGATCTCCTTTGGACTAAAGGGCGGTCGGGAAGCGGCGGCAAAGATGATGGATCGCTTGGAGCTTGCGGCTGTTGTAACCCATGTGGCGGACGCAAGGACAAGTGTTTTGCACCCGGCCAGTCACACCCACAGGCAGATGAACGACAAGCAGCTCAAGGAAGCCGGGGTGGCGCCTGATCTGATCAGGCTTTCAGTGGGGATCGAACATATTGACGATATCATTGCGGATCTGTCGCAGGCGCTTTCGGATATCTAAAGAGAAGGATAATACTATGACTTATCGGAAAACCTGGTTTGATTATGTGCTATGGGCGGTTTACGCAGGGCTTTGCGTGACGCTTCTGGCCTTCACGGGCTATCATTTGTATGCATATTATGTGGGACTGCCGCTTGCAAAGCTGGGGGCGTTTCTCGTTTTTCCCGTGCTTGTATGCGCTTATCTGGCGCTTAGGCTATCATGCCAGGCGATCCGCAAAAAATATGACTTTTCTGTCCATGGAGCAGTAATGCTTGAGACTCTGGTAGTCTCGACAGCCTTTGTGTTCGGTCTGCTTATGCGGATTGGCAGAGTTTTGCATACACCCAAGGAGTTAGTTGCGGGTGACTTTTACGAGAGAGCCCTTATCCGGGCAGGACAGTCGGCCGCGCCTTTTGCTCACGGGGTCAGTGATTTGTATGTGCGCTGTCTTTCCGGTGTGTTTGCTTTTTTGGGGAACAGCCTGGCAGCGGCGGTGCTTTTCCAGATTTTTTTGCAGATTATAGCTATGGTGTTAGGCTATTGCGTGGTGAAAAAGGCAGCCGGAAGACTTCCGGCCTGCGTCTCGCTTTTATGTCTGACTTTTTCGGGCGCTTTTTTGAAAAAAATTACGGTGATTGACCCGGAATGCCTGTTTTTGGCGCTGTATCTGGCAGGTCTTTTTCTGACGGTCAGCTTTTTGAAAGCGGTGTTGCGGGGGCAGTCTGCGACGGTAAGCGTACTGTTGGCCGTCTTTACGGGAGGCGCGCTCGGTGCGCTGATTTATCTGGAGCTTTGGTCGGCGACTCTTCTTTTTTTCCTCGCGGGGCTTTTTACCGGGAAGTGTCAGGCGCCTGACGGGAGAAAGCGCTGTATAACGGCCTTTTTTGCTGCCATAGTCTCCTGTGTGGCGGGATTTTTTTCGGCGGTGGCCGTGGACGCAGCCATAAGCGGCGCGGGATTTACGGGCTGTCTGTCGGGCTGGGGTTTGCTTTATGCGAAAAGAGGGCTGCAAGGACGGCTTTTTGGCGTGATCGACGGGCAGTATGTGTTTTGGACAGCGTTGTTTGTTATGGCAGCGTTTCTCGCCTTTGAATTTGTCAGGGGGGAAAAAGAACAGGATTATACCTTGTGGTTTTTCCCGTGCATTTTGTCTGCGATTCTGATGCTTACCGATTTTGGCGGGACAGGAAGCGGGAGCGTCGCTCTGTTTTTGTTTAGCGTGACGGCGGGGCTTGGCATAAGAAACTGCGTCGGCGGGGGACAGGCCGAGAAGGTGCGCGCAAAAATTGAAAAGATCAATGAAACGGCAGAGGAACCGGAAGTTTTGGAGAAGGAAAAAACACGCTTTATCGAAAATCCTCTTCCCCTTCCGAAAAAACATGTGAAGCGGGAAATGGACTACGATTTTGAAATATCGGAATCGGATATGCATTACCAGATTGATATCCCGGAAGGAGACGACTTTGATTTTTAGGGTGGTATAGTTTCCCATAAAATAAGCGATACTATGAAAGGACTCAGAATAAACAGGATTCTGAGCCTCTTTTCATTATTTATGTACTTTCGGGAGTACATTATTCAAACTAAACGGAGGTATCGTTTGCTATGGGAAATAATAAGAACAGCAAGGATCGGGAAAACCGGGACAGAGATAACGACAAGGAGAAAAAACGGGAGAGCGAAAAGCAGAAGGACGAGCGCATTGAGAAGGTGGGGCAGGTGACGTTAGACGAGAACGCTTTGCAGCACAAGATTCATCTGCTCACCATCATCGGTGAAGTAGAGGGGCATGACAATCTCGGCAGTAACACAAAGACCACAAAGTATGAGCATATTCTTCCGCAGCTTGCTGCCATTGAGGACAGCAGCGAGGTGGACGGGGTTTTGATTTTGTTAAACACTATGGGCGGAGATGTGGAGGCGGGGCTTGCCATCGCGGAGATGATCGCCTCCGTGAGCAAACCGACGGTTTCCCTTGTGCTTGGCGGAAGCCATTCCATAGGGGTGCCGATCGCGGTGAGTACGGATTATTCTTACATTGTTCCCACGGGGACTATGGTGATTCATCCGGTGCGCCTGAGCGGTATGGTGATCGGCGTCCAGCAGACCTTCGACTATTTCAAGCAGATACAGAACCGCATCACGGGTTTTGTGTGCGAACACTGTAAAATACCGAAGCCGCGGCTGGAAGAGCTGATGATGGAAACGGGAATGCTGACCAAGGATGTTGGTACGGTGCTTGTCGGCAGGGAAGCCGTGGAGGAGGGAATCATCTGCGAGGTTGGCGGTATCAGTGACGCCATTGCGAAGCTGCACGATATGATTGGCAGGAAAAAGAAGGACGCAAAATAAAAGATGACAAGCCAAAATGAAAATGCTATACTAAGATAGAAAATTTTTGGGTAACATTTAGATGATATTTGGGAGGCAGTCATGGCGGCTCAGGGTACGAGGGGGTCATCCGCAAAAAAAAAGAATACGGGAAAAGGCAGAGGAAACACCGCGGGGACGCGGATGAGCACAAGGAATACCAGGCCGGATCCGCCTATGGATCCGGCAGTCAGAAATGAAATCCTGCTTATCGTGATGGCGGCTTTCGCCCTTATTTTATTTCTGTGTAATTTTGGTCTGGTGGGGAAGGCCGGCGATGTGATCAGCGGCGTGATGTTTGGTGTTTTTGGTCTTCTGGCTTATGTGGCGCCCGTTATTATTTTTTTGATGATCGCCTTCGGCATGTTAAACGTTGGAAACCGTATTGCTACGAGGAAGCTTGCGGCAGGCATCTGCTTTTTTCTTCTACTGGGCATGAGCTTTGAGTTTTTCAGCACAAATCCGGCCAAAGCGGAGAGCTATCAGATCGCGGAAATCTATAGCAGGTGCAGCGAAGGCCACAAGGGAGGCGGCGTGCTGGCCGGTTCTCTGGCTTATTTATCCTGCCGGTTTTTGGGTACGGTTGGTACGGTGCTTCTCATTTTGGTGCTCGGTATTATCTGCCTGGTGATAGTCACGGAGAAATCCTTCATCGGCGGCGTTGCGGCCGGCGGCCGGAAGGTATATGAACGCTCCCTGGAGGACGCTGCTTACCGGAGGGAGAGGGCGGCGAAAAGGAGAGAGGAGACGCAGCAGAGAAGGGAGAGGGCCGACAGAGAGCGCAGACAGCGACAGGAGGAGCTTGAGAACGAAAAGCTTCTTCGCATGGACAAGAAGGTGTCGGGCGTCATGCTGGATACGGCTCTTGGACGTGATGTGGAGAGAGAGACTTTAGGGAAGGTGCGGGACGATATGCACGAGATCACTCTGAACGATGATTTCGAGGAGCCGGAAGAGGAGCTTCCCGTAAAGGAGCGTGAGAGCCAGTCCTGTCATTACATAGAGCAGATTTCAGACGATTTGGATGAAATCCATCTGGAGGAGGAATACGTGGAACCGGAACCGTCTGCAGAGCCGGAGCGGGAGGTGAAGCCGGAAGAATGGATTCCGGAAAAGCCAATGGATTCCTATCAGCCCATGATGGGAAACCAGATGGCAGCTTCCTCACAAAGGACAAGGCCGGCAGCGGTGAGCCGTCCCAGGCAGGAGGAGAGTGCGGGGCGGACGCAGGGTTTTGGAAAACGGGACGTCTATCGCTTCCCGACGGTAGATCTTTTGGACAAACAGAAGACGAAAAAAGGGGCCGACCCGGACAGGGAACTTCGGGAGACGGCTATGCAGCTTGAACAGATACTCAGGAATTTCGGCGTGAAAGTGACCGTCACTCAGTACAGCAGAGGCCCGTCCGTCACCCGTTACGAACTTTCGCCGGAGCAGGGGGTGAAGGTCAGCAAGATCGTGGGACTTGCCGACGATATCAAGCTGAATCTGGCGGCTACGGATATCAGAATTGAGGCTCCCATTCCCGGCAAAGCGGCGGTCGGAATCGAGGTGCCCAACAAAGAAAACACGGCGGTTCCCTTTCGTGATCTTGTGGAATCTCCGGACTTTTCGAAGTTTTCCGCCAACCTGATTTTTGCTGTCGGCAAGGATATCGGCGGAAAGGCCGTGTACGCGGACATCGCAAAGATGCCGCATCTGCTCATTGCCGGATCCACCGGATCGGGCAAATCCGTCTGCATCAATACCATTATCATGGGTATTTTGTTTAAGGCGCATCCCGACGACGTGAAACTGATTATGATTGATCCGAAGGTGGTGGAGTTGAGCGTATATAACGGTATTCCCCATCTGCTGATTCCGGTGGTGACAGATCCGAAGAAAGCGGCGGCGGCCCTGCACTGGGGCGTGGCGGAGATGACGGAGCGCTACAAGAAGTTTGCGGATTTCAACGTCAGGGATTTGAAAGGCTACAATAAAAAAGTTGAAAATATGAAAAACGCCGGTGATCCCGATGCACCCGAAAAACTTCCGCAAATTTTGATTATCGTGGACGAGCTGGCGGATCTGATGATGGTGTCGCCGGGGGAGGTGGAGGAGTCCATCTGTCGTCTGGCCCAGCTTGCGAGAGCCTGCGGCATTCATCTGATCATTGCCACCCAGCGTCCCTCCGTGGATGTCATCACCGGGTTGATCAAGGCGAACATGCCAAGCCGCGTAGCTTTTGCGGTTTCAAGCGGTGTGGATTCCCGCACCATTCTGGATATGGTTGGGGCGGAAAAACTGCTCGGAAAGGGCGATATGCTCTTTTACCCCCAGGGATATCCCAAGCCGGCCCGCATCCAGGGGCCTTTCGTCTCGGACGACGAGGTTTCGAGGGTGGTTGATTTCTTAAAGGAGCATATGCCGGAGGGAGCGGCCGACGAGTCTGTAGAAGAGAAGATCAACAGCATCGCCGTGGAGACTGGGCAGAACGGGTCTTCGGGGGCCGGCGAGGGCGATTCGGCTTACGACGAATATTTCGTGGAGGCGGGCCGGTTTATCATTGAGAAGGACAAGGCTTCCATTGGTATGCTGCAGCGCATGTTTAAGATCGGTTTTAACCGTGCGGCGCGCATTATGGATCAGCTAAGCGACGCCGGGGTTGTGGGCGAAGAGGAGGGCACAAAGCCCAGGAAGATACTGATGAGCGCGGAGGAGTTTGAGCGGATGATAAACGGATAACGGTTACTTGCATGACGGAGGCAAAACGCGGAAAGGCGGCAGAATATGAAGTCAGACATTGAAATTGCACAGGCGGCGGAGCTGGTTCCTGTCACGGAGGTGGCGAAACACCTTGGCATCGCCCCGGAGGATCTGGAGGTTTACGGGAAATATAAGGCGAAGCTTTCGGAAGATTACATAGAGAGAATCCAAACAAACAGGGAAGGGCGGCTGATTTTGGTCACGGCCATCAACCCTACTCCCGCGGGGGAGGGGAAAACCACCGTCACTGTCGGCCTTGGACAGGCATTTTCCAGACTGGGAAAAAAGGCGGTGATTGCTTTGAGGGAGCCGTCGCTTGGCCCCTGCTTTGGCATAAAGGGCGGCGCAGCCGGAGGCGGCTATTCCCAGGTGGTGCCGATGGAGGACTTAAACCTGCACTTTACGGGGGATTTCCATGCCATTACATCGGCCAACAATTTGCTGGCGGCGCTTTTGGACAACCATATACAACAGGGAAACCTGCTCCGCATCGATCCGAGACAGATCGTCTGGAAGCGGTGTATGGACATGAACGACAGGGCGCTTCGGAATATTGTGATCGGTATGGGCGGCAAGGCGAACGGCATGGTGCGGGAGGACCACTTTATCATTACCGTGGCTTCCGAGATTATGGCGGTTCTCTGTCTCGCCTCGGATTTCAGGGATTTGAAGGAGAGACTTGCACGCATTATCGTAGCTTATGACTACAGCGGAAATCCCGTGACGGCAAAGGATCTGCAGGCGGTGGGCGCGATGGCGGCCCTTCTTCGGGATGCCATGAAACCGAATCTGATTCAGACGTTGGAGCACACGCCGGCTCTCGTGCACGGCGGCCCTTTCGCTAACATTGCCCACGGATGTAACTCCGTGATGGCGACAAAGACGGCGCTTAAGATGGCGGATTACGTGATTACGGAGGCCGGTTTCGGCGCTGATCTGGGCGCGGAGAAATTCTTTGATATCAAGTGCCGGATGGCCGACTTAAAACCGGATGCGGTTGTGCTTGTAGCCACGATACGGGCGCTGAAATATAACGGCGGCGTGGCCAGGGAGGATCTTTCCAGAAAGGATATGAAGGCGCTCCAGGCAGGCATCGTGAACTTGGAGAAACATATAGAAAACGTTCATAAATACGGCGTTCCCATCGTGGTTGCGCTGAACGCCTTTGCTGCGGACACATCCGAGGAAATTGCCTATGTACAGCGCTTTTGTGAGGACAGGGACTGCGAATTTGCCCTGACCAGGGTATGGGAAAAAGGCGGGGAGGGCGGAGAAGTCCTTGCGGAGAAGGTGCTTGACACGCTGGAAAACAAGAGAAGCTTTTTCGAGCCTCTTTATGCGGATACGCTTACATTGACGGAAAAAATTCATACCGTTGCGTCGGAAATCTACGGCGCGGGCGGGGTCACTTATACGGCGACGGCGAAAAGACAGTTGGAGCGGCTTGAAAGGGACGGATTCGGAAAACTGCCCGTCTGTATCGCAAAGACCCAGTATTCCCTCTCGGACGACCCGAAGCTTTTGGGGCGGCCGATAGGATTCGAGATGCATGTGCGGGAAGTCTATGTGTCGGCCGGCGCGGGATTTGTGGTGGCACTTACGGGCGACGTGATGACTATGCCCGGACTGCCAAAGACTCCCGCCGCTTACCGGATCGATGTGGACGACGACGGGAAGATTGTCGGGTTATTTTAAGAAACCTGGAAGGAGAAGAAGATTATGTGCAAAGAGCAGCGCAGAAATGGAGAAAAAATGCCACAGATTATAGACGGAAAAGCAATTTCGGCTCAGATTAAGGATGAAGTGAAGGAACAGGTCGCCGCGTTAAAGGAGCAGGGAAAAAGTGTGTGTCTTGCGGTGATACAGGTGGGAACGGATCCCGCCTCCAGCGTCTATGTGGGGAACAAGAAGAAAGCCTGCGCTTATGTGGGAATCGAATCTTTGTCCTATGAGCTTCCTGAGGAGACGACTCAGGAAAAGCTGCTTTCCCTGATTGCCGAGTTGAACGGAAAGGAAGAGGTGAACGGCATTCTTGTACAACTTCCTCTGCCGGGGCATATCGACGAGGATGCGGTAATACGCTCGATCGACCCGAAAAAGGATGTGGACGGATTCCATCCGCAGAGCGTGGGAGCGCTCTGTATCGGACAGCCTGGCTTTGTGTCCTGCACACCGGCCGGTATCATTCAGCTTTTGAAACGTTCCGGTATAGAAATCGCGGGAAAGGAGTGCATTGTAATCGGCAGAAGCAATATCGTCGGAAAACCGATGGCACTTTTGCTGCTCCGGGAAAACGGCACGGTGACAGTGACCCATTCTAAGACGAAGGATTTAAAGGATGTGACAAAGCGCGCCGATATTCTGGTAGTCGCGATTGGGAAGCCTGGGATGATAACAAGAGACTATGTGAAGGAAGGCGCGGTGGTGATCGACGTAGGCATTCACCGGAACGAAAACAATAAACTTTGCGGCGACGTGGATTTTGAGGATGTAGCGCCGGTATGCAGTGCGATTACGCCGGTACCGGGCGGCGTCGGCCCTATGACGATCGCCATGCTCATGTATAACTGCCTGCATTCGGTTTTATTGTGATATAGAAAGGGACAGCTTATGAAATGTCCTCATTGCGGACATGAAATGCCGGAAGATTATCTGATCTGCGACAAATGCGGGGAGGAGATACAAATCGTCCCGGATTTCGAACCGGAAATAGAAAACAGCATAATGGAAACGCTTTCCACCTTGGTTGGACAGGAGGAGACGGAGGAAACGCCGGACGAAGCGCCTGACGGGGAGGAGAACGGGAAAACAGCGTCCTTTAAGAGAAGGAGGAGCAAAAAACCCCAAATTTTTTTAGGGATTGTTTTTCTTGCTTTGATAGCGGTTGTATCTTACGGCTTTTATCTCTACCATATCCATACGGTAGAATATCAGATTGACAAGGCACAGTCCCTTGCACAAAGAGGCGCCTATGCACAGGCCATCGATTGTCTGGAGGCGGCTCGCAGGGAGTATCCGCAGGAAGCGCAGCTTCTTTTTCTCGAGGCGGACTATTATTATCTGCAAAAGCAGGATCAGTCGGCCATCTCGGTTCTTCTGAAAATCATTGAGGGAGAGCGGAACCAGAGATATTCCGCGGAGGACGTGGAGGAGGCATACGGTAAGATCGTCACCATCTACGCCAACGAGAAGGAATACGGAAAAATTAACGAGATGCTTAGAGATTGCGAAAACGAGCGGGTAGTAAGCCGGTTCCAGAGTTATCTGGCCATGGAGCCGGAATTTAGTTACGTGGAGGGCAGCTATGCGGAGGTGATTCCGTTAAAACTCAGCTCCAACACGTCGGGCACGATCTACTACACCATGGACGGGTCAAAGCCTGATAAAAACAGCTCGATTTATACGGCGCCCCTCTTTTTGGAGACGGGTGAATATACGATCAGCGCTTTTTTCGTGAACGACTACGGGATTGAGAGTGAAATCGTCACAAGGAGCTATGTGATCAATCTGGCCGTGCCGAATGCCCCGGTGGTTGAGTTATACAGCGGCGAGTATACGGAGGCCACCATGATTTCGGTGGAGGTATCTGCAGGCATTAAGATATTTTATACTACGGACGGATCGGAGCCGACGGCGGACAGTGTGCCTTACACAGGCCCTATTCCAATGCCTCTTGGAAAAACTCTGTTTAAGTTTGTCAATATCAGCAGCGAGGGGATCGCCAGCGAGGTGACGACGAGAACGTATACCTTGCGGCTGCGCGGGTCTATCCCGACGGAAACGGCGGTGACTAACCTGGTTAATCAACTGATTTCCAACGGTTATCTTGTCGACGCCGAGGGACACAACCCGAGACAGAGCGGGACGCTGAGCTACCAGTTCAGTTCCGTGCTCAAAGTGGGAAAAGAGGACTATTACACGATCAACGAGTATTATGACGACGGCACAGGGATTTTGAGCCGTACGGATAAGGTCTTTCTCGTGCAGGCATACTCCGGCGAGCCGGCACAGCTTGGCTATGACGACGCCGGGAACTTTGTGGCAAATCCAATATAGCACTTGCAAAAAAACATTAGATTGACTATAATAGCGAGGAAACCGCAGAAATTTCGGGCGGGCACTGAGGGGTAAAGCGAAGCTTTATTATCTACTAAATCATAAAAGGAGTATCGGAATGTACAAGATTATAAAAGCAGAGGAACTTGCGGCGAACATCTATCTTATGGATGTGGAAGCGCCCCGCGTGGCGCGCTCCTGCCAGCCGGGCCAGTTTGTTATCGTCAGAATGGACGAGGAGGGGGAGCGGATTCCCCTGACGATCTGTGACTATGACAGGGAAAAAGGAACGATCACCATCGTGTTCCAGGTGGTGGGAGCGGCCACGGAGCTGATGCGTCATTTAAAGCCCGGAGACAGCTTCCGTGATTTTGTCGGGCCACTGGGCTGTCCTTCCGAATTTGTGAGCGAGGAACCGGAGCAATTAAAGCAGAAAAGGATTCTTTTTGTCGCCGGAGGGCTTGGAACTGCACCGGTATATCCCCAGGTAAAATGGCTGCATGAGAGAGGAATCCTCGCGGACGTCATTATCGGTGCAAAGACAAAGGAGCTTCTCATCATGGAGGAGGAGATGAAGGCCGTGTCCGGCAATCTCTACGTCACAACAGACGACGGCTCCTACGGCCGAAGCGGCATGGTGACTAAAGTGATTGAAGATCTGATTGAGTCCGAGGGAAAGAAATATGATATATGCGTGGCGATCGGCCCTATGATTATGATGAAGTTTGTCTGCCTGACCACGAAAAAATACGATTTACCAACCATTGTCAGCATGAATCCCATTATGGTGGACGGGACGGGCATGTGCGGCGCCTGCCGTCTGACTGTGGATGGGGAGGTGAAGTTTGCCTGTGTGGACGGTCCCGAGTTTGACGGCCATAAGGTGGACTTTGACCAGGCGATGAGGCGCCAGCAGATGTATAAGACGAAGGAAGGAAGAGACTTCCTGAAAGCGAAAGAGGGCGACACCCACCATGGCGGGTGTGGAAACTGCTGAGGCGACCTGATTAAAAAACGAAATTTTTAATCGCGAGATTTGTGCCTGCGCGCTGCTTGCCGCAAACTCGTCCATTCGCAAAAAGCAGCGCAGAAATGAGGAGAAAAATGCAGACAGATGTGTTAAAGAAAGTTCCTGTCAGGGAACAGGATGCGAAAGTGCGCGCGGCAAACTTTGAGGAGGTTTGCCTTGGATATAATAAAGAGGAGGCAATGTGCGAGGCGGAGCGCTGCATAAACTGTAAAAATGCACAGTGCGTCAAGGGCTGCCCGGTAGCCATTGATATTCCGGGGTTCATTGAGAAGGTGAAGGAGGGGGATATCGCTGCGGCTTATCAGGTGATCAGCGAATCTTCCGCGCTCCCCGCGGTATGCGGCCGTGTCTGTCCACAGGAGAGCCAGTGTGAGGGCAAGTGCATCCGGGGCATCAAGGGCGAGCCTGTTTCCATCGGAAAGCTGGAGCGTTTCGTGGCGGACTGGGCGAGAGAAAACGATGTGAAGCCCGAAGGTGCGAAGGAGAAGAAGGGGAAGAAGGTAGCGGTGATCGGTTCCGGCCCGGCCGGCCTGACTTGTGCCGGCGACCTTGCGAAGATGGGGTATGAGGTGACGATTTTCGAGGCGCTCCATGAGCCGGGCGGCGTGCTTGTCTATGGCATTCCTGAATTCCGTCTGCCGAAGCAGGACGTCGTGGCGAAGGAAATTGAAAACGTAAAAAGTCTTGGCGTGAAGATAGAGACAAACGTGGTGGTCGGCAAATCGGTCACCATCGACGAGCTTTTGGAGGAAGAAGGGTTTGACGCCGTGTTTATCGGCTCAGGCGCCGGACTTCCGAAATTTATGGGTATTCCGGGAGAACAGGCGCTCGGCGTGTTTTCCGCCAATGAATACCTGACGAGAAGCAATCTGATGAAAGCCTTTGACGAGTCCTCCAACACGCCCATTATGCGCGGAAAGAAAGTGGCTGTAGTGGGCGGCGGAAACGTGGCGATGGACGCCGCGAGGACGGCCCTTCGTTTGGGGGCGGAGGTGCATATCGTATACCGCAGGAGCGAGGAGGAACTTCCCGCCCGTGTGGAGGAAGTGCACCACGCCAAAGAGGAAGGGATTATCTTTGATCTTCTGACTAATCCGACGGAAATTCTGGCGGATGAAAACGGCTGGGTATCCGGCATCAAATGTGTGCGTATGGAGCTTGGTGAGCCGGATGATTCCGGGAGACGCCGTCCTGTAGTGATAGAGGGATCCGATTTTGTGATGGAGGTGGATACGGTGATCATGTCCCTTGGCACTTCCCCGAATCCTCTTATTTCGTCCACCACAAAGGGGCTTGAGGTCAATAAGTACAAGTGCATCGTCGCGGAGGAAGAGTTTGGCGCGACGACAAAAGAAGGTGTTTACGCCGGCGGCGACGCGGTCACGGGGGCCGCTACCGTGATTCTGGCCATGGGCGCGGGCAAGGCGGCCGCGAAGGGGATTGACGATTATCTCTCAAAATAAGATGTTGCGCATAATGGAGTCTGCCTGTCGGGATGATGGGCAGACTCGATTTTCTTCTTATGTATTATTCTAATTATGAAATTCTTAATAATTTGCAACGCACAATCTTTATAACTATATATTAAAATAGAGTGAAAAGAACTTCTAGCCACTCACAGCAGAGGCTGTTTCGTGGAGAAGTTCTATGTTTCACTCAGGAGAATGCCTAAAAAGCGGCATTCTCCAGGACGAACTTGTTCGTCCGTGGATTTTGAGATTCCGCAGGGAGGAAAAACGATGAAACTGAATGATTTGGACAATGACAAGAGGAAGAGGGAAGCGGATGAGGAAAGCGAAAATCTGATGCAGAAACCGGTTATGACCAAAATTCTTCTGGCAATTATCGCGGTTTTGCTGATCTGTATTCTTATCCTGTTAAGCGCCATGATGCTTGGGCGCAAAAATGACAGACCCGAGTCGGACAGGCTGCAGCAGAATATCAAGGATTATGCCAAGGAACAGCAGGAACTCGGGGAGCAGATGATTGAGGATGAGGATGTTCCTGCATCTGATGTGGACAAGGACGGGAAAGAACCGGAGAAGGAGGAAGAAGAGGAAGACGGGCAGGAACCGGAGAAGGACGATCTTTCAGAGGACGAGAAGACGGCTGTCGTGGTCGACATAGAGGACGAGAACGACGAGGCGTACACGAAGGAATTTATTCTGAAAGAGGCATATCCCTTTTTTGCGGATAACAATCAGGACGCAATATGGGATCTTGCTCATTTAAAACGCTATGTCAAGCTTTCCAAAGGGCTTGAGGGAACAGGGGAATACTATTACCAGGGGGACGTGGACGGCGACAACAAGCCGCACGGCACGGGTCTTGCCATCTACGAGAAGAACACCTATTATTTCGGGGAGTGGAGTCACGGAGCAAGAAGCGGACAGGGAACCTGGTTCCGTTATTATATCGGCCAGAAAAACAAGACCAACGCAAACGGTATTTATTTGGCGCACAGCTATTCCGGAGCCTGGGCGAACGACCTTCCGAACGGGGAAGGCGCAGAGCATTATGATGTGGATATTTCCAAACTCCAGCCAACCCAGGGGAAAATTTTGCAGAATGTGATCGGAATGTTTAAAGACGGGCTTTATGACGGGGATATGTACGCCAATACGGTTGATTATATCGGAAATGTGCAGGAGTGGGACGCCATTGCAAATAAGGGCGTGTTTACTCTGTGGCGGGATATGAGCGCCATCGGGGAGTGCTCCGTCTGGCGTAACCGGGACGACAGTTCCGACTGCCTTGACGTCGACAAGTCGGAAAATAAGAACCAGGGTATCAGAGAACTGCTAAAATAGTTGCATTTTGTAAGAAATGATTATAAAATAAAAAGCGTATAGGTTTTTCGTGTGCAGGATTTCCAATTCGTAAGATAAGGAGGGGATAGTCTATGCCCCAATATCGGAGCAGTGAAGCAAAGGCGGAGGACAACCGCACCTCGGCCTGCACGCTTTTGGCGGTCGGCGGGATTGGTTTTGTCGCCGTGCTTTTGGTTTTCTTTGACGTGATACCGCTCTACCAAAATGCCGGCATTACCAAATATCTGGTCTGCGGCGTTATGGGCGCGATGTTTGTTCTTTTTATCGTGTTCGGATTTGTTTCCATGCGGGACTCCAAGCTGCTTTCGGTGAAAGCGAAATCCGAGAATTCGCTGCTCTCGGAGATCACACGCTGGTGTCAGGAAAATCTGGACGGCGCCGTCATAGACGGAGAGATTCTGGAAGAGGAGGAGAGCCTTGACGATCTGACGGAGGAAGAAAAATACTACAGGCGCACGGAAAAGATACGGGCGGCCATTGACGATAAATTTATGAATCTGGACGAGGCTTTTGTCGAGGCTTTTGTTGACGGGTATTATCAGGAAATGTATGAAGATAACGGTGATAACGGTAGGTAAACTAAAGGAAAGCTTTTACCGGCAGGCGGTGGCCGAGTACGCAAAACGCCTGGGACGTTACTGTAAGCTGGAGCTTCGGGAGGTGGAGGACGAGAAGACGCCGGACGGGGCATCGGGGGCACAGTGCGAGCAAATTCTGAAAAGGGAAGGAGAGCGTATCCGGCGTTTTTTGCCGGATAACGCCTATGTGGTGACGCTGGAGATCGAGGGGCGCAGGTTTACCTCGGAGGCGTTTGCGGATCAGATCAACAAGCTTTTTGTAGGCGGTACGGGTAGCCTTTTTTTTGTGATTGGCGGATCGCTCGGCTTGCATCATACAATAAAGGAGCGCTCTGATTTGGCAGTCAGCTTTTCCGATATGACTTTCCCGCACCAACTGATGCGGGTTATTTTGTTGGAACAAATTTACCGTGCATACCGGATTATAAACAAAGAACCCTATCACAAGTGAGGACAGGAAAAGCAAAAAGGCTCCGGCTTAGGGGAAGATTGAAAATTAAAACATGGCATAAAGCGGTTGGCATATACATATTAATATAGCATGAGAAGAGAAAATAAACGACCGCCTTTTTCACCCTTTCAGAAATCGAAGGAGCTTATCGTGGAGTCTTTGAAGCTTCCGAAGGACACCATGCTGGGGGCTGCCATAGTCACTGTCACGGGAAACAGGGAAGCCTTTATAGAAAACTACAAGGGGATACTGGAATATACCACGGAGTCCATTGTTTTACAGGGAAAAAATACAAAAATATGTTTTGAGGGAAGTTCTCTTTCCATCGATTATTATACCAATGAAGACATGAAAATAAGCGGAAAGATTGATACGCTTCGCTATATTTAAGCGTCCGGGGGAAAATCTATGCTTCATTGGATCCAGTATTTGAGAGGATATGTGGTTATTAAGGTATGGGGCTATTCCGTGGAGCGGCTTTTAAATCTATGCGGTAACCACGATGTACTTGTATGGAATATAGAGGATCACGGCGATTACCACACCATGCATATCAGCATACCGGGTTTCTTTTCTTTAAAACCTCTTTTAAAGAAAACAGGGACGAGGGCAGCCGTCCTGGGAAAATACGGTCTGCCTTTTTTTGTGGCAAAAATGTGGAAGAGAAAGCTTTTTGTCGCGGGGCTTGTCTGCTGTATCCTCTTTTGGAGTCTTGCGTCGCGTTTTATATGGGATATTCGGATCGAGGGAAACTTTGCTTTGACGGAGGATGTTCTGCTCGATTATCTGGAAACGCAGGGCGTCCGCCCGGCCATGAAAAAGAGCGAGCTGAAAATTGAGGATCTGGAACATGCCCTGAGAGAGGATTATGACCTGATTACATGGACTTCCGTGCAACTGCAGGGAACGGCTCTCGTTGTCCGTATCAAGGAAAACGACATGCCAAGCTACGATGACAGGGCAGGCGGGGAGACGAACAGGGGGATGGATTTGGTTGCCGAAAAGGCAGGTGTCGTGACATATATGATCACGAGGAGCGGCGTGCCGCTAGTGGCCTGCGGCGACAGCGTGCAGAAAGGAGACGTGCTGGTGAGCGGAGCGGTTCCTGTCTACAATGAGGATACTACCGTGCGCAGATATCAGTACGTGGAGGCGGATGCGGACATCACCCTGCGTTATACCAGAAATCTCTCCCTGGAGGAGGACGTTGCCTACGACGAGAAGCGTTATACCGGGAACACCATTGAAATACCTGTGCTCGGTATGGGAGGGCGGGAGATCGCCTTCCGGCTATCCGGGATTCCCTACTCTTTCTATGACATCAGTGCGGAAAAAAAACAGGTTCAGCTTTTGGACCACCTCTATCTTCCGGTCTATTATGGGAAAAGAACCGTGCAGGAGTATGAAATCACGAAAAAAATGCATACGGCCGACGAAATGCAGGAACTTTTGCAGGAGAGATGGCGTAAAATTATCTCAACTTTAGATGAAAAAGGGGTACAAATTGCTCAAAAAGATGTTACAATAAAAAAGAATGATAAGAAATGGGTATTGCATGCCCGTATGCAGCTCGAGGAATCGGCGGTGGAGCGTGTTTACACAAAAGTGAATCCTGATACGCAAACCGCTGAGGATACGGAGGAAGAAGAGCAGGCACAGTAATGGGCTTTGATTTTGAAAGGCGGAGAATGGAAGCATTTACAGTCAGTATCGATGTACCGGTGGAACATATGCGGAATCTGTTTGGAGAATTTGATTCCCATATCAAGCGGATCGAGAAGGATTTGAACGTGGTGATTGTGGATCGGGACGGCGCAGTCAGGATATCCGGTGAGCGGGACAGCGTGGACCAGGCGGCCAGAGTCGTGAAGGAACTTCTGGCCCTTTCAAGGAGAGGTACGGTTTTGGAAGAACAGAATGTGGATTATGCGATAGAGCTTGGCAAAGAGCATAAGGAGGACATGCTCCTGGCCATAGACAGCGATTGTATCTGTCATACGGTAAACGGTAAACCCATAAAGCCGAAGACGCTCGGGCAGAAGCAGTATGTGGACGCCATGCGAAGCAATATCATTGTATTCGGTCTTGGGCCGGCCGGTACGGGCAAGACTTATCTGGCCATGGCCATGGCGGTGACCGCCTTCAAAAATAACGAGGTGAGCCGCATCATACTGACACGGCCGGCCATTGAAGCGGGGGAGAAGCTGGGTTTTTTGCCCGGCGACCTGCAGAGCAAGGTGGACCCGTATCTTCGACCTCTTTATGACGCGCTCTATCAGATTATGGGGGCGGAGAGTTTTTCCAGAAATATGGAGAAGGGGTTGATCGAGGTGGCTCCTCTTGCCTATATGAGAGGACGTACGCTGGACAACGCCTATATTATATTGGATGAGGCGCAGAACACGACTTCGGCTCAGATGAAAATGTTTTTAACCAGAATCGGTTTTGGGTCCAAGGTGGTGATCACCGGCGACGCTTCGCAAAAGGACCTTTCGCCGGATATGAGATCGGGGCTTGACGTTGCGGCGAGAGTCCTGAACAAAATAGAGAACATTGCCTTTTGTCATCTGACCAGCAAGGATGTGGTCAGACATCCGCTGGTACAGAAGATCGTAAAAGCATACGATGATTACGAGGCGAAAGAAAAAAGACGCAGCGAACAAAAAACAGGAAACAGGAATTACAGACGTGGAAAATAATAACAGCAGTCAGAAAAATAATCTTATCATAAAGAGAATTGTGGCTTTTATGTTTATGTTTGCCCTCGCCGGCACGATTGCCTGGGGCGGCAGCGTATTTTACAAAAACCAGACGGAGCTGATCATACGAAATGTGGTTATGATTCTGGCGGGAACCGGTATTGTCATTTTTTCTTATATCATGAGCGAGGTGAACGGTTTTTTTGTCTATCAGAATGAGGGACGCTACGGGAAGTTTGCAGTCACCTATCTGATCAGTCTGCTGGCGGCGGTGTTTCTTCCCTTTTTGCCCGTTACAGGCTGGCCTTTTCTTGTGATATTTGTGCTGCTTGGCGTTTTTTCAAACGGGATGACGGGGCTTACTGCGGGAAGTCTGTGTCTGCTTTTGGCCGTCAATTTTGCGGGCTGTGATTATGCGGTATTTTGGCTGTACTTTATCAGCGGCATGGCGGGGATTCTGGTTTTTGCCACACTGGACGAGGAGTTTAAGGTAGGGATACCGGTGGTGATTTCCCTGCTTATCCTGGGACTAAGTCTGACTGCCAATGTAGTTCTCTTTTCAAAGGAAAAGCTCACGATCGCCCAGTTTATGATACCTGGTATCAATCTGATGATTTGCTGCATCCTGCTTCTGGTCAGTCTGAAAATGGTCAGCTCCACGGTAATTCACAGGTACAGGGACAGGTATATGGAGATTAATGATCCGGAGTGCCCTCTTTTGGTTCAGCTCAAGGAGTTTTCTAAAGACGAATACTACCACGCGATCCACACAGCCTATCTGGCGGACAAGGTGGCACGGAGTCTCGGGATCGATGACGCGGCGGTGAAAGCCTGCGGTTACTACAACAGAATCGGGAAGCTGAAAGGGGAAAATACCTGGGAGAACGTGTCGGCCATCTGTGACAAATATCATTTTCCGCCAAAGACCAGGCATATTTTACAGGAATATGTAGATCCCGATGTAAAGATGGTATCCAGAGAAGCGGTTGTGGTTCTGCTGGCGGATTGTATTGTCTCCTCCATCCTTTATCTCTTTTCGAAAAATCCCAAGGCGGAGTTAAACTACGAACAGCTGATCGACACCGTCTTTAAAAAAGAGTTTGAGACGGACGAGCTTTACAGCAACGAGATCTCGCTGGCTCAGCTTTGTGCCATGAAAAAGATCTTTTTACAGGAGAAACTTTATTATGACTTCCTTCGTTGAGAATGAGACGAAACTGCAACTCCCGTTTGATATGCAAAAACTGCTTGACTCGGTTATGGAAGAAGCGCTTAACGCCGAGAACTGTCCTTATGAGGCTTGCGTCAGCCTGCTTTTGACAGACGGGCCGGGGATCAGAGAGTACAATAAAAATTTCAGGGATCGGGACGCGGAGACAGACGTTTTGTCTTTTCCCAATCTGGAGTTTGGTACGCCGGGGGATTTTTCCGTTGCGGAAAAACAGGAGGCGGACTGCTTTGACCCGGAAAGCGGGGAGCTGGTGCTTGGCGACATCATCCTCAACGTGTCCCGGGTCAGGGAACAGGCCGAAGAGTACGGCCACAGCGAGTACAGAGAGGCGGCCTTTCTTTTGGCGCACAGTCTCTTTCATCTGTGCGGCTACGACCATATGGAGGAGGCCGAGGCGGCGGTGATGGAAGAAAAGCAGGAGGCGGTGCTTCGGAAACTTTCTATCACACGGGACTAAAAATTACCGAGGATAACGATGAATATACAATGGACAGCCAAAAATCTGAAAAATAGAATTGTTCTCTCGTCGGGGATCGTGTCATACCTGCTTCTTCTCTTTATCTGTATTCCGCTTTCGCGGTTTATAGGAGATGAAGGGATGGGGCTGTTTGCCCCGGCGTTTGAGATTTTCTTGTTGACTACTTTAGTCACTTCTTACAGTATGTCTCATGCCATGGCGGGCATTATCCGTTACCGGGTAAAGCGGGAGCGCTACCGGAATGCGAAAAAGGTTTTCCAGACCGCCTTTACCATGAATCTGATGCTTGGCGTCATTATGGCTCTCTTTTCCCTGTTCTTCTCTTCGTGGATTGCGGATATACTTGTCTTGGAGCATTTGAGCCGTATGGCTGTCCTGGCGGCAGCCCCCTCGGTTTTGCTTGCCTCTCTGGTGGGGATTTTCAGAGGATACTTTAACGGTTATGGAATGGGGGTACTGACCGCCCATTCCCAATATCTGGAAAAGATAGCCATGTTGGTCGGAGCCATCCTCGGCGGAAGAGCGTTTCACGGATACGGGGAAAAAGTGGCGGCGCTTTTACAGGTGGAGGCGCATACCTATGCGTTCGGTGCGCTTGGCGCCATGGCGGGCGTCATGATCTCCCAGGTGATCGCCCTGCTGCATCTGCTGGTGCTCTATGTGATTTACGCGGGAGTGATGAGAGGACGTTCCGGACAGGACAGCAGCAGAAGGGTTGAAACCCGGTTTGAGATTCAGCGAATGTTGATTGTCAACACGCTTCCGTTAGCCGTGAGTGCGGTTTTTTCCAATCTGTTTATGCTGGTAGACCAGCGGTTTTTGAATTACTGCATGAATGTGACGGAGCAGGGGAGTAACCGTACTGCCACATGGGGCGCTTACTACGGAAAATTTGCGGCGTTGACAGGTATGGGAGCAGCTTTTTCCTGCCTCTTTGTGCACGGACTGACGGGAAAAATCTGCAATGCCTATGAACGGGAGGAATACCGCGATATGAGGGAGAAATTTGGGAAGGCGATAAGGGCGGCCTCCATGATTTCCTTTCCGACGGCCGTATATCTGGCGGTTTTGGCTAAGCCGTTTGCATTCTGCTGCTATGGGAAGACAATGCCCCGTGTATCTGTCCTTACGGGCTGGCTGCAAAAAGGAGCGGTTTTGGTCGTTCTGTTCACATTCAGCTTCCTGTTCGGACAGCTTTTATACAGACTCCGAATGGCCAGAGAGCTATTCTTAACGTCTGTGGTTTCTTTTGTGCTGCATCTGGCGGCAGGTTATTTTATGGTGCAGCGTGTCCATATGGGGGTGGAGGGTCTGCTCTGCGCGTTGATTCTGTTCTTTGGCGTATATATGGTGTGCGCTTTTGTGTTCCTGAACAAAAGACTCAAATACAAACCGGACTGGCTTTCAGGAGTGGCGTTTCCCATGGTTGCCGCCGCTATATCCGGTCTGATCGCCTATCTGCTTGGCAGACTGCTTTTTGCCGCGGTTGGTGCGGCGTTTACCATAGTCATCGCGCTTATTGTCAGCTTGTTTTTCTATATCTTCGCCCTGATGCTGCTTCGTGTAATAGGGGAAGTGGAGCTGCATGAAGTGCCGTTTGGCTCTCTGTTTATTATGATTGGAAGAAACATTGGCATATTATAAACGGTGTACGAAATTATAGAGAACGCTGCATAAAAATCAGAAATCGGCTGATACTGATTACAGGAAATCCGACAAGAGAGGTCTAAAACGGAATGAAACTTGTAAAACGTATCAGTCTTTTTATGGCACTGTCAGTCGTTATGTTGGGCCTTGGCGGCTGGGGCGCACTTTGGGCGGAAGATTTTTTCTATCCGAACAGATACCGGCATGAGGCGGCAAAGGAGCCTTCCGTGTCCGTCTTGCCGTCACAGACGCTTTTTGAGTCAGATAATGAGGCGCCGGAGGAAAGTGAGCAGGTGATTGAAGCGGCGGTGGCGGACGAGCCTGTGGTGACGGCGGATACGCTGTATCTGGTGGAGCAGGTGGATTTGTCAAAAGGCACGGTGACGGAGCGGGAAGAGTCTGTTCCGGTCATGTATATCGGTCTGAACAGGGATGAGCTTTTGGAAGCGCTCTCCTTTTACGGGGAGAATCCGCCCCTGACCGAGTTGGAAAACGGTTTTGAAAACATAGAGCTTACGGCTTTTTCCAGAGATCGGGTGGCAGTCTGTAAATATTACAGGCAAAAAGAACCGGAGGGCTTTTATCTGATGGTGGCGGATCACTTTATCGTGGTCTGCGAGGAGGACAGGGACACGCTTTACATGAATACGGATATATTGCTGGAACGGCTTCCCGATTCCCTGCAAAGGGAGATCATGGAAGGTAAATATGTGGCAAGCGAGGAGGAACTGTACCTGTTTCTGGAATCTTACTCCAGTTGAGAAAATAAGGAACAGCCTGAAAACGAGGTAAATGGAAATGGGAAGAAGAGTCGCGGTGATCGGCGCCGGCGCGGCGGGCATGATGGCGGCCATACAGGCGGCGAATGCCGGCGCGGCGGTGGAATTATACGAAAAAAACGACAGGGTCGGGAAAAAGATACTCTCCACGGGAAACGGCAGATGCAACTTTTCCAACGAGGAGATGGGAGCGCGGTTCTACCATGGAAGCGGGCGGGCGCTGCTTGACAGGGTGCTTGCGGAGTTTGGAACCGGGCAGGTAAAAGCTTTTTTTGAAGCCCTCGGGATGCGGATACGAAGCCGGGCAGGGTATCTGTATCCTGCCAGTGACCAGGCTTCAACGGTATTGGATCTTTTGCGGTATGAGCTGGAGCGGAAGAGGATTATCGTACATACGGGAGAGCCGGTGGGTGCTATCACATACGGAAAAGGAAAATTTGCCGTGAATGACGGGCAGTCCCGTTACGATGCGGCCATTCTATGCTGCGGCGGCTGTGCCGCCCCCAACACCGGGTCTGACGGAAGCGGTTTCAGATTAGCCGGTAACTTCGGGCATTCGATTGTACCGCCGGTGCCGGCGTTATCCGCGTTAAGATGCAGGGAAAAATTTTATAAGCAGGTGGCAGGCGTGCGGTGTGACGCTTTGCTGACGTTGAAAGTGGATGGAAAGACGGTCTGTAAGGAGAGGGGAGAGCTGCAACTGACTGAATACGGATTGTCCGGTATACCGGCCTTTCAGCTAAGTCGCCATGTCTCGTACGCTTTGTTGGAGCAAAGACCTGTCACGGTGACGGTTTCTTTTCTTCCCGAGCTTGACGAGGCGTCCTGCGAAGCCTTTTTCCGTGTCCGCAGAAGGGATCACGGGGAAGACAGGATGGAAATATTCCTGACTGGATTGGTCAATAAGAAGATAAATCAGCTTTTGTGTAAGCTTGCGGGAATACGGGAGACAGAAACGGCGGGCAGGCTTAACGAACCGGCTTTTGAGAGGCTATGGAAGCTGTACTGCGGCCTGGAGACAGAAGTGACAGGCACGAACGGTTTCGATAAAGCCCAGGTGTGTGCGGGAGGGGTGGACTGCAAAGAAGTGACAGGACAGCTTATGTCAAAAAAGCGTCCCGGTCTTTACTTTGCGGGAGAGATTCTTGATATAGACGGCCTCTGCGGCGGCTACAACCTGCAGTGGGCCTTTGGCAGCGGAGCGGTGGCCGGGCGTGCGGCCGCTCTCGGAAATGAGGAGTTATGATTCGGATTCAACAGATCAAATTATCACCCGCTTGTACGGATACGGAGGCAGCGCTTCGAAAGAAAGCGGCAAAGCTTTTACGAATCAATCCTTCTGAAATCCTCGGACTTACCATTTTCAGAAAATCTCTGGACGCCAGAAAAAAGCCGGAAATTTTCGCCGTGTATACGGTGGATGTGGAGGTTGTAAACGAGGAATCGGTGTTAAAAAGGCACGAAAGAGGCGGACAAATCCAGGCAGTGTCGCAAACCCCATATGTTTTCCCAAAACTGGGAACGTGTCGGACTTCGGAGCGGCCCGTGATTGTCGGCTGCGGCCCGGCCGGACTTTTTTGCGGTTATATGTTGGCTAAGGCCGGCTGCAAACCCCTCCTTTTGGAGCGCGGCAAAACGATAGAGGAAAGACGGGTGGATGTGGAGCGTTTTTGGCGTGAAGGCGTTTTAGCCCCTTCCTCCAACGTGCAGTTTGGGGAGGGAGGCGCGGGCGCTTTCTCGGACGGGAAGCTGACAACGACGGTCAAAGACCCTTGCGGCAGAATGAGGGAGGTGCTTCGCGTTTTTGTGGAGGCCGGGGCGCCGGAGGAGATTCTCTACGAGGCGAAGCCACATATCGGCACGGATATCCTGACGGAGGTTGTGGCCAATCTGCGGCAAAAAATCATCGGCCTGGGCGGTGAGATCCGCTTCGGGACGCAGGTGACAAAGCTTCTTCTGGAAAACGGTCATATGGCGGGTGTGGAGACGACCGCAGGGCAGGTTAAGAGTGGTGTGGTGATTCTCGCCATCGGCCACAGTGCAAGGGATACCTTTGGTATGCTTCATGAGATGCGGATTCCCATGGAGGCCAAGGCTTTCGCCGTGGGGCTTCGGATGGAGCATCCGCGGGAGATGATCGACAGGCTGCAATACGGAGACGGCTGGCTTTCTCTCCCGGCGGCTCCCTACAAGGTGACGGCAAAAACATCCGCGGGCAGAGGGGTATATTCCTTCTGCATGTGTCCGGGCGGCTATGTCGTGAACGCCTCCTCTGAACCGGAAAGGACGGCCGTGAACGGTATGAGCTACAGCGGCCGCGACGGCGCGAACAGCAACAGTGCCATGATTGTCACCGTATCCCCCGAAGATTACGGCGGGACCGGCCCGCTTGCGGGAATTGCCTTTCAGAGGAAGCTTGAGGAGAGGGCCTATGCGATAGGCCGTGGGGCGGTACCCGTAGAACGCTACGGGGATTTTCATGAAGCGGTTCGCTTGGGACAGGACGGAAAAATCATGCTTCCGGGGGACATTCCCGCCGGTCTGTCAGGCAGATACCCGGGCTTTTCGCCGGCGGTCAAAGGGGCGTGGCAGTTCGCTCCGGTACATGAAATCTTGCCGGATTTTCTGAACGTCGCGCTGGCTGAAGGAATTGACCTGATTGGCCGGAAAATGTCAGGATTTGCAGACGGGGACGCTTTTTTGTCGGGTGTGGAGAGCCGTACCTCATCGCCGGTTCGCATTTTAAGGGACGAGACAGGACAGTCGGCCATAAAGGGGCTGTATCCTTGCGGGGAAGGCGCGGGCTATGCGGGCGGCATCACCTCCGCGGCTATGGACGGCATTCTGATTGCGGAGAAGGTTGCGGCAGTCTACGCAAATGTGGTAAACTGTCTGCGAAGGTAGTGGGCATTGAGACGAAAGATAAAAGATTTGGGAGGACGAAATGACGGACAGAAAAGCCCTGATGGCGGACAAAAAAAGAATCGTGATAAAGATCGGTTCCTCCTCCTTGCAGCATAAGGAGACGGGTGATTTAGACTACACCAAACTGGACGTACTGGTGAGGGAGCTTTGCAATTTGAGGAATATGGGGAAGGATGTGGTTCTTGTCACCTCCGGCGCCATCGCCGTGGGAAAGAAAGCCATTCTCATGCCGACGAAAGAGGACAACCCGATCGCCGTGAAGCAGGCGTGCGCTGCGGTGGGCCAGGCAAGACTTATGATGATTTATCAAAAAATTTTTGCCGAGTACAATCAGGTGGCGGCGCAGATTCTGATGACAAAAAATACCATAGTGGACAATTTGAATCGCTATAACGCGAGAAACACCTTCGCGGAGCTGTTTAAGCTTGGTGTGATACCTATTGTAAACGAGAATGATACCGTGGCCACCTATGAGATTGAGATCGGCGACAACGACACGCTGTCGGCTATTGTAGCCTCTCTGGTGGAGGCGGACGCTCTTCTTCTTCTGTCGGATATCGACGGCCTCTACACTGACGATCCGAGAACCAACCCTGACGTCAAATACATAGAGGTGGTGGAGGAGCTGACGGAGGAACTGATGAATATGGGGAAGGCTTCCACAGGAAGCAGTGTGGGGACAGGAGGTATGAGCACCAAGCTACAGGCGGCAAAAATCGCGGGCAGCACCGGGGTGGATATGGTGATTGCAAACAGCAGCGATATCAAGGTGATTCACCGTATTTTAAGCGGCCAGAATATCGGGACTTTGTTTCTTTCCCATAAGGACGAGAGCTTTGACTTGCCGTTATATGTACAGCAGATGCATAGCGTATAGCAAATGATGTAGGAGAGAACTAACAGCCATGAATGTAGAACAGATGACCCAAAGAATAAACGAGCTTTACCACAAATCGCAGTCGGAGGGGCTTACGGAAGCGGAGAAAGAGGAGCAGGCAGCTTTGCGCCAGGCTTATGTGGCCAATGTGCGCGCCAATCTGAGAGGGCAGCTTGACAATATCTCCATTGTGGAAAAGGATGGCAGCATCACAAAACTCAGCGAGAAGAAAACGCGGAGCAAGATCTGACTTTCGCTCCTCTGCGCCAACGCATCGGAATGGAGAAAAAGATGGATGAAGCCATAAACAAAAAACGGTTCCGCAAGGAAGCGTTGCAAAAGAGAGACCGCCTGACAGCCAAAGAGCGAGAAGCTTACAGTGAGGCAATTGTGAAGCGCCTTGTTTCTTTGCCTGATTACGGACAGGCAAAGGCAGTTCTCACTTATATCAGCTATCTGAGCGAGGTAGATACCTTTCCTTTGCTGGAACGGGCTTTCTTCGACAAAAAGGTCGTGTTTGCGCCCAGGGTTTCTGGCAGGGAAATGGAATTTATTAAATTAAACGGCGCACAGGAGCTGGCTTTGGGATATCGCGGTATTTTGGAGCCGGAAGGGATAAAGACATATACCGACTGGGTCAGTCGATATGCGGAAGAGGAGAAGCCGCGGATATTGATCTGTATGCCGGGGGCTGCTTTTGACAGGAGACGTCACAGAATCGGTTATGGAGGCGGCTTTTATGACAGATATTTGAGCGGCCTTAAATACGGGACGGAAAGGAAAGATGCACAGGTGACTATCGTCGCGCTTTCCTATGCCTGTCAGATTTTTGCCGAGATTCCCTGGGAGATACATGATATCTGCCCTGAGAGGATCATTACGGAGACGGAAATCATCTGACAAATCATCCTGTGAAATCGCCGGAAAAACGAAAGGGAGTGCAAGATTGAAAATAAAAATTTTCAATCGCGAGATTTGTGTCTGCGCATTGCCTGACACAAACTCGGTTATGCGCAAAAAATGCGCAGAAATGGAGTAAAAGATGGAAACGCAAAACAACAATATCGATTTATATTTAAACACCCTCGGCGCAAAGGCGCAGGCGGCAAAGGCGGCATTGCAAAGCCTTGACGAGGAGCGAAAAAACCAGGCTCTGAAACGGGCGGCGGAGGCTCTGGTGCGAGAGCGGGACAGACTTCTTTGCGCCAACGGGAAAGATTATGAAAAAGCCAGGAAAAACGGCATGGCGGAGGGTCTCTTAGACCGTCTTAAGCTTACGCCCGAGCGGATAGAGGCCATGGCGGAAGGACTTATACAGATTGCCGGACTGCCGGATCCTGTAGGGGAGGTTACGGAACGCTTTGAGCGCCCAAACGGTCTTCACATAGAAAAAGTGCGGGTTCCCATGGGTGTTGTCGGTATTATTTACGAGGCCAGGCCAAACGTGACGGCGGACGCTTTCGGCCTCTGTTTCAAGACGGGAAACGTGGTTATTTTAAAAGGCGGCAGGGACGCTTTTTACTCAAACCTGGCTGTCACGGAAGTAATTCGGGAAGCGCTTACGAAGGAAGACATCCCGGCGGATGCCGTCTTGCTCATCGAAAATAACGACAGGGCTGTGACTACGGCTTTTATGAAACTGAAAGAATATGTGGATGTGCTGATTCCCAGAGGCGGCGCCGGGCTGATACGCTCGGTTGTGGAAAACAGCACGATTCCCGTGATTGAGACAGGTACGGGAAACTGTCATATTTTTATCGACGAGACGGCGGATATGGAGAAGGCGATTCCCATCGTCATCAACGCAAAAACCCAGCGGATCGGCGTGTGCAATGCCTGTGAGTCCCTTCTGGTACATGGGAAAATAGCGGACCGGATTTTACCGCTTCTCGGAAAAGCGCTATCGGAGAGAAAGGTGGAGATTCGAGGCGACGAGACGGTGTTAGAGCAGATTCCAGAGGCCCATGCCGCCACTGAGGAAGATTATGGGAAGGAGTATCTTGATCTGATTCTTTCGGTAAAAACGGTTTCTTCCGTGGAGGAGGCGATCGCCCATATCAACAAATACAATACGGGACATTCCGACGCCATTTTAACTGAGGATCAGTCCCATGCCCGAAAATTTTTGCGGGAAGTGGATTCCGCTTGCGTCTATGTGAACGCGTCCACCCGTTTCACGGACGGCTTTGAATTTGGCTTCGGGGCGGAGATCGGCATCAGCACACAGAAACTTCACGCGAGAGGCCCCATGGGACTTAAAGAGCTGACTTCCTACAAATACCAGATCACCGGGGACGGGCAGGTGCGTCCATGAATGGTACGTCTGTGTAAAAAATAAGACTATTTGCGAAATTTTTCTCTTTTCTTCGTGTTTTACCTTTTAAAATCTGAAAATATATGTTAAAATGAACTAAGTTAGCCGCTTTTAAGAAGCGGCTAAAATGTGAACTGCGGTTTGATAGCCGAAAAATGGCAGTTAACCGCGGATAAGGGGGGTAAATAAAAAAACAGGAGAGGGTGAGGATGGAGAAAAAGAAGAAAATGGGAGTAATGGCGCAGCTTTTGATGCTCTGTGTGATACCATTGGTTGTCATGGTTGCGTCCGTAACCGTGTATTCTGTCGGCAAAATGAGAGGTATGGTGCGCGATGTCACGATGGAGGGATTACATAATTTGTGCCAGAGCGTCTATGCCGCTTATGAATCGCTGGATCCCGGCGATTACCGGATGGAAGGGGAAGCTCTCTATAAGGGGGATTATTGTATTACCGATCATGTGGATGTGATCGACCGATTCGTGGAAGGAAGCACGGCGGATGTGACGCTCTTCTACGGAGATACCAGACGGGCCACGTCCCTTCGCGACAAGGATACAGGGGAGCGTATTCTTGGGACGAAAGCGACAGACGTGGTAATTCAGACGGTTCTTAAGGAGGGAAAAAACTACGAGACAGACAGTGTCAGCGTAAATGGGGAAAATTACTACGCTTTTTACATGCCGGTGACTGACAAAAGCGGAAAAACAGTAGGTATGGTGTTTGCCGGACAGCCGGCAACCGAGGCGCAAAGCGAGATCAACAGAAGCTCCTTTATGGTTATGGGCGTAGGGTTGCTGATTCTATTGATCGCCTTGCTTATCTGTGTAAGGATCGCAAGCGCCATTGCCAAAGTGATCGTACAGACAGAAGGACTACTCTCCTCCCTTGCGGAGGGTGATCTTCATCTGGAGGTCAACCAGCGGATTTTGAAGCGAAACGATGAGATCGGAGTTATGGGGCACTCCGTACATAGATTGCTCGTGGAGCTGCAGGACATTATCGGCAATATCAAGAGCAATACGGATACGCTGATGAGCCAGGGGGACAGCCTGGAGACGATGGCGGTCCAGACGTCAACGACTGCGGACGAAATCAGCAGAGCGGTGGAAGATATCTCCAAGGGAGCCGTCTCCATGGCGGAGGACATCGAGTCCGCGACCGAACAGATTGCGAATATGGGTGCTATCATTGAGAAAATTGTGGAAAGCGTCAGGGAACTTGACGGACTCTCCGAGCAGATGCACACGGCTGATGTGGAATCCACCAAAATTATCAACGAGTTGAGCATATCTAACGATAAGACGACGCAGGCGATCAGGAAGATCGAAGCGTCGGTGCATACCACAAACGAATCCGTGACAAGGATTCAGGAAGCGGTCAACCTCATTGCCTCCATTGCCAGCGAGACAAGCCTGCTTGCCCTGAACGCAAGTATTGAGGCTGCGAGAGCCGGGGAGGCCGGAAGAGGCTTTTCAGTGGTGGCTACGCAGATTTCCAAACTGTCCGAGGATTCCGCGCAGTCCACCAAAACAATAGAGGACATCATTCGCCAGTTGACGGCGGATTCCGAGGCTTCCGTTCGGATTATGAAGGAAGTGGACGAAATCATTGAGGAGCAGCAGAGGAAGCTGGAGCAGACAAAGGAGAAGTTTAACGATGTGAGCAACGGTATCGAGAGCTCCAGGAGGGAGACGAACCTTATCAGCAACCAGGCGCAGGAATGCGACAGCGAGAGAGGAAAGGTCGTGGATGTGATTCAAAGTCTGTCCGCCGTATCCCAGCAGAATGCGGCGTCCACGGAGGAAACCAACGCATCCATGCAGGAGATGAACGCTACCATCAATCTTCTTGCGGAGACTTCCGAAAAATTGCAGGAGATGGCCAGAACACTGGAAAAGAATGTTTCTTTTTTCAAACTATAGTTTTGTACAAGATACAAATCGTCGCTTTCGGGCGACGATTTTTCTTGACATCAGCCATCGAACGAATTATAATATGAACAAATAAACATATGTTGAATTGAGGTGCGAAAGGGGATTGTCTGTGGAAGAGGCTTATACGATGGAACAGGTAAGTGCGCTTTCCGAGCTGTTTAAAATATTCGGGGATTCCACCCGAATCAGGATTTTATGCGCCATGCTCGATACGGAGCGGTGTGTCAACGATATTGCCGGCCTTTTGCGGATGAGCCAGTCCTCGGTCAGCCACCAGCTACGGATTTTAAAGACCTCCAAGCTGGTGAAAAGCCGCAGGGAGGGAAAGTCCATCTTCTATTCATTGGACGACGAGCATGTCAGAGCCATTCTCAACATGGGTATGGAACACATTATGGAAAGAGGAGAGGAAACACTTCAGAACGGAGGAAAAGATGACAAAAACTTACAAGATTGAGGTAGACTGTGCGAACTGTGCGGAGAAAATGCAGGAGGCAGCAAAAAAAACGGAGGGAGTCACGCAGGCTACGGTGAGCTTTATGACTCAGAAAATGAAAGTTGAGTTTGTGGAGGGAGCGGACGAAAAGAATGTGATGAAGCAGGTGCTAAAGGCTTGTAAGAAAGTGGAACCTGACTGCGAGATCGCGTTATAAGTATGAAAGCGGAAAATTGAGGGGCCGGATTTTTGTCCGGCTCCTCTTCTTTGCCTGTTTTGGCAGGAACTAATGCTCCAAAGTCGCATTTTGGCGCTTGCACAACTCCCAAAATCGCATACAGAGCGATTTTACTCGCGGATTAGTGCATGGCTGAACTGTTACGTCTGCTACAAGTTTCCTGCAAGAAAAGGTTGACGAAAAGGGTAGAAATCAGTACTATGTTTAGATAGAGGATTTATGAATTATGATACATTTGGAGGAAACCGGTTTTGAGAAAATACAAGATCCTGGGTGTCTGCCTGCTGTTTGCGTTTCTGCTGACGGCCTGTGGCACAGACGAGGAACTGACGTCCTACCAGGAGGACATGAATACTTTTTTTGAACGGGCTGCCGAGTATAATGACAAGATGAATAGTATTAATCGTGATTCCGACACGGCCGTGATCGAGCTTCTCGGCTATCTGGATGCTTTTGCGGAGGATATCGAATGGATGGCAGGCCTTGAGGTACCGGATCAGTTTTCGGCGGTGGAGAGTCTGGCGGATGAGGCGGATGAGAACATGAAAGAAGCCGTAGCTCTTTACCATACGGCCTACGAGGGTGAAACATACGACGAGGGCTCCGCGCAGGCGGCCAGGGAATATTATGACAGAACAAATATTCGCCTCCAGTATATTATCACCATCCTGCACGGGGAAATCCCGGAAGGGGAGGGCGTTACCTACACCGAGGAAAACGCCATTTTAGGCGGCGGTTATCTGAATAAGGACGACGGGGAGGATGCGCCGGATTCGGAGGACGGACAGTCTCAGGATGCGCAGGAGGAAGTACCGGAGGACGATTTTGACACGGATGATACCGTCTTTTATGAGGAACCCTCCGAGACAGAATAATTTTTGGGAGATAACATATGAACAGGCAGGAATTTCAGGCATTGATAAAGGATACCCCCGTTTTTCTTGACGGGGCGACAGGATCCAATTTGCAAAAGCGCGGGATGCCGACGGGGGTGTGCCCGGAGCAGTGGATTTTGGAACACCGGGAAATTATGATTGGCTTACAGAGGGAATTTGTAATGGCGGGCAGTCAGATTGTCTACGCGCCTACTTTCACGGCCAATCGAATCAAGCTGAGAGAGTACGGCCTGGAGGGAAAAATCCGGGAGATGAATCATGAGCTTGTGGCCCTTTCCAGGGAAGCCGTGGACGGGAAAGCTTATGTTGCCGGCGATCTGACGATGACGGGAGAGCAGCTTTCTCCGATGGGAAATCTGGATTTTGAGGAGCTGGTGGAGGTGTATAAGGAACAGATCCGTTATCTCGTGGAAGCGGGGGTGGATTTGCTTATCATAGAAACCATGATGAGCCTGCAGGAAACCAGGGCGGCGGTGATTGCGGCGAAGGAGGTCTGCGACCTGGCGATATTGGCAACGCTGACTTTCGAGGCGGACGGAAGAACCCTCTTTGGCACCGACGCGGCTACGGCGGCGGTTGTGCTGGAAAGTCTTGGTGTGTCCGCGGTCGGAACAAACTGTTCTACGGGGCCAGATCGGATGGTGGAGATTGTGCGCCGCATGGCTGAGGTGTCTGCCATTCCACTTATTGCCAAGCCGAATGCGGGGCTGCCGTCTCTGGATGCGGACGGAAATACGGTTTATGATATGGAGGAGAAAGAATTTGCGTCCGGTATGCGAAAGCTGGTTGTCGCGGGCGCCTGTGTGGTAGGCGGATGCTGCGGCACAACCCCTGAATATATCAGAGCTTTGAAAGAGTCGGTACAGGATATGCCTGTGCTGCGGCGAAAAAAACCGGCAAAGCGGTTTTTGACAAGCGAACGAAAAACCGTCGCTTTTAGTCTGGATGATCCCTTTATCGTGGTGGGGGAGCGCATCAATCCCACCGGGAAAAAGAAGCTGCAGGCGGCTCTCAAGGAAGGCTCCATGGAACTCGTGACGGAGTTTGCCGAGTCGCAGGAAGCTTGCGGGGCGGGGATTCTGGACATCAATATGGGGATGAGTGGCATAGACGAAAAGGCTATGATGCTAAAAGCCCTTGAGACGGTAAGCGGGGTCACGAGTCTGCCCTTATCCATAGATTCGAGTCATGTGGAAGTGTTGGAGGCAGCTCTTCGCAGATACCCGGGTCGGGCGCTGATCAATTCGATATCCGGTGAGGCGGCAAAAACGGACGCGCTTCTTGCTCTCGCAAAGAAATACGGCGCCATGTTCATTTTGCTTCCGCTCTCGGATGCGGGGCTGCCAAAGGATCTTACAGAGAAAATCGGTATTATAGATGCCATACAAAAGAAAGCGCTGGACATCGGACTCACAAAGGAAGACATCGTGGTGGACGGACTGGTGGCAACCGTTGGGGCCAACAAAACCGCCGCGATTGAAACTCTTGAGACGATTCGCTATTGCAAGGAAAAAGGACTTGCCACGATCTGCGGCCTTTCCAATATTTCTTTTGGTCTGCCGGAGAGAGGGTTTGTCAACACGGCTTTTCTCACGATGGCCATTCAGGAAGGGCTGACCATGGCGATTGCAAATCCCTCGCAGGAGCTTTTGATGATCTGTGCTTTCGCCTCCGATTTGCTTCTCAATAAAAAGGAGGCGGACAGTCGCTATATCCAACTGATGGGCGCATTGCAGGAGAAGAGAGCAGCATCCGGTGAGACGGCCAGGAAAGAAACGGGGATCAGGCTGAATGCGCCGGCGAAGGAGACAGTGGTTCTCTCTTCGAAGGACAGGCTTTTTTCCGATGTCCTGAAGGGGAAACGAGACGTTATTGTAGAGGACACAAAAAAAGCTCTTGAGGAAGGCTACGGGGCGAAAAACCTTCTGGACGAGGCGCTTTTACCCGCTATCAACGAGGTGGGCGAGTTGTTTGACAAGGGAAAATATTTTCTGCCTCAGCTCATTGCCAGCGCGGAGGCTATGAAAGCTTCCATCGAGCACATGGAGCCTCTTCTTATGCAGACAAAGACGCAGGGGGCTGATATGCCAACGGTGGTGATTGCCACGGTCGAGGGAGATATCCATGATATCGGAAAAAATCTGGTTGCGCTGATGCTGAAAAACTATGGTTTCCAGGTGATCGATCTTGGAAAGGATGTTCCGAAGGAAAAAATCATCGAGGCGGCAAAGAAACATAACGCGCAGATGATTGCCCTCTCGGCCCTTATGACGACCACCATGCAGCAAATGAAAAACGTCGTGGAGTATGCGAAACAACAAGAGATGGACACAAGGATTATCGTGGGCGGTGCAGTCATCACCGAGGAGTACGCGAAGGAGATTGGCGCGGACGGCTATTCCAGGGACGCGGCCGAGGCGGTGAAGCTGGCGAAAAAGCTGTTGGATGTGAAAGATTGAAAAGAGAGTGGAGAGGATAACTTATGATAGGTGCAGATGCAATTGTAAAATGTCTGGAAGCGGAAAATGTGGAATATGTGTTCGGTTACCCGGGAGTGGCCATATGCCCCTTCTATAACAGTATATTGGAATCGGATATCCGGACAATTCTGATCCGGACGGAGCAAAACGCGGCCCACGCGGCCAGCGGCCTTGCAAGAACTTCCGGAAAGGTGGGAGTGTGCGCGGTGACCTCCGGCCCCGGTGCGACAAACCTGATCACAGGCATCGCCACCGCCTTTGCGGACAGCATTCCGCTGGTGTGTATCACAGGGCAGGTAAACAGTGAGCTTTTGGGTTCCGATGTGTTCCAGGAGGCGGATATTACGGGCGCGGTGGAATCCTTCGTAAAATACAGCTATCTGCTCAAAGACGCGGCGGACATTCCCCGCATTTTCAAGGAGGCTTTTCATCTGGCTTCCACGGGGCGTAAGGGGCCGGTGCTGATTGATGTTCCCATCGATATCCAGAACGCGCCCGTAGGGAAGTTTAAATATCCCGACGAGGTGAATATGCGCACCTACAAGCCAACCGTGAAGGGAAATATGGCGCAGATCAAAAAAGTTGTGAAGGAACTGGCCAGAGCAAAGAGGCCCCTCATCTGCGCGGGCGGCGGCGTTCTCTTAAGCCAGGCAGAGGAAGCGCTTCGGTCTTTCTCCGAAAAATACAGAATTCCCGTAGTCTCCACCATGATGGGAATCGGTGCCATGCCGACCGAGCACCCCATGTACTACGGTATGGTCGGCAATAACGGCAAGGCTTTTGCCAACCGCGCCATGAACGAGTCGGACCTTCTTCTCATGGTGGGAGCGAGGGTGGCTGACCGTGCGGTGAACCAGCCGGACCTGATTACGGAGAATAAAATTCTTGTGCATATCGACGTAGATCCCGCGGAAATCGGCAAAAACGTCGGCCCCGCGATTCCTCTTGTGGGAGATGCCAGGCATATTTTTGAGGATATGGAGACGGAGGATTTTTCCTGCGCGCATGAAGAGTGGATACGCGTTTTAAACACCTACCGCGACACCATGCAGCCAATACGCAGACCGGATCCGGCTTATGTAGATCCGGCGGCTTTTATCACCATGCTATCCAGAGAGATGGCGGAGGATGCCATTTACGTGGCGGACGTGGGGCAGAACCAGATCTGGTCGTGCGGTTATCATATCGTGAAGAAGGGACGTTTTCTTACTACAGGCGGCATGGGCACCATGGGCTATTCGATTCCGGCTGCCATGGGTGCGAAGCTGGCAAACAAAGACAGGCAGGTGGTTGCGGTGTGCGGGGACGGCTCTTTTCAGATGTCCATGATGGAGCTTGCCACCATGCGCCAGTTTGACGTGCCGGTGAAGATCATCGTCCTGAAAAACAATTATCTCGGCATGGTGCGGGAGTTCCAGCATTACAATTACAAAGACAATTACTCCGTGGTTGATTTGTCGGGAAGCCCGGATCTCGAGAAGCTTTCGGCGGCATTCGGCATTCGGTTTATGCGCCAGGAGACGATGGAAGGGGCCAGTGAGACGATAAAAGCCTTTCTGGAGAAAGATGAGTCGGTGCTTTTGGAATGCGTGATTAACCCTATGGATCTGGTCAGGTAGGAGGTGGAAGATGAAAAAAATATATTCCGTACTGGTAGAAAACCGATCCGGCGTGCTCTGCAAGGTGGCCGGTCTGTTTTCCAGAAGATGCTTTAATATTGAGTCTTTGGCGGTGGGCGAGACGGAGGATACGACGGTTTCGCGCATGACCATTGTGAGCAGCGGCGACGAGCGGACCATCGAGCAGATAGAGAAGCAGCTAAACAAAAAAATCGATGTGATCAAAGTCAAAACATTCGACGAGCCGGCCAGTGTGAGCAGAGAACTCATGCTGATGAAGGTAAAATACAATAAAAACAACAGAAAAGATATCATGGAAACATGCGATATTATGCATGCCGATATCGTCGATATGTCCCAAAATATGTTTATCATTCAAATCTGCGACGTGCCTGAGCGGATCAGGCTCTTTATCAGCATGATGAAGGGAATCAGTATCGTGGAGATGGCGCGCACGGGAACCCTTGCCCTGCCAAAGTGCCTGGAGGCGGACGAGTAGGATTAAAGATGATACCGATTCCACAGTGCGAGACATGTGAAAATTTTATAAGAGGGGATCTGACACATTGTAAGTGTTTGGACTTGGAGTCAAAACTTTTGGGGATTGAGAATAAAACAATTCCCGTCGGGGAAAAAACGACCGCGAACGCAAATGTGGCAGTCCCGTATTTGGGTAAGTGCTATAAGTGGGTGTGGTACTGCATCATTGTAGCAACATTGATATTGCGGGGATGTGTCGCATACTGGTTCTACAGTCTGCCGAGATTCCATGATCTGACCGTGGAGCTTGGGACCGAGACTATCAGTGTCGAGGCTTTTATGACAGAGTATGCGGATGCCCGCAATGCCGGTATTGTCACGGATCTTTCTACGGTGGACATCGGCGTGGTGGGAAGTATTCCCCTGACGCTGAGGAGCGGCCGCAAGGACGAGACGGTCACGCTGACCATCATTGACACGACGCCCCCTGAGGCGGAATTTATTTCCTGGCTGCAAAAGACACCTGATTATACGCCGGATCCCCATGATTTTGTGGCATCCTATTACGATCTGTCGGATGTCACCGTTTATTTTGCGCAGAATTCGGAGTCTCTGTCTGACTATGAAGATCGGACTTTTGTCGTAGTAGTGGAAGATGCGTACGGAAACTCGGTTTCCAACCTTTGCACCCTCTCCATCGTCTGGATGAAAGACGAATATACGATGGAACTGGGAGAGGCGTTACATAAGGAGGATCTGCTCTACGATCCGGCACGGGACGGCGGGCGGATTGAACAGGGCGATATTGATGTCATTAATGAATCGGGAGTGGGCGAATATACGGTTTCCAGCCTTGTCGACGAGAAGGTCTGTCAGGTTCATGTCGTGGATACCACGCCACCGGAGCTTTCCGTAACGGATGTTTCGATCTATAAAGGGAAGAAGGTCACGGTGGACGATTTTGTAGAGTCCTGTTTTGACATCTCCGGGGATGTGGAGGTGCGTCTGCTGACGGAGCCGGATGTGGATACTCTCGGCAGACAGACCATGACGATTGAAGCTGCGGATATCAACGGAAATAAGACCACCGCAACTGCCACGCTGGCGGTAGTGCGGGATAAGAAACCGCCGGTTATCAAGGGGCTTACTACCTTAAGCGTTGCGAAAAACGCCGTTCCCGATTATCTTGCCGGTGTCAAAGCGATAGACGCGACGGACGGGGCATGCGAAGTGACGTATGACGCCAGCGGAGTCGATCTTACTGTAGCAGGAACCTACTATGTCACATACACGTCGAAAGACAAGGATGGGAACGTGGCGACATCGAGGAGGACGATCGTGGTGGGGCATGACCAGGCGGATACCGACGCTCTGGTGGATTCCATCGCCGCGGGGCTTGGAAACGACCCGGAGGCAATCCGCGACTATGTCCGCAATACCGTCAAATACAGCCATAATGACGGCGGAGCCGATCCGGTATGGTACGGCTTTACATATAAGTCCGGAAACTGTCTTGTTCACGCCCTCTGTCTGCAGAGCCTTCTGACGAAAAAAGGGTATGAAACCCAGCTTATATGGGTGACCAACAGGTCACACTACTGGCTGATCATTCATTTGAACGGGGTGTGGAGGCACATCGACGCGACGCCGGGAAGTTGGCATACGAAGTACAGTCTGATGACGGACGAGCAGAGATATTCCATATTACAGGGAAGGGATTGGGACCGTTCCGCATGGCCGGCGTGTGAATAGGACAATGATTACAAATACAGTTATCTTAATTGCGGGGCTGGCGGTCTATGCCGGGTATGGTATATCGGTTGTGTATCTGCTGTCCATAATCCTGCTAAGTTATCTGGCAGGACGGCTGATTCCGAGGCACCGTTTCGTCATGTGGATCAGTACGGCGTTGCAGGTATCGTTTCTCGTCTTGCTGCGGGTTCGACATTTGCTGCCATATTCATCGTTTATCGCACCGGTCGGTATTTCCTATTTTACGCTCCAGATCATAGCGTATCATGCGGATGTATACCTGGGTAAATATGAGCCGGAGAAAAATATTGTGAAATTCGCTCTGTTTGTCTCCTGGTTGCCGCACATTTTTATTGGACCGATCGAACCGTATGAGAAGATGCGCGCCGCGCTTGAAAAGAAACAATTCGGCGGTGATCATTTTTTGAAGGGCGCGGTCCGAAGCCTGTGGGGATTGTTTAAGAAGCTGGTGATCGCCGCCAGACTTGGCGTGATCGTGTCCGCAATTTCCGCAGACCCGGAACGGTTTGACGGCGCCTTTGCTCTTGCGGCCATGCTTCTATATGCAGTTCAGCTTTATGCCGATTTTTCCGGAGGGATTGATATTGTCCTTGGCGTATCCCGCATGTTTGGCATACGGATGAGTGAAAATTTTGACGCGCCTTACTTTTCACAGTCGGTTTCGGAATTCTGGCGCCGGTGGCATATAACGCTTGGCGGTTTTCTTCGGGAGTATGTGTATATTCCGCTTGGCGGCAACCGTAAGGGGAAATTGCGGAAATTCCTGAATACTATAGCGACATTTCTGGTTTCCGGTATCTGGCATGGCGGTGGATATCTTCTATGGGGACTGATGCATGGCATTTTGGTCTGTTTCGGAGACAAATGCAGGACAAAGAGCAGGATATGTAACCGTATCGTCACATTTTTGCTGGTCAGTTTTTTATGGTCGTTTTTCATCTGGCCGGATACGGCTGCCGTACTGCAAATGGCAGGCTCCGTGTTTACCGTCTTCAATTACAATACTCTCCTTGCGGGGCTCGGCGGGATGGGTCTTACCGCTGGAGATTGGATCGTCCTGGGCGCAGCCTGTTTATTGCTCTTTTTGTATGATTGGAAAAGCGGAGTGTTGAAAACAAAGTTCTGTGCGTTTTCACTGGCGGCAAAGGTAGGAGTGGCTTGTCTGCTGGCGCTTACCGTTCTTGTTTTCGGCATGTATGGCATCGGTTTTTCGGTGTCTGAGTTTGTATACAGCCGGTTTTGACATGGAGGCGGATATGAAGAAAAAATGGAAGACGATTCTGTCCGTGGGCGTTGTCTTGATCGGTTTTTGTATTGCGTTCGTATCGGTATCCCGGCTTTTTCAGCCAAAATATATGACCGATCTGGAGGAGGGCAGCTTTATCTCCCAGTACTACCGTGAAGCGGGAGGCCATGATGTCATATTTCTCGGGGATTGTGAGGTTTATGCAAACTATTCGCCGATGGAGCTTTACCGGGATTACGGAATAACCGCGTATATCAGGGGAACGCCCCAGCAACTAGTGTGGATGAGTTATTATGTCGCGGAGGAAACTTTCCGCTATGAGACGCCGCGCGTACTTGTGTTTAATGTAAACGCCATGCGCTACTCTGAGCCGGTAAGCGAGCCTTATAATCGTCTGACCATCGATCAGATGCGCTGGTCTTCCAGCAAGGCAGGGATTATTTTAGCTTCGGCCACGGAGGAGGAACGGTTTCTTTCCTATGTTTTTCCGATTCTTCGCTATCACTCCCGCTTTGACAAGCTGACGCGGGAGGATTTTTCCTATTTCTTTCGGGTGAAAGACAACACCTTTAACGGATTTCAGCTTCATACGGAAGTTGTGCCGGCGGGACCGCTTCCGGCAAAAAGGATTCTGTCTGATTATCGGTTTGGGGATATCTGCTACGAATATTTGGACAGGCTTCGTCTTTTGTGCGAGGAAAACGGGACGAAGCTTGTCCTCGTCAAAGCGCCCAGTCTTTACCCCTACTGGTATGAGGAATACGACGGGCAGATCAGGGAATATGCCGCCCAATACGGACTCTCGTACTATAATTTCGCGGAGCAGACGGAGGAGATCGGTCTGGATTTTTCGGAAGATACCTACGACGGCGGTTACCACCTGAATTTGTCGGGAGCAGTCAAACTGTCCCGATATTTCGGGAAGATTCTGGCTAAAGAACACGGTTTGCCGGATCATCGCCAGGATATTGAAATCGCGCCGGCCTATAATAAAAAATTGCAGGAGTACGACAAGATAGTTGAGGAAAGAACGAGGTAACATTTGATGAGGAAGAGAAGCAAGACACTTTTTCTGTGCGGCATCGCCGTGGTGTTGACGGCCTGCGGCCAGAAAACGGCTCCAGCCGGAAACCTGGCAAAGGATATCAATATTGACGCCGACAGCTTAAAGAGCGCCGGGAAAAGCGGCGGTGAGAAAGGCGCGGATACAGAGGCGTCAGACAGGGAAAATCCCAAAGAGGAGGAAGGGGTATTCAGCTTTGTATACGAGGGGGCGACACTGACTCCGGGAGAACTTGTGGATCTCTCTGCGCTGCCGAAGTATGCCGGCGTCGCCGAGGTTCCAAGCTGTGCTTTTGGCGGAAACGACAACGTGTACAATTTTGAAACCTTTGAGCTGACAGCCTACCTGGACGGGGAAAAGGAACGTGTTTATTCCATCTATTTTTTGGATCCCAACCTGCCTACGACGGAAGGATTGTGTCTCGGGGATACGGTGGATGATATGAAAGCTCTCTATGGGGATGCGTATGAGACAGAAGAGAATGTCTACACCTATACAAGAGGGGAGACGCTGCTGACGATTGTCACGAAGAATGATGTCGTGATCAGTATTGAATATTGTCTGGACAGATGACAATTTACATAAGCAGCAGGGAAGATATTCTTTCCATGCATAAAACAGGGGCGCAAGCTGTATAAGACAGACTTACACCCCTGTTATTGTGTCACAGACATAATCTTCCTGTTCTGTTATTCCTTGATTTCATCAATATCTGTGAGGTTTACACCTAACGAAGTTAATACAGCCTTCAGTGACCGGTAATCCTTTCTCAAACTGGCATATGTTTTAGTTGCGTTTTCTTCTTTGGCAATCATCATATGGGCCTGCACTTTTTGAAATTCGTTTATATTTCTTTCAATAATTTCTCCATTACTGGGCATTGCGTCACCTCCCAACTATAAAAACAGATTATAAACCTACAATTAATATAGCATAAATAGGGCGTAAAGTCTATGTTCTGATTCATTCGCTTTACGGTAAATGGATTTAAGAAATTCGCTTGAATTTTATATTATATTTTTGTCTGTGTATCTAATAAGTCTCTTGCGGTTCTGATCAGGTAATCTTGAAGTGCAGGGGAAAGCTGATCAAAGATATCAAAAAATTCTCGTTGCTTTTTTTCATTTTCAAGAAACATTTTTCCGCTGCCGGTACGTAGCCAGGATTCGTTGACGCTGAACTGAGAGCAGATCGCTTTGACATTCTGCTCGGTGACAGTGGCTCCGCTTTTTTCCATATAGCTTATGGCGTTTTGCTTCAAACCTATCTTTTGCGCAAATTCTTTTTGGCTGAGTTCAAGTGTTTTTCTCAATTCGCGGATTCGATCATTCATTTTTTTACCTCCAAAAGCAATATTATCAATGAATGATAAAAATGTCAAGCGTAATATCAAAACACAATTGACAAGTATCAATGATTGATGTAACATTAAAACATAAAATCAATAAAGGATAGTGCAGAGGGAGGAATATATCAATGGAAAGTAGGGACGCTGTTATGCAGGAAATTTTCAGTGAGCTCACAGAGAGAAATAAGGATATTATGATTTTGGTGGCGAAAAGCGTGAATATTGCCCAGGAGGATTCGAAAAGGCAGCATATTGAGTTTACAAAAAACGCTAAAATATCTGACTGTACGGACTCATAAGGAGCATGAAAATCTCAGCAGGTTGTAATTACAAGAGATTGATCGAAACGACAAATTTAATGAATGGGAGGGTAAAGATATGATCAAAAAAAGGAAAGCACGACAAAAGAGAGCGCTGGCATTTCTTTTGTCTCTTTGTATGGCTTTTTGCGGATTTATCAGCGATGTTATGCCGGTGCAGGCGGCGGTAGCTTTTTATGCCAGTGATAAGGATTTAAAGCCATATCAATCGGAAATATCAAATTGGAGCAGCGGATGTCATGTATGTAGTGTGGCAATGTTACTTACAGCTATGGGAAAATCAGGTTCCACTCCATATGAGGTATGGAAAAATAATAATAGAAATGTAGGCATCGTTTGGGATAATATACATAAAAAATATGATGTACAAACAAAGCTCGAGTATTTTAGCGGAACCTCTGATGATAAATATAAAAAACTATATTCGCTCTGCCAGCAATATCCATATGGAATTGACGTCTATGCTCCTTATATAAATAGCAATGGAGTAAAGCAGTCACATTTTGTCTATGCGTTTATTGAAAATGGCACGCTTTATATTCATAATCCGGGATATGCTTCCTGGTCATATCGTATTGTTGGTAAAAATGCGACACATTATGATGATTATAGCAATTTCGAGTCATATAGAATTTTTACTGATAAAGGCGGCGGTACTGTCACGCCACCTATGAGCGACACAGTTCCACCTGTAATATCTAATGTCCGGGTGGTAGAACCTTATAGAGGTGGATATAACGTAGAATGTGATGTCACTGACAATGTGGGAGTTACAAAAGTTGAATTTCCCACATGGACAGTTAAAAATGGACAGGATGATCTGAAATGGCATATCGGATCTCCATGGAGGCAGAATGCGAATGGCAGCATTACTTACAAGGTAAATATAAATGTCTCTGATCATAACAATGAACAGGGGTATTACACAACGCATATTTACGCTTATGACGCGGCGGGAAATTCCAGTTTTGCTGCTGTGTCACCGGATACGTGCGTTGATTGGATAAACCCGGTTATTTCGGATATAAAGATAACCGACCAGACAAATACGGGATACACCGTACAGTGTCGGGTGACCGATAACGTAGGTGTATCAAGGGTTCGCTTTCCGACGTGGACCGAGAAAAACGGGCAGGACGATCTCTGGTGGGGAGAGGGGACAAAGAACGGTGACATTTATTCTTACCGAGTCAATATAAGTGATCACAATAACGAATATGGCATTTACCATAATCACATTTACGCTTATGACGTGGCAGGAAATGAAGTGTCTGTTGCGGCGCCTGACAGCGACATAAGCACAATAACGATAAAGGAGCAGCCGGAGGATTATACGGGAGAACCGGGTGAGAGCATTTTGTTCAAAGTGATCGCGACAGGATCAAATTTGGAGTATCAATGGCAGCGTAAAGATAAGAATGCCGGTAATTGGGTTGATATCTCGCCGGGGAGAAGTATACCAAAACTATGGATATCTGCGGGTGAGAAAGATGATCAATCGCAGTTTCGCTGTGTCATAACGGACGGCATAAATACTATATTTAGCAGGCCCGCAACGTTAACAGTGGTGAAACGGAAACGCTATACGGTCACCTTTGACTCGCAGGGCGGAACATCGGTGAACGACCTCAAGTATATTATCGAAAATACCACCGTCAGTTCCCTGCCGAATCCGCCGGTTAAAAATCGCTTTGTATTTGTTGGATGGTATACAGAACCGGACGGCCAGGGCCGCGTGTTTGACGAGAATACGGTTGTCAGAGGAAATATGACGGTATATGCGTATTGGAACTTGCAGACCAACTCAGTCCCGGACGGTTTTTGGGTCAACGATATTCCGTCGCAGAATTATACCGGAAAGGCGATCAAACCGCGTATTGAGGTATATGACGGGGCAAAGCTGTTAAGAGAAAAGTTTGACTATACACTTAGTTATAAGAATAATACGAAAGCCAATGACGCTTCAGATGTCAGAACCGCGCCGACTGTAGTGGTGAAGGGAAAAGGCAATTATGCGGGCGTCGAAAAGGTTACTTTTGCTATTTTACCCAAAAATATTGATGATGAAGATGTCGTGATCAAGGATATTACAAAGTCATATAAAAATGCGATTCAAAAAGCCGTACCGGCCGCCGCCTGGAATGGCAGAAAACTGAAAAATAAGACGGATTTTGTTTTGAAGTATCCGGATACCGACAAAGATGCATACATGGCGGAGGGAACATATCAGATTGATGTGATCGGAAAAGGAAACTTTACGGGAAAGAAATCGATCTTGTTTACGATTGGAAATAAGAAGCAGATAAGCAAAGTAAGTGTAACAAAAATTCCCGACCAGTCATACACCGGGAACGATATTCTGCCAGAGGTAGTTGCCAAAGACGGAAAAGTGTGGTTGGAGGAAAACAGAGATTATTTTCTCTCTTTTGAAAATACCCGCGAAATCGGCAAAGCGGCGGTGATCCTTAACGGGATGGGAGCTTACTGCGGAGAAAAACGAATTACCTTTCAAATTACGGGTATGGATATTAAGAAGGCAGCCGTTAAAAATATTCCGACATCCGTTGTGTATACAGGAGATAGCATTACCGCAAATCCTTATCTTGTCATTGAAAACGACGGGAATGAGATAAGACTTGAGGAGGACAGAGACTACACGGTAAGTTATCAAAAAAACAATACTGTAGGCACGGCGACAATCGTTTTTAAAGGAATTAACAATTATTCCGGCACCTTGAAAAGGACATTTAAAATTGCGCCTTACAATATCGAAGAGGACAGAAATCATCTCATAAAAATGGAGAATGGTATTGCGATAGTTTATGTGGCGGGTGGCAGTAAACCCAAAACGACAGTTTATTTTGGGGAGCAAATACTGACGGAGGGACGCGATTACACATTAAAATACAGCAACAATCAGGTAATCAGCAGTTTGGCTGACCCGGAAAAGCCGCCTGTTATGACTGTGTGCGGTAAGGGTAATTTTAGTGGGAGCGTGACAATGCCTTTTACCATAGTCCCGCAGAGCATGGAATCACTTGCAATTGAGACACAGGATAAGGTATATCAAAACACGGCGGGCAAGTACAAATCTGTCCCCAAAATAATGGATTTAAACGGAAAGGCATTAAAAGCGGGAAAAGATTATGAGAGGGATATGCTGTATACCTATGCGGAGGACACCGTTTTGCCTGACGGGATCTTAAAGCCGGCAGGCAGTTCTATGGAGCCGACGGATGTTCTGCCAGCAGGTACGAAAATTTTGGTTACCGTGACGGGCAAAGGGAATTATACGGGGACAATCAGCGATGTGTACCGGATCACACAATCGGACATCCGAAGCGCGAGAGTGCAGATTTCCGGACAGACCTATACTGGAAGTGAAATTTGTCCGGGGAAAGCGGATATGGAAATAAAGATTGGAAAGACAGTACTTTCGGATACCGATTATGAGATAGTCGGTTATACTAATAATGTCAAAAAAGGAACGGCTGCCGTTATCATTCGCGGAGCAGGGGACTATGGCGGAACAAAGAAGGCTACCTTTAAAATCAGTGCGAAAGGATTTAAGTGGTGGTGGAGATGAACATATATAAAAAGAAATGTTTATGTAAAATCATCATACTGACGCTATGCCTTTTCGGATGCTCCGGAAACACTCCTGAAAGGGAAAAAGGTGATTTACAGATTTTGCCAGATACCCCGGATTTGGAACAATGCGAAGAACTATCGACGGCATTGGATATGCTGACTGTTTATTGCGTGAAATACGATGAAACTATGCGGAATCCGGGGGAAGATTTTTGGGAAGGATTTAAGTCGGCTTTGATATGTAATAGCTGGTTTGGGCCTTTTTCCGATGATAACAATAAAGATAACATATGGGACAATGAACGAATAGCGGCGGCGGGATCGATAGTCACAGGCCGAGAGCTGACATGCACCTGTTTTCCGGAAGGGGTTGACACATCGCAGGCATATTCGCCTTATTTGGCCTGGGCTTCCAAGGTCAATGTACATACAAAGCCGATTGCAAAGGATCGGTTTGAGCTTTCCTATGACATGATGTGGGCACCGGTTTCCATGACGGCAATTGATGGGATGATCCGGGTATCCGCGATCGTTGAAGTAAATGAAGACAGCCCGTTAAATGGATACAGCATTTTAAAGCTGGACCATGAGGAAGTTTTTAGCTGTGTATACGAGGTGATCGGTGATTTTGATTATGACGTTTCAGCAGACAATGATGTGATTGTTAAAAGTCTGTATCAGATGACTGACGGTATCCATACGACAAAGGATAGCGAAAATCTGAGCGAACTTCTTACACATGCCAGGAATAAGGAATATACCTTTGCCGACATGAACGGAGACTCCAAAAATGAAATGATCATTCGGACAGACGGATATTGTACCGACTTCTTTTTCTACACGGATGAAGGTATTCTTTGGACGAAATTGCCGGTAGACCCAGGTGCCGAAATATGGTTTACGGAGGATTATCTGGTGGTAGTCAAAGATTCGCAGCCTACGGATGAAAGTTACAACGTCTGTCAAATTGCCAGTGACGGAAACTTTGAACGGGTAATGATTATTGGAAAGGATCAGGAAGAAGACGGGACACGGTTTGTATACGTGACACAACAAGGGGAAAAAAGAGATATTACGGAAGAAGAGTATGCGTATCTGACAGAGTATCTGGAATCCAGAGAAATAACCATTGAGTGGGCGAAAATTTTGTAAAATGTGAGGTGGTGATTAAACCGCAAACCAAACAGGAGAAAGGGGGAAATGAGATGTTTTGCTTTCGCAAACATCATATAAAGATTACTATGAGAAAAAGAATTTACAAGAGATTGACGGCAGGATTATTATGCGTGGTGTTACTTTTTGCGGATACGACGTCTATGATGAAATTGCGAGCATCGTCCATTGATTCGGATGCGGGGCAGATTGCGGCTTTAGAAGCGTCCGGTGAGGAAAGCGCAACAAACGAAGAGGCTGTTATTGAGGGGGGTGCAAAGGAAGAAACCACAGAAGAGAACACAGAAGAAAAAGCAGAAGAGTTACCTGCGGAAAAACCGGAGGAGGAGATAACCGAGTCTGATACGACAAATGAGCCTGACGGGAAGGAAGAAAACATCGGAGCGGAGACAGAAGTGCCGGAGGAAGTGACGGAAGAAGAGGAACAGCCTGGGGAAGAACTGCCAAAAGAGGATATCTCCAAAGAAGAACAGACAGAGGATGAAGAACAACCGGAAGAAGGCACGGAGAATGCCGATCAAAAGGAGGAGGAGACGGAAGAGGAGGAACAGCCTGCCGAAGAGAATGCCGAAGAAGTTTCAGAGACTGAGGGTGAAGAAGTGCCGACGGCGGCCGGGGATATTGCGAGTGGAAATATAAATGAAAAATATGGACAAATGTCGTGGGTAATTGATGTTGATGGGAAGTTGACGGTAAGAGAACTGGAGATTATTCTTCTACGACAGCTTTCAGGCCTCCTTGGATTCAATATAAAGATTCTATTACGAGTGCTGTAATTGATATAACGGGAATAACAAGAACCACATTTATGCTTGATGGGTGTTCTAATATGGTCAATGTCGACGTAAGCAAATTGGACACCAGCAAAGTAACAACTATGTGTCATATGTTTAGTGGATGCAAAAGTTTAATGAGACTGGACGTGTCTAGTTTTGACACTAGTCAGGTGACAGACATGTCATATATGTTTAGCAATTGTAGCAGTTTAACACAGTTAGTAGGGAGCCATTTTACCACCGATCAAGTTTTAGATATGTCTAATATGTTTAGCGGTTGTAACAGCTTAACAAAATTGGACTTGAGCCATTTCAATAATAATCAGGTCCAAAAAATGGGGCGAATGTTTTATGACTGTAGTAGTTTAACAAATTTAAATTTGAGCTATTTTAACACGAGTCAAGTGACAGATATGAAGGAAATGTTTCGTGGTTGTAGTGCTTTAACAAATCTAGACTTGAGTTATTTCAATACTGGTCAGGTGAAAAACATGAACTCTATGTTTATGCTTTGTGACAATATAAAGGAATTGGATTTGAGCTCATTTAATACTGAAAATGTGACAAATATGAGTGGGATGTTTTATAAATGCTCCAGTATGACAAATTTAAATTTGAGTAGATTTGATATTGGTAAGGTAATAAATATATCAAATATGTTTGATGGTTGCTTGAATCTGCTAGAATTGGATTTAAGTAACTTCGGAGCCAATCAGTCGACAGATATGGGAGCTATGTTTAATGGTTGTAACAGCCTAACGAAATTGGACTTAAGCTGTTTAGACACCAGCCGGGTAACGAGCATGTCTGCCATGTTTGAGGGGTGTAGGAGTTTAACGAAGCTGGATTTGAGTCATTTCGATACTGGTCAAGTGAAAAATATGCAGTCTATGTTTTCAGAATGCAGGAGTTTGGAATATTTAAATATAAGTCATTTTGACACTTCCAATGTGACTCAGGCGGGCAGCATGTTTTCGGAATGCCGTAAACTCATGGCACTGGATCTGAGCAGTTTTGATTTTAGCAAGATTACAAGTAATCAGTGGCTCACTATGGACTGTTTTTCTCTTACACGGATTGATACACCATACAATATAAATGTATCTATCTATCTTTCTGGCCGTACATGGTATACTTCGGAAGGTGTTGAAGTGACAGAGATGCCAAAAAATTTAGATCATAGCGTGGCTTTGGGATTGAATCATATTCCGTCTATAGAAAAGCCAGTTATACCACCAGACGATGAAGAACCAGAAGAAAATGAAATAGATAGCAGACAAAAGTATGTACAGAATTTAACAAAGGTATCTTTGGCAAATGCAGATGAAGATTCACGAGAAAAAATTCAAAACGCAATCTATAATTTGCTTTTTAAAGCGCAGTTTCGGCCTATGGAGTCAAAAATTCCTAATGATACAATGGTATTTACTGGAACAGAGCAGGAGATTGCAAAATGGCCAATTCAGAACAAGGACTATAAGGTTGCACCTGCTTGGTTTGATATGGCTGTGCAGGATTCACAGCTTGGATTAGTGAAGTTTGATGAGGATGCGGCAGGGTGTAAGGCTTATGCGTGTTTTGCTACGGCATATATATACTCAACCAGTGGAGCCAAAGAAACAGGCGATGATCTGAGTGAAAAAGGAATCAAAGATTTTATACATAAGTATGCCGATCCGGGGGAACATTTACGATATGGTTCAGACGCTAAAAGTTTTTGGCATTCTATAGTTTTCTTGGGAGAATCGGAAGACGGAAAAGGGTTTTACTACATTAGTTATGAAGGCGGTGCAAGAGAGAGACATAAGCCGGCCCATAATCTTTTTGTTGACTATTGGAGTTATAAGGATTTTGCAAATAAAGTAAGAAGTGTTGGAAACTATTTTTATATTCGCAGTGCTAATGGAGGTTCTTACGCAGAAGGTACAGCACAGACACTGACAGCAGTGAGAGAGGGAAAAGGCGTAAAAACAAACATTTTGCGGCTTCAATGTCCGGTAGAAGCAACTGTAAGTATAAATGGTGAAACGCTTGATAGTCGAAATCCCAGGATATCCAGTTTTGGTAAAGTGGAGAAAAGCGATGAGGGGATTGTGTTCACCCTCGAATATTCCACAGATTACAAATTGACTATTGTAGGAACTGGGGAAGGATCAATGACTCTGATACAGGAATACTATGATGGTGCGGGGAACCTGATTGACCAAAGAAAATTTGTAAACGTACCAATCAAAGAATCGGCAGAAATTTTATCAAGTAGGTTTAATTCTCAGGCGACATTTGCTCTGTATGTGCCAAATGAGGCTGGAGAAGTATCGGCTTGGGAGGCAGGGGTTAACGAGACTGTTTATGGTTTTAATGAAACTATGTCCTATGAAAATGATGTTGACGATGATGATTTTTCTGACGGCATTCACTACAAGGATATCCCCGAATCCGTCGAGATCCCGAACGGCCTATGGATTTCTGCCATCCCGGACTACACCTACACCGGCACCGCCGTCAAACCGGAGGTGCGCGTCTATGACGGTGAGAAGCGGCTGAAACCGAACAAAGATTACACCGTCAGCTATAGAAACAACACGAAGGCGGCGCAAGCTGATGATGCAAAGCCTCCGACCATTGTAGTAAAGGGCAAGGGCAACTATTCCGGCACAGAGACACAGACCTTTAATATTACAAAACGTGATATATCCGACACGTGTGTTAGTAAGACTTTTACCGATGCTTATGTGCCTTTGGCAAGCGGCAAAAACCCGGCGCTTGTATTCAGTGCCAAGTGCAATAAAAAGGGATTGAAGAAAAACACGGATTATACCTTGACGATAAAAGACAGTGCAGGAAGGGATACGGATTTCTACGCGACAGAGGGCGCTTATTCTTTGGTCGTGAAGGGAACCGGGTCGAACTATACGGGAGAGTGCAGTTTCTCCTTTGAGGTGCTTGACAAGATACCGGTCAGCAAGTTAAAAATCAATAAGATTGCTGCCATTGAATTTGACGGAACAAGCAAACGGCCGCAGCCGGTCATAAAATACGGCAAAGTGACGCTGAACAAGGGGGCGGATTACAGCCTGCGTTACCAGAACAACAGGGAAATGGGAACCGCGACGATAACGATCACAGGAAAGGGAGAGTACTTCGGGACTAGAAACGTGACGTTTACGATTACCGGACGGCAGATCAAGAAGGCGTAATTTGTCGGATTCAAAACTTCTTTCCCATATAAAGGCGATACGGTTTATCAGAGTGAGGCAGTATTAAAGTATGGAGAAGAAGAGCTTGTATTGGGCACAGACTATACAACCAGCTATAACAATCATCTAAATAAAGGGAAAGCGACTGTAACTTATATCGGGCTTGGAAATTACACCGGTACTTTGAAGAAAACATATAATATCGCCGCATATAATATTGCGTCGGATGTACAAAACAGAATTTCCCTGTCAACGGATGAAATCTGCACTGTTTATGAAAAAGGCGGATCAAGACCTTCTGTAAAAGTGTATGACGGAATGAAGCTGCTGACAGAAGGGAAAGATTATACCCTGTCTTACCAGAATCATACAGCAGTTACCACGCAGACTACAGTAAAGCCGCCAACTATCACGGTGAAAGGAAAAGGTAATTATACAGGTGTATTTGCCGAAAAGAAGACCTTTACAATTACGCCCAAGGCATTTACAGAGGTAACTATAACAGCGCCTGACGTGGCGGCAAGTCCGAAAACCGGCAGATATAAGGCGGTACCTGTGCTTACCGACACAAACGGGAAGAAGTTGAAGGCGGGTACGGACTATAATAAAATTTATACATACACTTATAAACATATGACAGAAAAGGTGCTGAACAATGAAACGGAAGTGACAAGAAACGCCGGTGATTCTGTGGAGGAAAATGATATTATTCCGGCAAATACAGTGCTGTGCGTCCACGTGACGGCAAAAGAAGGCGGTAATTATACCGGCGAAAAGGCAGCTGAGTATCGCATTGTAGCAGCCCCGATCGACAAGGCGAGGATTACAGTGCAGAATCCAGCACAGAATAATAGAAACTTATTCCTATATACAGGACAGGAAATTTGCATTGACAAAAGCAACCTGGTTGTGAAAGTGGGCACGGAGGTATTGTCGGACGATCAATATGAAATTCTGGAGGATACTTATAAAAATAACATCAATAAAGGAACTGCCAGCGTACAGATCAGGGGTGTTGGAAATCTGTATGGCGGTACCGCGACAGTGAAATTTAAAATAGGGACAAAAGGTTTTCAGTGGTTCTGGCGATTGTTTGGATAGGTGATTTTGTAAAAATGATTGAGGTCAAAAGGCTATCGGAAGGAGAATATCTTTTCGATAGCCTTTTGATATGAAGGACTCGCTGCACTAAAATGGAAGAAGACTATCTTTACTGACAAAAAACACCTGCTTGTAACGTAACGTAATGAGCTGTGCTATAAAATGGGAGGTGTGATATGAATAAATGTAAAGAAATACCACAAGTTTATATGACCGTTGGCGAAGTCGCCCCCAAATGGGCGTTACTATATGGACGGCACAGTTGACTTTTCTCCGTTAAATTGGTACGATGGGTGACAGGTATGAAAACGGGAGCGAAAGGAAGCGCACAGAAATGTCGGAGATTCAGACAGCATATTTACAGAAATGTATCGATACGCTTGAAAAATCTTATACCATGTTGCAGAGCGCAGAAGAAGGAACGATTGACTATGAATTGTACCGTAATTCCCTGGTCAAAAGTTTTGAGATGACAATAGAGCAGAGTGGAAAACTGCTGCGGAAAAAGATCATCCCTTATTTCTCCTCGAAAAAAGCTGCCGATAAGCTGACTTTCAAAGATGTTTTCCGCTGTGCACATAAATATTCTCTGCTTACCGAAGAGGAGACGGACAGATGGATGAAGTATCGCGATAATCGAAATAACACGGCGCACGATTATGGACAGTCTTTTGCCGAGGAAACGCTGGTTTTGATAGATGATTTTATAGCGGATACAAAAAAGCTGAAAGAGGTCATTGACAATGATTGACATAAAAAGGAAATACCTCGATGAACTGACTGACATTTTTAGCGTGTACTGTCCGAAAGCCGAAATATGGGCTTATGGTAGCCGGATAAAAAACGAATCTCATTCCGGCAGCGATCTCGATCTGACGGTGAAAGATTTTAACGAGGCAGGAAAATCCATTGTAAAACTGCGGGAAATCCTAAACGACAGCGACATTCCGTTTTTGATAGAGATACAGGAATTTGACAGGCTGCCGGAGGCTTTTCAGAATGAAATATTAAAAAAATATGTTCAAATTTTCCCGATGCCATAAGGGCGGCACAGTTGACTTTTTGTCCTTAAGTTGATACAATTATTAACGGTATTTATGAGACGGACTGTGGAAGGAAGGTTGTTTGGATGCAGAAAAAGGTTTTTCAGTTGTTGGTAGATAATACATCGGGTGTTTTAAGCCGCATCGCCGGGCTTTTTTCCAGACGCGGTTACAATATCGAAAGCATTACGGCCGGTTCGACTGCGGACCCCCGCTATACCCGCATCACGATCGTTACCTCCGGGGATGACGAGATTCTGGAGCAGATCGAAAAGCAGGTGGCCAAATTGGTGGATGTGCGCGATATCAAGGAATTAAAGCCCGGGGAGAGCGTATACCGGGAGCTTGCCCTGATTAAAGTGAGAGTGACCTCCGCCAGAGACCGTATTGATGTGTTTGCGGTGGCGAACGCGTACCGGGCGGACCCCGTAGATGTCTCACCCGGCAGTATCACTATCGAATTGATTGGCGATCAGGATAAGATCGACGCTTTTATCGCGGTTCTGGACGGCTATGAGATTTTGGAGGTAGCCCGTACCGGTATTGCAGGATTAACCCGTGGTATCGATCAGGTCACCTATTTGTAGTTAGCTCAAGGGAAATTCCCTTTCAGTTATAGAACTTACATTAATTATATAGTTAACGGAGGAAAAGAAAAATGGCAAAAATTTTCTATCAGGAAGACTGCAATTTATCTCTCCTGGACGGCAAGACGATCGCGGTGATCGGCTATGGCAGCCAGGGACATGCGCACGCTCTGAACGCGAAGGAGTCCGGCTGCCATGTGATCATTGGTTTATACGAAGGTTCCAAGTCCTGGGCGAAAGCCGAGGCGCAGGGATTTGAGGTATACACGGCGGCGGAAGCTGCCAAGAAAGCGGATATCATCATGATCCTGATCAACGATGAGCTGCAGGCCGCTATGTACAAGAAGGATATCGAACCCAATCTGGAAGCCGGCAATATGCTGATGTTTGCACACGGCTTCAACATCCACTTCGGTTGTATCGTACCGCCTAAGGATGTGGACGTGACAATGATCGCGCCCAAAGGTCCGGGCCACACTGTAAGAAGCGAGTATCAGGCCGGCAAGGGCGTTCCCTGTCTGGTAGCCGTACATCAGGACGCTACCGGCAAGGCGCAGGATATGGCTCTGGCTTATGCCTTGGCAATCGGCGGCGCAAGAGCGGGCGTTCTGGAGACCACTTTCCGCACCGAGACCGAGACAGACCTCTTCGGTGAGCAGGCAGTCCTTTGCGGCGGCGTATGCGCGTTGATGCAGGCAGGTTTCGAGACGCTCGTTGAGGCGGGATATGATCCGAGAAACGCATACTTCGAGTGTATCCATGAAATGAAGCTGATCGTAGACCTGATTTACCAGTCCGGTTTTGCGGGCATGAGATATTCTATCTCCAACACCGCTGAGTACGGCGACTACATCACCGGCCCGAAGATCATTACTGAGGACACGAAGAAGGCAATGAAAAAGATTCTCTCCGATATCCAGGACGGCACATTTGCGAAAGACTTCCTTCTCGACATGTCTTCCGCAGGCGGTCAGGTACACTTCAAGGCAATGCGCAAGCTTGCTTCCGAGCATCCGGCAGAAGTTGTGGGTGAAGATATCAGAAAGCTTTACAGTTGGAATGGCGAGGACAAGCTGATCAACAACTAACCCGGTTAATTGTGATCATGCGCACATGCGGAAAAATGCTTAAATGTGCGCGCAAAAAGCGTTACAAGTGCGCATTTCTGCTTTGAAAGCTGAGGAAAATAGGAATAAAATGGGGCATTCCGCCGTTATCCGGCAGGGTGCCCCTGTTTTTTTAGAATTTCTTAAGAAGTAACAGCAGTTTCTGTTTAGATTATTCTGTTATGCTGGAACAGTGCACATACGGAGGATGAATGAAGCGGAGCGTAGACAGCCCGCAGGCGAGGAAAAACGGAGGTTTTTCGAGCGTGCACTGCGGAAAAGAGACAGTGGAGGGGCGCAGACGATGGACTACCATATTTTGATTGTAGAAGATGACAGGGATATCCGTGAGGGGATTGAAATTTATTTAAAAAATCAGGGCTATATCGTTTTTCAGGCAGCCGACGGGATAGAAGGGCTTGAAATTATTGAGAAGAAGACGATCCACCTGGCCATAGTGGATGTGATGATGCCGAGAATGGACGGAATCAGCATGATGATGCGGGTCCGGGAATTGAATTACGATTTTCCAGTCATTATGCTTTCCGCCAAATCCGAGGAAGTTGACAAGATCATGGGGTTAAATATGGGAGCGGACGACTATGTGACGAAGCCCTTTACGACCATGGAGCTTCTGGCCCGGGTAAACTCTCATCTGAGGCGTTACAGCCGTTTCCTTGAAATGAAGGACAGCCGGACGAAGGACGAAAAGGTCTATTCCATCGGCGGTCTGGAGGTACATGAGGAAACCGTGGAAGTCTATCTTGACGGAAAGCCTGTGAAGCTGACGCCGACAGAGTTTAAAATCCTGCTGCTTTTGATCAAAAGCCCTGGCAGAGTGTTCTCTTCGGAAGAAATCTATGAGAGGGTTTGGAACGAGCAGGCCATCAATACGGATGCGATCATGGTGCATGTCAGAAAAATCCGGGAAAAAATCGAGTTAAATCCCCGGGACCCAAAATATTTGAAGGTGGTGTGGGGTATTGGCTACAAAATCGAAAAACAGTGAAAACAGAAACAAGAAAAGAAAAAAGAGAGAGCCGGGATTTTGGGTAGCGTTTTTCCTGATCCTTGCAGCGGACGTGGCTTTTTTGTTCCGGTATCCGGATTTTCAAAAAAGAGCTTCCGCGGAAGAACCGGATGTTCTCTCGGGAAGTGAATTTCTTCATGAGGTGTATCAGGCAAATACCGTGCTCTACAGAAAGCTTTGCGAGTCGATTGAGGGAGTGAGTCTGTCCGGCCAGTATGTCTATCTCGCGGCGGATGGACAGATGGCCAGGGACGTGACTGAATATTATGATTTCGAAGGGGAGACGCCGCTTACCTACGCCGGCGAGGAATTGGATGCCCTGCTGGAGGAATGGGAACTTTCTTTGAGCGAGGGTCTGGCTGTGCGGACGGACTATCAGATTATCGATGAGCACAGGCAAATATCTCATTCCAACACGGGAAACGACTTATACCGACTGGGGACTGAGGGCGCAGAGGAAGCGCTGGAAGACAGTTATCCCTATTATATCAAAATGCAGTTTGACGAAAACGGTCTTCTGTCGCATGTATGGGTGCGTGGAGCGGATGCGGACGGTTTGATAAACAGCGTCCAGAGGGTGATGAGGAGCCGCTATCTGGAGCGCTGTCTTTACGAGAGACTTGCCTACTCCGCGTTTGGCAGCGTGGATTGGGAGGATGACATCTATTACGGCAGTGACGGTGATATCAGACAGATGCGTCTGCAAGTCATGAACACGCCCAAAAGCTGTACGATCTGTTATGCCATGACACAGGAGCAGCTTACACAGATCCAGGAATCTTCACGGCTGTTTTTATCCTCGCAGCTTACAGGTGATTACTATAACTGCGGCATCCAGCAGTTCTTCTATGTACTCCTGGCGATACTCGGGATTGCGGCGCTTCTTCTTCCCCTGTGGAAGGGGTATCGTCTGCACGAGAGAATCCGCTCGCCCCTGCATATGGAGAGCGTGATTATTTTGCTTGCCGTCAGCTTCCTGTTTTTCGGAGAGCTGTCCGTCGGCATGGTGCAGTGCACGATGACGGAGCATTGGGCGTACAGTTTTCCCTACGCTGTAAGGTCCATTCTGCCTGGAATGCCGGAAGTACTGACGGACGGTATTGTTCTTGCCGTCAACCTGTTCTTCCTGACCGCGGCTTTCACACTGTGGTTTGTGCTGGCATCTTCGCTTGCACAAGTATATTTATTCGGTTTCAGAGGATATTTGAGAAAATACTGTCTGTGCCTGCGGATTTACAGGTGTTTTCGTATACTGACCAGAAGAAGGAAAGCGCGGTTTGAGAGAGAGATAAAGCATCTTGATCTGGAAGAAAATATAAGCATTCCGCTGTTTAAATTGATTGCGCTCAATTATGCGCTCCTCGCTTTTCTCAGCCTGTTTTGGATTTTGGGCATTTTCCTTATGCTTATTTATTCGGTTTTTCTTTATACACTTCTGAAAAAATATATACAGTATATACAGGAGAAATATTCCTGTATGCTGGGGGCGGTGCGTTCGGTTGCCGACGGCAATCTGCAGACGAAGTTCGAGGAGGACTGGGGAATGTTTGAGTCCTGTAAGGAGGAGCTTGCGCAGATCCAGACCGGATTTTCAAATGCTGTGGAGGAGGAGGTCAAGAGCCAGAGGATGCGCACGGAATTAATCACCAACGTGTCTCATGACTTAAAGACGCCGCTCACTGCCATTATCACTTACACGGAGCTTTTGCAGGGAAAAAATGTGGACGAAATACAGAGAAAAGAATATCTTGAAGTTCTCAGAAGAAAAGCGTTCCGTTTAAAATCGCTTATTGAAGACCTTTTTGAGGTGAGCAAGGCGAGCAGCGGCAATGTGACTTTTCATCCGGCTAAAGTGGACATCTGTCATCTGATGAGGCAGGTCTATCTGGAATATGAGGACAGGGCGAAGGATGCCAATCTGGTCTTTCGGTTTTCATTTCCTCGGGAAAAAGTGTTTTTGATGTTGGACGGGGAGAAGACAAGCCGGATTTTTGATAATTTGTATATCAATATCATCAAGTATGCCATGCCGAATACAAGAGTTTACGTAAGCGTCGCCTCAAGAGAGGGGGAAGTAAGGATTGAATTAAAAAATATTTCCGGGTCAGAGCTAAATATTCCGTCGGAGAGCCTGACGGAGCGCTTTGTGAGGGGGGACAGCGCAAGAAGCAGCGAGGGGAGCGGTCTTGGGCTTGCCATAGCCAGAAGCTTTGTGGAACTGCAAGGCGGTAAGTTGGAGATCGAGATCGACGGGGATCTGTTCAAAGTCATATTGATATGGAAAGGTAACAGTTCAGCCCAGGACTTTGCACTTGCTGCAAAGTCCGTGAGAATAGATAAATGTCCCGAAGAATCCGGCCTCTTTGCCGAAGGCAAAACCGGAATAGGTTGGATTCAGTAACTATGAAGCCGAAGGCAGAATAGTTACATGGAAAGAGCTGTCTGCTGATAATTGAATAGACTTTGGGCCGTTTCTCTGTTATACTTGTACTGTTACTACAATCTATGAAGCTATTCATTATTGAATATATTGAAATGCATGATCCCAAAGAAACGGGATGATAAATTACAGGAAAGCAGGAGGAACAACCATGGGAATGACAATGACGCAGAAAATTCTGGCAGCCCACGCCGGTCTTTTACAGGTGGAGGCGGGACAGCTTATAGAGGCGGATCTCGATCTGGTGCTCGGAAACGATATCACCAGTCCGGTTGCCATCAAGGAGATGGAAAAAATGAATACGGACAGCGTGTTTGACAAGGACAAGATCGCGCTGGTGCCGGATCATTTCGTCCCCAATAAGGATATCAAGTCCGCAGAACACTGTAAATGTGTGCGGGAATTTGCGAAGAAAAATGAGATTACCAATTATTTTGAGGTGGGGCAGATGGGTATTGAACACGCCCTTCTTCCGGAGCAGGGGCTGACCGTGGCCGGCGACGTGATTATCGGCGCGGATTCCCATACATGTACCTACGGCGCTTTGGGCGCATTTTCCACAGGCGTGGGAAGCACGGATATGGCGGCCGGCATGGCCACCGGCAAAGCATGGTTCAAGGTGCCTTCCGCCATCAAATTCAATCTGACTGGCAAACCCTCCGAGTGGGTCAGCGGCAAGGACGTGATTTTGCACATCATCGGCATGATCGGCGTGGACGGCGCTCTCTACAAGTCGATGGAATTTACAGGGGACGGAATTAAAAATCTTTCTATGGACGACAGGTTCACCATCGCCAATATGGCTATCGAGGCGGGCGGCAAGAACGGCATTTTTCCGGTGGATGATCTCGCCATCGCCTATATGAAGGAACACAGCACGAGAGAATATAAGATATACGAGGCGGATGCGGACGCTGTCTATGACGAGGAGTACACCATTGACTTAAGTACCCTGCGTCCCACGGTGGCGTTTCCCCATCTGCCGGAGAATACAAAAACCATTGACGAAATCACGGATGATATCGCCATTGATCAGGTGGTGATCGGCTCCTGCACCAACGGCAGGCTGGACGATCTGCGGATAGCCGCAAAAGTGCTGAAAGACAGACATGTGGCGGAGGGAATGCGCTGTATCGTGATTCCTGCCACACAGAAAATTTACTTACAGGCCATGGAAGAGGGGCTTTTAAAAACCTTTATCGAGGCGGGCGCGATTGTCAGCACACCTACTTGCGGGCCGTGTCTTGGCGGCTACATGGGTATTCTCGCGGAGGGTGAGCGTTGCGTGTCCACAACCAACCGCAATTTCGTAGGCCGCATGGGGCATGTGAGCTCGGAGATTTATCTGGCGAGTCCGGCGGTGGCGGCGGCCAGCGCGGTGACAGGTAAAATTTCCTGTCCCTGTCAGTTGCCTTAAGTTTTTCTGATGGGAAGCGGATAGATAACGGAACAGACCGCAAACGGCGGCTGAGCTGCCATCCGACAGGAAAGCCCGAATAAAAGGAACAGAGAGAAAAGAAAAAGAGAAAGGAAAACAGGTAATGAAAGCTGCAAAAGGAACAGTGTTTAAATATGGAGACAATGTGGATACGGATGTGATCATCCCTGCGCGTTACTTAAATTCTTCCGATCCGGCGGAGCTGGCCACACATTGTATGGAGGATATCGACAAGGAGTTTATAAATAAAGTAAAGAAAGGCGACATCATTGTGGCTACAAAGAATTTCGGCTGCGGTTCTTCGAGAGAACATGCGCCCATCGCTATCAAAGCGGCAGGCGTAAGCTGTGTGATCGCGGAAACCTTTGCCCGTATCTTTTATAGAAACGCCATCAACATCGGACTGCCTATCGTGGAGTGCCCTGTGGCTGCGGCAGAGATCGAGGCCGGAGACGAGGTGGAGGTGGACTTTGATTCCGGCGTGATCATGGATATCACAAGGGGAACGACCTTCCAAGGGCAGGCTTTCCCGGCGTTTATGCAAAAGATCATCGATGCGGAAGGACTTGTAAACTATATTAACGCCAATCAAAGCAAATAAGCAGGTAAGATACTGTAACGCAGCCATTTTGCGAATTGACTCTACGTAATTTTACAGGGGAATCAACTATGATCTATAGAGTTGGTGACGGTGATAATCCCGCCTATGACTACAGCAGCCAGCTAAAGCCAGCCGGAAATACCGAGGGACAGGAAAAATTCAGCTTAGAGCATCAGAAGGAGCAGACCTCCTCACAGAAAAAAGAGGAGAAGGGCGAAGACAAAAAACTTCACGAAAAGCCCGGCGTTGATATCAAAAAGCAGGGTGTCCGGCTGGAATTATCCGGCAGCCGCGGCAGGATAGAGCATTTCGATAAGGAAGGCGTTTCCGGAGAAAACGCGCACGCCGCGGGCGCCGGTCTGTTTGGATCCCTTTCCGGGATTGTGCAGGGGTTTTTGCAGGCGGTAAAAGACCTTCTTTACAGAATATGGAATGATGCGCCGGAGGAGGTGACATCATCGGAGGTGACGCCGGAGGAAGTAGTGCGTTACACCGAGGAATACTACGCGATGAAAGGAATTTCCCCCACGCAACATACTGTGGAAACGGAAATTCCGGAAACTGAGAAAGCTCCCGGGAGTGTTTCGGCAGAGCAGGAGGAGAAAATCCGAAAAAGTCTCCGTTCCGGAAATCTGGAGCAGGTGATCAGTCTCCTGACGGATGACGGCAGGCGTACCATTGCCAAAAATTCCACATTGCTGACTTACTATGACAAAAACGGGAGGCTGACGCAGATCAACGCGTCGGACAGGGAGCGGATTCTCCATGGGGATCGGCATACAAGAACGCTGTGATATGCGCGGTAGTAAATACCGCTATACTACCACAGCGTTTTTTCCGTTTCTTTTTCCGCAGTAGAGATTATAATCGGCCCGGGTGATCGTTTCCTCCACAGGCTCTTTCCCGTCGTGCAGGGCAATCCCCAGCGTGAGAGTGCAGTGAATCCATTTTTCGTTTAATTCAAAGACATGGTTTGCCACATTCCTTCGAATATTTTCCGCGACGTGGCGGGAGCTCTCCTTGGAGGCATTATTGATCAGTATAAGAATTTCCTCCCCGCCCCAACGGCAGACATAACCGTGTCCCTTCACCTGATCGGACGTGATTTTGGCGATTCCCTTGAGAACCGCGTCGCCGAAGTCATGCCCGTAAGTGTCGTTCACTTTCTTGAAATTATCAATATCGCACATAATCAGGGCAAAACTTGCTTTCGATTCCACCGCCTGCGAAAGAAAAATATCCATGCTGCGCCGGTTGTAAAGCCCTGTCAGGGGATCCGTGCTCGCCAGCTTGTCAAGAATGGCATTCTGATGCTTGAGCTGGCTGCTGGAAAGCTTGATTTCATATACGAATACAAGAGAAAAAAGGATCAAAAAAACAAAGGCGCACAGAGAGTTAAAAATATATAAAAATAATTCCAGGGCGGCATGGTCCACTACGACAAAAGGTTCGCGAAAAAAGGAAATAATTTTACAAATCACAAAGACCACCGCTGAAAACACGCCCGATATGGCAGCGAGAGCAAACTTGCGCCGCTCAATATCCAAAGTATAGCAGATATAAAAACCAACCGGAATAATCGCAATGATATACTGTGCAAATCCGAACTTCCAGCCGATGCATAAGGTGGCGGCGAGAGAATGGAGAATCACTTCTATATAAGTGATAAAATAAATCGTAAGATAATGTTCCCGTTCTCCCCACATGAGCCAGAAACAAAGCGTGTAAGTGAGTATGCTGAAAATATTGACGACAAACAACGGAAGGATATGAAAAACACTAAAAATTACGAGCAAAAAAATATGCACGGAGGCGATGGAGCCAATCAAAGTGTAAAACTTTAACCGGTTCGTGATTTGGATTTTGCCCGAAAAAACATCTCTTATTTTGTTGACTTCCCTTTTTAGATGAAGTTTTTCCTTCGTTTTGCTCATACAATGTAATCCTGTTTGTCGTGTATTCATAATATGTTAAACTAATATAATTATACTACTCCAAAAATTGTTTGTAAACCGCCCGCGCTGTCCGTTCATGCCGCTGTTTTGACAATTTGCGAATACAGGAAATAAAACACTTGTTCGATGTACGTATATCTGGTATACTGTCTTTTATGGATAGGAATGCATTTGAAAACGCAAAACTGAAAGTATTGTTAAAACAGAACGATCCCCACGGCTTTGGGACACTGCAGGAAAAGACGGTTCATGCGGTTATGAAGCTTTATTATGAACCCGATGCGGATTACCATGAGGTACCGGTAGAAGGATTTATTGCGGATATTTACAGGGACGGGCATATCATAGAAATACAGAACGGAAACTTTGGCAAACTACGGCCGAAGCTTACCGCTTTTTTGCCTCTGTATCCGGTTACAGTGGTGTTTCCAATTCCTCATTCTAAATGGCTGATCTGGATGGACGAAAAGAGCGGGGAACTTACGCCCAAACATAAGTCGCCGGTCACGGGAAACGTTTATCATGCTTTCGCGGAATTATACCGGATCAAAGCCTTCTTGAAAGATCCGAATTTGTCCTTTGCCTTTCCGCTCATAGATGTGGACGAGTACCGGCTTTTAAACGGCTGGAGCCGCAACAAAAAGCGCGGATCCTCGCGTTATGACCGGATGCCGATTGCTTTGTTCGAGGAAGTCCGGATTGACAGAAGGGAAGATTTTATGCAGTTTGTCCCCGTTGATATAAAGGAGCCCTTCACTGTCACGGACTTTGCGAAAGCGGCCGGGATCAGAAGGGATCTGGCGGCCGATGCCGTGCCTCTTCTCATGTATCTGGATATCCTGAGGCGGATCGGAAAGAGAGGACGAGAGTATCTGTATGAGGTGGAGGAGCAGGATCAATCCGACACTACATAATATCGTATTTATTCTTTGCAAAAGAGGCAAACATATGTTATGCTACGCATAGCAATGAGCAAGTACTGTAATGTAGTATGACAAGGTAGTAAGAGAGGAAATCGAAGCCGGAAATTTGAGATTTACGGCGCGAAAAAGCTTCGGCATGGGAGGTAAAATGTCTAAAACAGATTCGAATACATATGGCGCCTCCAGCATCAAAGTTCTGGAGGGGCTGGAAGCAGTTCGGGTACGTCCGGGTATGTATATAGGCAGTGTCTCCACGAGGGGACTAAACCATTTGATCTATGAGATTATGGACAACGCGGTGGATGAGCATCTGGCAGGTTTCTGCACTGAAATCAGGGTGACGCTCGAGGCGGACGGCTCTGCCACCGTGGCGGACAACGGCCGGGGTATTCCTGTCGGGATGCACGAAAAAGGGATCAGCGCGGAGCGGCTGGTTTTTACCACCTTACACGCGGGCGGTAAATTTGACAATGATGCTTATAAGACAAGCGGCGGTTTGCATGGTGTGGGCTCCTCGGTGGTAAACGCCCTGTCCACGTATCTTCATGTGACCGTAAAGACCGGCGGCCTGATTTATGAGGATCACTATGAGCGTGGTGTTCCCACGCAGGAATTGAAGAACGGGTTACTTCCCGTGGTCGGAAAGACAAGAGAGTCCGGCACCACAATCAATTTTCTGCCGGACGACACCATTTTTGACAAGACCCGCTTTAAGGAGGACGATGTCAAGAGCCGCCTCCATGAAACGGCTTACTTAAACCCGAAGCTGACAATCATATACGAAGATAAACGGGGGCCGCAGACGGAACATATCGAATACCATGAACCTGAGGGGATTGTGGGCTTCATAAAGGATATGAACAAGAGCAGAGAGAGCATTCACGATGTGATTTACTTTAAAGGGGAAAATGAGGGGATCACCGTGGAGTGCGCTTTCCAGTATGTAAACGAATTTCATGAGAACGTACTCGGCTTTTGCAATAATATTTACAACGCCGAGGGTGGTACACATCTGACCGGCTTTAAGACCATGTTCACAAACGTCATAAATACCTACGCCAGAGGTCTTAACATCCTAAAGGAAAAGGATGTGAATTTTACAGGCGCGGATGTGAGAAACGGTATGACGGCGGTTATCTCCATCAAGCATCCTGATCCCCGCTTCGAGGGGCAGACCAAGACAAAACTGGACAATCAGGATGCGGCTAAGGTGGTGAGCAAGGTCACCGGGGACGAGATCGTGCGCTTTTTCGACAGGAACCTGGATACGCTTAAGAGTATCATCGGCTGTGCGGAGAAAGCGGCCAAAATCCGAAAGACGGAGGAGAAGGCGAAGACCAATCTTTTGACTAAGCAAAAGTTTTCTTTTGATACAAACGGAAAACTTGCAAACTGCGAATCAAAGGACGCTTCCAAATGCGAGATCTTCATCGTGGAGGGAGATTCCGCGGGCGGCAGCGCCAAGACCGCCAGAAACCGCATGTATCAGGCGATCCTGCCGATACGCGGCAAGATACTGAACGTGGAGAAAGCAAGTATAGACAAGGTTTTGGCGAACGCAGAGATAAAAACAATGATCAACGCCTTTGGCTGTGGTTTTTCGGAAGGTTACGGCAACGACTTTGACATTACGAAGCTGCGCTATGACAAGATCATTATTATGGCCGATGCGGATGTGGACGGAGAGCATATTTCCACGCTCTTACTCACCCTGTTTTACCGCTTTATGCCGGAGCTGATTTATGAAGGCCACGTCTACATTGCCATGCCGCCTCTGTACAAGGCAATGCCGGCCAAGGGAGCGGAAGAGTACCTGTACGATGACAAGGCTTTGGAAAAATACCGCAAGAGACACAAAGGTTCTTTTACCTTACAGAGATATAAGGGACTCGGCGAGATGGATGCAGAACAGTTATGGGAGACAACGCTTGATCCCGAAACCAGATATTTGAAACAGGTGGAGATCGAGGATGCCCGCATGGCCAGCGAAGTGACGGAAATGCTGATGGGCACGGAAGTGACGCCGAGAAAGGCTTTCATCTATAAAAACGCGAGAGAGGCGCAACTGGATATCTGATGAGCAAAAACCTGTATGGAAGCATGTAAAATATAAGAAAAGGTTAAAAGAGTTATGGACGACAGAATTATAAAAACGGAATACTCCGAGGTAATGCAGAAATCCTTCATCGACTACGCCATGAGCGTAATCGTAGCCAGGGCGCTTCCGGATGTGCGAGACGGACTAAAGCCGGTGCAGAGACGGACTCTCTACGATATGTACGAGCTGGGAATACGCTATGACAGACCTTACCGGAAATCGGCCCGTATCGTCGGCGATACCATGGGTAAATACCATCCCCATGGCGACAGCTCCATCTACGAGGCGCTCGTCGTCATGTCCCAGGACTTTAAGAAAGGACTTCCTCTGATCGACGGTCACGGCAACTTCGGGAATATCGAGGGGGACGGCGCGGCGGCCATGCGTTATACGGAGGCGCGTCTGGAACGGATTACCCAGGAGGCTTTTCTCGCGGATCTGGATAAGGACGTGGTTGATTTTGTTCCAAACTTTGACGAGACGGAGAGGGAACCGGGCGTTTTACCCGTAAAGATTCCGAATCTGTTAGTCAACGGTTCCGAGGGAATCGCGGTAGGCATGGCCACCAACATTCCGCCCCATAATCTGGCCGAGGTGATCGACGCCGTAAAGGCATATATGCTTGACGAGAACATTACCACGAGAGAACTGATGCGCTATGTGAAGGGGCCGGATTTCCCGACCGGCGGCATTGTCATCAATCAGGACGAGCTTCTTTCCATCTATGAGACGGGAACCGGCAAGATCCGGCTGCGGGGTAAGGTGGAGACGGAAAAAGCCAAAGGAGGTAAGACAAACCTCGTCATCACCGAGATTCCCTACACGATGATCGGCGCGAACATCGGCAAATTCCTGATGGATGTGGCGGCTCTCTCGGAGACGAAAAAGACGCAGGATATCGTGGATATCACGAACCAGTCCTCCAAGGAGGGCATACGAATCGTGATAGAGCTTAGAAAAGACGCGGATGTGGAGAACTTTAAAAATCTTCTCTACAAAAAGACAAGGCTGGAAGATACCTTTGGCGTCAATATGCTGGCTATCTGCGACGGACGCCCGGAGACGATAGGACTCAAACAGATTATACGGGAGAGCGTAAACTTCCAGTATGAGGTCGCGGCGAGAAAATACAGCCATCTTCTGGAAAAAGAGCTGGAGCGCAAAGAGATCCAGGAGGGTTTGATCAAGGCATGCAATGTGATTGATCTGATTATAGAAATCCTTCGGGGTTCCAAAGATCGCGCAATGGCCAAAGTGTGTCTGGTGGAAGGAAAAACAGACGGTATCAAGTTTAAGTCCAGGGAATCCAAAGTGATGGCTTCCCAGCTTCAGTTTACCGAAAAACAGGCAAACGCCATTTTGGAGATGCGTCTCTACAAATTGATCGGCCTGGAAATTGAGGCTCTCATAGGAGAGCATGAGGACACCCTCGCAAACATATACCGCTACGAAGATATACTGGCGCGCCGGGATTCCATGGCACAAGTGATAATCAACGAACTGGAAGAACTGAAAGAGAAATATAAGAGGAAGAGAAGAACACAGATCACGAACGCCGAGGAGGCCGTCTATGTGGAAAAGCAGGCGGAGGAGATGGATATCATCTTTTTGATGGATCGCTTCGGCTACGCAAAAACCATAGATATGTCCGCATACGAGCGAAACAGAGAGGCGGCCGATGCGGAGAACCGATTCGCCTTTGTCTGTAAAAATACAGGAAAAATCTGTCTGTTTACAAACACGGGACAGCTTCACACGGTAAAGGCCATAGACCTGCCTTTCGGGAAATTCAGGGATAAGGGCGTACCCATCGACAACGTGAGCAATTTTGACTCCTCGAAGGAGAGCATCATCTACGCGGCGAGCCAGAGCGACCTAAATCTATACCGTGTCATCTTCGCCACGAAACAGGCCATGCTGAAGATTGTGGACGGCGGAGAGTTTGACGTGGCCAAACGAACCGTTGCGGCCACCAAGCTTGCACCGGACGACGAGGTGATAAATGTTGTGGCTTACAAAGAGCAGCGAAATATTATTTTACAGTCTAAGGCCGGGTATTTTCTGCGTTTTCCGGTGGAGGAAATACCTGAGAAGAAAAAAGGCGCCATCGGCGTGAGGGGAATGAAACTTTCCGCCTCCGACGAGCTGGAAGCCGTATACTATTCACAAAATGCGGTTGAGCAGACGATCGAGTACAAGGATAAGAATCTGGAATTAAACAAGATCAAACTCGGACACCGTGACGGTAAAGGCGTAAAGGTGCGTCCCTCCTGATGGGAGATGGACATATAGAGACAAAGGAGCAATAACGTGAGAGTGATATCAGGAACGGCCAAAAGCCTGCGTTTGAAAACCCCGGAGGGGATGGACACAAGACCCACGACAGACCGGATCAAGGAAACCCTCTTTAATATGTTACAGCCTCTTCTTCCAGGTTCGCTCTTTGTGGATTTATTCAGTGGAAGCGGCGGTATCGGCATCGAGGCGCTAAGCCGCGGCGCGGATCACGCCTATTTTGTGGAAAACGAGAAGCGGGCAGTTTTCTGCATAGTGGAAAATCTGCGGTTTACCCGGCTGACGGACCGGGCGACCGTGCTGAAAACAGATGTACTTTCGGCTCTCTACAGCATTCATGAGCGGGAGGCGGACATTCTTTTTATGGATCCGCCCTACGATTGCGGACATGAGCAGCGAGTACTTGCGATTCTTGGGGAGCTTCCCTGGATAACGGAAAATACGCTGGTTGTGATAGAGACATCTCTGCGGTCGGATATTTCTTATCTGGGGGAACTGGGGTTTTCCCTGGAAAAAGAGAAGCGTTACAAGACCAATCGGCACCTATTTTGCCGCAAAATCAAAAAAATATAAAAAAAGTAAAGACATTTGGGTAAAATTGTTTTAATATGGTATCATAAGTGTTTTTAGTGGTATTTTTTCCCTGATTTTATAAAATGGCGAGGACTTTCCATGAAGGCAGCGATTTATCCGGGCAGTTTTGACCCGGTAACCTATGGGCACCTTGACGTCATCAGGCGTGCCTCTGAAATATTTGATAATCTGACCGTAAGCGTCTTGAATAATAAAACAAAGACTCCATTGTTTTCTGTGGAAGAACGTGTTAAAATGTTAGAGGAAGCGACTTTAGATTTGCCCAATGTGACGATTGATTCTTTCAGCGGATTATTGATTGACTATGCCGCAAAAAAGAATATTAATGTGGCGATCCGGGGATTGCGCGCTATCACGGATTTTGAATATGAACTGCAAATCGCGCAGACGAACCGCAAGTTTTCCGCTGGAAAACTGGATACGGTGTTTTTGACAACCAGTCTTGAATACGCTTACTTAAGTTCTTCCACCGTCAAAGAGATTGCAAGTTTTAACGGGGATATCTCGGAGTGCGTGCCTGATTTTGTCGGACGGTTGATTTATGAAAAATATGGATATAAAAGGTAGGAGCAGCAATGAGCAGCAGAATTGAACAACTGATCGATGAGATCGAAGATTATATTGACGGTTGCAAGTTCCAGCCGTTGTCCAAGACAAATATTCTCGTCAATAAAGAGGAGATCGATGAGCTTCTGCGGGAGCTGCGCATGAAGACACCTGATGAGATCAAGCGTTATCAGAAAATCATTTCCAATAAAGAGGCCATTCTGAACGATGCCCGCACGAAAGCGGAGGCGCTGATCAAAGACGCGACGGTACAGACGACGGAACTGATCAATGAGCATGAAATTATGCAGCAGGCATATGCGCAGGCGAACGAAATCGTGCGCGCTGCAGCCGCGCAGGCGCAGGAAATATTAAACAACGCGACTATGGAGGCAAACGGTGTCCGCACGTCCGCTATGCAGTATCTCGACGAGATGCTCTCCAATCTGGAAAACGCGATGACAACCACTCTTGCGGCGACGACGGAGCATTATGAGAGCTTTTACAACACCATAAACGGTTACAACGAGATTGTGAAGGCGAACCGTGCAGAACTTCGTCCCGTGGAAGTAGAGAAAATGCTCAAGGAAGCCGAGGGGGAAATTGAGGGAGAAAGTCCTGAATTGAATTTGATGTAACTGTTTAAGCGTTAACATAGTATTGGATTTCAAAAGATAAATGAGCCGGTTTCCAGGGAAGCCGGCTTGTTCCTGTTCCATGGGAAATGAACCGGAGGAAAGGGTAACAAAATATGAAAAATCTTATCCTCATACCGCCTGGCAGAATACGGATTGCCCTGGCCGGATTTTTTTTGCTCTGTCTTTTGCCTGTAAAGAATCTGTACGCACGGCAAGAGCCGATATCTGTCCCCGAAGGAACAAAAAGCGCGCAGCCGGAAGATGAGCTGGTGATTGTGCTCGATCCGGGCCACGGGGGGACAGGCGACGACGGTAAGCCGGAAGGCGGCGTATACGAAAATTTCATTGAGAAGGAAATGAATCTGGTTGTGGCCAAGGCCATGAAGGAAGAGCTGGAAAAGTACGAAAACGTCACCGTCTACATGACAAGATCGAATGATCAGCGGCTTTCTCTAGAGGAGCGGGTAATTTATGCGAAAAGCGTGGATGCCGATTTTCTCTTCTGCCTTCACTTTAATCTCTCCGAAGATCACAATACGCTTTTCGGTGCGGAGTGCTGGGTGAGTGCTTTCGGGAACTATTACAGCGAGGGCTATGCCTTTGCAGATATCCAGATGGAAGCTTTTGAAGAGCTGGGGCTTTACTCCCGGGGCATCAAGACCAGACTCAACAGCAAAGGCACGGACTATTACGGAATCATACGACTTAGTGTGGAGCAGGAGATTCCCTGTGTGCTGATCGAGCACTGTCATATGGACCATGAAAACGATCGTCCTTTCTGTGAAGGGAGAAAACAGTGGGAGGAATTTGGCAGACTGGATGCAACCTCCGTCGCCAAATATTTTCATCTGAAATCCGATTTGCTCGGTGTGGACTACAGCGATTACCGGACGATTGACGTGCCGGTTCCCGCGACACCCATGCGGCCAGACAGCACGGCGCCGGACGTATGTCTGATTGAGGTGGAAAAGCAGGATATGGAAACCGGAAATATCACGGTGAGACTGTCCGCCACGGACTACGACAGCGGGATGCTGTACTACGATTACAGTTATGACGGGGGCGAAACTTTTTCCCCACTGTTTGCCTGGGGGGATAAATCCGAGGACACCATCGTATTCACCATGCAGGCGCCTCCCCATATCATACCGCAAATTGTGGTGAGAGGATACAACGGCTATGACTTGTTTACGGAAAGTAATCTCATTTCCCTCCCTTCTATGGACTTTAAGACACAGGAGGAAATTGCAGCAGAGCTTGAGGAGCGGGAACGACTTGAGGCAGCCGCCAAAGCGGAGGCCGAGAGGGAAGCCATGAATCTGCCAAAAGAAACGGAAAAAGAAGCGGGGACAATTGGGGACAACGCAAGGACGCCTGCAGAGGAGGATAATGAACCGAGTATCCGCTATTTTCTCTCCGTATGCCTCGTCTGCGCCCTGTTGGTGACCGGCATGGCGCTCTCTATGGCTATGATATTGAATAGTCCAAAACGCAGAAGGCGACGGAGGCGGAGACGGATAAACCGGTCTAAAAAGGATGCCACAACAGATAAATCAGAGCCGTGAGTCCTGTCTGCGCCAGTTTATGGAGCAGATAGGGCCGTATGGAAAGGTTTGTATGGCAAATCATACTGTAAGTTTGAGCTATACAGGAAAATCCGCCAAAAGGGAGCATAATCAGTACCAGATAAGGCATTGACTGACCGACCCGGTCTATTCCGCTGGTGATTTCCAAAATACAATTATATAACTTTGGCAAAAAGGGAGGCAGGTCGGAAAACGGTACAAAACAGATATTCAGAAGGTTGAAGAAAACCATGTAGCCGCCCAGCTTTGCAATACCAAAAAGACCTGAAGACACAGAGCTGTCGACGGCGGACAATAAGGGCATGGTCACGGCTTTATCCTGGCTGTGGGAGAGCGCCAAAAAGCCGTATGCTTTCTTATCCCCTTTCGTAAGATGTGGCATACGAAAAAGGATAAGCCCGTACAGAAGCGGTACTCCGTACATAATACAAAACGGGACAAGCGTCTTTTTGAGTCCAAGAGTCGGTATGACGTAGCTCAGGAAATAGATCGGGCCGATGTTGTTGCAAAAATACAAAAGCAGAGCGCTTTCCCGGCCGGATAGTTTGTCTGTTTCCAGAAGCTCTCCGATGATCCGGGCTCCCATGGGAAAACCGCAGAGAAAACCCATGAGAATGACGTAGGAACCGTTTTTTGAGACGCCATACAGTCCGTGCAGGAGCGGATGGATCAGGCCGACAAAACGTTCCGTGAGATTCATGCGGATCATAATGCCCGAAAGGATCATAAAAGGAAGCAGCACGGGCACCATTTTGGTAAACCACAGCATAAGTCCTGTTTTTGCATATTCCAGGGATAATGCCGGAAAACGAAGAAGCAGAAAAGTCAGATATAGTGCCAGCGCCGTGTAGAGAAGCACAAAAAAGCGGTTGACAGCAGGTTGCAGAGTTTTGGGAAAGCAGGACATAAAAATGCCTCCGCAAAGGTTTGATACAGTATATTCCGAAACAGCGCTGCGGCATGACAAAAACAGAAGAAATCAGCAGAAAGGTACGTAAGGTTGAATAAATTCTCTGATGAGAGATTTATTTGATCAAATGGAGGAAAAAATGATAGAAGCGATTATTTTTGATTTGGATGGTTCTATGGTAGATTCCATGTGGATGTGGAAAACCATCGACATAGAGTATCTCGGAAAATTCGGGATTCCTCTGCCCGAAAATTTGCAGACCTGTATCGAGGGCATGAGCTTTTCCGAGACGGCGGCTTATTTTAAAGAGCGATTTTCTCTGCCGGACGACCTGGATACCATAAAGGCTGACTGGAACCGCATGGCTTGGGACAAATATGCCTTTGAGGTGCCAGTCAAGGAGGGCGTCAGGACGCTTTTGGAGTACTGCAAGGAGCACGGCATCAAGGCGGGTATAGCCACCAGCAATTCCAGGCAGTTGGTGGAGAATGTCGTGAGAGTGCATAAGCTGGATCCTTACTTTTCCTGTATTATGACGGGGTGCGATGTGGCGAAGGGAAAGCCGTCGCCGGATATTTATCTGGCCGTGGCAAAAGAACTTCGGGCAGAGCCAGGAAACTGTCTTGTATTTGAGGACATCATACCGGGTATTCAGGCGGGCAAGGCGGCGGGGATGAAGGTTTGCGCCGTCTACGACAAATATTCGGAGTATCAGGATGAAGAGAAACGCAGGCTGGCGGATTACTATACATACTATTTTACGGAGTTGATTGAAAATGGGATTTTTACCGATTTCTAAACAGGATATGGAAGAACAGGGCATAGAACAGCTTGACTTTGTCTACGTCATCGGGGATGCCTATGTGGATCATCCTTCTTTCGGCCATGCGATTATCAGCCGGGTTCTCGAGGCGCATGGCTACCGTGTCGGCATCATCTCACAGCCGGACTGGAAAAACGACGACAGCATTGCCGTATTGGGCAGACCCAGACTTGCCTTTCTCGTTTCAGGCGGCAATATGGATTCCATGGTCAATCACTATTTCGTGTCCGGGAAGCATCGCCCCACGGACGCCTATACGCCGGGCGGTGAGCCTTACAAAAGACCCGATCACGCGACGGTTGTCTACGGCAATCTGATCCGTCGGACATATAAGGATGTGCCGGTCATTATAGGCGGCATAGAGGCCAGTCTAAGGCGGCTTGCGCACTACGATTACTGGTCTGACAGCTTCAGAAGATCCGTGCTCCTTGACAGCCAGGCCGATCTGATTTCCTATGGGATGGGAGAGAAGTCGATCGTGGAGATTGCGGACGCGCTAAACAGCGGTATAGCCGTGAAGGATATTACCTTTATACCGGGCACCGTTTACAGGACGAAGGATATTTCCGGTATTTATGACGCTCTGACGCTCCCCTCCTACGAGGAGATGAAAGGGGCTTGTGAAAAATATGCCGAAAGCTTTCGGATACAGTACTGCAATACGGACCCGTTCACGGGAAAAACCTTGATAGAGCCGTATCCGAACGGTGTTTTTGTGGTGCAGAATCCGCCCCAGCAGCCTCTTGCGACACAGGAGATGGATGCGGTTTACGAGCTGCCTTACATGCGGACCTATCATCCCTCCTACGAGGAGGCCGGAGGCGTGCCCGCAATTTCCGAGATCAAATTCTCGCTTGTCAGCAACAGGGGATGCTTTGGAGGCTGTAATTTCTGTGCACTGACCTTTCATCAGGGAAGAACCGTGCAGGTCAGAAGCCACGAATCCATTATCGGAGAAGCGCAGCAAATGATACGCGACAGGGATTTTAAAGGCTACATCCATGACGTAGGCGGGCCCACCGCAAACTTCCGAAAGCCCTCCTGCCAGAAGCAAATGACGAAGGGCGTCTGTAAGGACAGACATTGTCTTTTCCCGAAGCCGTGCCCGAATCTGGAAGTGGATCACAGCGACTATCTGGAACTGCTTCGCAGCCTGCGGGCGCTTCCCGGCGTCAAAAAGGTGTTTATCCGCTCCGGTATCCGGTTCGACTATCTGATGGCCGACCCTGACGATACCTTCTTTAGAGAGCTGGTGGAGCATCATGTCAGCGGACAGCTCAAGGTGGCTCCGGAACATATCTCCGACCAGGTTCTCAAGTATCTCGGGAAGCCTGAAAAAGAGGTTTATGAGAAATTTGTCAAAAAATATGAAAAGCTGAATGAAAACCTAGGAAAAAAGCAGTTCCTTGTGCCGTATCTCATGTCCTCACATCCCGGTTCCACGCTCAAGGAGGCCATCGAATTGGCGGAATATCTGCGGGATTTGGGATATATGCCGGAGCAGGTGCAGGATTTTTATCCGACGCCTTCTACCGTCTCGACAGTTATGTACTATACCGGAATCGATCCCCGGGACGGAAAAAAAGTGTATGTCTGCCGCAATCCCCACGAAAAAGCCATGCAGAGGGCACTGATCCAGTATCGCAATCCAAATAACTATGAGCTTGTCAGAGAAGCGCTGATAAAAGGCAAGCGGGAGGATCTGATCGGATTTGACAAAAAATGTCTGATCCGGCCGCGCAAGACGGGCAGTCGGAACCATACGGAGCCGGCAGGAGGCAGAAAATACCAGGACGTCGGTAAGGGAAAGAAAGGCGCTGAGATCACAAGGCGGAACAGGAAAAAGACAATCCGGAATGTGCATAAAAAGAAAAAATAGAAAAACTCCCGCAGGCTGTAGATAACCTGCGGGAGTTTCATATCAAATGATAATTTGTTATACGGTCTGTCCCTTTCCGATAAAGACAGGGAAGGTATCCGTTCCTTTCATCTCTTTCCCGGCTGAAATTTTGACGTCCTTGTCGGTGATGAGATATTCAATGTCCGCGCCGGCTTCCACAACCGTGTCCTGCAACAGGATACAGTTTTTCACCTTTGCGCCTTTCGCGATCTTGACGCCGCGGAAGATCACGCTGTTTTCCACTTCGCCTTCGATGATACAGCCTGACGCCACCATGACGTTTTGTACCTTTGCCGTATCGATGTACTGGGTCGGGTGATCGCCGCGGATCTTTGTGTGGACGGGAGAGCCTGAAAAGAGCGCGTCCAGATTATAATCATCCAGAAGCTTCATATTTTCATCGAAATAGCTCTTCATATCCGAAATAAACCCTACATAGCCGGTGTACTTGTAACCTCTTACATTGAGCTTGTTAATCTGCGGCATCAGTACGTCGCGCATAAAGAATTCCTGTCCGCGAAGCAGGGCGTTATCCACCATTTCTACCAAAAGCTCTCTGTTGATGATGAAAATGTTCATCGAGAAGTTTTTGACGCCATCCTCCTTGGAATTGATATAGATCTTTTTGATGCGGCTTTCTTCTATATCAAACGTATAATAGAAGCTCCGGCCGTCATTCTTGGCTTTGATAAACCCGTTCGGGATCGGCTGTTCACAGTAAGCGAGCGTCATATCTGCCTCGTTCGCCATATGTTCCTGCAGCATGGCGTTGAAATCAAAGTTTACCACCATATTGGTGTCGGACATAATGATATACTTTTCTTTCGCATCCCGCAGAAAGTCAAGGATATTTGCCAGAGCGCTCGCGCGGCCGACATAGGGCTTTGCCTCCTTCTCCGCGAAAGGCGGGAAGATATGTAAGCCGCCGTTTTTGCGTACGAGATCCCATTCACGGCCGGAGCCCAGGTGATCCATCAGGGAATGATAGTTTTTATTCACGATCACGGAAATGTTTCCGATACCGGAATGTGTCATACCCGATAAGATAAAGTCGATGATGCGGTAACGGCTGGCAAAGGGAATGGAAGCCATCAAACGCACATTCACCAGTTCCGGAACCAGCGCGTCATAACTGTTTGGGAAAATGATCCCGAGTGCACTTGTATTTGATTTTACCATTGTTCTTCGCCACCTTTCATATCATTTTTTACGATTGCGTCCGGCCCGACGACGGCATTTTCACCAATCGTTAGACCCGCGCCGACGGTCGCAACCCCGTCCTTGTCGCCGGAGGGCATAGCGCCTACCACGGCATTTTCACAGATCGTCACATTTTCGGCTATGATACAGTGCTTGACTACCGCGCCGGCCTTGATCGTCGTGCCGCCCATGATGACCGCATCCTCAATCACCGCGCCGGCTTCCACCTTCACACCGGCAAACAGGATAGAGTGCTTCACATCGCCTTTGATCCTGCAGCCGTCTGATACCATGGTGTTTTCCACCACTGCGCCGGCGCTGATCTTGTGGCCGGGCATACCGACATTCCTGCTGTGAATCTTCCAGCTTTCGTCGAAAAGGTTGATGCCGCTTTTCTCCGCGTCCAAAACCTCCATATTCGCTTCCCAGAGGGAATGAATCGTTCCCACATCTTTCCAGTAGCCGTTGAAATGGTAGGCGTACATTTGACGATTGTCTTTCAGGAGGTTCGGGATAATATTGTTTCCGAAGTCGTTTTCGGAGTTCGGGTCAGCCTCGTCCTCTTCCAGATACTTTTTCAGAATATCCCAGTTAAAGATATAGATGCCCATGGAAGCCAGGTTTGACTTCGGATTTTTAGGCTTTTCCTGGAATTCCGTGATCTTGTCGTTTTCGTCAGCGACCATCAGGCCGAAGCGGGGCGCTTCTTCCCAGGGAACTTCCATAACCGCAACGCTGAACTCCGCGTTTTTCGCCTTGTGGAATTCCAGAAAATCGCTGTAATCCTGTTTACAGATCTGATCTCCGGAGAGAATGATAACATATTTCGGATCATAACGCTCTATAAACGATATGTTCTGGTAGATTGCGTTTGCCGTGCCCTTGTACCAGTCCGATCCGCTGGACTTCTGGTAAGGCGGCAGCACATGTACACCACCGTAAAGGCGGTCGAGATCCCACGGCTGGCCGTTGCCGATGTACTCGTTCAGCACAAGAGGCTGATACTGAGTCAGGATACCTACGGTATCAATACCTGAATTGACGCAGTTAGACAGCGGAAAATCGATGATTCGGTATTTGCCGCCAAATGGAACTGCCGGTTTTGCAAGCTTCTCGGTGAGTGTGTACAGGCGTGAACCCTGTCCGCCGGCAAGAAGCATTGCAATCATTTCTTTTGCCATAATAGCCATCCTCCTTTTTACAATCTATTAAAATTATACTACACAATCACGAAAAATGATAGGTTGATTGTCCAACTTTTGTAAAATTTGTCATTATTTATCGCATTGGGGAGTCCGTTAATTCTCTATTTCTTCCCAACGATGCTTTTTTTGTTGTAGCCGTATGCATTTTGCCATATAATTGAACTGTGCACCGCAGCAATATGGCAGAATCCCTGCCATTTTTGTGGAGGCGGGAGAAACACAAAGGAGAGGTCGTATATGAATATTGCCATTGTCACGGGCGCGTCCTCAGGCATGGGACGGGAGTTTGCCTTACAATTGGATTCGTGCCTTGGGAAGACGGATGAAATCTGGCTCCTTTCCCGCAGCAGGGAATCGCTTGAGGAGCTTTCCTTGTCACTTAAAACAAAATCCCGGGCTGTCGTCATCGATTTGACGGACGATAAGGCTCTTTTACAGTTCGAGGAAGTACTTGCCATCCAAAATCCCCAAATTACGGTACTTGTGAACTGTGCCGGCGTGGGCACGCACAAGTTATTCGCAAAGCACAGCCGGGATGAGATTGAGGCCATGATACAGTTAAATATCGTGGCTCTGACCCGAATGACTATGCTTTGTCTGCCATATATGCGAAAGGGGAGCAAACTGATCCAGATATCATCGGGGGCGGCTTTCGTACCCCAGGAGGCGTTTGCGGTCTACGCCGCCTCCAAAGCGTACGTGTATTCCCTGAGCCGGGCGCTGGAACGAGAGCTTTCGGGAAGAGGAATCACCATAACCGCCGTCTGCCCCGGACCTGTCAATACGCCTTTTCTGGACAAAGCTTATGAGAACGGTTCCGGTTTAAGCCCGCTTAAAAAAATTACCATGGCAAAGACATCCTGTGTGGTAAAAAAAGCCATTGCGGACAGCCGGCGGGGCAGAAGCGTATCCCTGTGCGGTCTTCCCGTAAAGGTTCTGTATCTTTCCACTCAGAGCGTGCAGAACATGATTATGCGGTTTTGGAAACCGTGACGGTTGACGTTCTGTATTATCCTTTATATAATGGACGAGGCGGAAAATCCCGGCACAGCGTCTTATGGAGAGAATACCGATGAAAAAAATGTTTACACCAAAGGGCTCCTTTGGCTATCTGAAAAACAGGAGAATATATACGGCGGTTCGCACGGCGATTTTCTTTTTGATATCCGCAAGCCTTTATATATCAGGAATCAAAGTGACCGGTTCAAACAGGAACCTGCTCACAATCGTAGCCGTTTTGGGCTGTCTTCCCGCCTGCAAGAGCGCGGTGAACTGCGTTTTGTTTCTGCGGGCGAAGGGCTGCAGTGAGGAACTGTACCGTAAACTTTTGCCTTATGGGAAGAAGCTTGAAACCTTTTATGACTTTTACTTTACCTCTTACCGGAAAAATTATCCCATCAGTCACATGGCGCTGAAGGGCAATATACTTTGCGGAATCACGCAAAGTCCCGCGTGCGACTGTCAGGAGGCAGTGAAACATCTCGAACAGATGTTGGTGCAGGAGGGGATTAAGGGCGTGACGGTAAATATCTTCTCCCAGGAGGATAAATATATCGACCGACTGAGTCGGTTGTGCGAAATGGATATTGACAACCACAAGGACAGGGATGGGATTGTCAATCTTCTGTACTCTATCTCCATTTAAATGTATGATAAAACTAATATGTTAAAAACAGAGGGAAAATGTACCAGGTTATCGTAACAGAAGAGGAGGCCGGACAGCGGCTTGACAAATATCTTCACAGGATTTTGCCAAATGCCGGGAGCGGCTTCCTTTATAAAATGCTCAGAAAAAAGAATATCACCCTGAATGACAAGAAGGCAGGGGGCGGTGAGAAGACCGGCGCGGGGGATGTGGTAAAAATCTATTTTGCCGATGAGACGCTCGACAAATTTGCGGGCACGCAGCGCTCCCCCGTCACAGGGCGGGCGGACTTGCCGCGCGTTTCAAAAGAATACCAGGACGCCTACCACAAGATAAAGGGAATCGGGATCCTCTATGAAAACGAACATATACTTCTTGCCGATAAGCCTGTGGGTGTGTTGTCGCAGAAAGCAAAAAAGGACGACCTTTCCCTGAATGAATGGCTGATCGGATATCTTCTGGCTTCCGGTTTTATGGACGTGGGGAAACTGTCCTCCTATAAGCCTTCCGTCTGCAACCGCCTTGACCGGAATACAGGGGGGATTGTGCTTTGCGCCAAATCTCTTAAGGGCGCGCAGCGCCTTGGCGAACTGTTAAAAACGAGAGAACTTCACAAATATTACCAGCTCTATGTCAAGGGGCGCCTGGAGGAGAGCTGCCAGATAGAGGGTGTGCTGACCAAGGACGAAAAGCGCAACAAAGTATCCGTACAGGCTTTTTCTAGATCAGACGCGGACGATTTGAGCGGGAGGAAAGAAGACGCGCGGGGCGCATATATCAAAACGGCGTATCGACCGCTTCGGATCGAGGGGGATAAAACGCTTTTGGAAGTGGAGCTTATTACGGGAAAACCGCATCAGATCAGGGCGCATCTTTCCGGGATAGGGCATCCGCTCCTCGGTGATTACAAGTACGGCGACAGAGCGTGGAATGACCTGTACCGCAAAAAATACCGGGTAATGTCACAGCTTTTGTATGCCTATAAGGTGGTGTTTCCACAGATGGAAGCACCGTTTGAGGATATAAGCGGCCGGACTTTTCTGGCGAACCTGCCGGAAATTTTCAGACAGGTTTCAGATATGGACAATCATCGTTGACACGAAAAACAGTAAGGATAGCAAACATATGAGGCCAGGGAAAGGGGATGTGCGGCGATATGGCAACCTGGAATTCCAGAGGGCTTCGCGGCTCCACATTGGAGGATTTAATCAACCGGACAAACGAAAAATATTTGGAACACGGGCTTGCGCTGATCCAAAAAATACCAACCCCCATTACACCCATCAATATTGATAAGGAAAGCCGGCATATCACATTGGCATATTTTGACCAGAAAAGCACGGTGGACTATATCGGCGCGGTGCAGGGGATTCCCGTCTGCTTCGACGCCAAGGAATGCGCTGCGGACACCTTTGCGCTTCAGAATATTCATGAACATCAGGTAAAGTTTATGGGACAGTTCGAGAAGCAAAGGGGCATTGCTTTTTTCCTGATCTATTATTCCCACAAGGATGTTTTTTACTATCTGCCCTATGAGATGCTGCGTTTTTTTTGGGACAGAGCACAGGAGGGCGGGAGAAAAAGCTTTCGCTACGACGAATTGAATCCGGCGTATGTTTTGCCAAAGAAGCAGGGGATTCTGGTGCCGTATCTGGATATGTTACAAAAAGACCTGGAGGATCGGGTGGAATGGGAATGACATGTCAGGATTGACAGGCGGGAGAAATGAGCGTATAGTGTAATGGGTTTAATTTGATAACAAATTAGCACTTTAAAGCAATAAAGGAAACGGAGAGAGCATGAGCAAAAAGCTGGTACATACGCCGGAAGGCGTAAGGGATATATACGGGGAAGAAAAAGCAAAAAAGACTGTGGTGGAACGTCTTTTGCATGAAAGGATCACAAGCTACGGCTATCGGGACATTCAGACGCCGACCTTTGAATTTTTTGATGTGTTTTCAAAGGAGGTCGGGACGACGCCGTCGAGGGAGCTTTATAAATTTTTCGACAAGGAAGGCAATACGCTTGTTTTAAGGCCGGATTTCACGCCGTCCGTCGCACGGTGCGCGGCTAAATATTTTATGGACGAGGATGTGCCGATCCGTTTCTGTTATCAGGGAAACACTTTCACAAACACCTCGAACCTGCAGGGCAAGCTCAAGGAAGTGACGCAGATGGGAGCCGAGCTGATCGGGGACGGTTCCGTGCAGGCGGACGCGGAGATGATCGCGATGACGATCGAGGCACTGTACCATGCGGGGCTGTCGGATTTCCAGATCAGCGTCGGCAATCTGGAGTACTTCAAGGGCATATGCGCCGAGGCTGGGATTGACGAGGAGACGGAGCTTAATCTCAGGGATTTTATATCCGGGAAAAACTATTTCGGCGCGGAGGAGCTTCTTGACTGCGTCCATGTGGGAAAGAAGGATAAGGAGCTGCTTCTCAAGGTGGGCGACTTGTTCGGAACGGTTTCCATTTTGGAGGAGGCGAAAAAGGCGGCCTCCAACGAGCGTTCCCGTCACGCCATAAAGCGGCTTGAGAAGGTTTATCAGGTCTTGTGTGACTACGGTGTGGAGAAATATGTATCTTTTGACCTGGGGATGCTGAGCAAATACAATTATTACACGGGTATTATTTTCAAGGGTTATACCTATGGCGTGGGGGACGCCATCATAAAGGGCGGGCGTTACGACAGTCTGCTCGGGCGTTTCGGGAAGGAAGCGGCCGCCATCGGTTTTGTCATCGTGGTGGACGATCTTCTGGCGGCGATGAGTCGGCAGAATGTGGCCGTTTCCGATATTGACGAACCGATTAAACTTTATTATCAGGAGGACAGCTTCAGGGAAAAACTAAGGGAGGCGCGGCAAATGCGCGCCGCAGGCCGGAAGGTGGAGCTGCTTCCCGAAAAAAGTTTCCGATAATCCGATCACAGAGCAAACAATATGGAGTTACCGACATGAAGGAAAGCAAATATCTGGTATTTGCCCTTGGAAAAGGGCGTCTTGCAAACAAGACAATGGAACTTTTTGAGAAGGTGGGCGTCACCTGTGAGGAGATGAAGGATAAGGATTCCCGCAGACTGATCTTTGTCAACGAGGAGCTGAAATTAAAGTTTTTTCTTGCCAAGGGGCCGGACGTACCGACCTATGTGGAGTACGGCGCGGCGGATATCGGCGTTGTGGGCAAGGATACGATTCTGGAGGAGAACAGGCGTATTTACGAGGTGCTTGACTTGGGCTACGGGAAATGCCGAATGTGCGTCTGCGGGCCAAAGAGCGCAAAGGAGCTTTTACGGCACCATGAAATGATACGTGTCGCCAGCAAGTACCCGAATATAGCCAAAGACTATTTTTATAACAAAAAACACCAGACGGTGGATATTATCAAGTTAAACGGCTCCGTGGAGCTTGGGCCGATTGTAGGTCTGGCGGATGTGATCGTGGATATTGTGGAGACGGGCTCCACCCTCAGGGAGAACGGTCTTGAAGTGCTTGAGGAAATCTGTCCGCTTTCGGCCCGTATGATTGTCAATCAGGTAAGTATGCAGATGGAGCCGGAGCGGATCAAAAAACTGATCACGGATCTTCGAAGTCATCTTTGACAGCAGGGCTCGTATGCATTAAAATATATGTAGCAAACATATGAATCCAACATGAAAAGGGGAGAGATAATGAAGGAATACAAGGGGATTTTGATTGCGCTGATCGCCGGAATCTGCGCAATTATCTGTGTGTCTATTTTTACCGGCAATATGGTAGCCTACAAGAAGAGCACGGTCGGAGGAGGATTAAACGCGACCGGTTCCGCAAACTGCGACTTTGAGGCGGATTTGATCGTGTGGAGGGGGAGCTTTTCCGGCCAGGGCGCGACTACCCAGGACGCTTACCGCTCTATCAAAAAGGACGCCGGGCTCGTTAGGAAATATCTGGTGGACAACGGCGTGACGGAGGAGGAGATGGTATTTAGCTCCGTCAGTATCAACGCCCGCTGGGAATCCGAGTACAACGAAAACGGCGACAGAATCAGAGACTATATCGACGGCTATGATCTCTATCAAAACGTCTCCATCACCTCTGCGGACATTGATAAAATCGAAAATATTTCCAGGGATATATCAGGTCTGATTGAGTCCGGCGTGCAGTTTGCGTCGGAGGAACCGGAGTATTACTACACAAAGCTGGATGAACTGAAGCTGCAGCTCATCGAGGAGGCGACACAGAACGCGAAGGACAGAATCGATCTGATGGCGCAGGGAACCGGCTCCACTGTCGGGGAACTGTTAAACGCAAACCTGGGCGTTTTCCAGATTACCGCGCAGAACAGCAACACGGAGTACAGTTACGGCGGTTATTTTGACACCAGCTCAAGAAACAAGACAGCCTCCATTACGGTGCGCCTAAACTACGCCATAAACTGACTACTGAGAAAACGGAGAAATCACAATGATGCGTAAAATCAAATTGACGAAAGAGTCGCAAGCGGATATTCTCGACAATCTGTTAAAGCGAAGTCCGAATAACTACGCCGGATATGAGGACACGGTGAACGGGATCATACGGGAAGTCCGCGAGAAAGGGGATCAGGCCGTCTTTGCCTGCACGAGACAATTTGACAAATGGGATGTCAGCGCGGAGAATATCCGCGTGACGAAAGAGGAGACGGAAAAGGCTTGTGCCACGGCGGATGCCGCTTTTGTCGCCGTGATGGAAAAGTCTGCAGAAAATATCAGGGATTTCCACCGCAGGCAGCTGAAAAACAGTTGGATTGACACAAAACCGGACGGTTCTATTCTCGGGCAGCGGATTTTGCCAATCGCCGTATCCGGGGTGTATGTGCCCGGCGGGAAGGCGGCTTATCCGAGCAGTGTCCTGATGAATGTCATTCCGGCAAAAGTTGCAGGCGTGGAGCGGATTATTATGACCACTCCTGCAGGCTCGGACGGGGAGGTGAATCCAGGCACGCTCGTTGCTGCAAAAATCGCGGGTGTGGATGAAATCTACAAGGTGGGCGGCGCGCAAGCCATCGCGGCCATGGCTTTTGGAACGGAAAGTATACCAAAGGTCGACAAGATCACGGGCCCCGGCAATATTTTTGTAGCGCTGGCAAAAAAAGCATGTTTCGGCTATGTCAGCATCGACTCCATCGCCGGCCCAAGCGAAATTCTTGTGATCGCGGACGAGACGGCAAATCCCCGTTATGTGGCGGCGGATCTGCTTTCCCAGGCTGAGCATGACGAGCTGGCAAGCGCTATTTTGATCACCACGGACGAAACGCTGGCGGCGAGGGTGGAACAGGAGATTGAGGGCTTTTTACGGAAGCTGTCCCGGGCGGACATCATTCGAAAATCCCTGGATAATTACGGCTATATTTTGCTTGCGGATTCCATGGAGAGCGCTGTGGAGGCGGCGAACGCCGTGGCTTCGGAGCATCTGGAAATCCTGACAAAGAATCCCTATCAGGTGATGACCAAAATTCGAAACGCAGGTGCGATTTTTCTCGGTGAATACTCTTCGGAGCCTTTGGGAGACTATTATGCGGGGCCGAACCATATTTTGCCGACAAACGGTACGGCAAGGTTTTTTTCTCCCTTAAATGTGGATGATTTCATGAAAAAGACAAGCCTGATTTCTTATTCGAGGGAAGCGCTCGAACAGGCACACAAAGATATTGAACTTTTTGCAATGAAGGAAGGGCTGACGGCTCACGCGAACTCCGTTCGGGTACGGTTTGAGGACTGAGTTTTTGAAAAGAGGTGCGTATGGCGAGAAAGGCAGATATCAAAAGAAAAACGAAGGAGACGGACATCTATATGTCGTTTGACATTGACGGCACGGGCAAAAGCGACTTGCACACCGGCATCGGCTTCTTTGATCATATGCTTGAGGGGTTTTCCAGACATGGGTTTTTTGATTTGACTGTACAGGTCAACGGGGATCTGGATGTGGACGGTCATCACACCGTGGAAGATACGGGAATCGTGCTTGGCACGGCGATCCGGGAGGCGCTTGGGGATAAGGCCGGCATCAGACGCTACGGCTCCTTTCTCCTTCCGATGGACGAGTCCCTTTGTCTGTGCGCCATCGATCTGTCGGGAAGGCCCTATTTTGTTTTTGACTGCGAATTTCCGTCTGAGAGGGTGGGGGAGCTCGACACGGAGCTTGTGCGGGAGTTTTTTTACGCGGTAAGCTACAGCGCCGGTATGAACCTGCATCTTAAAATGCTGAGCGGCGGAAACGCTCACCACATGATTGAGGCCATGTTCAAGGCTTTCGGCAAGGCTCTTGACGAAGCTTGCCTGCGCGATCCGCGGATAAGCGGCGTTCTCAGCACGAAAGGCGCGCTCGCTTGACAGATACAATAAGATAAGAAAGGGAAAACGTCGATATGGCATACAAAAAATTTATCCCCTGTATTTATTTATATAAAGGCGACGCTGTGAAAGGGTTTTCGGACAGTACAATCATAGACACGAACCCGGTGGCGCTGGCAAAATATTACAGCGACAACAATGCGGACGAACTGATCGTCTACGATATGTCCGAGGGCGATACCGCCCATGAATTGGCGCTTGACATCATCAAATCCATTTGCGCAAAGGCGGAGATACCGGTTATCGGCGCGGGGAACGTGAAGCGCCTGGAAGATGTCAAAAAGCTTCTCTACGCAGGCTGTAAAAAGGCGGCTCTCAACTACTCAAAGCCGGGAAACATAGAAATTACGGCCGAGGTTTCCAAAAGATTCGGCAAGGACAAAATCGTCGCCTGCGTGACGGAAGCGGACAGTATTGTGAGAAACGAAGCGCTGATTGACGAGTTTATCGGGGAGATCATTCTCGTAAAGGAAACTTGTCTGAAAGAATCCATCGCGATCTCGAGATTTCCCATGATAGCTTCCGTTCCGGAGGTTTCTCTTGACAAGATTATGGAGATACTGTCAAACGACAATATATGTGGTATCTCCGGCCATGCCATCAACGAGAACGCCAAAGAGCTTCTCGCAATCAAGTCGCTGTGTCAGAACAATGACATTTCCGTAAACACTTTTGATTCATCTGTCCCCTGGGAGGATTTTAAGTTAAATTCTGACGGTCATGTGACGGTAGTCGTGCAGGACTACAAAACCGACGAGGTTTTGATGGTGGCCTATATGAATGAGGAAGCCTACAAAATGACACTCAAAACCGGCAAAATGACCTACTACAGCAGAAGCCGGGACGAGTTGTGGGTAAAGGGGGAGACAAGCGGCCATTTCCAGTACGTGAAATCTCTCACGGCGGACTGCGACAAAGACACTATTTTGGCCAAGGTTTCCCAAATCGGAGCCGCCTGTCACACCGGGGCGCATTCCTGCTTCTTTAACGAGATTATGGCAAGGGAATATGAAGAAACCAATCCGCTCAAGGTGTTTGAGCAGGTGTTTAATGTAATCAAGGACAGGAAAATCCATCCAAAGGAAGGGTCTTACACAAACTATCTGTTTGACAAGGGGATTGATAAGATCCTGAAAAAGCTTGGGGAGGAGGCTACGGAAATCGTCATTGCCGCCAAAAATCCGAACCCCAACGAGATCAAATATGAAATTTCGGATTTTCTGTATCATATGATGGTGCTGATGGCGGAAAAAAATATCACCTGGGAGGAAATCACTACCGAACTTGCCAGGCGCTAATCCACATAGGCCGAAAGCGAGAGCGTACCTAGGGGTACGTTCTTTTTTGCGCTGTTTTGGCATAAAATGCAATGACTGGAAGAAACAACAGGAAGGAATACGCGTCATATGGAGAAAAAGGCAACACCCGAAAAGAGAATGGAGTTGGCCAGATACATCAGGGAAGAAAATATGGGAAACCGTCTGAGGCTCAGGCAGCGAGAAAACATTCTTTACGGAAAGGAATTCCAGACGCCGCTTCTGGATAAAGGCAAGCTATCCGAGGCGGAGTTGTACGCCGGCTATGACAGACTTCCCGATGAAACGCTGCAGGGAAGCGCCGTTGGAAGCTTTAAGTACCGAATGGTTTTGTCCGTTCTTCTGTTTGTAGGTTTTTTGCTCTGCGACACGAGGGACAGCAAAATATTCGACTATAGCACAAATGACGTTTATGAAATGATCTCGGCGGACAGCCTGCATCTATACGACGGAGGTGAAAATGCCGTGATGGAAGAGCTTATAGAAATGTTCGACTGACCAAGTCGGTTTACATATTTTGCCGAAGCATCGCTTTGACTTTACCGGGCAAGTAAGTTATACTGTTGTACTAGTACAACGAATACAGGAAGAGTAAGGGTTACTTTATGAGAAAATTAGCGCTCGGCGATGATATTTTAATGCAGGTGGAAAAACCTGCCCGTTATATCGGAAACGAAGTCAATTCTGTCGCAAAGGACAAGACAAATGTCAGCTTGCGCTTTGCCATGTGTTTTCCCGATGTCTATGAGATCGGTATGTCCCATCTTGGGATCCAGATTTTATACGGTATGTTTAACGAGTGGGAGGACGTATGGTGCGAGCGCGTCTATTCTCCGTGGACGGATTTGGACCGGATCATGCGAAAAGAGAATATTCCGCTGTTTTGTCTGGAATCCCAGGAGCCGGTGAAAAATATGGACTTTCTTGGGATTACGATACAGTATGAAATGTGCTACACCAATATCTTACAGGTGTTGGAGCTTTCACAAATCCCTCTTTACGCAAAAGACCGCAGTGAGTATATGCCAATCGTCATCGGGGGCGGCCCATGCGTGTCCAATCCTGAGCCCATCGCGGATTTTTTTGACCTGTTCTATATAGGAGAGGGAGAGACGAGATACAGGCAGCTTTTCGACCTGTACATCAGGAACAAGCGCGATGGCGGGACAAGGGAGGATTTTCTGAGGGGAGCCGCCAAGATTCCATGCATCTACGTCCCGCAGTTCTATGAGGAAATTTATCATGAGGACGGCACTATAGCGGGGCGGAGAAAAAAATACGAGGATATCCCCGATACCATTGTAAAAGAAATCGCGACGGATGTCAGCGAGGCGTACTATCCGCTTAAACCGGTTGTTCCTTTTATCAAGGTGACGCAGGACAGAGTGGTACTCGAAATCCAGCGTGGCTGTATCCGTGGCTGCCGGTTTTGTCAGGCGGGACAGCTCTACCGTCCGGTCAGAGAGCGGGATGTGGAGCGCCTAAAATCCTATGCCGTCGAAATGCTGAAAAACACGGGGCATGAGGAAATTTCTTTAAGCTCCTTAAGCTCCAGCGATTATTCCCGTCTGGATGAACTGCTTGGTTTCCTGATAGAGGCATGCCGAAAGAAGCATATTAACATATCGCTGCCGTCTCTGCGGATCGATGCCTTTTCCCTTGACGTGATGAGCAAGGTGCAGGACGTGAAAAAGAGCAGTCTGACTTTTGCGCCGGAGGCGGGGAGCCAAAGACTGCGGGACGTCATCAACAAGGGGTTGACCGAAGAAGTCATTTTGCAGGGAGCCAAGCTGGCATTCGAGGGAGGCTGGACTCGTGTGAAGCTCTATTTTATGCTGGGACTTCCAACGGAGACAAAAGAGGATATTCTCGGAATCGGAGATCTTTCCAACAAAATTGCGGCTGCTTTCTACGAGACGGTGCCGAAGGACAAGCGGGTAAACGGAAGAGTGCAGATTGTCACAAGCACTTCCTTCTTTATCCCGAAGCCTTTCACCCCCTTTCAGTGGGCGCCTATGTGCACGAAGGAGGAATTTCTGGATAAGGCGCATCTGACAAGGAAGGGCATCATGAGCCAGTTGAACCAAAAAAGCATCAAATATAACTGGCATGAGGCGGATGTGAGCGTCTTAGAGGGGGTGCTTGCCAGAGGCGACCGCCGTGTGTCGGAAGCGATTTTAAAAGCTTATGAGAAGGGCTGTATATTTGATTCCTGGAGCGAATCCTTTCATAATGAGCTGTGGCTTGAGAGTTTTTCTCAGTGCGGGCTGGATATCGGGTTTTACACGACGAGAGAGCGGACTGACGACGAAATTTTCCCCTGGGATTTCCTGGACTGTGGCGTGACAAAGGAGTTTCTGTTAAGGGAGTGGAAAAAGGCGAAGACGCAGACAGTGTCGCCTAACTGTAAAGCTCAGTGTCAGGGATGCGGGGCGAATCGGTACGGCGTAGGGATCTGTTACGAATAATGAGGAAGCGAAATGAAAATCAGAATCAAATTTGCCAAATACGGCGCCATGAAATTTATCGGCCATCTTGATACGATGCGTTTTTTTCAAAAGGCCATCAGGAGAGCGGATATTGATGTCAAATATTCGGAAGGGTTCAGCCCTCACCAGATTATGTCCTTTGCGGCCCCTCTAGGCGTAGGCATCGAGAGTTATGGAGAGTACATGGATATTGAAGTGCTCTCCATAACCTCAGCGGAAAAGATAAAGCAGGCGCTTTCTCAGGTCATGGTGGAAGGGGTTGAAATCCTGGACGTATCCGTTCTGCCGGATCAGGCGAAAAACGCCATGGCGAGCGTGGCGGCCGCCAGCTATCGCCTGCAAATGAAAGATGGCGCTTTTCCCATCCCGGATCTGAAAGATAAAATCCGCGATTTTTACGGACAGGCGCACATTCCTTACACAAAGGAAACCAAAAAGAGCGTTGTGGAGCTTGATCTGAGACAGGGAATTTACGAGATGGATGCCGACGCGGACAAGGCGATCAGTATGCTGGTATGCGCAAGCAGCAGCGGCAACATCAAACCGACCGCGGTCTTTGAAAAGTTCTGCGAGTTTGCGGGTGCGGATATTCCTTCCGCTTTATATCAGGTGACCCGGCTGGAAACTTACACGGATCTTGCGAAGGAAGGGGAAGACCACCGTTTTATCCCTCTTGCCGAGGTCGGAAGCGGGAGCTCTTTCGGGTAGCTTGCATTCCTTATGTTATGTGTTATACTGGAAACATATTTTGAAGGGATGGCTCATGACGAACAATAAGGGAAAAATTTTGATCTTAAAACAGCGTGAGAAGCTGCTTGCGATATTGATGCGGGACAATCAGATTGTGTCAGCGCAAGTATTAAAACCGGCCGAATACGCGGTGGGCAATATTTATGTCGGCAGGATTCGGAATATTTCCGAAAATATAGGCGCCGCCTTTGTCGATCTGGGAGGCGGTTATCTCGCGTTTCTTCCTCTGGCAGACGCAAAGTACGCCTGCCTCACAAACAGAAGCTCAGATGCGCCTTTGAGGGCCGGAGACGAGCTTATCGTTCAGATATCCAGAGAACCTATGAAAACGAAACAGGCCGGGGTAACCACCAGGCTTTCCCTGCCCGGACAGTATGCGGTGGTAGGAATAAAGACGGGGAAAAAGAGCGATGGTGTCCAGGTTTCCTCAAAACTTGACAGAAAAATGCAGGAGCATTTCCAAAGACAGGAGTTTCTGGAAGAGATTGCAGACAGATACACATTGACCATACGGACAAATGCCGGCTTGATCTCCTCGGACGACCCTGTGGTTGCAGAGGCCCGCACTCTTGCGGACACGCTCGACCATATACAGAAGATTGCCAGGACACGTACTTGTTACAGCCGTCTGTATCAGCGCAAGCCGGACTATGTCTCTTTTGTGGAGAACGCCTACCGGAGCGAATACGACGAAGTGATCACCGATCTGCCCTGGGTTTACGACTCGCTCAAAGATTGTTGCAGCCAAAACGATATCCCGCTTCGACTCTATGAGGACGCCCTTTTGCCTCTCCACAAGCTCTATTCCGTGGAAGTGCGTATACAGGAGCTTCTCGGGAAAAAAGTATGGCTTAAGTCCGGCGGGTATCTTGTCATTGAACCAACGGAAGCTTTGGTTTCCATCGATGTCAACACCGGAAAATATGAAAACGGAAAGGACAAAGAGGAAGTCTTTTTCCGGATCAACATGGAGGCGGCCGAAATGATTGCCAGCCAGCTTCGGGCCAGAAATCTTTCCGGCATGATTCTCGTGGATTTTATCAATTTAAAGAACCGTGAGAAAGAGACAGCCTTGTTGGAACATATGCGGCGACTCTTAAAAAGGGATCCCGTCCATGCGAACGCCCTGGATATGACAGCTCTTGGGCTGATGGAGCTGACCCGCAAAAAGGTATCGCCCTGCCTTGCGGAACAGTTGAAATGGGAAACGGCAGATGCACACATGCAACACGGAAAGGAAACGACATGATGAAACTGTTACATATGGAAAAGGTAAAGGACGGAAAATATTTGAAAAACTATGAGCTGACTTACCTGAACAAGGCGGGCAAGGAGAAGAAATATGAGATTGTAAGCCGAAGCGAGATCTCCGGCCCGGAGGCCATCGGCGGGCGCGTCAGCGGCCTGTCTATCGTTGCCTTTCATGAAGGGAAAATGTTGCTATTGCGGGAATTTCGTATGGGAGTGAACCGCTTTGTATACAATCTCTGCGCCGGCATGTTAAACGAAGGCGAGTCTTTGGAAGAGTGCATTCAGAGAGAACTGTACGAGGAGACTGGGCTCAACGTGAAAAAGATCCACACCATTTTGCCGCCGTCCTTCGCCGCGGTTGCTTTCTCGGATGTGAAAACACAGGTCGCCTTTGTGGATGTGGAAGGTGTGTTTGCCGATCACACTTCCGAAAACGAACAAATTTCCGCTGATTTCTATACGAAAGAAGAGGTGAAGGAGCTGTTGGAGACGGAAGAGTTCAGTTCCCGCGCGCAGATAGCCGCTTTCTTTTTTGCAGGGAATCCTTCATTTTAAAAATATGTCAAAAACTGACCCGACAGGTCGATTTTTGTAAAATCGCCTGAATTACTACAGAAAGGAATCCTCCGTTTCAACCATGAAAAATAGGAAACGAAATCTTCTTTTGTCTTTCATCGCATTATGCAGCCTGATTCTTGCAGATCAGTACACAAAATTGCTCGCTATTGCCCATTTAAAGGGACAGTCCTCCTTTGTGATAATCAACCGGGTGCTGGAATTTTCCTATCTGGAAAACACGGGAGCGGCTTTCAGTTCTTTTATGGGAAAACAGACCTTCCTGATTGTTCTGACAACTTTGGTTACCTTGCTGCTTTTATGGAAATATCTCACCTTGCCGGAAGGGAAACATTTTGTCCCGATGCGCCTGTGTGTGCTGTTCATCCTGAGCGGGGCGTTGGGAAACCTGATCGACCGGGTAAGCAGGAATTATGTGGTGGACTTTATCTATTTCGTGCCGATCAATTTCCCCAAATTTAACGTGGCAGACATTTACATTACTGTCGGGGTCGCGGTGCTGTGTATTCTTTTGTTCTTTTACTACAAAGACGAGGAGCTGGAGACATTGTTTACAATACGTTCAAAGCACAGTCATGATTAATTAATATGAAGAGTGCGGAAACATTGCCCGATACTTGTTTTCAATAGATAAAACTGATATAATAAATATAATTATACATTGGGAATGAACAATAAACTTTTGTCGGGTGGACCAAAATTATGACTACCGTTTTTATAGGGCTGAGCATTTTAGGTATCAGTGTGATAGGTGTTGCATTAACGCTTTTGCTAAAGGGGGACGGATCCAGAGAGCAGAAGCTTATGCAATATTTTTTGATTGGTTCTCTTGTGCAAAATGCCGGCTATCTTTTGGAGCTGACGGCGCCCACGATGGAGGCGGCTCTGGTTTCAGTGAAAATTCAGTATCTCGGTTCACTGATTATTCCGATTACTTACTGTTATTTCATGTTTAGCTACTGTTTTGAAAAAACGCCGATAAAGCTTTTAGAGTTTATTCGGTTTATCGATTTTGTCATTCTCGGACTTGTTTTTACATGCGATTATCACACTCTTTTTTATCGCAGCGTAGAGTGGCTGCAGACGGCGCAGGGCCATAATTATCTGAATCTGGAGTACGGTCCCGGCTACTGGCTCTTTATGGTATGCGGTACGATCATCCCCTATTCGCTCTCCCTGTTTGCTCTGATTCATGTCTGTCTCAGGAAACCGGATTATGCTGCGGATCGAAAATATATGCTGATCCTGTGTCTTTCCTTTCTGCCGGTAGTCATATTGTGCTCTTATGTTTTGAAGCTTTTCAGCGTATACGATCTGACTCCGTTCGTGTTGGGAATCATTCTTTCCTGCGTTGTTATTCTGATCTGGAGCCGGAAGGTATATGATTTTGGTAGTCTGGCTTCAAGTATTTTGCTTGACAATATGAATGACGGCGTCATCGCGATAGACAATCACAAACGGATTGTCAGCTATAATCCGGCTGCCACCGCGATTTTCCAGGATCTGAATCCGGGCGCGGTCGGAAAACACATCGGGGAGTTGGCTGGATTCCCACTTTATATGCTTGACGACAATAATCGGGAAGAATTTGACTTAAACGGCCGCTTTTATCAGGGACATGTGCAGCAGATTCCTGACAAATACGAAGGGACAAAAGGATACGTCATTCTGATTCTTGATGTGACGGAAACCAGAAATTATATCGAAGAAATCAAGCAGGTGCGTGAGCAGGCGGAGCAGGCGAACATTGCAAAGAGCGCCTTTCTTGCAAATATGTCCCACGAAATCCGCACGCCGATGAACGCGATTGTCGGTTTGAGCGATATTATTATGGAGGAGAGCATCGGCAAGAAGGTATATGGTTATGCCTGCGATATCAAATCATCCTCCCGCAACCTGTTGGCACTGATCAATGATATTCTCGACCTGTCCAAAGTGGAAGCGGGGAAGATGAATTTGGTATTGACGGAATATCATTTGAAATCGCTGGTCAACGAAGTGCTGAACATGATGGACATCGTTGCCTCCCAGCATGGTCTGATGCTGATGAGTGAATTTGATATGGAAATCCCCTGTCGTTATATGGGGGACGAAGGCAGAATCAAACAGATTCTCATCAATCTGCTCAATAACGCCCTCAAATTCACCAAGGAAGGTCATGTCAAAATATCCGTTGCGGGTATGCCGGGGGACGCCCCTGATACGGAACGGTTGATTTTCAGTATAGAAGATACCGGCTGCGGCATCCGTGAAGAGAATTTGGAAAAAATATTTGAAAATTTCCGGCAGCTCGACTCCAAACGAAGCCGGAGCGTAGAAGGTACGGGACTTGGTCTTTCCATCACGAGACATCTGGCGGAATTGATGAACGGCTCCGTCAAGGTGGAGAGCGTGTACGGCGAGGGCTCCACGTTTACGGTAGATATTTTGCAAAAGATCGTGGACAGCAGACCTCTGTCAGATGTTCCTGAGGAGGAGATAATAAAGGAAAAGCCGCTAGAACCTTTTAAGGCAAAGAACTGCAGAGTGCTGGTGGTAGATGACAATATGATCAACAGAAAGGTTGCCAGATCGCTGTTGCAGACTTATGATCTGGAAATAACCGAAGCGGAAAGCGGCATAGAGGCAATCAAGTATGTCAGGGGCACACTGTTTGATATCATTTTCATGGATCACATGATGCCCGGTATGGACGGCATAGAGACGGTAAGCCATATCCGCGGCGAATGCGGTGAAAACGGTGTTCTTCCGATCATTATCGCGCTGACGGCCAACGCCATGGAAGGTGTACGTGAGACTTTTCTGGCAAACGGTTTTCAGGATTTCCTTACGAAACCCATTGACAGAAGAACCCTTCATATGGTACTTCTAAAATGGATTCCGGAAGAGAAAAAGACCCGGGGCGGCGGTTGGATTGACAGTCTGCAATCGAGCAATAACAATCTGTCAAAGTTTCAGGATATTATCATCGAAGGAATCAATACGGACGAAGTGGCCGAACATTCATCCGCCGGCGTCGAGGAATTTAATGAACTTCTTGATCTGTATTGTCTGGACGGGAAGCGCAAACTGGAAGTTCTCCGCGATCTTTTGGAGGAAAAGGATTATAAGGCTTACGGTATAGAGGTACACGCGTTAAAGAGCGCTTCCGCCAATGTAGGCGCCATGCAGGTTTCAAACCGGGCAAGAGAGCAGGAAAACGCAGTCAAGAGGGAAGATTATACGTTTGTTGAGAGTCATGCGAAAAAACTCCTGACAGAATATGAAGAGCAGCTTACATATATTCAGGAATATCTGGACACAGGGCATAAGACGGAACACAGGAAGAAAAAAGATAAGGAAATGCCACAGGCAAAGCTTCTGGAAGAAATACGCACAGCCTTGAGCAGTCTGGAAAATTTCAAAGCCAAAGACTGCGCCCACAAGATAGAAGAACTGTTGGAATACCGGCTGGAAGCCGACACAGAAGAGGCGCTGTTAAAAATTCAGGAACAGCTTAAATTATATGAGGACGATACGGCGGAGCAAATGCTACGTGAGTTGATAGAACAGATGCATAAGGAGGATTAGAACAAGGTGGATGATAAAACCAAAGTGGACGAGAAGTTAACAATACTTGCCGTGGATGACAGCAGCATCAGTCTGGCGACAATCGAACAGGAATTTAAAGGAACCTATGAAGTAGTAGCCTTAAATTCCGGCACGCGCGCGCTGCAGTACCTGAAACAGCAGCCCAAGCCGGATCTGATTTTGCTGGATATTCAAATGGCGCCAAAAGACGGCATAGAAACGCTGAGCGAAATTCGGGAAATGGAAAAGTGCGCGGAAATCCCCGTGATTATGCTCACGTCGCAGAGTGAGAAACAGACCATATTTGAAAGCTCCAAGCTCGGAATCAAGGACTATGTTCTCAAACCTTTTAAAACACAGGATTTGCATGACAGAATTGAGCGTGTTTTAAAGGCGGAAATGGAAAAAAGATTGGAAAACAGATAAAAATCCAATTGACAAACTGGAATGATTTGTATAAAATAAATGAGTATGCCGCATAGCGAGGTAGAAGTATGTCCGAAGGGCATCACCATAGTTAGCGAGTAAATGGGCGAAAGTCCATGAATAGGAGGTGCGCGAAATGTACGCAATCATTGCAACAGGTGGAAAACAGTACAAGGTATCCGAGGGTGACGAGATCAGAGTGGAGAAACTTGATGTCGAGGTAGGTTCTACCGTTACCTTTGATCAGGTAATCGCCGTGAGCGATAACGGACTCAAAGTTGCAGGCGATGTGGCTAATGCGACCGTTACCGGGACCGTTATGGATCAGGGCAAGGGACGCAAGGTCATCGTCTACAAGTATAAGAGAAAAACCGGTTATCACAAGAAAAATGGCCACAGACAGCTCTATACGCAGATCAAAATCGACAAAATCAATGCGTAATGACTCGGATTACCATTTATAAAACAAAGTCAGGCGAATACCGAAAGTTTGTCTGTGACGGCCATGCCGGCTATGCCGATCGCGGCGAGGACATAGTCTGTGCGGCGATTTCCGCGCTGGTGATTAACACCGTAAATTCCTTGGAGGAGATAGCGAAGGAACCGACGCGGGTGGAGGCGGACGAAAAGGCTGGCAGGATCAGTTGTTTCTTTTTGAGACAACCTTTGCAGGCGAGTTCTCGCGTGTTGATGGATTCCCTGGCTCTTGGACTGAGCAACATCGTGGCTCAGTACGGAAAAAAGCACTGTAAATTGACATTTGAGGAGGTGTAATACCATGTTAAATATGAACCTTCAATTTTTCGCTCATAAGAAGGGAGTCGGTTCCACAAAGAACGGCCGTGATTCCGAGTCCAAAAGACTGGGCGCGAAGAGAGCCGACGGACAGTTCGTCAAGGCAGGTAATATCTTATATAGACAGCGCGGGACTAAGATTCATCCCGGCGTCAATGTAGGGAGAGGCGGAGATGACACATTGTTCGCTCTTGTGGACGGTGTTCTTCGTTTCGAGAGAAAGGGAAGAGACAAGAAGCAGGCTTCCGTTTACCCTGTAGAAAAGTAAGAACCCAAAAGATGGCTCCGAACATTTTGATGTTTGGAGCTTTTTATCTTATAAGAAATTATGGCAGCGTGAATCATTGGAGGAGAGTGCGAAGCATTCTCCGAATCGGGTGCGCGGGCACTCTATTTTTGTGAGGATGGAATATGTTTGCGGATCATGCGAAAATCTATATAAAGAGTGGTAAGGGTGGAGACGGTCATGTCTCCTTCCGGCGGGAAAAATATGTGCCGAACGGCGGACCTGACGGTGGAGACGGAGGTAACGGCGGCAGCGTTTACTTTGAGGTGGACGAGGGCTTAAATACGCTGTCCGATTTCCGTCACATCCGTAAATACTGTGCCGAAAACGGTGAGGAGGGCGGAAAGAAAAACTGCGCCGGCAAAAACGGCGCGGATATCACGATCAAAGTGCCGGAGGGCACGGTGATCCGTGAAGCCGAAAGCGGTAAAGTCATCACAGATATGTCCGGTGAAAACCGCCGTTTCCTTCTCCTGAAGGGGGGCCGGGGCGGCAGCGGTAACCAGCATTACGCCACAAGCACCATGCAGGCGCCAAAGTACGCCCAGCCCGGTCAGCCGGCAAAAGAGCTTGAACTTTTGCTGGAGCTTAAGGTAATCGCTGACGTGGGGCTTGTCGGTTTTCCGAATGTGGGAAAATCCACTTTGCTGTCGAAGGTGACGAACGCCAGGCCCAAAATCGCCAACTATCATTTTACCACTCTGAATCCGAATCTTGGCGTAGTGGATCTGAAGGACGCCAAGGGCTTTGTGATCGCCGACATCCCCGGTCTGATCGAGGGCGCGTCGGAGGGCGTCGGGCTTGGACATGAGTTTCTTCGCCATATCGAGCGGACGCGGCTGATTGTGCATATTGTAGATGCGGCATCCACGGAGGGGCGGGATCCTGTGGCGGATATCTACGCCATCAACAAGGAGCTCTCTGCCTACGATCAGGAACTTGCAGGGCGGCCGCAGATTATAGCAGCCAACAAAACCGATATGATCTATGATAAGGACGATGATCCCGTGGCGGTCATACGGGCCGAATTTGAGCCTCAGGGCATACCCGTCTACGCGATCTCGGCCATCAGCGGCAAGGGAGTCAGGGAACTTCTCTATGCCATAAACAACCGTCTTGAGGAATTGCCGGATAAGCCGCTGACCTTTGAACAGGAATTTTTCCCCGAGTTTCACTTTGACGTGGGAAACGAGCCTTTCACAGTTGTCTATGATGAAGAGGCGGATGAATATGTAGTGGAAGGGCCGCGCATTGAAAAAATGTTGTCCTACACCAATTTAGAATCCGAGAAGGGCTTCAAATTCTTCCAGGATTTTATGAAAAAACACGGGATTTTAGAGCAGCTTGAAGCACTTGGCATAGAGGAAGGCAGCACCGTCCGGATGTACGGGCTTTCTTTTGATTATTATAAGTGATTGGGTTTTAAAAGGAGATTTTGATATATGGAATTGACTAGCAAGCAGAGAGCACATTTAAAGAGTCTGGCCAACGGCATTGACCCTATTTTTCAGGTGGGAAAAGCCAGCCTGACACCGGAATTTACGGCGTCCATTGCCGACGCCTTCAACACCCGTGAGCTTTTAAAGATCACCGTCTTAAAAAACTGCGCGGACGATCCGGGCATGATCGCCGAAGCGGTGGCGGATAGAACCCACTCCACGGTTGTGCAGGTGATTGGCAAGAAGATCATCCTCTATAAGCCGGATAAAAAAAATCCGAAAATCGTACTGCCAAAACCGTAAGGGGGGGGGACTGTATGAGTCGAATCGGCATTATGGGAGGCACCTTCAATCCCATCCACAACGGACATCTGGCAATTGCGGAGAAAGCGAGAGAGCAGTTTGCTCTGGAAAAAGTTCTGTTCATGCCAAGCGGCATCCCCTATATGAAGGATCAAACGGCAGTTTTGCCCGTGCAGGCACGCTTTGATATGACGACTCTCGCCATCAGAGATATGCCGGGCTTCGAGCTGTCCGAGATAGAGGCTGAGGACGTTTTGTCGGGGAAAAACACCTATACATGTGATACCTTGCAAAAACTGAGGACTGCCGACCCCGAGGCTGGATACCATTTCATCATGGGAGCGGACAGCCTGTATGCCATCGAGGAATGGAAAAACCCGGCGCTGATTTTCCGAAACTGTACGATTCTGGTAGCTCTGCGTTCGGACGAGCCATCTTCCGGACAACAGGAGATTTCCGAAAACGGAGCCTGCGGACAGGCCGAAAGCAGGGAAAGGCCGCAGGAGCGGTTACAAGGTCAGGTGCGGTATCTGCGGGAAAAGTACCGCGCGTCCGTGGAAATTCTGGAATTTGCGGGAATGGACATATCCTCCACGCAGATCAGAGAGATGGTGCGAAAGGGAGCGTCTTTGCGGGGGCTTTTGCCGGAGGCCGTGGAAAAATATATCCGTGAAAATAACCTCTACAAAAAAGAAAGGAAAGAACCATGAGCCAAAAGAAATACTCACCGGAAATCGAAAAAATCCGCCGGGCAATGGAAAAGGAACTATCCGCCGGGCGATATATCCACACTCTCGGGGTGGCCTACACAGCATCCTGCCTGGCGATGGCTCACGGAATCAACGATCTGGAAAGTACAATGACTTCCGGTCTTTTGCATGACTGTGCAAAAGCCATGCACGGTTCCGAATTGGTTGCTATCTGCGAAAAAGCGCATCTCAACGTGACGGCAGTGGAGAGGAGCAACCCCACGGCACTTCTGCATGCCAAGGCAGGGGCATATTTAGCCGAACACAAGTATGGTGTGAAGGACGAGGATATTCTGAACGCAATCCGCTATCACACAACGGGACGGCCGAACATGAGCAGGCTGGAAAAGATCATTTATATCGCGGATTATATCGAGCCCGGACGAAAACAGATTGCGGATCTTGATCTGATACGCAGGCTTGCCTATCAGGATCTGGACTGCACGATGGAAAAGATATTGGCGAGTACGCTCGCCTATCTTCGCACGACTGAAGGGCAGACGGATGAGATGACAGTTAAAACCTATCATTACTATAAACATTGACGGGAATCGGTTTGCGGGCCATATGGAAAGAGCCCCAACGACTATGGGAAAGGCAGGTGATTGACACATGAACACAAAGGAAACCGCGCTTTTAGCCGTGAATGCGCTGGAAGATAAGAAGGCGGAAGATATCCGCATCATTGACATCAGCGCGATATCTACCATTGCGGACTATTTTATCATCGCCGGTGGCAGCAACAAAAGTCAAATCCAGGCTATGGCCGACAACGTATCGGAGATATTGGGAAAGGCAGGCGTCACTGCAAGACAGACGGAAGGCTATCAAAGTGCTAATTGGGTTTTGATGGACTTTCAGGATATAATCATCCATATCTTTGACAGGGAAAACCGTCTGTTCTATGATCTGGAACGAATCTGGCGCGATGGTGTTTTGATCGACAAGGAAACGCTGCTTAGATAAAGCAAATTTCCTTATGCGGTCCTGAAAAAAACAAAACCGGGGTAATCAAATCAATACCGCCGGTTTTGTTTCTCTCTTTCTTATTTTACTCTGTCTGTACTTATGCCTTGTTTGACTCTGCCGTGCCGTTTATTGTATACATATAGAACGTGATGATATACAGTCCGGCGATACCAACCAGGGCGTAAATGATTCTCGAAAACCATGACATATTACCAAATATAAATGCCACAAGGTCAAAACTGAAAAGTCCGATTAATCCCCAGTTGATAGCGCCAATAATGGCGATCGTCAGGGCAAGGCTGTCTAAAGCTTTGTTCCGCATATTCCTTCCCCCTTCATAAGACATCAACCCCTGAATAAATAAAATGAGAGACTGATTTTTTAATCGTATTGCCAAAAGTCATGCAGTTACGATTACTATGTAGTATGTCTGAATCGGAAACGACTATGCTGGAAATAACTTCTCAAAAAAATATCAATTTTATTTCTGTTCCTGCTTTTTGACAACAGGGATCCACACCTCATATTTTGCGTTATTCGGATCTGGACTTATGTAAACTTCAATGTCGGGCGCGTTCCCATATTCATATCCCGATGTCGGCAGCCATTCCGTTACAATTCGCTGCTCCAAAATCTGAATAGACTCGTTTGTCCCCTCACCGGGAAAAATAGCCCAGGTAGCGGCCGGCACCGTATACTCTTCAAAGTTTTTCTTCTCCTGTGAAGTAGCTACCGCAATGTAATACTTCCACGGATCAGTTTCATTGCAAGTGCTGATTCCAAGCACGCCCATGGGCTGTGAATCCATCATGCCAACCAGTTTCTGCAGTGTCCCGTCCTCGGATACTTCGCCCCATTTAGACGGAATGACCGCAAAATTTTCCTCAATATTCTTGTTTAAAGGCACCGACACACCGACAATGCGAAAAGCATCCTTCGTTTCAATCCTGTAGTTCATTTCCTCCGCTCCTTTGACTGTTATTTTGAATGTAATTGGCGGAAAGGACTTTACGGACACACCCTCATTTTTTACAGTCGAGGGAGCAATCCCGTGAACAGACTGGAAAGCCCTGTTAAACGAGGTGGGAGAGTGATAGCCATACTTGGCTGCCACATCTATGATCTTCATGTTTCCTGCCTGCAAATCCACAGCGGCGAGCGACATTTTTCTCCTGCGGATATATTCGGAAAGCGGGACACCGGCCATGTATGCAAACATTCTCTGGAAGTGGTAGGAGGAACAGCAGGCGATTCGACCAAGCTGCTCATAATCTATATCGTCCGTCAAATGATCCTCCATATAGTTAATTGCCTCATTTAATCTTTCTATCCATTCCATGCTGATCCATAATTCCTTTCGACAATGTCAGTATACAAGATTCTGTTTTACTATTCCTCTCAATCTCTGCACAGAAAAGAGAGTGTGCCATATTAATGTTTATAAAGCCTGAATACGCCAAACACTTTCCCGAGAATCTGACAGTCATCCACAATAATGGGCTCCATGGAATCGTTTTCAGGCTGTAAACGGATATGTCCGTTTTCTTTATAAAAAGTCTTAACAGTAGCGGAATCGTCAATCAAAGCCACCACAGTGTCCCCGTTAGACGCCGTCTGACAGCAGTTTACAAAAATCTGATCTCCGCTGTAAATGCCAACATTAATCATGGAATCTCCCTTTACCTTTAGCACGAAAGACTCGCCGCTTGGCACCATGTCTGCCGGAACCGGAAAGTAGCCAGCGACATTCTGCTCCGCTAAAATCGGCTGTCCGGCCGCTACCTGCCCGATGATCGGCAAGGAAACCATTTCCGTGCGCACCATCTGGAAATTGTCATCACAAATTTCAATGGCACGTGGCTTTGTTGGATCCCGTTTGATATAGCCGTTTTTCTCCAGTGTCTCCAGGTGAGAGTGAACCGATGAGGTGGATTTCAAATTAACCGCCTCACAAATCTCCCGGACAGCCGGCGGATATCCTCTTTTCAAAATTTCATCTTTAATATAATCAAGAATCTGCTGCTGCTTTGCAGTGATTTTTCCCTGTGCCATACAAAATATCCTTATCCTTTCCCGGTCTTAACCGATATCGAATTTTCTGAAAACTGATCTGAGTTAATCATACCACAGCAATTCCGAAAAAGCAAACGTATATTCAGAAAATTTGTTCGAATATTTTTCCAAAAAGTATTGACGAGCGAAAGTATGTTCTGTATAATTTCCTCATAAAGAACGTTTGTTTGCAACATTTGTTCTGCACACAAGTTTATACAGATATACAATATACAAGCTTCCGAACAGCTTCGGGCCGGAGTTAGCGCCTGAGCGTTGTAAATTCCTTGATAGCAGAGCGAAATTAGAAGTTTCGCTCTCGTTTCCAAAAAAGAGCGCTTCAATATGGAGGAAAGGATGAAAGAAAAAAAGAGGAAAGGATAAAATGCAAACACACAGCTTTCATCCTATATGTTTGCGCCTCAAATAAAAAACATACATTTTTTCTTGAGGATTGGTGCAAAATATGACATCGCATAATAAAACCCCACAGGATATCAAAAGCGAGAGGAGAATCCGCAATAACCGCATTCGCAGAAAGCGTGAGATGAGAACACATTTCCTTATGTTAATGGCGACGCTCTTTCTGATTGTCGTATGCTCCGTCGCGGTCAGCTCATTTCGTTCCAGTGCGAAAAATGATTCGAAAGCCAGCTCCTATAAATATTACAAAAGTATCTCCGTATCGAACAGCGATACTCTCTGGTCCATCGCAAACACCTACATGGACGAATCACACTACGAATCCGTCCAGGCGTATATCCGCGAAGTCATGCAGATCAATCGTCTGACAAGCGACGCCATCTACGCGGACACGCATCTGATCGTGCCGTATTTTGAGGTGCCGGATAAATAGATACAAAATACGCTGTGTGGGAAATCGGGCGATAATAATTCATTGGAAATTCCCAACTCTATGGGTTATAATTTTTATGTAATTATATGAAAGAATTATTAAAAAACGTCACAGGAGAATTCCCATGAAAATCGACCGGATGATCGGCATTTTATCTATTCTGCTACAGCAGGAAAAAGTTACCGCTCCATATCTCGCGGAGAAATTCGAGGTTTCCAGGCGCACCATCAACAGGGACATCGATGCGCTCTCTATGGCCGGGATTCCGCTTGTCACGGAACAGGGGCGAAGCGGCGGCATCTCTATCATGGAGGGATACAAGATAAACCGGACCCTTCTCTCCACTTCCGATATGCAGGCTATACTGTCTGGGCTTCGGAGCCTTGACAGTGTGAGCGGGACAAACCGCTATGCCCAGCTTATGGAAAAGCTGTCAGCAGGCGCTTCGAGCCTGCTTGCGGGAGATAACCATATTCTGATTGATCTTTCATCCTGGTATAAATCATCCCTTTCCCCCAAATTTGAACTGCTGCACAGCGCCATTCTTTCCGCACACAAGGTTTCCTTCACTTATTCCGCTCCAAAAGGGGAATCCAAACGAATCGCGGAGCCATATAACCTCATTTTTCAATGGGCCGGGTGGTATCTGTGGGGGTGGTGTGAAAGCAGACAGGATTTTCGCCTCTTTAAGCTGATGCGCATGACAGATCTGCAAATAACGGAATCCTTTGAAAAGCGGCCGGCCGCGCTTCCCGATCTGACGCCGGAGAGAGTATTTCCTTCCATATACCACGTGAAAGCCAGGATTCAGCCGGAATATAAATGGCGCCTGGTGGAAGAGTACGGTCCGGAAAGTTTTAAATGTGAACCGGACGGATCATTGCTGTTTTCCGCCGCATTTGTCGATAAAACGAGTATTGTCGGATGGATTGTCTCTTTTGGAGGAGGCGCGGAGCTGTTGGAGCCGGCGGAATTCAGGCAGGATGTACTTTGCTTTGCGGAAAACATCCGGGAAAAGTATTTGAAAAAAAATGTGTCCTGCGCGGAGGAAAAGTAAACAAAACAAGACAAAAACAAGACACATAGATGTCGTGTTTTGTTTGATATGATATAACCATCTCAAAAGAAAGGATGGATATCAACATGGAATATGAAATTGTGACATTGGAGGAAAAAATTGCCGTTGGCATATCGGCGAGGACAAACAACAACTCCCCGGACATGGGCGCCGTTATCGGAGGATTGTGGAATCGGTTTTACACCGAGGGCATTTACGCATCCATACCCGAAAAGGCAAACGAGAAGGCTTTAGGCGTTTATACTGATTACGCCGGGGATGAAAAAGCGGACTACACAGCGATAGTCGCCTGCGAGACAAGAAAACAGCCTCAGGAAAATGAGAAATATACAGTCCACCGGATTCCGGCCGGCCGTTACGCGAAATTTATCGTCCATGGCGATATGGTTCAGGCTGTTGCGGACGCTTGGATGGAAATTTGGAAAATGAATCTTCCCAGAACTTTTTTGTCTGACTTTGAAGAATATCAGGACGACAATATGGAAGATGCCACAATCCATATATATGTAGGTTTGAAGGAAACAGAATAACTTTTTTTGCTGAAAGAGCATCGAACCAACTATGAAACAAATGCTTGTTTATTTCATAGTTGGTTCGATTTGTAACCAAAATTGTTTATATAGATATATCCTACGGCTACGGGATTTCCACGGTAATTCAGTTTTCCCGCAGTTTGATGGTCCGGGCGGCCCTCCGACGGTTTTGGTCTTTCATGGCAGCATAATGTTTTCGCGTGGTTCCGACATCCGAGTGTCCAAGGACGTCCGCCACAAGATAAATGTCGCCGGTTTCCTGGTAAAGGCTTGTGCCGAAGGTGGAACGCAGCTTATGAGGCGTGATCTTTTTCTGCGGAATAAACTCCCTGGCGTATTTTTCCACCAGATTTTCCACGGCATGTACGCTGATGCGTTTTTTTTGCAGAGAGAAAAACAGCGCATTTTCCTCGCCCGCAAGCGCCTGGCTGGCCATCTGCTCCCGCGGGCCTTCTATGTAGTCAAGCAGCGCTTTTTCTACCTCCTCGCCGAAGTAAACCATCGCTTCATTGCCGCCTTTGCGGACAATGCGAATGCTGTCTTCCCGGAAATTCACATCGTTTATATCAAGTCCGACGCATTCCGACACACGGATGCCCGTTCCCAAAAACAAGGTGACAATAGCGATATCCCTCACTTTGGTTTTCAGAAAAAAATCTTTCTTTTTACCCGTGAGCTGTTTCTCGTAATTGTCCATGCCGTCCAGGAAAATAGCCACTTCATCGGGCTCAAGATGGATGATCGCCTTGTCGTGTATCTTTGGCATGTCCACCTGCATCCCGACATTCTTAACGAGCAGTTCCTTCTTATAAAAGTAATCGAGAAAACTTCTGAGGGACGACATCTTTCTCGCAATGCTGCTTGCGCCGTTTTTCTGTTCACCGGTATCGGACTCGTAATATTTCAGATATTCCTGATACTCCTCGATATCTACGTTGTTTAGACAGTTCAGATCCTCCAGAGTAATCTCCCGGATCTCCTTTTTTGACAAGGCAGGGTTGGTTTCTTGCAGAAAATGGAAAAAAACCTGTAAATCATAGGCGTATGAAATTCTAGTCTTGGCGCTGGATTTCTGTTCAAATGCGCGAAAATAGTCTTTCGTGTAAGGAGGCAGCTCGTCCAGAACCTTTCGGAGCAGCAAGGTGTATTCCGTCTGTTTCTTTTCATGATAGGTATGATTTCTATTTGCCATTTTATCCTCCATTTAGTTCGAAACTGTTTGGCCAGGGGAACAAGCAAACGGTCAGATTCTATTCCAGCCATCCAGGTTTCCGTTTAGAATCGCCGTAAACATGCGTTCTTTTACTCCCGGCGCCTCCAGATTGATTTCCTGTACCAGTTTTTTGACGGTTTCTCTCTTTGTGTGGCCATCCGCGGGGCATGGACTTTTTACGACCGGAACGTCGTGTTTTCGCACAAACCCGATGACATCTGCCTCATTCATGTAAATCAGCGGACGAATTACCGTAATCCCTGTCCGGTCCAGGAAAGTCACCGGGCGGAAAGTATGAAATCTTCCCTCATAGATCAAAGACATCATCATCGTCTCCACCACATCGTCCTTATGGTGCGCATAGGCTACTTTGTTACAGCCGGATGCCTTCATCGCATCGTTAAGCACGCCTTTTCTCATTTTCGCACACAGCGAACAAGGATTTGTCTCTTTTCTGTCCTCAAAAATAATTTTGCCGATGTCCGTACGGACGATACGGTATTCAACATCGAGCTTTTCGCAAAGTTCACTGATCTTTGAAAGATCCAGATTCCCAAAGCCAAGGTCAACCGTCACCGCGCAAAGTTCAAACGAAGCCGGATAAAACCTCCTAAGCCCCTGTAGCGCGTAAAGCAGCGTCAGACTGTCCTTGCCACCGGAAATACCCACCGCGATCTTATCGCCCGTCTCAATCATATGATAGTCGTCCACAGCCTTTCTTGTAAGGCTAAGTACCTGCTGTAATTTCATGCTTTCTCTCCCGTGTGAGACTTAGAGCTTCCTAACTCGACAGCTTACGCTGTCGAGTTTTAGAAGTTCTTATTATGCTAACATTCATGATTTCCGCTTCAGCGGAATCCCAAAATCTGCAGATGAGCAGACCCATCCGGGAGAATGCCTGTATTTAGGGCATTCTCCTGAGTGAAACATAGAACTTCTTAGCGAGACAGCCTATGCTGTCGAGTTTTAGAAGTTCTTTTCACTCTATTATACAGAATATCCGTTCTCTTGGCATCAACTTTTTTCGTGATCTTTGGTATTGTTTCCGATCAGTCAAATTGGTATAATGAATTCAGTAAGCTATACTTTTTTACCATTTTATCCGTTTTGTGAGGGTTGACTGCGAGGTTTGGGAAATGAAATTTAAGTTTGACAAAAAATATTTATACTGGGGAATTACAGCGTTTCTTGCGCTGACAGGCGCCATTCTTTTTTACTATATCCTCTTCCACCGTTCCAATTTTATGGGCGGACTTGATAAGTTTATCACCATTGCCATGCCGATCATAGACGGTTTCGTCTTGGCCTATCTGTTTACGCCTATTCTGAACAAGATAGAGGAAGTCATCGCCAAACCGCTCTGCTTAAAAGCCGGGTTCTCCATGACACCGAAGGTAAAACGGCGCATCCGCGCGGGCTCTATTTTAGCTACGCTCGGGGTGATTCTTCTTGTTCTCTATGAGCTCTTTGCTCTGATCATCCCGGAGGTAGTTCGCAGTGTACAGAGTATTATTTTCCAGTTTCCTATTTACGTAAACAATCTCTCCAATTGGGCGCTTCTTCTGCTCAAGGATAATCCCGATCTGGAGGCCACGGTGGACACACTGATCAACCAGTATTCGGCGAAGGTGCTGGAATATGTCAACACCAACCTTCTGCCCCATATCAACGAGGTTTTAAAAACCGTATCCCTGAGTGTGATCGGTGTCTTTAAAGCGCTCTGGAATCTGATTATAGGCTTCATTATCTCTATCTACCTGCTCGGAAGCAAGGAAAAATTTGCCGGGCAGGCAAAAAAAATCGTCTATGCCGTTTTCGACCGAAAAGCCGGCAACGAATTGATCTCGAACTTCCGCTTCATCCACGGTACTTTCATCGGCTTTCTCGGCGGAAAAATCGTGGACTCCATCATTATCGGCATTATCTGTTTTGTATGCACGAGCGTGATCGGCACGCCTTATTCCATACTGGTCAGCGTAATTATCGGCCTGACAAACATCATTCCTTTCTTTGGCCCATGGATTGGCGGTATTCCCAGCGCCCTCCTTGTACTGATGGTAGACCCGAAGCAGGCGCTATACTTTGGCATTCTGATTATCGTCATCCAGCAATTTGACGGCAATATCCTCGGCCCTAAGATTCTCGGAGATTCCACCGGTTTATCGGGATTTTGGGTCATCTTCTCGATCACTATATTCGGGGGATTGTTTGGCGTTCTAGGCATGGTTGTGGGCGTACCGATCTTTGCGGTGTTCTATGCGGGCGTGAAGTCTATGGTCAACAGATCTTTACACAAAAGAAGCCTTCCCACTGATCTTAGCCCCTATATGACCGTCGGACAGATCGAGGAGTCCATGACTTTTACGGAGTATATCCCTCCTGTCAAAAAAAAGACGACAAATAAAACGCCAAGGCAAAAGTCTGATACGAAAACAGACGCTTCAAAGAAGCTTTAGGAGGAATCTTATATGATTCATGTGATTCTCTTTACCGCTGTCATAGCGCTGCTTATCTTCGTCTATATGCGTCATATCACGAAGCGCAGAAGGTCGAAAACCGCGGACATTGATTCCGTCAGGGACTTCCACAGCTCCTATGACCGTATCAGAACACGCAGGGATTTGCGTGACAAAGAAAGCGGATACCGCTCTTACGTGACAAAATATAACAGCTCAGAGGACTATCGCGAGCGCTGAAAAGGAGCGGATGTGCATCATCCGCTCCTTCTTCAATACCGAAGGTTTCTTGCCGTGTTCGCGAAGCGGATCCGGCAATCAAGCTTTGCCCGCAATCGGGCAAAGATCGATTTGTTAACGATTCTCAAAGTCGTCGACAAACTGCTCAATCAGCTTCGCCGTTCCCTCAATTCCCAAAATACTGCTATTGATCGAGAGGTCATAGCTGTCCACGCGTCCCCATTTTTTCGAGGAATAGTAATTATAATAGCTCTGCCTCTGCTTATCTTTTTTGTTCATCATATCGAGCGCTTTCTGCTCGGTGTTGATGTCCTCGTAACGCTCCATAATGCGCTTTGCCTTGCACTTTTCCTCACCGTGTATGAAAATATGCAGACAGTTCTGATAATCATGCAGCGCATAGTCCGCACAACGTCCGACAATCACACAAGGCCCCTCGCTGGCAATCTTCTTGATCGTATCAAACTGCGCCAAAAACACCTTGTGGCTGATTGGCATATCCACAAAGGAGGACGAATTGTACCCGAAAGAATACGTGTCCATCACCAGATTGTAGAGAAAGGAATTGGTAGGACGCTCGTCGTGGCTCTGAATCATCTCCTCGCAAAAACCGCTCTCCTTCGCTGCCCTCGTCAACAGATCCTTATCATAGAATTTGATTCCGAAATGCTCCGCAACCTTCTTTCCGATCTCACGGCCACCGGAACCGAATTGACGTCCTATCGTAATAATGGTATTCATATAATACATCCCCTTTCTAACCTACATCCCTGCTGTCTGACGTTTCCTGACCTGTGTCGAAACATAGGATGTTTTATGATACTCTCATTATATATAAATTGCACAATAAAGTCAAGTAAAGGCAATGAAAAACAAGTGATTTTGAACAAGCGGGCAGATTTTTGATAAGCAGAAAGCTAGAAAAAAGGAGGACAGAAATTTCTGCCCTCCCACAAATCCGTTTTTAATATCAGGTGATATTTTTATTACGCTCTCTTCTTTTGCCTGGATAAGGTCTGAACGCCTTCGATTACCAGTACCACTGCAAGGATGATCAGTATAACCGCCAGAATCGCCTGCGCATAAGGGCCCCAGTCCGCGCCTCCTGCGGAGATGATACCGATCTGGTTCTTAACGGTTACACACAGGGAGCAGATGGTTACAATGATCATAAAGCCCATCGGGAGCAGGAACATCTTGTTGTTCTTGCCCACGTTGCCGAGCCAGGTAGCGACTGCCAGCAGACCGATACCCGCAAGGAGCTGGTTAGCAGCTCCGAACAGACCCCAAATCTTGGAGTAGCCCGTCATACCGAGCACAACGCCGAGAATTACGGTGATGATGGTTGCCACATAAGGATTCACCAATGTCTTTTTCCAGCCGTCCTTGATATCGTCCACGGTCTGACCGGGCTCAAGGAAGAACTCCTGGAACATGAAACGCGCCAGACGGGTTGCCGTATCCAGGGAGGTCAGACAAAATGCGGAATATGTAAGCACCAGCAAAGTATTTAAAACACGAACCACGCTTTCCGATGCGATACCGCCGTACATCTGTGAAATACCGCCCGCGAAGATTGCCGTTGCGCCTGCGGTAATGCCGTTCTTGTACGCGAAGTTGATTGCACATACCGTGATCACTGCCAGCACACACTCTAAGAGCATACCGCCGTAAGCGATGGGCTTTGCGTCCGTCTCTTTGTCAAGCTGCTTGGAAGTGGTTCCTGAAGATACCAGCGAGTGGAAACCGGAAATCGCGCCGCACGCAACTGTGGTAAAGAGTACGGGGAACAAATACTGCATACCGTTGCCGTTATCAACCGCAAAGCCGTTGAAAGCGGCAAGGCCGTCCGCACCGCCCATACCCGCATGGGAAATGACCACACCTACCAGTGCTACCGCTAACATCGCGTAAAGCAGGAAGGAACTTAAATAGTCACGGGGCTGCAGCAGAATCCATACCGGCGTCACGGATGCGATGGCGATATAGATACCTACAATGATCATCCACGTATTCGTTGTCAGATAAATCGGATGGAACTTCATGCCGATCACCATACAGAGCGCGATGGCAACCACACCAAGAATCGTGGAAACAGCCATGGATGCATTGCGGCGGTACACCATGAAACCAAAAACAATGGCAATTACGATAAACAGCAGGGATACCATAGCGACAGACGCGTTTGTCGCGGAGGCTGCCTTATCAATCGCGCCCGCTTCGTCGAGCACTGCGCCGAATGTCGTCGCCACGATGGATGCGAATGCCGCAACCACCAGGATCAGGGTCAGATAAGCAAAGATGGTAAAGAGCATCTTTGCTCTCTTGCTCATGTTGGAGGAAATGATCTCGCCGATGGACTGTCCTTTATGACGGATGGATGCGAAAAGCGCACCAAAATCATGGACGCCGCCGAAGAAGATACCGCCGACAAGAATCCAGAGCACAACAGGAACCCAGCCAAACATAGCCGCGCCGATGGGGCCGGTGATCGGACCTGCTCCCGCAATAGATGAGAAGTGATGGCCCATCAGAACGGGCGCCTTGGCGGGAACATAGTCCACACCGTCTTCCATCTCATGCGCAGGGGTCGGCTTCCTGCTGTCGCCCACACCCCACTGCTTACAAAGCCATCCGCCGTAAAATATGTAACCGGCCACAAGAATGGCAATGCAGATGATTAACAATAACAATGAATTCATACAAACTCTCCCTTTCTTTTTTTTGAATATAAAACTTTTTTCAAAATTTTCGCAGTCGGACGTCCGGCACGGTTGCTTTCAATCCGGTCACTATCCCCAATGACCGCCGCCGCGTGAAAGTCCATCCAGCCGTGAAGCGAAAACCGAAAACTTTTGTAAATGTGACACTTCTTCAGAGCCTTTACGGCTTCCTCATCACAGGTGTCACAGACAACGATGGGCGTAATATAGGAATACATATGACCCGGGCCGATATGAAGAAGCTTCATCCCCTCCTCGTAGGCCATAGTTTTACATTGCTCAAATGCTTCCGGGGAAAGATGTGGTATATCAAAGAGAAAGATAAACTCCTCGCTGTCCGCAGACCAGAGAGATACCTTTCTGGAAACCATATATTTCTCCGCGTGCTCATAATACTCGCACAGCGCCCGGAGAGGTATTTGCTTTGTTCCATAATCCGTTATATTGTAGTAGGCTTCATAGCTCTTTAACAAAAGTTCTATGATATTCTTTCTCGTTTGTCTCATAATCCCTCATAATTTAACAAAAAACCATATTCCCAATGATAACACCATATACGTATAATTTCAAGATATTTTAACAGTTTTTTCATGGATATTTTATAATTATGCATTATAAAATATCCAGCAAATGTATAAAATAGGCGGGAATTGGCGCTTTTACCTCGACAAACTGCTGTGTGCCCGGATGTATAAATCCAAGCTCATATGCATGAAGTGTCTGCCCCTGAAGGCGGAAAGCGGTTTTGCGGCTGCCGTACACCTCGTCTCCCAAAAGGGGATGACCGATGGAAGTCATATGTACCCGGATCTGATGGGTACGTCCTGTTTCCAGCCGGCATTCTATATAAGTATATGCCCCGAAACGTGAAAGTACCTTATAATGTGTGACGGCTTCTTTCCCGTTTTTCTCGTTGACAGCCATACGCTTTCTCTCCCTCTCGTCTCTGCCGATTGGGGCGTCGATCGTACCCTCATCCTCCTTTAACACGCCGTGCACGATAGCCCGGTAGCTTCTGCTTAGAGAATGCTCCTTAAGCTGTGCCGCGATGGATCTGTGGGCAAGATCGTTTTTGCAGACAATGAGAGAGCCGGTTGTGTCCCGGTCAATCCGATGGACAATACCCGGCCTGAGCACCCCGTTTATACCGGACAATTGTCCCTTACAGTGATAAAGCACAGCATTGACAAGCGTACCGTGTAAATGTCCCGGTGCCGGATGCACCACCATCCCTTTCGGCTTATCCACCACAAGAATATCCGCGTCCTCATATAGAACGGACAGGGGGATGTCCTCTGCCTCTATTACAGGCTCCACGGCCTCCGGAATCCGAAAAGCCACTTCGTCGTCAACCCGCAGCCGATAATTCGCCTTACATGGTTTTCCGTTTACGAGGGCAAGCCCTTCCCCTATGCATTTCTGAATATAAGAGCGTGAGAGCTCCGGGAGCGCTGTGCTCAACCATTTGTCAAGCCGCTCCTCCTCTCCCACGCCGATCTGAAAGCTGAATATTTCCATTTTATCCGTTATCCTTCGACAGAGACCTCTTCCTCTATTGATATTTTCGATATTTTTTCTGTTTAAAGCTGATAAAATACAAATCCGTTTCCTTGTAGACAAACAAAAGCATAATAATCAATGCAAGCGCAGAGAATGTGGCGTAGATATCCGCCACATTGAAGATCGGAAAATTGATCCGCACAAAATAAATGAAATCCACGACATAGTCGTAGCGTACACGGTCAATCATATTGCCGATAGAACCTGCCACCATCAGACTGAACAGAAAATGTAGAATCGTATACTTTTTATGATCCGGCAGCTTTACAAGCACATAGCCGGCCGCACACAAAATGACGACGCCTACAAAAATGAAAAAAAACTTCTGGTTTGGCAGCATGCCGAAAGCCGCCCCCTGATTTTCCAGATAATTTAACTCTAAAATTCCGTTTATCAGGTTATAGGCGGGCTTATCTTTCAGATAGACAACCGCCCACCTCTTAGTATATTGGTCAAAGGCAATCAGTCCGACGATTACCAGAAAATCCAGGAACAGAAAAATTTTCTTTTTTATGCTCATTCCCGCATATCCTCATCACTGAAATAGATTTCTCTGACAGCTTCCAAAATTTCTTCGTCGGTGACGGTTCTGTCAACAAAAGCCTTGCCGACTTTTTTTAACAGAACAAATTTAATCTGTCCGGCATCCATCTTTTTATCGGACTTTGTCAGGGCGAGGATCTTTTCCGGACTGATATCTTCGATACTGATCGGCAGGTTAAAGGGGACAAACATGTCCCGCACCTCATAATATTCGTCCATGGAAAGGCACTCGTGCTTCCAGGAAATATAAGCCGCCGCCACCATGCCAAGGGCAATGCATTCCCCGTGCAGCATCTCGAAATTTTTCGCTTTCTCGATGGCATGGCCGAGAGTATGTCCGAAATTCAAAAGCGCCCGATCCCCTTTCTCCGTGGGATCTTTCTCCACCACGAGCTTTTTGACGCTACAGCTTCTCATTACCATCTCCTCGCAGACATCCATGTCCCGCTCGTGAATTTCATACATGTTGTCCAGCAGCCACTCATAAAAGGAGGCGTCCCTGATCAGACCGTGTTTCATCACCTCCGCAAAGCCAGCGTAAAATTGCCTGTCGTCAAGCTCCTTCAACGTCCCGATGTTCATATAGACAAGCTTCGGCATATAAAAAGCGCCAACCATATTTTTGTAGCCGTCGAAATCTACCCCTGTCTTGCCTCCGATACTGCTGTCGGACTGGGCGATCAAAGTGGTAGGGATCTGTATAAAATCAATCCCGCGCAGATAAGTGGCGGCCGCATAGCCGGTAATATCCCCCACAACACCTCCGCCGAGAGCGACAAGAAGGTCTTTTCTGTCAAATTTTTCCTCGATCAGGCGCTTATAAATCTCTTTCACCGTATCGAGTGTCTTATTGGCCTCACCGGCGGGAAAGACGTGCAAAATCACTTTTTTGCATACCCCGGACAGTTCCTTTGTCACGGCCTCACCGAAAAGTTTCTCTGTATTGCTGTCACAGATCACGGCTACCCGTCTATCACTGATCTGAAAGGCGGACAGCTCATCTGCAAGCAAAGAAAAGTCTCTTGCGAACACAATGTCATAGCACGGCTTCTTATCGTAGTTTATTGTCATCCGATTAGCCATAGTATATTTCCTCCTCATACATCTTTTGCATAAGCAGATTTAAAATGCCTATACGCGAAAAGAATCGAGTGCACAGGGCACTCGATTTCGTTGTTAAAACCCATTGTCGATCGGCACGTCAAAGGATCCTGACAGGATGTCCTGAAAATCGCCTGAAATATCTACGCTGGCCGGTGTGATAATGAAAATATAATGAGATATCTTCTGTAGATTGCCGGAAATCGCGAAGCAGGATCCCGAGGTAAAATCAATAATCCGCTGGGCAATGTCAACATCCAGCCCCTCCAGGTTTAAGACCACCGTCCTGTTTGCCAGGAGAGTCTCCGTGATCTCTCTGGCATCCTCCACCGAGGTCGGCTTAATCACACATACCTCCATACCCGATCCCATTTTCTTCGCCTGCCTTAACGGCGTCACTTTCGGAGCGAGTTTTCTTGTCTTGTCCTCGTCCTGGGTATCCATATCTTTTGCGGCTACCGGCTTTCTTATAGGCTCCGGTTCATCATAGAAATCGTCATCATAGTATCCTTCGTCTTCATCCTCACTCAGTTTCATGGCGCTAATAAACTTGTCCATAACACCCATCTGCAAAATCCTCCATCAGTTTCCGATTTAAGTTTTTTATTTTTAACTTATGTATACTAAATCGTCTTGTATTCTCTCTCTCCAAATATACCCGTTCCAATTCTGACATAAGTCGATCCCTCTGTTATCGCGACTTCGTAGTCTCCGGTCATACCCATAGAAAGCTCCTCCATAGAAACATTATCAATGTTTTTATGTATTATGTCAACATAAATTTGGTTTAATTTTGCAAAAAAGCGTCTGTTTTGTTCCGAATCCTCTACGTAGGGAGCGACCGTCATCAATCCCTTCAACCGGATATGAGGCATCCCGGCAATTTTTTCCACAAGAGATGTTACTTCCGAGACTGTTGTCCCGAATTTGCTCTCCTCCCCGGCCACATTTACCTCCGCCAGGATATTGACTGTAACTCCTTTTTTGGCTGCCTCCTTCTCGATTTCCTCCGCCAGTCGCAGGGAATCGACGCTATGAATCAGATAAACCTTGTCCACAATATATTTTACCTTATTGCGCTGCAAGTGGCCGATCATATGCCAGCGGATATCCTTTGGCAGGGCCTCGTACTTATCCACAAGCTCCTGCACCTTGTTTTCCCCAAAATCCCGGCAGCCACAGGAGTACGCCTCCTGCAAAGCCGTAAGCGGCTTCGTTTTGCTCACAGCAATCAGCTTTACATCCGCCCGCTTTCTGCCGCAGGACAGGCAGGCATTCTCTATGCGCTCCTCTACACTATCTAAATTTTCTCTTATCCCGTAATCCATATTTATATCCATTCCTTTCGCTTCGCTCAGGCACAAAACGTAATGAAAATGGTTTCCCTGAGCCTATTTTTTCTTTATAATTCTTCTTGTAGGGAACTCGGTATACTACAAATCAC